>JBBSAB010000002.1:0-254518 GCA_038252755.1 Polyangiales bacterium | reverse complement strand
GCCCGCGAGTGAGTCGGGGTACCCCCGTGTAGGTTCTGACCATTCATCACGTTTCTCGCCTCGAGCACGAGCGAACAGGAAGGCGGGAAGGCGGGAAGATTTCTGTTGTTCGAACAGGCGCCTGAGGCCCAATCGCGATCCGCCTGCGTCCAGTTGCCAGTACCACCCACCCTAAATCTCGGCCTTCCCGCCTTCCCGCTGTCCCGGCTGGCTCGGGCAAGGTGCGATGAATCATCAGGTAGAGGTATGGCGTGAAGACCCCACGGGTCTCGCCCCCTCGCGTGCGTCCTTCTGCCATCACCGCCGTTGCCCCAAGTCAATGACGCCGCCGCTTGCGGGCACTGCGACAACGCGATCAATCCGAGCCGCATCATTCTGTGCGAAGCGACCTGCGACTCGGCCACAGCCGATCCGCTGGCGTCCTGGCAGATCCTGCTGGGCTGCCCGACCGAGACCAACGTACCGAAGTAAACGCCCAGAAAAGCCGGCCGCTCGCCGCTGCTGACGCCCCGCTGGCCTGACGGAGGATCAGGCACTACATTCGCGCGCCTTACCCATGTCTGACGCCGCGAAGTCCTCGTTTCAAAAGCCCGTTGCTGAGTTTCATCTACCGAAGCTCGAGCACGAAATTCTGGCGCTTTGGGACCAGCACGGCATCGAGAAAAAGAGCCTGGCCGGCAAGGCTCAGAAGCCGTTCGTCTTCTACGACGGACCGCCCTTCGCGACCGGCCTCCCGCACTATGGTCACCTGCTGGCCGGCACGATCAAAGACATCGTGCCGCGCTACTTCGTGATGCAAGGCTTCGACGTCGAGCGCCGCTTCGGCTGGGACTGCCACGGCTTACCGATCGAGAGCTTGATCGAGAAAGAGCTGGGCCTCGGCGGCAAAGCCGAGATTGAGGCGCATGGCGTGCCGAAGTTCAACGCCGCGTGCCGCCAAAGCGTGCAGCGCTACACGCGCGAGTGGGAATCCACCGTGCGACGGATGGGGCGCTGGGTCGACTTCAAGCACGAATACAAGACCATGGACCCCGAGTACATGGAGACGGTGTGGTGGGTCTTCAATCGGCTTTGGGAGCAAGGCCTGATCTACGAAGGCTTTCGCATCCAGCCGGTTTCGCCGGCGCTCGGCACGCCGCTGTCCAACTTCGAGGTCGCCCAGGGTCCGCAAGAACGCGACCCAGTAACCAAGAAAGATGGCCATAAACGCCGGCAAGATCCGAGCGTCACCTTGCGCTTCAAGCTTGAGGACGAAGACGCTTACTTGTGGGCTTGGACGACGACTCCGTGGACGCTGCCCAGCAACCTGGCGCTCGCGGTTCATCCGGACGTCGAGTACGCCAAGGTGCGGCTCGACGACACTGGCGAGGTCGCCTACCTTGAGCCGAGCCGGCTCGTTGACTACCAGGCACGCGGCCGCATCGGAAAGACGACCGAGATTACTCGGTTGCGTGGAGTAGAGCTGGTCGGGCGCGCCTACCAGCCGCTGTTTCCGTACTTCGCGGACAAGAAGACGAAGGAAGACGGTTCGCGTTGGTGCTTCCGCGTCGTCGCGGCCGACTACGTGACGACCGACTCCGGCACCGGCATCGTCCATCAGGCGCCCGCCTTCGGCGAAGACGATTACCAGGTGGGTCTACGCGAAGGCTTGCCCATCATCCGTCCGATGGGGCTGACCGGCATCTTCGATGAGACCGTACCCGACTTTGCCGGGCAATTCGCCAAGGACGCCGATCGCGGCATCATCCAAAAGCTGAAGAGCGAGGGCAAGCTCGTCGACCAAGACACGATCGTCCACGCCTACCCTCATTGCTACCGCACCGATCAGCCGCTGCTCTACATGGCGCTGTCGACCTGGTTCATGAAGGTCGAGCAGATCAAAGAGCAGCTGGTGAAGAACAACGCGCCCATCCGCTGGGTGCCGGACCACGTCGGCTCCGGGCGATTCGGCAACTGGCTGGAAAACGCCCGCGATTGGAACCTGAGCCGCAATCGTTTCTGGGGCACGCCGATCCCGGTTTGGCGCTGCGACAAGGCACCACACGAGCTCGAGTGCATTGGCTCGGTCGAGGCGCTGGAAAAGCGCGCCGGCCTTACCGCAGGCTCAGTCAAAGACCTGCATCGCGAGTCGATCGACGGCATCTCGTTCCCCTCGCTGAAGACGCCGGGCGGCACGATGCAGCGCATCCCGGAGGTCTTCGACTGCTGGTTCGAGTCCGGCTCGATGCCGTACGCGCAGAATCACTACCCGTTCGACAAGTCGAAAATCGACTACGTCGAGCAGAACTTGCCCGCAGATTTCATCGCCGAAGGGCTCGATCAGACGCGCGGCTGGTTCTACACGCTGCACGTGCTTTCGACGGCGCTCTTCCAACGGCCAGCGTTCAAGAACGTCATCGTCAACGGTATGATCTTGGCCGCCGACGGCAAGAAGATGTCGAAGCGGCTCAAGAACTACCCCGATCCGAACGACGTGATGGAGAACTACGGCGCCGACGCCCTGCGCGCCTACTTGATCGACAGCGCCGTCGTGCGTGCGGAGCCGATGAAATTCGGCAAGGATGCCAACGACACGACCGGCGAATGCGTCAAAGAGACGGTGCGACTGGTCGTGCTGCCGCTGTGGAATGCCTACGTCTTTTTGGCCACTTACGCGGTGGCGGACGGTTGGTCACCCACGCCGGCTGATCTCGAGATCAAGCCCAGCGGCGATCTGGATCGCTACATCTTGAGCCGCGTCGAGCGCTTCGTCGAAGAGCTAACGCTCGAGTACGAGCGCTACGAGCTCTCCAATCTGATCCCGGCCTTCACACGGCTCTGCGATGATCTGAACAACTGGTACATCCGTCGTGGCCGACGCCGCTACTGGCGCGCAAACAACGAGAGTGCGGCCGGGGACAGCGACAAGCACGCAGCCTACGCCACCCTGCTGCGCGTGCTCACCACGCTGACGCGCGCAATGGCGCCAGTGATGCCATTCTTCACCGAGTACTTGCACCAGCGCCTGATGGTCGACACCGGTCTCGCCCCGGCTGGCGACAGCGTCCACGCGCACCCGTTCCCCAAGGCCGACAAGTCTTTGATCGATCTCGAGCTCGAGCAGCGCATCGAGATCGCCCGTTCGACGATCGCGCTCGGCTTGCTGATCCGTGAGCGCGAGAAGCTCGGCGTGCGCCGGCCCTTGGCCCGCGTCACCGTCGCCAGCCCCGATCCGGTCGTGCGTAGCGCCGTCGAGCAGCTTTCGGAGGCCTTGCGCGGCGAGCTCAACGTCAAAGAAGTGGTGGCGATCGCCGACGACTCAGCCCTGTGCTCGCTGTCGGCTAAGGCCAATTTCAAGCGGCTGGGCAAGCGCCTGGGGCCGAAGATGAAAGCCGTCGCCGCCGCGGTCGAGAAGCTCGACGCGGAAGCCATCGCGCGGCTCGAGCGCGGTGAAAGCGTCGAGGTCGAGGGCGAAGCGCTGAGCGCCGAAGACATCACCCTCGCGCGCGAGGCATTGCCGGGAAACGCTTCCGAAACTCAGGGCGGTGTAACCGTGGTGCTCGACACCCATGTCACCCCCGAGCTGGCAGCCGAAGGTTTGGCGCGTGAGATCGTCAGCCGCATCCAAAACCTGCGCCGTGAGGCCGACCTCGCCGTGAGTCAACGCATCCAATTGTTCGTGGACGCCGATGGTCCGGTGTCAGAGATGCTCGACAGCGCCGAGCTACTGACGCTGATTCAACGTGAAACGTTGGCAGTCGGGCTCGAACGCGCGAAAAGGGCCGACTTTCCGACCGGCTCGCACACGACCGAAGAGAGCATCGACGGCGAGATGGTGCAGCTCGGCCTCGCCCCTGTGTGAGCGATGACAGAGCCGTACCGCTCCGGTATGAGCCCAGCGACATTCGTCGCTGGTAGCGCTGGCATGTGGCGGGTCGACTCGGTTCGGCCGATCGCCGGCGAGAGCCTGGCAACGGCCGCGCGGCTCGAAATTCGCGACGGTATCCGGGCCGTTCCCGAGGCCACCTGGATACTGCGTGCGGTATCCGGGCACGTCCGCTATGTCGAGCGCTCCGAAAAGGCCGAGCTGGATCGCCGTTCACCAACGCTGGGCCGCCCAGAAGCGACGTGCGCGGCCTTGATTCCGATCCGCAAATCGGACACGTGGTGGGCGCTGCCGCAGGACGAGCGTCGGGCGATCTTCGAAGCGCGCTCGCAGCACATCGCCGGCAGCATGGCGTACCTGCCCCGCATAGCGCGTCGGCTGTACCACGCGCGCGAGCTAGGCGGACCGTTCGACTTTTTGACCTGGTTCGAGTTCGCGCCCGAGCACGCCGCGGCGTTCGACGAGCTTTTGGCGTTCCTGCGCTCGCGCGAAGAGTGGCAGTTCGTCGAACGCGAAGTCGAGCTGCGGCTAAGCCGCTGAGCGGCACCGTCCGCCCTGGCTACTTCGCCGCCGGCCAGGCCCGCCCCCGAAACCGGCGCAGGCTAGATAACGAGATCAGCCGTCAGACGTGGCGACATGAGTTGAGCAACGCCTATTACGCTCGCAGGTAGCTCAGAATGACACTCCGTCGCTTGCTCGCCGCCGACTCGACTCCGTGCGCGTCGGGCGCGTCTGCGAACACGCGAGCACGCGACCGATTCGCGGAGCGTGGCGGAAAGCGAGGTTGGAGCCGTTTAGTGTCCGCGCCTGTGTCACCCCGTTTCGAATTCGTGCACTCCGACACACACCGTTCAAAGCGGGTTCCAGCGCCTTTACACATCGACTCGGGCCTGGTGTACTCCCGCCGCCCTCAAGCGCCGAGTCGGGTTAGCGTTACCGTTTTCGGGTGTTTGGGCATGAGCTACGTCCACGCCGGCCCGCCTTTCGGCGCGCGCGGACTCGGAGGCTGTTAGATGCGATCAAAGTTATTTGAAGTAGCGGTGACCCTACGAATACCGGCGGCGCTGGCGCTCGGCGTGCTGCTCTGCAACTGCTCCGAGAACAACGAGGGCAACGTCGCGACACCCCCGCCCCCGAGCGCAGCGATGCCGGCCTCGACCGGCGGCGGCTCGAGCGCTGGCGGCATGTCCGGCGGCGGCGGCAGCAGCGTCATTCCGAGCGGTAGCGGCAGCTCGAAGGATCTGACCAAGCCCTGGCCGAGCTCTGGCTGCGGCAAAGAGAAGCCGGCCGAGCAGGTCGAGACGATCCCGGGCACCCGCACCGGCTACACCGAATACAAGGTGACCCAGACGGGCGCGAACCTCACCGCCACGCCCGATCCGAAGAAGGCTGGCGACCGCCAATTCTTCGTTCGCGTGCCGTTCGACTACGACCAGAGTCGCCCGTACCGCATCGTGTACATCGGCCAGGGCTGCGGCGCGCAGCACGCTGGCAAGACCAACACGTATCCGTTGTTCAACGAGTCGCAAGGCGGCACCGAACAAGCGATCTACGTCGGTGTGTCGGTGCCTGACAACGCCGCCAACCCGGGCTGCTACGACAACAACAGCGGTCCGGCCTCGCAAGAGTGGGAAGCGTTCGATCTCATGCACTCGCTGATCGAAAGCAAGTTCTGCGTCGACAACAACCGAATCTACGTAGCGGGGTACAGCACTGGCGGCTGGCTCTCCAACATGTGGGGCTGCTACTTCGGCGGCACGCCGTCGCCCCCCGTGGATGAAGCCGATGTGGCGGCTGGCCTGGCTGCGCGCAAGTTCTCCCCCAAGTGGTCGATCCGCGGGCATGCCAACGTCACCGGTTCTTTGCCGGATAACCAACCCAAGCCGTGTAACGGTCCCTCAGCAGGCTTTTGGCTCCACGACGCGCTCGATGGCTCCAACCCAATCGCGACCAACATCGCCGCGTTAAACTTGGCGCTCAAAACCAACGGCTGTACCGGCAACTACCAAGAAGGCCCGAAGCAAGACTGGGGACCGGCCGAGGGCATCATGGGTCTCAAGGGCGGTATCTGTAAGGAATACACCGGCTGCCCCGCCGACGTCGCCAAGAGCTACCCGCTGATCTTCTGCACCACCAGCGGCCTGGGCCACGCCGATCAAGCGTCGAGCGCTATCCCTGCCTTCACGACGTTCTTCAACTTGATGGATCCTCAGTAAGCCCGAACGACGAGCTGTCTCCACCATGTTTTTGGCCGCGTTCCTCTTCGATAGCCACCGGTGTGACCGTCGCCCCGGTCGAGCACGCGCCGCAGCTCTGCTCGGCGCGGCGCTCGCGCTCTTGGGCGCGACCACCGTGCTGCCCGGTTGCACGACCGCGCAGTTTTGTGATCCGCTCGGCCGCTGCGGCGGTGATTTACTGGCCGGCGCGAAGGACGACCAAGGCACCGTGACCAGCGAGTGGGTCGCGGAAGCGAGCGGTTCCTGTATGGACCAGGTCCAGCTGCCGGTCGTGCCGGTCTCGCTCTCGCAACAACCCGCCAAGGCGAACGGCCGCAAAGCCGCGGCGGCAGCAACGGTCGATTGGTGCGCCAGTCTGCTGCAGAAGCCCGACGGCTCGCTGCGCTACCAGCCGTTCTTCCCGATCATTCCGCTGCAGAACGCCCACCTGAAGATCTACACCAATGGCACCTACGACGCGCATTTCTTGGCCGCCGCGCCGCAACAGATGGCGTTCTCGGCGGCGTGCCGAGCCGCTCAAGGCATCAACTTCACGTGCCCCGAGTTGGGGCGTCACGTCAAAGCCGCGATCGCCTCCGAGTCCAACGTGGCCAACATGCGCTGCTACGACGACGGCGAAGACGGCTGCACCTGTGACTACGAGCTATCGCTGTTCACCAGCTTGCCGGGTTCGTGGGGCGCCGATAGCAGTGCCGGCATCGTCACTTTTTACGATGAATCAGGCGCAAACGCTCCACCCGCTCCGACCGATTACTGTGTGAAGGGCGACACCCTCGAGCTGACCGGGCACGCCGGTCAGCGCCTATTCGGTCGCGCCGACTTGCGCACACTGGTCTTTCATCGGCCTGGCTGCAGCGACGGCCTGCAAGACGGCGACGAAGACGGCATCGACTGCGGCGGTGCTTGCGGCAACACCTGCGCCACCTGCGGCGACAAGGCCCAGAACGGCAACGAGACGGGCATCGACTGCGGCGGCAGCTGCCCCGACTTCTGCGCCTGCTTCAACGGCGTCAAAGACGCCTGGGAAGAGGGCACGGACTGCGGCGGCCCGTGCTCGCTGACTTGCGCGTGCAGCAACCAGGAGCACGACGAAACCGAAGGCGACGGAGCACACCCCGCGGGTGTCGACTGCGGCGGCGAGTGCCAAGTGCACTACAGCGACAAGGGTGCGACAGCATGCCCGTAGTTGCTAGCCGCCAACAACGTATGGCCGCCGCTAGCGCACGGCTCGTAGCAGAAGGTAAGCGTTCATGAAGATCGGATTCTTCAATGCGGTATGGGTGCTGCTAGCGGCATCGCTTGGCGGGTGTAGCACCCCGCCTCATTGCGACGCGCTCAGCAAGTGCGGCGGAGATTTCACGGTCTCGGATACCGACCTCGGCAGCGGCGCACCGTCGACCGAGTGGGTAGCCATCGGCAACGTCGACGCCTGCATCGACAACGTGCCGAACACGCCCGATCCACCGCAATTGTCGCTGATTCCGCCACGTCCCTCGGGCGTACGCGCCGTCGAGCCGTCGACTATCGACTGGTGCGGGGGTTTGGTGCTGATGGGCGACGGAACGATCAGCGCGCTCGACGACGGCTGGTACGAGACGTTGAAGAAGTTCAACGGCTGGTTCCCGTCGATCCCGCTCTACACGGCCCAGCTTGAGCTGATTCACGACAACCGGTACGCGCTGACGACGACGCAGCTGGTGTCCCAGAAGCTCGAGCTCTCGCCCACGTGTTTGGTCGCGCAAGGCGTCGTGCTCAGCTGCCAAGCAATCGGCGACCAGCTTCAGCCGTTCGTCAGCAAACGCCTCAGCGGTATCGCGGGCCTGAAAGCGACCGTCTACAGCAACCAATGCCAGAACACGACCGAGGGCGGTTGCTCGTGCAGCTACAACGTGTCGCTGACCACGACCACGGTCGGACCGTGGTCAGCCTCCGACAAAGGCCAGCTCACCTTCTTCGACGAGCTGGCGGCACCACCGTCGCAGACCGACTACTGCTTCAACCCGGGGTCGTTGCAGCTCAGTGGCACCAAGGAGACGGACTTGTTCAATCGGAACTCGCTCAAGACGTTGTCGTTGCACGCCGCCTCGTGCACCGACCCGGTACAAAGCAAGACCCTCGGTGAAACCGGCATCAACAAAGCCGGCATCGGCTGCGGAGGCCAATGTCCGGCCTGCGACTAATCGTGAGACAGCCTCGTGCGCATGCTCATCGGAGAACGGAAATGACTCATCGTACGTTGCGGAGCCTCACCGCGGGCGCAGTTTTGCTGGTCGCCCCGCTTGCCCAGGCGCAAGACGACGACACCGAAATGCCCGCGGCCCCTGCCGCGCCGGCCGACACCGCCGCGAAGGCTACCGGCACCGCGTCAGCGGCGCCGACGAGCACCAAGGCCGAGCTCAAGGTCGAGACGAAGGCCGAGCAAGCATCGCCAACCGACGCCAAGGCCGCCGTCGCGCCCGAGGGCCTGACGGTTCACGTCAAGGACTGGACGCTCGGTGTCTACGGCTTCGCGGCGCTCAACGTGATGCACGACTCGACGCAGAGCTTCTCGACTGCAGCCGGCAACACCATCCTGCAGCGCGTCGGAACGTTTCGCGGCAACAACAACCAACTTCAGTTCACGGCGCGCGACTCGCGCATCGGCTTGAAAATTGGCGCCCCCGCCACCAGCTGGGTTAAGGCGTCGGCCACCGTCGAGACCGATTTCGGCTCCACGCAACCGACTGAAGTCAACGAGCAGACTGCTTACGTCACCAACCCGCTGCGCATGCGGCACTACTACATCAAGGCAGAGACGCCGGTCGTAGACGTGCTCGCCGGCCAGTATCACGACTTGTTCGGTTGGGGCGGCAAAGGCTTCTACCCGAGCACGTTGGCGTTCCTGGGCATCACCGGCGAAATTTACCATCGCCAACCACAGTTCCGGCTGTCGAAGACGATCTCGAGCTCGGCCGTCGACTTTGAGATTGCGGCTGCTGCCGCTCGTCCGGTGCAGCGCGCCTCCGGTTTGCCGGATGGCGAAGCCGGTCTACGGCTCGCGCTCAACAAGTGGACCGGTATGGGTCAGCAGGGCTACGGCCAGCCCGCGCTCAGCCCGCTGGCGATCGGCGTCTCCGGCATCGGTCGGCGCTTCGAGGTCGCTCAATTCATTGAGTTTCCAGGCGGCTCGAACACTGTCAACGGTTGGGGCGTGGCGGCGAACGCGTTCATCCCGGTGATTCCGGCAAAAAGTGTGAGCAACCGCAGCAACGCGCTGTCGCTCACCGGTGAGTTCTCGACCGGGTCGGGCATCTCCGACATGTACAACTCCGATCTCACTGGCGGCGTACTGTTCCCGACTCTGCCCAACCCGCAGAACCGCGGCGTGGATCCAGCGAACCCGCCGCCGATCTACACGCCCAACGTCGACAGCGGCATCCTCACTTACGACGGCAACGGTAAAGTCCGGTTGATCAACTGGCAGGCCTTCGTCGTTGGCGTGCAGTACTACCTGCCAATCGGCTCTGGCAAGGTATGGTTGAGTGGCAACTTCTCGCAGTTGAAGTCGAACAACATCGTGAAGTACACGCCGATCGCTGGGCAATCCGCGATCTACAAGCAAGCCCGCTACGTCGACGGCAGCCTGTTCGTCGCACTCACCAGTGCGCTGCAGATCGGCTACTCCTTCCAGCTGGTCGAGCAGACTTTCGCTGACAACCAAAAAGCAAAAAACTACCGGAACGAAGGCGCTCTGCACTTCTTCTTCTAGCCGTAAGTCGCCTGCTCACCGACCAATCTGGAGCACCCGCTGCCGATCCTCCGCGCATTTGCGGCGTTGCTGGACATGCTAGTTTCATGACGGGAATTTGCCGCGTTTCTTTGCTTGCCGGGCTGGGGCTCTTGGGCTGCGGAAGTCCGCAGGACGCGGGAACATCCACAGCTGGTGCCAGCAGCGGCGGTAGCCCCCAGGCGATGACAGCCGGGAACACGTCGACCCCGACGGCGGGCGCGTCCACGGCCGGGATGCCAGGCGTCGGAACTGGCGGCGCTGGCAACACCACCGGCGGAACGCCGATCACCGGCACCAGCGGCGCCACGACCGCTGGCAGCGGCGGCGCCACGACCGCTGGCGGCAGCGGCAGCGGCGGCGTAGCTGACCCGCTCGACATACCCGCGACCCACCCGCTCAACGTTCAAGCGGCTTCAGGCGAGCACTTGCACAAGGCAACCGGCATCCCCGGCATGCCAAACGGCCTGCCCGTCGGGCTGGATACGCGAGTACCAAAGATGATGGGTAAGCTGATCGTAGACGTCGAAGTCGACGGCGGCGGCACCTACGACTACGGCCTGAAGCACGGCTTCCACGTGATCGGCCCGGCAATGTTCCATTGCAATATCGCCCAAGCGCAGAACACGTACACAGCCGAAGGCCGCGACTTCAACGGCAACTGCCGGTTGGAAACGTTCGACGGCGTCGACCACGACACGTCGACGGCGACCGGCCACGCGGTCGTGGACGCTGGCAATAGCGTGACGGGCAAACTCAAGGCAGCGCTTACCCAATTGCAGGGGATGTATCCAGAAGAGGACTGGGGCTACTACCTCGCGGCCGACGGCGCAGTGCGCTGGTCGGACGTTGGCTTCACCGGCTACTCGCACGGCGCCAGCAGCTCGGTGCGCTGGGCGAGCGCGGTACGCGTGTGGCGCGCGGTGGCCCGTTCGGGCCCGCGCGACAACCTGTGTGGCTCGATCTACAACGGCAAGACCTGCAAAGAAGACGTGATCAGCTCGTGGCTCGACGAGACCGGCAAGACGCCGCTCGACCGCATCTACGGCCTGGCGGGAACCACGGACAGTGAGTACGGCGACATCATCTTCGCGATGGATCGGATGAAGTTCATGGGCACTCCCGTCGACATCCTCGCCACCCAACCACCCTACAACAACTCGCACCGCTTCATCGCCACCGGCAAAGGCCACCTAGATTTCAACGAGAAGACGTACTGGCCCGTCATGGACGTGATCTGGGCGCCCGCTCCCGAGAACATCACGTACGCCAACGCGCACTGAGTTCTTGTTCTCCTCCGTGCCTTGTCCAGGCGCAGTTCTTGCTACAAACCAGTCGACCGAATCGCGCAATCACTCGTTGCCCAGTAAGCCTTGGTCGCATCCAGCACGATCGACGTTGCCGACTTCTGATCACGGGCGATCGGGATGGGGGCGACGACGGTAGCGTCGTCGGTGGGGGCCATCAGCGAATGCTTGAGGACCAGGCCTTCGGTCGTGACGGCGTAGACGTTCGTGGCGTTGATCGCGAACGTATTGATGTCGCCCTTCGGCGTGACCATGATCGCCAGATCGGGAACCGGGTTGGCAGCCGTCAGCTTGTTGCGGACGAAGTTCTGCCCGTCGATCCAGTAAGCGTACATCGCGTCGACTGCGATATCGTTCTTGAGCCCGCCGACCGATTGCGCCAGCTCCACATAACCAGCCTTATCGGTCAATGGGTCCGTTTCGACGGCGATGTCATCGCCCTCGACGCCGCTGCGATCACCGACGTCCGTCCAAGCCAGGTTCGTGCCGTTGACGGCAACGCCGTGCGGAAGGCCTTCGATCTTGGGAGCGGGCGGATCGTAGTTCACCGCGGTCCCAACGATGATGTCCCCCGCTACGGCTTTGTCCGTCGAGATCTGATGAACGTCGTTCTTGAGCGAGTAGTAGAGCTTGTCGGCGCTGACAGCGATGCCGAAGATCGGGTCGGTCGCGCTGGTCTTCAACTCTTCCGGAGCGCCAGCCACGAACGGCAGCGCGACCTTCATGATCTTCTTCCAGCCCGCCTTCATCGTCGGGACGTCCGCCACGTCGCCCCCGTTTAACCAGTAGACGCCCTTGGCGTCGGCAACGATCACCGACGGAGCAACCTGGCCAGTCGCGATCTCGACGATCGGACCGCCGGCAACTGGCATGCTGCGCACTTTGCCGGTCGCGTATTCGGTCCAGTAAATATTCGCGCCTTGGATGGCGAGCCGCATCGCGCCGCAGCCAGCGCTGATCGTGAGCTCGGTCGGCTTCATGTTGCAGGCGCCGGCCACGCACGTTGCGCCGGGGTCGCACTTGGTCCCGCACATGCCGCAGTTGTCAGCCGAGCTCATCTTGCTGACGCAGGCGGCCATCGCGCCCGTGCCACAGACATCCGGAACGTCCGCCGAGCAGACGCAGGTACCCTTGTTGCAAAAAAAGCCGGTACCCATGCAGTCCGTGGTGACCGCGCACGCCATCCCAGAACCGGAGCCGCCGCCCGTCCCGCTTGACCCGGCCGTCGAGACGCCACCGCCCGCCCCGCTGGTGCCGCCCGAGGCGGTGCTGCCCGCGGTTCCTGAAGGCTTTGGGTTACCCGTTTTTGCGCCGTCATCCGTCGATGAGCACGCCAGCGGCAGATAAGCCAAAAGGCACAACGGAATAATGAAACGGGGAACAAGGGCCATCCCCCACTTCATGTCCGGTACTCCGCCAATCGATCGCGCGGTCTTGCGTATGCTGGCGAGATAACCAAGCTTCGCGGACAAAAAGCGGCCTCGGCTCGGGGGAAACCCGAGCCGAGGCCGACCGATCGCTTCAGTAGCGGTAGATTTCGGGCTTGTACGGGCCCTCGACCGAAACATTCAGGTAGTCCGACTGCTTCTTCGACAGCACGTCCAGCTTCACGTTCAGCTTGCCGAGGTGCAGGCGCGCGACCTTCTCATCGAGCTTCTTCGGCAGAATGTGCACGCCGGCCGACAGCTTCTCGCCGAACAGCGTGATTTGCGCCAGCACCTGGTTGGTGAAGCTAGCGCTCATCACGAAGCTCGGATGCCCCGTGGCGCAGCCGAGGTTCACGAGCCGGCCTTGCGCCAGGATCGTGATCCGCTTGCCGTTCGGGAAGATGAAGTGATCGACCTGCGGCTTGATGTTGTCTTCCTTGATGTCCTTGCGGCTCTTCAGCCAGGCCATGTCGATCTCGCTGTCGAAGTGACCGATGTTGCAGAGAATCGCTTCGTTCTTCATCTGCTCCATGTGCTTGCCGGTCACGACGTCGCAACAACCCGTGGCGGTCACGAAGATGTCGCCGACGGCAGCAACGTCGTCCATCGGCAGGACTTGGTAGCCTTCCATCGCGGCTTGCAGCGCGCAGATCGGGTCGATTTCCGTGATGATGACGCGCGCGCCCAGGCCTTTCATGGCTTGCGCGCAGCCCTTGCCCACATCGCCGTAGCCAGCGACTACGCACACCTTGCCCGCGAACATCACGTCGGTCGCGCGCTTGATGCCGTCTGTCAGCGACTCTCGGCAGCCGTACAGGTTGTCGAACTTGCTCTTGGTGACCGAGTCGTTGACGTTGATCGCCGGGCACTTCAGCTCGCCCTTGCGGAACATCTCGTACAGGCGGTGCACGCCAGTCGTCGTCTCTTCGCTGATGCCCCGAATTGGGTCGTTGCCCGAGAACAGCAGCGGGTGCTTGTCGTGGATCCAGATGGTGAGATCACCACCGTCGTCCAAGATCATGTTCGGGCCCTTGCCGCCCTCGAAGGCGAAAATCTGCTGCTCCAGGCACCAGTCGTACTCGGGCTCGGTCTCGCCCTTCCAGGCGTAAACCGGGATGCCGGCCTTGGCGATCGCCGCGGCAGCATGATCTTGCGTCGAGTAGATGTTGCAGCTGGTCCAAGTGACCTCGGCGCCCAGTACCTTGAGCGTCTCGATCAAGACAGCCGTCTGGATCGTCATGTGCAAGCAGCCAGCGACGCGCGCGCCCGTGAGCGGCTTGGTCGTGCCGAACTCTTCACGCAAGGCCATCAGGCCTGGCATCTCGGTCTCGGCGATCGAGATCTCCTTCCTACCCCAATCCGCGAGCGACATGTCCGCCACGCGGTAGTAGCTGCCCGCCTGCGTGGGGAGCTTGGTCTGGATGTCCTTGGCCTTTTGAGCGCCGCCCGAAACAACACTTTGCGTCATGACTTGATTACCTTTCGATCACGTGCGTTTTGGGGTTGGGGCCCCAAAAACCTGAGGGTGGGGCCCCGCTGAATTCACTTCAGCGGGGTGGGAGCGGAGCTCCCGTTAGAAAGAGGCTTGGTGGCTACTAAGAGCTGCCAGCCCACGTGTCCGTCAACTGCCTGAGCCGCATAACTTTGCGGAATCGGAAAAACCTGTGCCTCGGTGAGCCCCGCTTCACGACTCCAGTCGAGTAGCTCACTCCCCTCGAAGCCGAGCCACACATCGGCCTGCGCGGCCGCCATTTGTTCGTCCGTATGGCGCGCGTAGTCAATCACCAGCAGCTTGCCGCCTGCATCCAGCAGGCTGGAAAGCTCGGCCAGCGCCACGCGCGGCAACGGCGCATGGTGCAGCACGCGTGCCGCGACCACCACGTCGGCGCCATTGCCGACGCGACTCGCGAGTTCGGCATCGCCCAACTCGGCTTGCAGCAACTCGACGTTGGCGTAGCCCCGCAGTTTCACGCGCCGTGCGGCGCGCTCGAGCTGGGCCGCGCTGCGATCGACCGCGATCACGCGAACGAAAACTGGCGCCAGCAAATCGAGCAGCACGCCATCGCCGGTGCCCGCGTCGATCGCCAGCTGACGTCGCGGCAAGAGCGCCCCGAACGCCGCCAAGTACGCCGGCAGCTCCGGTGCTAGGCCGAGCTCGACGCCTTCACGCGGAGCTTTGGCGAAGAACTCGCGCGTCTTTTCGTCACGCCCGCGCACGATCCCCGCGACGCGCTCGAGACTACCGTCCTCTTCGCAGAGCGTACGGCCGGCAGCCACGGCATCGCGCACCACCGCGTCCGCCAACGCCTCGGGCGGCAAACGCACCAGCGTGCGCGTGCCCTGCTTGCGCTCAGCCAGTAGCCCGGCTTGACGCAGCGGCGCCGCGTGCCGCGACACGTTGGGCTGCGACTCGCCCAGCAAGTCTGCGAGCTCGCCCAACGCCAACTCTTCGACACCGGCTAGCGCCAAGAGGCGCAGTCGAAAGGGGTCACTCAGCAGCCGATAGAGCTGCCAGCGACCGTCAAAGCCAGGTGTGGCGGCGTGCACGGCCACATCCTTGCATAGTTTCGCATATTCGCAAGTAACAATAAAACCAGGGAAATCAGCGACTTGCGCCGGCGCGTTCGGGGCGGTCCGGCGCCCGATCTGGCCGCGACCCCTGCAATGGCTGCCCGCACGTCGAAGCGCTTCGCCTAGACTGGAAGGTCATGGATCGGTTTCGGCGCTTCGACGAAGCGTATTACCACCGCTTTTACGAATCGCCTCAGACGCGCGTCGTGTCGGCAGAAGAGCATCATCACCTTGCTCAGTTCGTCTTTTCGTTCGCCGAGTACAACAAGGTCGAGATGAAGAGCGTGCTCGACATCGGCGCGGGCATTGGGCTGTGGAAGACCTGGGTCGAGAAGCATCAAAAGGGTGCGACTTACACCGGCACCGAGGTGAGCGCGGTGATGTGCAAGAAGCACGGCTTTCAGCACCGTGACATCGCGCGTTGGCGCGATCGTAAGAAGCACGATCTGATCATCTGCCAGGGCGTGTTGCAGTACCTGCCCGATCCCGACGTCGCGCCCGCCGTAGCGAACATCGCGGCGATGTCGCGCGGCTTGGTTTACGTCGAGGTCGTGACCCGTGCCGATCTGCGCGACCGCGCCGACAAGGCCAAAACCGACGCCGACGTGTACGTGCGCAATGGCTCGTATTACCGCGGAATTCTAGTCAAACATTTCGTGAGCGTCGGCTGCGGGCTGTGGTGGGCCAAGGATCGTCCGCCGCCATTCTGGGAGCTCGAAGTCGGAGCGTAGACATGGAAGGCAAAACGCTGCTGCGGGTGTTCATTTTCGTCGTTTGCATCGGGGCAACGGCGCTGGGCTATCGCAACAGCAATGGCGACAACACCGACGCAATCGCCACCGCCACGCACGCGGCGTGCGGCTCCGACGACTGCTCGGCCTCGCTGGGCCAGCAGTCGCGGGGCTCGTTCGGTCACGAGTATTCGTTCCAGGTCGAACGCACCGTTGCCGGCAAGAAGAGCTCGCAGCAAGTGATCGTCTCGTGCGAGCGCGAGATGGTCTTGATCGGTGACTGGCGCTGCGCAAACAAGACGCCGCCGGCTCAGTAACTCGCTCAGTTGCGTCGCTTTTGCAGCGCGCGTTGCAGCCGTTCAATGGCTTTTTGGGCCAGCGCGCGGTCCGCGCCGTCGGGATCGACGCTCAGGTAGCGCTCGTAGTCGGCCAACGCTGCGCCGGGCGCACCGAGCTGTTCGTAGAGCTTGGCGCGCTCGAGCAGCTCGGTGCTCAGGTCGGGCAAGAGATCGATCAGGCGATCAAGCGTGAGCAACAACCGCGCGCCGTCGCCGCGCGAGGTATAAATGCCGCGCAAATTCATCAGCATGCGCGCGACGATGTGCCGTGTCTGCGCGGGCTCGAGCATCTCGCTCGACAGCGGCGCTCGGACGTTGGCGCGGCGCAACAGCGCGCCCAGCGCGTCGGCGTCGAGCAACCGACCGTGATGGAACGGATCGACCATCACCGGCTCGTTGCGGTGGGCGCTCGGATCCCCCGGGCGCCCGCCGAGCCGCACCAGGAAGTGCCCCGGAAACCCGACACCGAGCGCGGCGACGCCGAGCCGCCGCGCAACCTCGATGTAAACCACCGCCAACGTGATCGGGATCCCGGTCTTGCGGTCGAGCACCTCATTCAAGAACGAATTGCGCGGCTCGTAGTAGTCGGCCTTCGCGCCGTGAAACCCGCACACCACGTAGAGGTAGTCGGAGAGCAGCCGCGCTTGAACGCTCGGCGGTAGCTCCGAAAGACCTCGGCTCGCGAGCGGCCGGGCCAGCTCATCCAGCCGAGCGCGCTGCTGTCCGAGGTCGAGCCCAGGGTGAGCGTCCCGCGCGATCAACAGCGCCCCGGTCAGCAGGTCGAGACCGTCGTCGTTCGACCGAGCGTAGTCGCGAAACTCCACCCTTTTATTATACCGCGGCTGTAGCGCGCCCGCCGCAGAGTTTTGGGAGTTTTCGGGTGGGGCGGAGCGCGGAGCTTGCTATAAGCTCCTCGGTCTCTCGGGACAATGAGTACGAAGACGTGTCCGGCCTTCAGAGCCGCCCGCTTGCCAGAAGGAAGTCGAAGATGAAGGTCGAAGACATCATGACCCGAGACGTTCGCAGCTGTGCGCCTGAAGAGAGCCTCAGCTCCGCCGCTCAGATCATGTGGGAGGTCGACTGTGGGGCAGTTCCGGTCGTCGATACGGAGCGCCGCGTCATCGGCATGATCACTGACCGCGATATCTGCATGGCCAGCCATCTGCAGGGGGTTCCGCTCGGCGATGCGAGCGTGAACAGCTCGATGGCGCGCGATATCAAGTGCTGCGGACCGCACGACTCGCCGGCCACGGTGCAGGCGCTGATGCAGCAACACAAGATCCGCCGGGTCCCCGTCGTCGACGCGGACCGCCGGCTGATCGGCATCGTCACCCTGGCAGATCTGGCTTACATCCTCGGCAGCAGCCAAACTTTGGGCGGCGACGGCATGACCTGGAGCGCGGTTGGCCACACTTTGGCGGCCGTTTGTGAGCCGCGCGGCGGCCGTTACACGACGCGTTTTGGCGGGCCCAGGTAAAAGACCTAGACCCACCTAAAGGATGTCCTGCCTAATTGACGGGGACTCCTGGGGTTTGTCCGAGATATAACCATCTCCTGACGAATCCGTGACTCACCCTTCGCTATGACAGTCGTAACGATTGTCATGGCATCCAAGCCTGAGCACCGCCTCGACGTACCGCGTTCGATTCCGTTCTTCCTGGTCCACCTGGTGGCGCTGGGGGGAGTGTTCTGGCTCGGCTTCTCGTGGTCGGGCCTGCTGCTCGCGCTCGGGTTGTACGCCGTGCGCATGTTCGGCGTGACTGGCGTCTACCACCGCTACTTCTCGCACCGCACCTACAAGACGAGCCGTCCGTTCCAGTTCGTGCTGGCGCTGCTGGCGATGAGCAGCGTGCAGAAGGGCGTCTTGTGGTGGGCGGCCCATCACCGCCATCACCACCGCATGTCGGATCAACCGGGCGACACGCACTCGGTGTTGCACGACGGATTTTGGTGGAGCCACGTCGGCTGGATCTTGGCGCCGCAAAATGCCGAGACTGACCTCGACAAGGTGAAAGACCTAGCGCGCTTCCCGGAGCTCGTCTGGCTCAACACGTACTACTACGTGCCGGCGATCGCGATGGCGGTCAGCTTGTATGTCACGGGCGGCATGTGGGCGCTGTACTGGGGCTTCTTCGTCTCGACGACGTTGCTCTGGCACGGCACGTTCACGATCAACTCGCTCACGCACGTGTTCGGTAGCAAGCGCTACGTCACCACCGACAACAGCCGCAACAACCTGTGGCTGGCGATCATCACGCTCGGTGAGGGCTGGCACAACAACCACCACTATTACCAGCGCGCCACCAATCAGGGCTTCTTTTGGTGGGAGATCGACGTCACGTTTTACGTGCTGAAAGCCTTATCGTGGGTCGGTTTGGTTTGGGAGCTGCACACGCCGCCCAAGCACGTGCGCGACGCCCACCGCATCGCTGACCTGACTCCAGCGTCGGACCCGGCCGTGGTGCCAGTCCTCGCACCGACGCCGCTCCGTTCGGTCGGGCTCTCCAGCTCGCCACCTTGATCTCAAAGACTGCGGGCTGATCCCAAAGACTGCCCGAGCTGGGTGTTGTAGAGGAACACCCATGCTTCGCAGCCTTGTTGGTCTCGGGCTCGTGCTCTTCTCGACAGCGTGTGGCGCAGGCGGCTCCGCAGTTGGGCCTGCCAAATCGCCGGACGCTTCCCCCGATCAAGGACCGCCGGGCGTGACCCCGGTCGGCGAAGCCAAGCCGGCGGGTCTCGGCGACGCGCCCGCAGGTGTTCCGGCCGCACCGCAAGAATGCGCTGCGTTCACCGGCGCGCCGCCGACGAGCTGCACGCCCGGTGACTTCAAGGACCAGCTTGCCGCAGCGCTCACGGCGGCGCCTGAAGGGCGGGATGCGCTGTTGCGCTGCTTGGAGTCGAGCACCGAGGCGCCGAGTGGCCTTGTCCGAGCCTTGCGCGCCGATCTCGCACCGCGCGCGTGCGGTGACGCGATTGTCGCCAGCGAAGTCGGCAAATCCGGTCAGCCGCGCGAGTTGGCCGATGCGCTGGTGGCGCTTGGTGTTGGCGCGCGACTCAACCGCAGTGTGCGTCAAGCTCCCCTACCTCGCCCGCCCTTTACTAAGGCCGATTTTCTGAAGCACTTCAAAGAGGTGCTGAGCCCGTGGATCGCCGAGCAGGCGCATGCCGTGGACACGTTATCGAAGGTCGGTCCGCGCTTGAGCAACTACGCGAAGGCCGTCGTGGCGCTCGAAGCGGGCCTGGCCGACATGCGCTTCGTCGGCGTAGCTCGCTCGATCGACCTGCCGAAAGAGATGAAGGACGACCCGGAGATCCGCGAAACGTACCTGGTCGCGCTGGAGCAAGCGCTCGAGCCGCGCGTGTTACGCGGTCGCGACGCCGCGCTCGTCGGCCTGGGCGAGCTCGCGCGGCAAGGCGTGATGCGCGACGCGCGCCTGACCGAAGTGCGCAAGCTCTTGTCGGAGCTGTACGCGGGACGACGCATCGACGCGCTCGACAAACTGCTCTTGCCGGCGCTGCCCCCTGCCGCGCAAACGACGACGGCGCTGAAGGTGGCCGCCAACTTGCCGGCGTTCTACGCGCTCAGGTTCGACTCTGCGCCGGGCATCGACGACCCGACGCTGCTGCGGGCGCGTCTCGAGCAAGGTGTCCCACCCGCACTGTGGCTCACCCCGCTGCCAACCACGGCCTCGCCGGAGCTCGCCGTGCTAGCGCAACGCGCGCTCTTTCAACTCGGCCAAATGTATTTCTGGGCCGAGCCTTTCGCGCGCGCTGCAGCGATCGAAACGCCGGCGAACGACGCGAACGCGATGCTGGTCGCGGGCTTGGCGAAAGTGCTGGCGCGCGGGCCACGCAACGCGGCGGCGCTGATGCTCGGCCCTCCGACACTGCCGCCCGAGCTACGCGACACCGCCGCGCTCGACGTGCTGGCGAAGGCGAAGGGCCAGGGCCCCGTGGCCGGCCTCGCGGAATTCGACGCGGCCTACCTGCGTGGCCTCGCGCCGCCGGTCAATGATCCGGCTTTCTGGAAGGAACAACACGCGCGCTTCGGGCGCGCGCAGAAAGCACTCGTCGACAAAGTCTTGCAGGCGAACGCGGCGGACCTGGCGAAGGCCGCCGCCGACACCGAGAAAGAGCTGCGTAAACAGCCCAAACCCTGAGCGCGTTCTGCGGCTCGCCCCTCGCTCCGGCAAATCAGCGTCGGCGTCATCGATTGGGGTTGCATTCCCTTTGGAAAAGGCTAGGTTCCGCCTCGCTTTGGTCGGCCTAATCGCTTGCACAAGGCGGTTCGGGGCGTAGCGCAGCCTGGTTAGCGCACTTGACTGGGGGTCAAGGGGTCGCCGGTTCGAATCCGGCCGCCCCGACCGAGTTGGAGAAAAGGTGACCTCAGTCGCGAACGAAGCGACTGGGGTCTTTTTCGTTTCCGACTAGTTACCCGGAAGCCGCCCGATCGCGTCCCGAAGGTCCGCGCCGGTGGCGTGAAGCTCCGCTCCGGAAGTTGGTGCCGAACGTGCAGCTCGGTCCAGACGGCCCTAGCTACCCGCGGGCATTGCGCGCCGACGTCGACGCGGACGCGTGCGCGGCACCGGTATCACGTCCGGACCCATCGGAAAATACACGCCGAGGCGATGCGTTCAATTGCACTGGGGGGCCGCAGCGCCAGCGCCACCGCTGGTCGCGCATCCATTCAGGCAGGCTTGTACCTGCCAGACATAAGTGTAGGGCATGGGGCTGGACCCCGGGGTGAGGATGCAGAAGTTCATCGACTTGCGGTCAGCCGCACAGACCGCTGTGTCACCCTCCTTGCAAGTTCGGCCTATGCCGCCCGAGCCGCCGTCACCACCGCTCGCGCTTCCGGCTTTACCGACGGAGCCGCCGCCCGCGTTGCTGCCACTCGAGGTACCGCCCGCCGTAGTACCGCCCGCCGTAGTACCACCTGCACTGCTGCCGCCGGACGAAGCGCCGCTCGTAGAAGGATTGGCAGGTGCACCTGACGATGCCGCCGGCGTCGTGTCCCGCCCACCGCAGCCTGCCCCGCCGATGGCGATGGGAATGAGCGCAGCCACCGCTACTCCCAGCACCCATCGTGGCCAAGCCCACCTGTTCATGGCTCTGAGCGTAGCCGATTGCCGGCCCTCCAACAACCGGGCGAGTCACAAGCGTACAGCCGCCAGCGCCCCGCCTCCGCTACACGCCGTACCTCGGGCGCTCCCGCCAAAGGGTCCGGCACGCAACCTTGACCTTCGCAGGTTCGCACCAGAAAGTGCGAGTAAGGCCGCGCATACTTCGCAAACTGAAAGAAGGCAGCGTCGCCCGCCACTGGGAATAGCGGCACCTGCTTGGGATTGGTCCACGAATAGGGGATGGCAATGAAAGGCGTAGCCACCCCGCCACCGTGCACCACCGCGTACGACGCCGCGTAGGCATAAGGGTAGTAGGCGTAACGTGGGTGTTGCCGGTAGTCCGTATAGAGCCCCAACACGCGCGCACCCTTCGGCAGTGTGTTTAGCAATTGGGTCAACCCGAGAGTGCCCGACGGGCCGTTGAAGACGACGCCGATGTCGATGGCCACGTAGACGAAGAAGGCCGCGCTGGCGGCGACCACCGCCAAAAGCAACGGCCGTAGACGCTGATCGAGTCGCCCCGGCGCGACGGTCACCACCAACCAAATGAACAGGAGGGGCAGCAGACGCACGTTCATCGCCCACCATTGGAAAGGCGCACGGATCTCGAAAGGCAGCGCCAGGTAGCCGACGGCGAGGCACCCCGCGAGCAGCAGCGGCAAGCGCCGAGTCGGCGCCGTCGTTGTATCGACTTGGCCGCGCGCCGGACCCCAAGCGATCAGCACGGCCAAGGCAAGCAGCAGCACGATCGCCAAGGCATCGTCGAAAGCGTTCGTGTAGCCATCGATGAACCAGTGATGAAGGAGCCTGGCGTATTCGGCCCAAGCGGGGCGCGAGGACCACAGGTGCCCGGCGGGCCCTTCCGCCGGCTGCGCTCCGCGTCGCAGCCCATCCAGAAACCATGGGGCCATCATGGCAGGCCCACTCAGCAGCGGGAGCGCCGCGCGAAGCACGCGCCCGGCGCCTGCCTCACCAAGACGGTTGAGCAACACCACCGAAGCTAGGCCCAGCGTCACGGCCAGCACGAAGAAATGCGTGAAAGCCAAAAGCCCCACCAACACGCCCAAAGCGATGCGACGCCGGAGCGACGGCGTCTGCAGCTCGCGATCCAGCAGCCCGAGCACCACCAGCGACATCGGCAAGGCCGCGCAGAACCCTACGAAACCGTACCAAAGACACTGGTTCCAGCACACCGGCACGATCAAGATCGCCAGCCGAAAGTCGCGACCTAGCTCGCGCAGCACGAACACCATGGCGGCTGGCAAAGCGGCGACACAGAATAGCGCCACGAACAGGCGCGACGCCGTCTCGGTCGACAGGACGAACGATGCTAACCAAGTGAAAGCGTAGTGAAAGGCGTTGGGGGCGAACCGCAAGTTCAGCTCCCACAGGCGCGCAACGTCGGTCGCTGGGTCGGTCCGATGACGCAGCGCCGCGGGAATGCTCAAGTGAGCCGGGTAGTCGAAGAACGGTAGGTAGCGCCCCGCGAAGAGCGGCAGCATTGCCAGCAGAACCAGGACGCCCAGCACCGCCCCGTCGATGATGTCTCGCTTGGCCCAAGCACGTCTTGCGAGCATCGCCACTGACGGCAAGCAAACGTGACTCGACGCATGCCGTCAATCCCACGCGCCGTTGCGGAACCCAGATCTTGAGACTAGATGCCCTGATTCGCTGCCTGCTCGGTGAGCTGACACTGCGAGTCGGACCGGCGAGCGGTCCCCTCCAATCGAGGTCGGCACAAGTGCCTAGAATGGGCACGCAACCGCGGCCGTTGGGGCCAAGAACCGGGCAAGCCGTCTCGGGCGCGCGACTCGAATCAACGTCGCGCGGGAAGCGAGCGGCGCCAGAGCTCGGTACCGTTGACCGGGTCGAGGCCCCACAGGGGCCTCCTGCTGACGCTCGAGTGGTTCGCTGCGCGCCGCCGCCGCCGTCGGTCGAACGACGGCTGGTTCTTCCGGCCATGGCGGTAACGAGCGTGCACGGGCCACAAGACGTGACTCTACAAATCGGTGCCACCAAGGTTTTGCACTTTGAAGCACAACTGCGCTCAACGAGCATTGGAAGGTCACGGCTTACAAAACGCACGACGAGCCGCTGCCGTTTCTAGTCCTCGATCTGGAGTCGGTGCAGCGCGCCGCTACTGCCATGCCGATCGAGCTCGAGGAGTACATTTACGGTGGCTTCGGACTGCGCGGCGCGGGCGAGTGGCTGGACAAATCGAAGGTCATCTTCCTCACGTCAGAGGGAAAAGACCGTTTGGCAGGCGACGCGACGAGCGGCCGCTGGCTCTACATTGGCGGAACGGTGGGCGGCAGACGCGCCGGCTTCGCGGTGCTGGGTCACCCCGTTAACTTTCGCGCGCCGCAGCCCCTGCGTATCCATCCCGAAGAGCCGTACGCCTCGATATCGCCGCCCAAAACCGGCGCTTTTAGCATCGAGCCCGCCACCGACTACGTAACGCGCTTCCGCATCGTGAGCGTCGACGGCCCGCCCGCCCACGCGCTGTTCGAACGTCTGTGGAACGACTACGCATCACCGCCCGCCGCCCACGCGAATTGAGCACCATGTTGAGAAGCGCTGGGCTAGTCGTAGCGGGCAGCTTAACGGGGTGGGCTGCGTGGACGCCTACGTGCCTGGCGGTTTCGGCAGCTGCATGGCGCCCGGTGCGGGCGTGCCGCCCGGTGCGCCGCCGGTCTTCACGGCCAAGCGCGCCATGTGCGCCGCCAGCCGGCGATAAAGCTCGGCGGCGAAGCGCGGCTCGCTACAGATCTCGGCAAAGTCGTCAGCGCGCACGCGCAACAGGCGCGAGGTTTGCTCGGCGGTCGGTGCGCCGGCTTGGCCCCAGACTCCGACCAAGGATTCCGGATACAGCAGCGCGCCCGGGCCCACACTGCGGCCGTCGGGGTGCTTCACCAAACCTTCGAGCACGATGTACGCCACGAGATCGTTGGCGATCGCGCGCGGCACGCTCGCTCCCTGCGCGACCTCGATTTCGACCGCCGCTGACAGCGCGGTGAGCGCTAGCGGCAACGGCAAGTCCACGAGCAGCGGGCTCTGGCGTGCGTTCTCGAGATCAGCCGGGGAAAGGCCGCGGTCGCGATCAGGCCGTTTCACGAAGCGGTCAGCGATTTCGACGACGATCGCGGTCGCGTTGTCGCGCCCGCCCTCGGCAGCGCGCGAGATCAGTGCTCGCGCGGTGGCGTCGGGCGGCCCGCTGCGGACGAGCTCGGAAATCTCGGCCTCACCGTCGAGCTGACCGTGCACGCCGTCGGTGCAGAGCAGCAGCCGATCGCGCGGGCCCAAGTCGACGAACAAGGTATCGACCTGTACGGCGTCCGAGAGCCCGAGCGCGTTGGTCACGCCCGAACCTTGGGGTGCCTCCGCGATCGTGATGCCAAGACCGTCGGGTTGGCGCGACTGACGGGCCGATAGCGTGTGGTCATGCGTCAGCTGGAGAACAGCGCGCGAACGAGCCAGGTACACGCGACCGTCGCCGGCGTGGGCGATGAACGCATGATCGCGCGCCAGCCACACGACGTCGAGCGTCGTGCCCATACCGGAGTAGTCAGGATTGTCCAACGCCTCGCGGCGGACGCGCGCGTTGGCTTGCTCGACGGCGCGACGCAAAAACGCCAGCACCTTGCGGCGTGAATCGAGGCCGGCGTTGGACACGTAGCGCTCGACGGCCCGAATCGCAGCGTGGCTGCTGAGTGTCGCGAGAATTTCCTCGATCGCAATCCTGGCCGCCACTTCGCCGGCCCGGTGTCCCCCCATGCCGTCGGCGACCGCGAACACCGCGAACTCAGGCGCAACGACGTACGCATCCTCGTTCGCCTGGCGCTTGGACCCAGTATCGGTGGCGACGCCGAATTCGGCGCGGAAGTCGAAACGCGGCAGGATCGACGGCACTAGCGTCAGCTTACACCGGCCTTCGTTGCTACGGACGGGCTTTCGAGCTAGCCCTCCGCCAAGCCGCGTGCGCGTTTTAGGCATCGAAACCTCGACGAGTCAGGCCTCGGTCGCCCTCCTCGAGGGTGGGAAGGTCGTCGTAGCGCGGGCGCATGCCCGGCCGAAGCAGAGCGCTGAGCGCCTGCTGCCGCTGATCGCCGAGCTTTTGAGCGAAGTAGGCTGGCCGCGAAGCAGTCTTGCGCGGATTGGCGTAGCGGTCGGGCCCGGCTCGTTCACCGGTTTACGCGTCGGCATCGCCTGCGCGCAGGGCCTTTCGCTTGGCCTCGACGTGCCGCTGGTCGGCGTGAGCTCGCTCGCGGCGATGGCGCGCGCCGTGCCGGAGACGATAGCTGGGCTGCGCTGCGCAGTCCTAGACGCGCGGCGTGCCGAGGTATTCGCGGCCGCTTACCGAGCCGGCCCGCGGGCGGCTGAAGCGCTGGCGCCGCGAGCATTAGCGCTAGGAACTGCCCGAGACCTGATCGAACGAGAGCTCCCGGGTCCGTTAGTGTGGATCGGCAGCGGTCTCGGCCTGCTCGAGCTGACATCCACGTTCTCGTCCCCTGAAACGGACGCACCGTCGGCCGGGGCAGTTGGGCTCCTGGCCGAAGAGCTGGATCCCGCGGAGAACCCGGCTCTGCCCGTGTACATCCGCGATGCCGGGGCGACGCTGCCCGATCTGGGCGCCCCGACTCCACACTGAATGATATAGATGGCGACGTGACGGATACCGGTCCCGGCAACGAGGCCCAGGCGCGCCTGCTCGCGCGCTATGGGCGTCGCTTCAACGCCGGCACGGTGCTGTTTCGCGATGGCGAGCCAGCAACGGAAGCCTTCTTGCTTCAAGACGGCCGCGTGCGCTTGCTCAAGCAGGCCGGCCGCATGGAGCGCAGTCTGCGCGTGGTGCGACCGGGAGACTTGTTCGGTGAGTCGGCCCTGCTGCGCGGCGCCGCCCGCAGTTCAACGGCCGTCGCACTCGACGACGTCGTCACGCTGGCGTTCGATCACGCGACCTTCGAGCAGGTTCTAGCCACCAGCCCCGAAGTCGCCGGCCGGGTGCTGAACCAGCTGATCCGCCGAATGCGGGACGCCGAAGACCAGATCGAAATCCTGATGCTGCGCGACGGCCAATCCAAGGTCGTGGTCGCGCTGATGAAGTTCGCCCAGCAAGAGCAGCTCGCTGCCGGCTACGCCGATGGCCCACGCGACGTGCCAGGTCAGATCTCCCTGACCCTGTCGCCGCTGGAGCTTTCCGCTCAGGTTGGGCTCGACGTGGACACGGTCAAGCGCATCGTGGCTCAGCTGCGCGAAACCGGGCACATCCGCATTCAAGATGAACGCGTCGAGGTGCCGAACCTCGAGAGCTTGCGCGATCTTTACAGTCTGCTCGGCATCAAAGATCAGCTCCGCGGCCAAGCCCAAGCCGCGAGCCGAGCCCGCCCCCGATGAATAAAACCGGACCGTTCTGGCTGCTTTTAGCCTGGGCCGTGGTGCTTTCTGCTTGTGCCAGCAGCAGCAGCGGGGGCGAAGGCGCCAAAGACCCCGACCGGATGAGCGACAGCGAATACGACGTCGCCCGTGATCTGTGGCTGCGCCGAAACTCGCCGCGCGAGGCCCTCGATCATGCCCTGAAAGCGGTCAGCTTGAACGAGGACAACGCCGACGCAGCGCACCTGGTCGCGCTCATCTACATGGATTTCTGCAGCCGGAACGCCGACGAGTGCCACCTACCGGAGGCCGAGAAACACGCCCGCCTGGCCCTGAAGGCCAAGAGCGACTACCGCGAGGCCAGCAACACGCTCGGCGTGATCCTGATCCACGAGAAGCGCTATGCCGAGGCAATCAAGGTGCTTAAGGCGCTGACCGAGGACATCCTCTACCAGACCCCGGAAAATGCCTGGGGAAACCTAGGTTGGGCCCAGCTCGAGTCAGGTGCCACGGACGCGGCGGTCGAGTCGTTACGACGCAGTATCGCCGCCCAACCGCTGTTTTGCGTGGGTCTCTACCGGCTAGGCCTCGCCTACGAGCGGCGACACGAAGACACGGCAGCGTCCGAATCGCTTACGCGGGCACTGGAAACGCAGGCGCCAGGCTGTAACACCCTCCAAGACGCGGTCGCCGCACGCGCGCGCGTTGAGCTCCGAATGGGCAATCAGGACGCCGCCCGAAGCGACCTCATGCGCTGCACGGAGCTCTCGGGAAAGACGATTACCGGGAAAGAATGCAGCTCCATGCTGCAAAAGTTCAAGTAGTCTCGGCGTCCCCCCGATGCCCACCGTTGGCCAGTACCTCCGCGAGTTGCGCGAACAGCGCAAGATGAGCGTGGAGGAGGTCTCGCGGGTGACACGCATGCCGATGGCCAGCGTCGAGCGCATCGAGACCGATCGTTTCGACGAGCTGCCGGGCGAAGTGTTTGTGCGCGGCTTCCTGAAGTCGTACGCGCGTTCGTTGGGTGTACCGGCCGATGACGTGCTGGCGCGCTACACCGCGTCGCGCCGCGTCGCCTGGGTTACGCCGCTGCCAATTTCGGCGCCCAGTAAGCCTGCGCGCGGCCGACGGTTGGGTGTGGCGGTCGCGTTCGTGCTGCTGCTCATCTTGTTCACGCTGGCGCTCAGCATCGTGCTCAAGCCGCGCGGCGACGACATGCCGCAAGAGCTGTCCGACGCCAACGCCCCGGCGCACCTACCAGCGCCCGACGCCACGCGCCTCGGCTAACGTGGCCTCGCGCAAAGCCTCCGCGCGCATCGTCACCGACGCGCTGCTACTGCGTCGCGTCGAGTACAGCGAAGCCGATCTCGTGCTCACATTGCTGACGCAGAAGCTCGGCAAGGTGAGCGCGCTGGCGCGCGGCGCGCGCAAGAGCATGAAGCGATTCGGCGGCTCGCTCGAACCGATGCACACGCTGGCGCTCGAGCTCGACGAACGTCCCGGCGCCGAGCTGTTCACGTTGCTCGAAGCCAAACTCAAAGTTCCGCGCGCCAAGATCCTCAGCAGCTTGGCAGCGATGGAAGCCGCCGGAAAGGCGTTGTCATGGGTGCGCCGCGCCGCGCCACCGCGCACGCCAGAAGAAGCACCGTACGCGGTGTTGTCGACGCTGCTCGATCGCTTGGCGGAGGCGCCAGGCGCGGAACCGAGCGCAATTGCGTTGGCAGAAGCCGGGCTTTGCCTGCTGTCGGCGTTCGGCTGGGGCATCGATTTCGAGCGCTGTGTACGCTGCGGGCGTCAGGCGCAGCCAACTCAATCGGCCAGCGTCGACGCAACGCGCGGCGGATTGATTTGCCGCAGCTGCGGCGGGGCGCGCCTGCGCATCTCGGCCGCGGCACGCGAGCACATGGCGCGGGCGGCAGCCGGGGAGACCGGTGTCCTGAGCGGCGACGAAGCGCAAAGCGCGCTCGCGGTCGTCGAGGCGGCGCTGGGCGCGCACGCGGGCATCGAGTAGAAGGGCACGGCTTGAGCGAGACGAAACTGGCGCAGACGACCGTCAACGCAAGCCCGCGGGCCGAGCAGCGGCAGATCACGCGGCGCGCCGGCATCGTCGCCGCCGGGACGCTCGCCAGTCGCCTGCTCGGTCTGGTGCGCGATCAGACAATCGCGGCGGTGTTCTCGCGCGGCGTGACCGACGCGTTCTTCGTCGCCTTCACCATTCCCAACGTGCTGCGGCAATTGTTAGCCGAAGGCGCCGTGCAGAGCGCGGTGCTACCGGTCTTGACCAAGACCCGTGAAGAGCGCGGCGACGACGAGGCGAAGCGTTTTTTTCGCGCCACCCGCGGGCTTTCGCTGAGCGTGCTGCTCGTGACGAGTCTGCTGGGCGTGGTGCTCGCACCGCAGCTGGTCTCGCTATTTGCGGCCGGCTATGCCGAATTGCCCGGCCAAACTGCGCGCACCGTCTTGCTGACGCGCTGGGTGTTTCCGTACATCTTCTTCATGGGCACGGCGGCGCTCGGAGTGGCGGCGCTCAATACACACCAGCGCTTCGTGGCGACTTCGTTTGCGCCCGGGCTGCTGAACGTGGCGTTCATCGTGTGCGCCCTCACCTTGCCCGGCTGGCTGATGTCGACCGGTTACGACGGCGCGATGGCGCTGGCGATCGCGGTGCTGGTCGGGGGCGTGCTGCAGGTGGTCGCGCAGTGGCCCAGCCTGCGCGCGATCGGCTATTTCGAACGGCCGACGTTCGAGCTTTCGCACCCGGGTGTGCGCGAGGCACTCGGACGCATGCTGCCAGTGATGTTCGGCATGGGCGTCTATTACATCGACGTCGTGCTGGCGCGGCGCTTCCTGTCGCAGGAGGGCTTGGGCGCCCAGAGCTACTACGGTTGGGCGCTGCGATTGTGCGACTTTCCGCAAGGCATCTTCGTGATGGCTCTACAAACCGCAGCGCTTCCGAGCCTGGCGAAGCTAGCGGCGCGCGGTGACTTGGACGAGCTCAGTCGCACCTACGCGTTCGGCATGCGACTCACGCTGTTCGTGTCGATCGCCGCTACAGCGCTGTTCGTCGGCTTGGCCGAACCGCTGGTCGTGCTGCTGTTTCAGCGCGGTGAGTTCGACGCCGAGTCGGCGCACGAAACCGCGCGCGCGCTGGTCGCGCAAGGTGCTGGCATCTGGCTGGTAGCCAGCGTGCGGCAGCTGACGTCGACGTACTACGCGCTCGGCGACACGCGCACTCCGGTGCTGGTCGCTGCCGTCGATCTCTGCGCGTTCATCGCGCTCGCGGTCGGCCTGCGCGGCAGTTTTGGGCACGTCGGCATCGGTATCGCGGTCACCGGCTCGAGCCTGGTCCAAGCCGGACTGCTCTGGCTACGGCTCGGAAAAAAGCTACCGAGCCTGCGTCTGCGCGAGATCGGGCTCTCGGCGACCAAGACCCTGCTCGCGGCAGGGGCCGGCGTGGTCGTCGGGCGCATTGCCGCCAGCGCGCTCGCGGGCAGCGCAGGAAGCGGCGCGCTCGCGCGGGCACTGCCAGGCGCGGTCGGGGCAGCGGCCTTCGTAGTCACGTTCTTCGTCCTGGCTTGGGGCCTGCGCAGCGAGGAGCTTTTGATGGTCACTGAACCGCTGTTCCGCAGGCTGCGCAAGAAACCGGAGGCGTGAGCCGACCAAGCATGCCACAAGGCTAGCCCGCCGTGCCCACCGTCAAGCCCCCCGCCTTCCACGTTCAGAGCGCTGAGTTCGTCGCGGCCGCGAAGCGCCCGGAAGAATTGCCGCCGCCAACGAAGCTGGAGATCGCGTTCGTCGGGCGTTCGAACGTGGGCAAGAGCAGCCTGCTGAACAAGCTTCTGAACCGCAAAGGTTTGGCGCGCACCAGCTCGACGCCGGGCTGCACGAGGCAGATCAACTTCTTCGACGTGAAGAGCGTCGCCGGCCTCGAGATCATGCTCGTCGACTTGCCCGGCTACGGCTTCGCCTCGCGCTCCAAGAACGAGCGCAAAGAATGGGCGGAGTTGATCGAACACTACCTGCTGGAGCGCTCCACACTGCGCGCGGCCGCGGTGCTGTTCGATTCACGCCGCGGCATGGAGGCGGACGACGCCGACGCGCTCGAGCTGATCACGCAACACGGGCGAGTCAGCCGGAAGCCGCCCGAGGTGATCCTGGTCGCGACCAAGGTCGACAAACTGCCGGCCCGTGATCGGCCCAAGATCGAAGGCAACCGCATCGATTCGCGTCGGGTCGTGCCGTTCTCGGTCGAAGAGCCCGAAACCGTCGACTCAGTCTGGCGCGCCCTGCTCAAGGCCGCCGACCTTCTGCCGACGAAAAGCGCGTAGGACGAGCGAGACAACAGCTGACCATTCATCACATTTCGCGATTCGAGCACGAGCGAACAGGAAGACGGGAAGATTTCTGCTGTTCGAACAGGCGCCTGAGGCCCAATCGCGATCCCGCTGCGTCCAGTTGCCAGTACCACCCACCCTAAATCTCGGCCTTCCCGTCTTACCGCCTTCCTGTTGTCCCCGCTGGCTCGGGCAAGATGCGATGAATCATCAGCCGCCTTCTTGTTGATTCGCACTCGCTACGGAACGGTGCCGTGGGCTTCCATGCCCACCAGCTCACGCTTGCAGTCGCCGTAGATCGAGAACTGGTACGGCGTGCCGCTGATCTCGAAGCGCCAAGCCGGACCTGCTTTGGCGCGGTAATACTCGATGTGAGCTGCACGGTCGCGCGGCGCCTTGCGCTGGAGCGCCTTCTTCCAGAGCGTTCGCATCGAGCATATCGGATCCGGCAAGGGCTCGATGCCGCCAGGCGGGCAAGGGTAGTCGGCTTGATCCGGCTCAGCGACGAGGCCTTCCTTGCGTAGGACAACGTCCTGCCTCCCACAGGTGATGCGCTTGGGCAGCGTACCGGGCTCACGTGCCGGTTGCGCGCCTTGCCCTGCCGAGCTTTGGAACGTGTAGCGGACCCGGCCTGGGCCTTCGCTCACGTCAATCAACCCGGTGCTCTGCACACCGTCGAAGACGATGCCGCGCAGCGCGGGTCGCTTCGTCAGCTTGCGTACCGCCGCATAGCTGTTCACCGCGTCCACGGCGTTCGGGTAACCCAGAATGCCAGCCACCGTCGGGGGCCCGGGCGGCTCGCTGGTCTCGGGGCGCGACTTCTCTTTGGCCCACAGCGAAAGCGCCAGGCACACCATAAACGAAGCTGCGACGACCACGAGCCCCAGCAGCCTATCGCGGGTCCGCTTCGCGTCCTTCGGGGGCCTCGCGCTGGGCGCAGTCTCGGCCAGGCTCGGGCTCGGGCTCGGCGGCAATGACGGTTCCAAACGCGCGCTTCATACCCGGACGGCCGGTTCGCCGTAAACAATTTCTTCATGGGAAGAAGCCGTTGCAGGTCGCCGAGGGACGCGCTATCAGGTGCCTGCTTCAGTTTCGGGCGCATAACTCAGCGGTAGAGTGCGTCCTTCACACGGACGAAGTCGCAGGTTCAATCCCTGCTGCGCCCACCCCGAAACTCGACCCTCGGCAGTAGGCCCGACCTCTGACCTCATCGCAGTCTTCAGCTGCCCGCCCGCCAAGCCAGGATCGGCGGGCGTGTTCGACAGATGTCGCGTGGCCCGACGGCCCCCCCGAGGTAGCTTCGAGGCCCCGTGCAGGTGCGAGTCGCGCTTCTCTGTTCATGTCTGGGTCTGGTGGCATGTGCCGCACACCGCCCGGCCGTGCGCACGATCTGGGTCCCTGCCTACGCATTTGGCGCTTTCGGCGGCGGCGACCTCGACGTGCGCGACCTGTGTGCGTCCGGCTCTGCCGACGAGCTCTCGCTCGGGTCGACCTGGGCGACGCTCGGCGTGTCACTGGCGACGCTGGGGGTCTACACGCCGCGGGAGGCGAGAGTGCGATGCGCCCCGCCGCGTTGAGCTGGCTTTTGGTGCTCGCGCTCGCGCTCCCCTTGCTCGGTTGCGCCACCACCACCCTGCGCTCCGGCGAGCCGCCCGGAAAAACGGCGAGCGGCTACGACGAGCGCTGGCACCCAGGCTTCCTGTTCGGCACCGTGCGTGGCGTCAGTCGCTACGACCTCAAGCAAGTGTGCCCGCATGGTTGGGCCGAAATCCGCGTCGAGCCCGACCCGTTCACGCTGCTGGCCGGCGTGGTCACGCTATTCATCTACTCGCCCTCGCGAGTCACGGTGGTTTGCGCCAAGCAGCCCGGCGATGACGAGCTGGCTTTCTGATAGCCTGCCGGGCGTGACGGCCCGGGCGGTGCTCTTGCTCTTGCTGACGACCGCGGCAGCGCACGGGGCGGAGCCGCCGCCGCCGCCCGCGGCCAATCGCGAGATGCCGGAATCCGTCGCGCTGCCGACGACGCGGGTGCGCGATCCCCTGCCCGAGCCGGCTGCCGTCAAGGTGCGGATCGACGGCGAGTACGAGGCCCGGCAAAGCTTTCTCACCCCGCTGCCGCTGGCTTCGGTCAACGGCAGCCCGGCGTCGCTCGGCCAGACGTCGCGCCTCTTTCACTGGCTGCGCCTGCGCGGTCTGGCCCTGTTCGGCACGCACTGGGAGCTGCGCGGCGAAACGGATCTGCCGCGCGGAATGGTCTACGGCAAAGAACCAGATCTGATCCCCGACAACGGCACCGACTTCGACCGCCAGCAACCAGTCCAAATCCACGCTCGCATGCTGCGCCTCACGCTGCGCGGTCACCTGGGCGAAGTCTCGCTCGGCCACACGACGACGCAGCTGGGGATGGGCTTGGTCGATGCGGACGGCGACCAGCCACGCTGGTTCGGCCCGCCCGACAAGCCCGCCACCTACGAACGGCTGCAAGTGCTCAGTGGCTCAGCCGACTCCACGCTGCGCATTGGCGCGTCGGGCGACGTCCTTTTCGACGACGGCCGGCTCGCGCTCAGCGACGGAGACCAGCTGCTGCGCGTCGGCCTCAGTGCGCGCTACGCGCCGAACCGTCGCACGCACGTCGAGCTGTTGGGGCGCTACGAATCGCTCGAAAAGCGAGCCCCGCTCGGTGGCGCTCAGCTGCTCTTGCTCGACCTATCCGGTGGCTTCCGCGGCCCGCTTGCCGGCCGCACGGGCGAGCTGTTCGGCGAGTACGAGGGCGCGTACCGCGTCGGCGGCGTGAGCGAGCCAACCGCGTTTGGCGCAGCGACAGAAGACCAAACTTTGGCGTCGCTAGCCCTGGCAGCGCGCGTTGGCATCGCGCTGGAGCGGGTCGAAGATTTTCGACGCTTTGCGCATTTGGTGGCGTCCCTCGAATGGGGCATCGCCTCGGGCGACGCGGATCCGACCGACGACGAGCTGCACCGCTTCGTGATGAATCCGAATCATGGCGTCGGCTTGCTGCTGTTCAGCGAAATTTTGCGTTTCAAGACCGCGCGCGCCCAAGCCTTGCTCGCTAGCGCGAACGCTGGCGCCGGACAGGCACGCTTCGAGGGGCTCGCAACCCGCGGCGGCATCGCAGGCGCGACCTACCTGAACCCGGTGCTGCTCGTGCGCCCGATGCCAGACTTAGCGCTCAAGGTTGGCGCGGTCGTTGCCTCAGCGACCACGAGCATCGTCGACCCGGGGGCGCTGGCCGCGCACGCCGCACGCAAGAACTTCGACGGCGGCTCGCCCATCGGTCGCAGTCTCGGTACGGAGCTCGACGTCAGCGCTGAGCTGACGGTGCCGCTCGACGCGCCGATGTTGCTACGCTTGTCGGTCGAAGGCGGCATCGCGTTTCCGGGCTCCGCCTTCGCCGACGCGGACGGCCGCGGCTTGGGCAAACAAGCGCTGACCACGGCCGGACTGGGGCTGACATTTTGACGGAATTTTCATGAAATATCGGGTCGAACGCGCCGGCAAAGTCGTGGAGATCGACGTCGAGCTCACGCCGCAGGGCTACGTGCTGCGCGGTCCTGACGGCCAGGCTCGCCTCGTGCAGCTGTCGACGCGTGCTGACGGCAGCCAGCGCGCCATCACCCCTTGGGGTGAGTTCGAGGTCGTCAGCGCGCGGCGCGGCGCGGAAACGTGGGCCGACATCGGCGGTCGCAGACTGAACGCACGGGTCGAGCGAGCTCGCCCGACCGGCGGCGCTACCGTCAACGGCGGCGGCGAAGGCGCGCTGGTCGCGCCGATGTCCGGCAAGCTGCTACGCGTCGACGCGCGCGTCGGCGACACCGTCAAGGCCGGCCAAACACTGGCGGTGATCGAAGCGATGAAAATGGAAAATGAGCTGGTCGCGCCACTCGACGGCGTGGTCGTGGAGGTCGCTGCCACGGCGCCGAGCCCGATCGACAAAGGCGCGTTGATCGCGCGGCTCGAGCCGCAATGAAGCGCCTGGCGCTGTGCCACACGCCGACGCCAATCTGGCGCAATCGCGCGCTCGACGCGCTGCTCGGCTTCGAGCTGTGGGTGAAGCGCGACGACATGACCTCGGGCGCGGCAGGCGGCAACAAGATCCGCAAGCTCGAGTACCTGTTGGCCGACGCGCTGGCTCACGGCGCGACGACCGTGATCACTTGCGGCGGGCTGCAGTCGAACCATGCGCGCGCGACGGCACTGACCGCGCGCGAGCTGGGCCTGAATGCCGTGCTCTTCCTGCGCACGAACGACCCCGCGGCGCCGCCCGAGCCGGTCGGCAACCTGTTGCTCGATCGACTGGTGGGTGCCGACGTGCGTTTGATCACACCGGCCGAGTACCGCGAGCGCGACCGGCTGATGGCCGAAGCCGCCGCCGAGCTGCGAGCGCGCGGGCAAACCGCCTACGTGATCCCGGAAGGCGGCTCGAACGGCGTCGGCAGCTTCGGCTACATCTCGGCGGTCGAGGAGCTCGCCGATCAACAAACCGAAGGCACGCTGCCGGACGATTTGGACGTGCTGGCTTTCGCGTGCGGCTCGGGTGGCACGGCTGCCGGCATTGCGCTCGGCTTGGCGCGTTTTCCGGGTGTCGCGGCGCGCGCAGCTGCGTTCGCTGTGTGTGACGACCAAGCTTACTTCGACACGGTCGTGACGCGCATCGCCAGCGAAGCGCAGGCGCTAGACGCGGCGCTCAGCACGCCCGACGCGGTCCGGGTCCTCGACATCTACGACCAGTTCAAGGGCCCCGCCTACGGCGTACCCAGCGCGGAGCAGCTCGACTTCGTCGTGAAGGTGGCGCGCACTTCCGGGCTCGTGCTCGATCCGACGTACACGGGCAAAGCCTTGTTCGGGCTCTCACGCCTCTCCCCTCGCCCGCGACGCGCGCTGTTCGTGCACACCGGTGGACTGCCGGGACTGCTCGCGGAGAGCCAGCTCATGGCTGCGGCATGGGCACGGGACGGCGCCGGCTCTTGAGCTCGCCAAGCGCGTCGCGCATCGGCTGCAGCCTGGCTTTTTGAGCCGATAGGTCCGATTTTTCTGCGGCGTCGGCTGCGAGATCATAGAGACCGAGCACGCGACCTTCGCTGACCGTGAGCTTCATGTCGCCTTCGATCAGCGCTTGGCGCTCGGCGTTGTACGGACCGCGCGCCATGTCGATGAAGACCGGCCGCGGCGGGTCGGTCACACCTGGCTTCCGCAACAAATCCGGCAACAGCGACTGGCCACTCAGAAAATCGGCCGTGCCGCGCGCCACGAATGGCACCTTGAACAAGTCGAGCAAGGTCGGCACGACGTCGATCGCGCTGCGGCGCGCGGTCACGCGGCGCGCCGGTACGCCCGGCACCTTCACGATCAACGGCACGCGGACCAACTCCTCCCACAGCTCGAAGCCGTGGCGGATCATGCCGTGCTCGCTGAACGCCTCGCCGTGATCGCTCGTCACCACCACGGCGGTGCGCGCTCCGAACGGCGATTTTTCGAGCGCCGCCAGCACGCGTCCCAAGTGCTCGTCAACGAACGCCACCTCGCCGTCGTAGCGATCACGCGATTTGGAGCCGAAGTCATGTTCCGGATGCGGCGCGTATTCGGCGTGCGGATCCACGAAATGCATCCACATGAAAAAGCGCTGGGTCGCTAGCTCGGGCGCCGACAACAGCATAATTGCCGCGTCACTTTGCTCGTCGCTGTTCGATGACTGGTCGCCTTCGATCGATGCAACCTTGGGCGCGGCGCTCGAGTCGATGACGTTGAAGCCACGCTCGAAACCAGCGTCTTTGTAGAAATACCAGTAGCCTTGGACGCTAACGGTGTGCACGCCGGCCGCCTGCAACCGTTCTTGCACGAAGGTCTCCTTTTTCGAGTACTTGTTGAAATGCGAGAACCCGCCGTCGACCTCGCTCGAATACTTGCCGATCATCAGCGGCCCCATGCTCTTGCCGGTGTACGAGGCGAGCGAATAGGCGCGGTCGAAAACGACGCTCTGCTTGGCCAGCGCATCCAGGTTGGGCGACAGATTGCGCGGATTGCCGAGATAGCCGAGATCCGCGCGCAAGGTATCGATCGTGACGAACAGCACGTTCAGATCGTTCGGCAGGCTATCGCGAGCGTTGTCTCGGCCGGTCGCAGCGTCGGCTGACACGGCACGAGCTGCAGGTGCCTTGGCGTCCCCGCCCTGGCAGTCTTCGTCCTTGCCGTTACCCGGAATGTCCAGCGCGCGCGGGCTCACGTTCGGGTCTTGGTCGTTGCAATCGCCGCCGGCGAAAGCAGCGCTCACGCCGTCGTGATCGCGATCGGTGAGCTTACGCCATAGCGCGAGCGCAACGCGACCGAGTGGCGCTTGGCGCTCAATCGCCAACGCGGCCGGCTCGCCCAAGGTGGTGCCGCGCGCAGCGGCCAACGTGAGAAACACAGGCGCCACGATCGCCACCACGGCCAAACCCCAGCCGGTCGCGCGGCGCGGCTTCGGCCAAAGCAGACCGCCCGCAGCCAGCAGCAGCAGCAGTCCGGGCGCGCGCAGATCGAGCTCCGGGCGTCGCAGCACGCCCAGGATCCGAAAGGCGTTGCCGCCGCCGGTTTCGCCAAACGCGACCAACAGACCCAACCCCAGCGCAAAACCCAAAACCGAACCCGCCAATGCCAAGCGCGGCCCGATTCGCTCGGCGTCGACCCGCGCCGCGAGGGTCGCTCCTAGCACGCGGACGGCACCCACCAGCGCCAGTACCAGCGGCACGACGCCGAGCGGCACGAGCCCGAACGCCGCGGCGCCGCGAACCTCGGCAGCTAGCAATCGCGCCGCTACGCCGGAGACCGCCACCAAACCGACCAACACCGCCAAGGCGACCAAAGGCGGCATTACCACCCAAGCCGCACGCGCGCCGCCACGCTGCTCTTCGAGCCAGCTCCAGAACCGCGCCGGCGACCACGACTCCGCTTGCAAGAACACGACGCGAAACGCCCACATCGCAACGCCAATCGGCAAAGCCAGCGGGGCCGCCAAGCCCAAGCAAGCCGCCAGCAGCCCGCTCGCACCCGACGCGCCCTCCGCCGTGCGCGCATCGAGCCAACCACCGCCGAACGCACCGACCGACGCGCCAGCTACCGCACCAAAGAGACCTGCAAGCGCGCCGGCCAGAGCCGAGCCCGGGGGCGGCGTCGTCGTTCGATTCACGCGGCGGAGCCTAACCCGAACGCTTGCCCTTCGCGCGCGCTAGCGGGTGGGCTTTGTCGTAAACCGTCAGCAGCTGGTCGAGCGAGACATGCGTGTAGCGTTGCGTCGTCGACAGGCTGGAGTGGCCGAGCAACTCTTGAATCACGCGCAGATCGGCGCCGCCCTCGAGCAAATGCGTGGCGCACGAGTGCCGCAGCGCGTGCGGATGCAGATCCGGCCGGCCTGCCCCGAGCGCTCCGTAGCGCTGGACCAAGGTTTGAATCCGGCGCACGCCCAGGCGCTGGCCACGGCGAGTCAGCAGCAGTGCCTTGTCATGCACGAAGCCGGTCTTGGGGTGGGACAGCTCCGGGCGACGCGGCAGGTAAGCTTCCAAGGCGGAAAGCGCTTTGCCGCTGATCGGCACGATCCGCTCTTTGCGACCTTTGCCCAACACTCGCACCTCGCACGCGCGCAGGTTGACGGCTTCCAGGTCGAGCGCCCAGAGCTCGCTGACGCGCAAGCCCGAACCGTACAGCAGCTCCATGAACGTGCGGTCGCGCAGCTTCTCGACGTCGGTGCCCAGCGGGCCGACGTCGGGCGCCTCGACGACCTCCGCCGCGGCCTCGGGCCGCAGCACGAGCGGCAAGCCGCGGACCAGCTTGGGGCTTTGCAGGAGCGCCGTCGGGTTTTCGCGAACCTCACCGGTGCGACCCAGAAACACGTACAGCGCGCGCACGCTCGAGAGCTTGCGAGCAATGCTGGCCGGCGCGAGCCCCTCGCCGACTGTGCCCAACCAACTGCGCAAGCTGAGCCGCGTGACGTCGCTGAGCAGCGGCGGCCGCTCGAGTCGCTCCTGCAAGTAGCTGGCAAGACTCGTCAGATCGCGACGGTACGCCAGCACGGTATTCATGGAGCTTCGTCGCTCGAGTTCGAGGTACTCGGCGAAGCGCACCACCACTAGGGCCAGCGCGGGCCCGGAGCTTCCACGCGCTGCCGTACCGTTCACCCGATGAGCTTAGCCGTGAAAAGCCGCGACGGCCCATAAAGCCGCCCCGAGCGCGAACGTCAAAAGGCCCCAGCGGCCGCGTAGCCATTCGATGCGACCGTTCGGGCCGAGCGCCCGCGCCGCAAACCAGGCAAGCCCGAGCGCTGCCACCAGCAGGCCCCCAGCCAACAGCGCCCCCCAAGGTGCCCGCTCCGAGCTTTGACTTTGCGCCTGCTTGAACAACCGTTGGGCCGTCTCGGTCCGCTCGGCTTCGGCGGCCGTCTTGATCGCCGACAGCCGTGCCAGATTGCGGTTCGCCTCTTCGAGGCGCTCCGGAAACGGGTGCAAGAGCGAGACGCTCTCGAGCACCGCCGCGCGCTCGGCCTGCCACGCCAGCATCGCAATCTCGGGTCGCCCGGTGGCTTCGGCGCCGCGCGCCACGGCCAGCAGCCGTTGGTAGCCCCGCTCGACGTGTGGCGCGCCCGGCGCGTAGGCCGAGGCCGCACGCCGCGCGTGCTGAATCGCGCCGTGTAGGTCGTTGGCGTCGAAAGCGACGTCGCTCGCGGCAATCTCACGTTCGCCGTCGAGCACCGCGCGCAACGTGGCGATCGCCGCAAACAGCACGACCACGGTCACCGCCCATGCCAGCGCTCGGACCACGCTGCCGCGTCGCGAAGCCTGGCTCATATGAAGTCGCGGCGCCGGAAGATCAGGCTGGCTAGACCGAGCAGCACCAGCGCCCACGCCAACGCGTGCAGCGCCGCGCCGCCGACGTACGGCCACAGCGGGACGTCCGGTGACTCACCGGTCAAGAGCGGACGCGCCGGCACGTACAGCATCAAGTTTGGCACGACCTTGCTCAGCCCAACCCCACAGTCATGGATGAAAGTGCCGAACATTTTCACTGGCAGGCGCGCGAGCATGTCGGCTGAGCGCCCGACGAGGAACAAACCGAACGTGAACACGGCCGTCAAAAACGGCGACGAGAAGGACGAGAAGAGCGTGGCGATGCCGGCCACGATCGCCACCTCGCACATCGTCAAAATCCCGAGGCCCAACACCACTCGTCGATCATCGGGAGCGCCAGCCGCCAACAGCGCACCGGCGACTCCCAGAAACCCAGCCCACGCGATCGGCAGGTAAGTGATGCTGCGCCGCATCGCATACCCCACCGCTGCCAGCACCGCCACGCTGCCGAGCCCGAGGCCAAGCACGAGCCCAAGCCCACGACCGGCGATCACGGAAATCGCCAGCAGCACCACGCCGCTGTTGGCCATCACGAACACCAGCAGCACCAGCAACGTTCCGAGGTACTTGCCGGCCAGGTACTCGGTGCGGCTCACTGGGCGCGCCAAAATCGGAAATAGCGTCTTCAGCTCGAGCTCTCGGTAGAGCGAGGTGGCGCCGAGCACGACCGCTACGACGATCGCGTACAGCGAGATCGTCGCCCCCCCCAAATCGCTGACGACGCGCAGTTGATTTCGGGCTGTGTAGGCGCCCACGACCAGCGAATAGCCGGTAGTGGCGAGCGCCAACCCGAACAGACCGTGGAGGATGCGCGCGCGAACAGCCTCTCGATAGGTGTTCAGCGCAATGACCATAACGCGAGCCAGCATCAGCGGCCGTTCTACCGCAATTGGCGCTAGGCTGCCTAGCTGGCCTGCCTAACGCGGAGGCGACCCGGCCAGAGCCAGCGCGCGTGGCTGGACGAAATCTCGGATCTGGCGCGGAGCCCGCAGCATCATGCCGGCGATTCGGTCCTCGAACAGGCGCGTCAAACCGTCGCCTAGATCGAGCGCGGCGCCGACCGTGATCAGACTGCGGCCACCCGGCATGGCCCTCACGCGGAAGAAGCCCCAAACATCGCTGATGTCGTGGGGCTGCGAGCTGTCGAGCCAGAAACGGATCGTCTCGCCGTCGGCGCGTTCGAGCACGACCGTGTAGCGCGCATCGACCAACGCGCTGCCCTGCACTAACTCGACCCGTGACACACCGTCGGCCGAGTCAAGTAGCCGCGCGCTCTTGGTGCGCGGCAACGCCTCTGGCCAGTTTGTCACGTCGGACAGGGCCGAGAGCACCAACTCTGGTCGGGCATCCACCACTTGGTAGGATACGCCGCCGACGTAGTGTCCACCGCCATGCTCGAAGCGCAGCGCGCGCGACACCATGCTGCCGGCGTTGAGCGCTTCGCGTTCGGTCGGCGTGAACGACGGCCGCGCGTCGCCTCGGGTACCGGCGGCCGCGACACCCCGGCGAGGCTCGGCTCCGGCGGAGGCCGCGAGCGTGACCGCTAGCAAGCATCCCCAAAGCGAACCCGCGGCGGCGTGGTGCATGGCGGGAAGACTAAAGCGGCGCGGTGAAGACGTCCAGGTTCCAGGCACCAGACGCGCCATCGTAACCATCGATTTGAACGAAATAGTGTCCCGCTTGCAAATCTAGATCCAAGTAGCTGCGCGTCGGCCAGTAGCCGGGCGCGCAGGCCTGTGGCAGCTCAGCACCGGGGCAGAATTCGCCTTCGCGCACGGAAAGCATGGTCGCGTACGAGCTGCCGCGCATGTCGAGGATGACGCGGCGCGCTTCGCTCAGTGACAGCTCGAGGAGCTGATCGGGCGCGCCGCCGTCGCTCTGTCCCCCCACGTCACACCCGGCAGAAAAGTCCGGAAACAAATTACTGGTGTTGCCGCTGAAGCGCCCACCCGTCTCGGGGATCTTCACGACGCCATCGCAATCATCGGCGAACGGCACGGTCACGGGCGCCACCGCCGGCCGTTCGAACCAGCTGATACCGACCGGATTGCCGCGCCCGGACTCGATGATCGCCCGGTATGTACCGGCGGCAACGCCGTAACGGACGGCGCGCAACGTGCCCTGCCCCGTGCTGCAGCCGCTGTTCTTGCTGCACAAGCCGTTCGCGAAGCTGATAGCGCCATCGTCACCGTCGGAGAAGCGGCCAACCAGCGCCACGTCGCGCTTGCCGGTCAGCTCGAACTCGAACGTCGCATCCGGCGCACCGGCCAAACACTGCGGGTACACCGCGTCCTGGTGCGTCGACAAGTCCACCAGCTGCTCCACGCCGCTGACCAGCAGCTGCGCATCGTCACAGCCCTCACCGGGGGGCGCGTCCGACACTGGTGCGGTTTCGAGTCGCACGCTGACATCGTCCGGACCGGTCGCGGCCACCAACGCGTAGTACGTGCCCGGCCCGAGGTTGCGCACGAACAGCCGCCCCGGTTGGCTGCGGCGGCACGTCAGCTCGGTTCTGCAGTTGCTGCCGAGCAGCGCCAGCACTGGTACACCCCAGTCGTTTTGGGCCTCGGCGATCAACGTGACGTCGCTTGCCTGGTTGAGACTGAAGGTCACGTAGGCGTCGCCGGTCAGCGGCGCGCACGCCGAAACCCCGTCCGGCTTGTAGCCCGGGAGGCGCAGCGGCGCCGACTGCGTCGACAGCGTGATCGGCACGGCGTCCTCACAAAGATCGCCGAGCTGTGGCTCGGCCGCGCGCCATTCGACGTGGACCTGTGCGATGCCTTCGCCGTTGGTGGCCACGTAAATCGGGTACGTGCCCGCGCTCAACCCGCGCTCGAGTAGGCGCGCCACGCTTTCGCCGGCGGGTGCCGTGAACGACGGCTCGCAGCTGGCAGTCTGGCCGCACGTCTGGGCCGCGCCGAGCGTGACGTCGCCCGCGTCGAGCTTGGCGGTGACGTCGAGGTCGAACGGCCCGCCTTCGGGCAGGATGATCTGCAGCACGGCGTCGCGGAAGCCGTCCTTCTCGGTCGCACACGGCGTCGGGTAGTCGAGCTTGGTCGCGGTCAGGTCGAGGTCGTAATAACCCTGCGTGGTTACTTGTAGGGCGGTCTTGCAGGTATCGTGCTCGGGCACGCGGCAATCAGCTTCGTCGATGGTGCCGTCGCAGTTGTCGTCACGCTTGTTGTCGCAAATCTCGGTCGCCAAGCTGCTGACCGTCCGGTCCGCGTCGTTGCAATCTTGGCCGCCGCAATTGCGCGTCGGATCACCGTCGCCGTCGGCGTCGCGCGGGTCGTGGCGGCACGAATGGGTCTCTTCGACGCACACGTCGATCGTGCAGGTGCTGTTGTCGCTACACGCCACCGGCTCGCCCGGCACACAACCGGCGCGGCCGTCGCAGCGCTTCGGCCCATCGCAGTAGATCGGGTCGGGGCACTGGCTGTCATCGGGTGTGAAGCGACAGCGCCCGAGCTCGAGGTCGCAGCGTTTCTGGGTACATTCGACCCCGTCGTCGCACTGGCCGTCGTCTTCGCAAGGTCCACCCAGGGTCGGATCGACCTCAGTGCCAGCATCGATATCCAGCTTAAAGCCGGCGTCACCCTGTAGGCCGCCCTCGCCCCCCGCTCCGCCGGCTCCCGGCCCGAACGGGCTTTTCACGCTATCTGAGCCGCAAGCCAGCGGCACGCCACCCAGGCCCAGGCCTAGCAAGAGAGCTAATCGAAACAGCCGGCGGCGGTGCAACGCCATAGTTCTAGCGCGCCGCTGTAGTCAGGCGTGGCAACTTTTGGCATGATCGAAGAATCGTGTCCCAAGAACGTTTGACCCGACACGAAATCTCGTGGCTCCTGGCTCAGGAGGCCCGCGGGGCAGCGCGGGCGTTGCGCGAAGGCGTGACGCAGATGCGCCAGACCCCGGGTACCGAAACCCGAATCGTCAACGCCCCGAGCGAGGCGCCGGCAGTCGAGACCACCCTCGACGCCCTGGACGACGCCATCAGCATGCTCAGCGACCTCAACACCGGGGCGCGCGGAGCAATGAAGCCGCGGCGCGGCCGGATCGACCTGGCGGCGCTGCTCATGGACCTCTCGCCCAACACGCGCCTGGCAATCGAGCCGGGCGCGGGCACCGAGGTGATGGGCGACGAGCAAGACCTCCGTCGCATGCTCAACATGCTCGTGACGCAGGCCGGCTCGACGCAGGGCGGCGCGGCCGAGGTGAAGATCCGTCGCCAAGCCGAGTGGGTGAAGGTCAGCGTCGAGCTCGGTCCCGATGCGGGGGCGCAAGAGCTGGAGCGCCGCTGGCTGAGCCGCATGGCCACCCGCCACGGCGGCTGGGTCGAACTGGAAGGCGGCACGCAGTCGATCTTCTTCCCCGCCGACGGCGCGAGCGATCAGCGTGAAGTGGTCGAGCTGCGCAAAGAGCTCGAGCAGGCGCAGCAGCTGGGCGAAGCCTACGCACGCGAACTAGCCTCGGTGCTGACCGCCGGTGATATCCGAACCGAGCCGCCGCCGCCGGTGGCGCCGCGCGACGGTTCCCAGCGCTTCGAAACCCTGCAGAGCGCGGCGCTCGGCATGCAACGCACGCTCAAGGGCTTGGTCGACGGGCTGCGCGTCGACGCCACGTTGGCCACGAACGAGCTAGGCGAAACCTCGCCGCTCACGCAAAACCTACAAAAGCGTGCCGCCGCCGCCGCGGAGATGTCGCTCGATCTTGGGCTGGCGGCGGATTGTCCGTTCGACGAGGCCAAGTCGGACGTGTCGGTTTCGGACCTAGTGCAGCTGGCGGTGTCGGAGGCCGAGCCGCGCGCGCTACGCCACGGCATCGCGATCGAAGTCAAAGGCCCAGCGACGCTGCGCCTCGCCTCGCGACCGAAAACGCTGCTGGCGCTAATCCGCGCCATGCTTCACCACGCGATCTCGGCGACGCCCAAGGACGGCCAGATCAGCTTCTCCGCTTACGCGGTCGAGACCGGCGTTTTGCTCTCCGCCCAGGACGGCGGCCCATCGGTTACCGAAGCGCACCGAGCCGACGTCCTCAGAAATCGGACCGATCCGAGCTCATTCGGACGCCCGTCCGGAGTCGCGCTCTTGATCGCCGAAGCGGCCGCAGAAAGCCTCGGCGGCACCCTCGAACTGCGCGACGGCATGGGCGGCCAAGCCGAAGTCTGGACGCTTCTCTCCCGCTAGGCCTGACTTCGGCGGTCTTGGCAGGCCAGATCACGATCTTCTAGGAAGACACGAGCCACGAGAAAGCGACCGGCGAGGCCGGGCCGTTAGGCCTTGGCTCGCATGAGTCGCCTCGCACGCGCAATTGACTGCTCGGCATCGCGCGCGAAGTAACCAGGCTGAACTCTCGAGTGAAAAGCGCCCAAGTCGGGACTGATTGGGTTAGTATCAAGGGCTGATGCGCATCCTCGTCGTCGAAGATCAAGACTCGATTCGGCGGATGATCGAGGCGCTCGTCCAGGCGCGCGGCTACGAGGTTACGGCCGTCAGCTCTGGCGCCAAAGCGATCGACGTGGCCATGACCAACGCGCCCGACATGGTGCTGTTGGATTTGAACCTGCCCGGTCAGTACGACGGCTTCGACGTCTGCCAGCGACTTCGCTCGGATCCGGCGACGCGCACGGTGCCGGTCGTGATCATCAGCGCTATGGACGACGACGAGTCGCGCGCCCGCGCCACCGCTGCCGGCGCCACGGCCTACTACACCAAGCCGTTCAGCCCGATCGCCCTCCTCAAAGAGATCGACCGGCTGAAATCGCTGATCACGACGCGCGCGTGATCGCCGGCCGCACTACAGCAGCTTGAGCAGCGCCTTCGCGCGCTCTTCGGAGTCGCGCACCAGATCACGGGCTTCGAGCGGCGGGATCTCGAGCGCCTGCACCAGTTCGGTGATCAGCGTCTTCTCTTTGTCGTCCTGCTTGCCGTCGACATAGCTGAGCAGCACCGCGTGCTGGAGCAGCTGGCGGCGCGCTGCGAATCCGAGATCGTGAATCGGGACGTCAGCCAAGCTGCGCGGCGTCTGGGCAAACTTGCGCAGCTCGTGCGCCTCGCTGGGTAGCGCTTGAAAGGCTTCGAGGAGCGCCTCGAGCACTTCCGTCTCTTCGGAGCTGACGTGACCATCGGCCCAGGCCACGCTGACCAAGCCCTTCACGACCGCCAGATTCTGAGCCTGCATACCCCCGATACTTTCACATCGCGGGCGGCCGCAAAAGCTCAGCCTTCTTCGACGTAAGGGTGAGGCATCGGTGTAAGGTCCAGACCGGCCATTCCCTTGAGCGCCGAGCGCAGATCCCGCTCTTCGGCGGCATCAGAAACGTAGAAAGAATCGAGCAGCTCGGAGACGTCGCTGGTCCGCGTCGGCAACACTGCGGGTGCGTAGGGCGAAGGCTCGGGCGCCGGTTCGAGGATTAGCAGCGCCGGCGAGAGAGGGCTCGGGTCGTTCGGCCTGGGGCCAGGCCCGGGCGCAACTGGACCCGGATTCCAGGTCATGGCCTCGTGGACGGCCGGGTCGGCCAGCTCGGACACGAAGATCGGAGCGGAGCTGACAACGCCATCGAGCGAGCTGGGCGTCAGCCAGGTGTCTTCGACCAGCTCGGGCTCCGGCGTGAGCTGCGGCAGACGTGGCGCGTCTTGCACCGCCACCGGCTCAGGCGTGACCTGCAGCACCGCTGGCGCGGCTTGCACCGCTAGCGGCTCGGCCGCTCGCTGGACTCGGACCTCGCAGCTCGCAGCTCGCAGTTCAGTAACCACATCGCGAATCCGCGTCGGCGCGTCGTCCGCGTTGACGCCGGTATGCAGCGCGACCATCGCCGTCAGCACGTCCGGCATGCACGAAGGCTCGGGATCGAGCAGCGGCTGAAGCGCGGCCGCCGCCTGCACGGGTAGCGGACTAGTTTCGAGCTCGAGCTCGACATCGATCGACAGATCGAGCTCCGGCTCGTCTTCGACGACGACCGCTGGCGCGCGCTCGGTGCGTTCGCCTTCCTCGCCCGGCAAAGTCTGGAGCGTGACCAGGGTTCCGAGCCGCGGCGTCGCGTTGCCGCGCTCTTTGGCGCGTTGGACGACGGGCTCAGGCTTGGTGAAGGCTGGTTCGCCGACGGCCAGCAGCGGCTCGGGAGTTAGCGTCAGCTCGGGGGCGGGCACCGCGACCCTCGGCGCGGGCGCACGAACCGGCACCGCAACCACCAGCGGCAACGCCGGTGCCGCCATGACCGCTCGCGCCGCAATCGGCGAAGGCTCGGGATATTCGGCGGCCATTGCGATCGGCTCGACGCCAAGGACGACCGCCGCGGCTACGACCGGCGCGGTCACGAGCGGCACGGCTACGACCGGCGCCAGCTCGGCTTCGAGCAGTGCATCGAGCTTGCCGGCGGCCTTCGCGCGCTCGGTCTCACGATGCAAACGCGAAAGCGCGCGCTTGGCCGCCGCGCGATTGACCGGAATCAGCGCTGTCTCCAGCTCGCGCACCAACGCCGACAGTCCGGTTTCTTCGCGCCGCTCGGCGGCGCGGCGGAGCGCGGGCCCAACCGAGCTCGACACCTCGAGCGTGCGCGCCAAAAGCTGCCGAATCGCCGGCTCAACGCCGGTATCGCTGCTCGCGCCGCGCCGCAAGCGCACGGTGCCGTCAGGCATCAGCTCGACGTCGTCGGCAGTCGCGACGCGCGGCGCCGAGACGACGTGGTCGGCAACAGCCAACAGTAAATATCCAGCACTCTCAGCGGCCAACGGCGCCACGTGAGCACGGGCAGCCGCAAGGATCTCGAGCAGAGACACGGTCACGGTTCGCCTCCACGCACGAGCACGCCGTGCTGTCGTAGGTATTTCTTAGCTTCACCGACGGTGTGCTGGCCGTCATGAAAGATCGAAGCAGCGAGCGCCGCGTCAGCGTTGCCCTCGCAAAGTCCCTCGCGCAGATGCTCGAGCTCGCCGACGCCACCCGAAGCGATGACCGGGATCGGCACCGCGGCTGCGACTGCTTTCAGCAGCGGCAAGTCGTAGCCAATCCGGGTCCCGTCGCGATCCATGCTCGTCAGCAGGATCTCCCCCGCCCCGAGCTCGGCGCCGCGTCGCGCCCACTCGACGGCGTCGATGCCGGTGCCGCGCCGCCCGCCATGCGTAAAAACCTCGAAGCCGCCTGCCTCGTTGCGTTTGGCGTCGATGGCCAGCACCAGCACCTGCCGGCCCCAGGCCTCGGCGACCTCGCGAATCAGCTCGGGGCGCGCCACGGCCGCACTGTTGACACTGACCTTGTCGGCACCAGCGTCGAGCAACCGACGCACGTCTGACGTCTCGCGCACGCCGCCACCGACGGTCAGCGGCGCGAACACGGCCTGGGCGGTTCGCTCGATAATGTCGAGGATTGCCGGCCGTTCCTCGTGCGAGGCGGTGATATCCAGGAAGGTTATTTCGTCGGCGCCCTCGGCGTCGTAGCGGCGCGCGCACTCGACCGGATCGCCCGCGTCGCGGATGTCCACGAACTTGACGCCTTTGACGACGCGGCCGCCACGGACGTCCAAACAGGGGATGATGCGTTTCGCGAGCATTCTGGGGCCGGTATTACCCCCATAAGTCAAAACTGCGAATCCGGACAAACCCCCGGCCTTTTGGAGCCGGCCTGCCGGCTCGCCCAAGCACCTCTCGAGCCCCGCGACAGGAGGCAGAAAACGCTATAGTCCTGCGGGAGATGAAGCAGTGCGGCCGCTGCGGCACGCAGAACTTGGACCAGCAGACGGGCTGCACTGGCTGCGGCATGGCTTTGCCCGCGGTCGCGCACGGTTTGGGCGGCACCATGGTCATTGAGCCCCCCGAACCGCCGAAACCGGAGCCAGCCAAGCCAGCGCCCAACCTGCGCGGCACCATGATCGGCATAGCGCCGCCCACCTTCGTGCCGCCGGGAACCGCGGCTCCAACGGCTGGCGGCTCAACCCCGCCGCCGGCGACCGCGAGCCAGCCGCCGCCAGCGGCCGCGAGCCAGCCGCCGGCCCGCCGCTTCGGCGCGACCATGCTGGGGATGGCGCCACCGTCGACGTTTCCTTCGCCGCCCCCACCACCCGACCCCCAAACGATGCCGGCCGCCAGCGTCGAAGGCGCTCCTCGCATCGCCTCCGCGATGAAGACGGTGCTCGGTGTCGCTCGTCCCGGCATCGCCCCGCTCAACCCCGGCCAAGCCAAGCCGCAGGCAGCACCGTTCGTCGCGCCGCCCGCAAGTGCCGCAGCGCCAATCGCGTGGAACCCGGCGCCGCCGCCAAGCGCGCGAATGGAGGGTCCGGTATCGCCGCGACCACTACAGCCACGCCGCATCTCGCTCACTGCAACGCTCGCCATCGTCGGCGCGGCGATGCTGCTCGTGATGGCGGTCGTCGCTTTCTTCATGCTGCGCGGACACGGCAGCGTGACTGCGCGCGCCAGCCTCGACGCCAAAGGCAACGAGATGCTTGAGTTGTCCTGCACGGAATGCCCAGACGGCACGAAGACCTGGATCGATACCGACCCGGTGGCCTTTCAAGCCGGGAAAGCCACGCTGCCCCTGCAGGCTCCGCTCAAAGTCGGAGAGAATCCAATCGTCCTGGTGCTGGAGCGGCCCGGCCGCAGCCGTGAAGAGATCGCGCTGTCGCTACCGATCGAGTTCCGGGTGCGCGGCAGCACGGAAGAGCTGGCCCAAGACACGCCCAAGGTCTCGGTGCTGGCCAGTGTGCTTTCAGGGACCAAGCTCGAGGTCGACGGCAAACCCGTCGCGGCGGATCCCCGCGGGGTCGTGCGCTTCGACTACGAGGTAGCGAGCGAGCTTACCGGAGCGGAAGCCTCGGTCAAAACCCTCGAGCGCATCGTGCCGTATAAGGCCGTGTCCGCCAGCGGCGCGTCGCAGAGCGGTCAGGTCGAGATCCGCATCGGAGTCACGCCGCTGATCGTCGACGCACCGGGCGCGAGCATCATCGTCGGCGACAAAGAGATCGTGATCGCCGGTCGCACGGCGCCCGGCTCTGTGTTGAAGCTCGGCGCACAGACAATCTCGCTCGACCCCGAGGGTCGCTTCGTGAGCAAGCAGTCGCTGGCGGCTGGTGAAAACTTGTTCACGGTCCGCGCTACACTCAAAGACCACGCGCCACGCCTGGTAAAGGTGGGCGTACGGCGCAGCGATAATCTCGAGCGCGACGCAGCGCTGGCCCGCTCGATGGCTCAAACGTCGTACGCGGAGGTGCTGCGCGCCGGCGACGCGGCGATCGGGCGCAGACTGGCGCTCGAGGGCCAATTGTTCGATGTGCGTCACGACGGCTACACGAGCGTGCTTTTGGTCGACGTTAAAAAGGGCTGCAAGAAGGCTTACTGCCTGAGCAAAGTCATCTACGGCGTCGGGACCTCGCTTGAGAAAGGACGCGAGATCAAAGCCTTCGGCAAGGTGCTACGCTTCGTCGACGGCCCGCGCACCGGCGAACGCATCCCTGAAGTTAGAGCCGACCTCGTCGTTGCCGGAGCGCCGTGACCCTCAGCGCCGTCGACCCGGGCCTGTTGTGCGTGAGCTGCGGTGCGCACAACCCCCTCGAAGCTCGCTTCTGCAACCAGTGCGGGCTCACCCTCGGTCAAAGTTTCAACGTGCAAACGCTGACCATTTCGTCGCCGCCGGTCTCGATGCCGATGTCCGCGCGCTCGATGGGCGTAGCGTCGACGCGCCCTCCGCCCGCGCCGACCTCGACTCGCCCCGCACCGCCAGCCCTGCAGGATCGCGCCACCGACCCGCGTGATCTCGCCGATCCGTTGATCGGCGTCGTGGTTGCCGAGCGCTACCGGATCAAAGAGCACATCGGCCGCGGCGGCATGGGCGTCGTGTACCGCGTCGAGCACGCGCGGATCGGCAAGCATATGGCGCTCAAGCTGTTGACCGGCGAGCTGACCCGCGACCCGCAGCAAGTCGCGCGCTTCAAACGCGAGGCGCAGCTGGTCAGTCGACTCTCCCACCCCAACACCGTTCAAGTCTTCGACTTCGGCGCCTCCGACGGCCTCGTCTACCTGGCGATGGAATACCTGAAGGGCGAAGATCTGGGGCACCTAATCCGCCGCATCGGGCCGCTTGGCGTGGAGCGCACGATCAAGATCGTGATTCAGATTTGTAGCTCGCTCGCCGAAGCCCACGAGAAGGGCATGGTGCATCGCGATCTCAAGCCCGAAAACATCATCGTCATGCAGGGCGCCGAACAAGAGGACCTGATCAAGGTGCTCGACTTCGGTTTGGCCAAGCTGCGCGAAGGTGGTGAGCTGTCCGAGGTGACGTCGCGCGGTGCGATCGTCGGTACGCCGTACTACATGTCGCCCGAGCAGATCCGCGGCGACGACGTTGGCCCCGAAAGTGACGTCTACGCGCTGGGCGCGCTGATTCACGCCTGCTTGACCGGCACGGTCGTGTTCGACGCCAACACGCCGATGGGCGTGCTGACCAAGCACCTCACCGAGCTGCCCCAGAGCCCCAGCCAGCGCTTCCCTGAGCTCAAGATCCCGAACAGCCTGGGTCAGGTGGTGCTGGCCACGCTCGAGAAAGATCCCAAACGACGCGTGCCCAGCGTCACCGAGCTTCAGCAATCGCTGATCCGCGAGCTTGAGCAAGGCGGCCAACCCGAGGTCGTCGAGCGCCTGCTCGACTTCTCGCATCTGCGCCATGCCACCGCCGCCGCCGACGCCGACGCCGACGCCGCCACGCGCGACGAGGTCGAGCGCTACGAGCACACGTTACGCAACCGCGGTCGCGCACTGTGGGCGGTGCTGGCCGTCGTCGTTGCAGCCAGCGCTTTGGTCAGTTTTCGGGCGTTTCAGCGCTGGTCGGCGCCACCCGTGTTCAGCGGCGACGAGCTCGAGCCGAACGACTCGGCGAGCGACGCGACGCGCGTGCCGTTCCCGTTCTCCGCCAAGGGCATCGTCGGTAAACGGCTCGACAAAGAGCGGAGCGACCGCGATTTTTACCGTTTCAAAGTGCCGAGCGGCGCACCGGTAGCGTTCGAAGTCAGCGCCATCCCGGGCCTGGCTTGGTGCGCGTTGCTCTACCCAGCCAGCTCCGAGGAGCCGCTCGGCCGCTATTGCCCGGGCAGCCCCGAGCGGCCGCTGCGGATCGAGTCACTCAAGCTAGCGACTGGCGAATACGTGCTCGGCTTGATGCAAGACCGCGAGGCGTACACCAAAGACCCGCCACCAACGACGGTCGAGTCGATTTCCGAGAGCTATCGCGTGAGCGTAGGCGGTGCCAGCGCGTCCGACGCCGAAATCGAGCCGAACGACTTCGCCCGCGATGCGACGCGGTTGATGCCGGGTGAGAAACGGCGCGGCAGCTTGGCCTGGATGCGTGACGTGGACGTGTTTTGCGCCGGCTCCGCCGACAAGGTGCGGCTGCGCGTCACCGACTCGCCCGAGCATGCACGCGCTCGCGCCGCCGTGCTGCAGGTCATTCCGCTCGCCGGTGACGACTTCGAGGTGCCGGTGCGCGTCCACCGCGCCGGTGCACGCGATGTCCCGGCTTCGGTGCGCGACGTGGTCGGAGTTTGGCAGAGCACGGTCTTGGATCCGTCGGCGGGGCGTCCCGCCTGCATCCAACTCTCGCTCGTGCCGAACCCCTGGGCGCCCACGCCCCATCCACTGCTCGCGCCCGCCGGTGAAGAACCATACTGGGTGGAAGCGGTGGCGGCGCCGTGAAGCGCGGACTCTGGCTGCTGCTGGTCGGCCTATTGGCCCCGGCGGCGTTGGCTCCGTCAGCCGTCGCGCAAGGGCCGCGCGCCGGGCTGCGCGAGAGCCTCGGCCCGCCACGCGCGCCGCACGCCATGCCGGGCGCGGACGCGACACGTTCACGCCGACCCGCGACGCGACTGGCGGCAAGCCCGCGCGTCGAGCGTCGTTTGCGCGTCGCCTACGGCATCGGTCGCGGCCTGATCACGCGCGACGACGGCGGCTTTCTGGTGCTGCATCCGACCGCTCGCGCGACGCGCTTCGACGCGCAGGGCAAGCTGCTCTACTCGCTCAAGCTCGCCATGGAGGCCGCGTCCGCGCCCGTCGTCACCTCCAACGGATCGAGCGCTTTCGTCAGCGGCGGGGAGCTCTGGATCAGCGATGATCGCGGGCGGGTGCGCTCGCGCACCGCGCTGGGTGACGCCGACTTCAACGCCCGCAGCATCCTCGCTTCGCGCGACGGTGGGGTCGTCGTGGGCAGCAGCGGCTGGCTGGTCAAGGTCAGCGCGTTTGGCGACGTCGTGTGGCGCAAGGCCAGTCCCGAGTCGCCGCTCGATTTGCTGGAAACCGAAGCCGGCCTGTGGTGCGTGACGGCGCCTGGCTCGGTCTACCGACTCGACGGCGCCGGCCGCATGAGCAAGCTCGGTGAGCTGGGCGCGACGACCAACGCGGTGACCTTGGCTCAGGGCGGAACCCAGCTTCTGGCGCGCACCGGCAACCACCGATTGGTGAGCTTCGACCTGGCCGAGCATCGGCTACGCGCCTCTGTCGAAGACGCCACGCTCGACCTCGATGGTCCGGTGCTGCTCAGCCCTGACCACTTGTCCCAAGCTTTCACCAGCGACGGGCTACTCGTCCGCTACCGCGCCGACGGCAGCGAAGCTCAGCGCGTGCCGATTGATCCGGGGGCGCGCAAAGCCCCCGGCAACGACGACGCGCTGCTGCTGGCCGATGGCCGCCTACTGATCGCGCGCGCTGGCGCCGACATCGCGGTCGTCACCCCAACCGGTGAAGTATCGACCATCGCCGGCAGCGCCTGCCCTGACCCCGTCGGCCTGTTCGCCGCCGGCCCCCGAGCGCTACTGCTCGCCTGCCGCTCCGGCAACATGCTGCGGCTGGAGTAACCTCAGTGATACAGGGCGGTGAATGACAAGCTCACCGAGTAACCCGACGCTTTGCGGTCGGCCCCGTCTTCCTTCTTGTTGGTGGCGTAGCCACTGAGCTGAAGGAGGCCACCCATCGAGTATTCAGGCCCGACGAAGCCCATGTAGCCGAGCCAAGCCGAGGCGCCGAGACCACCGCCGGAATAGTCCTTCACGGCGAAGTTGTCGGACAGCACGTGGCTGTCGGCGTTGGTGCCGACGAACGCCAGCGCCGCCGAGCCACCAAAGTGCAAGCCGCGCAGCGGATCGGGAAAAACGTCCAGGAACGGTCCGAGCAAAACGACCTGACCGTTGGCACCGGCACCGGTCTTCTGACCCTCGACCACGGTGTCACCCTCATTCTGGCCCTGGTACGAGAGCAAGCCGCCGAGCGCCACGCCGCGCCACGGGGTCCCACCGATCCAAAGATTCAGGGCTAGCCCCGGCCCACCGACGCCAAAGTTGGTCTTGCCCGAGACGCTCGTGTGTCCTCCGCCCACGCCTGCGCCGAGGCGCAGATAGAAGCCGTCGTGCACATGGTACCCAGCGCGTTGCGTTGGCGGTGGAACGGGGGGGTCAGAGATCACCATCCTGCCCTGCGGCGCGGGCGGCGGAGAACCGCGCGGCGGCGGGGGCGGCGGCAGGTCCGCGGCCGGTGGCATCGGGGCCGGTGGAGCTGCCGGGTTAGCCGCCGCGGGCTCGGCATCAGCTGCTGCAGGCTGCCCGAAAGCCGTCCCGCAGAGCGCCAGGCAGGAAAGAACCAGTGAAAACGGGATAAGGTGGGCTGGTTTCACGGTGTGCTCGCGCCTATACTACCCCGGCGCCGGGCAAATCTGCCCGGCCTCGTGGAGGCTCCGTCCGATCGATGATTTCTATCACTCCCCTCGCCGCCGATAAGGTCCGTGAAATCTCCCAGTCCGAAAACCTCGATGGCCAGGGCTTGCGCCTGCGGGTCATCGGTGGTGGCTGCGCGGGCTTTCAATACGACCTCTATTTCGAAGACAAGCCCACTGACATGGATGAGCGCTACGAATCGCACGGCGTTCAGCTGTTCGTCGATCCGCTCAGCTACCAGTACCTGGATGGGACCGAGATCGACTACGTCGAGGGGGCCCATGGCGCTGGCTTCAAGTTCGGCAACCCGAACGTGACCGGTTCGTGTGGCTGCGGCTCGTCGTTCAAGGTCTAGCGTCAGCTCGTCGCGCTGATTGCGCTGGCAGCACCCGGACGACGGTCCGGTTCACGTTACGTGGACAAAGCGAATGTCCAAAGCGTGTCCCGTCGTCCAGCAGCTGTGCCCCGGCGTACGAAGTTCCTGCTTAACGTTACTTCGCGGAACTTCGAACCACGTGACCTCGTAGCCCCAGTTGCGAGGCAAGTCCTCGCGCGAGGTCGTCATGACAAGCCAGGACACGTCCTTTCAGACATACGTTCGAACCGTTCAACATTATCCCCAGCAGACTCGCGAAGAGGAGCAGGCGCTGGTCAAAGCCTTCCGTGAGAAGGGCGACGAAGCCGCGCGCGACGCGCTCGTCCGCGCACACCTTCGTCACGTCGTCGCCATCGCACTGAAGTACCGCCGCTACGGCCTACCAGTGGCTGATCTGGTCGCTGAGGGTAACTTCGGCATTGTGCATGCGCTTTCGAAGTTCGAGACCGAGCGCGGCACGCGCTTCGTTACGTACGCTGCGTACTGGGTGCGCGCGTACATCCTCAACTACATCATTCGCTCGTGGAGCTTGGTCGGCGTCGGCTCGGGTGCGCTGCGTTCGAAGACGTTCTTCAAGCTGCGCCGTGAGCGCGTTCGCATTACCAATCTGGTCGGCGAAGGACCAGAAGCCGACGAGATGCTCGGCAAAGTGATGGGCCTGCCGACTGACAAAGTGAAGGCAATGATTGGCCGGCTCGAGTCGCGTGACCTGTCGCTCGACGCACAGGTTTGGGATGACTCGGCCACCACCGTGCTGGACACGCTGGTCTCGCCCGGTAACGATCAGGAGCAGCAAGTCGGTGATCGCGAGACGCGTATCAACGTCGAGGCGGTCGTGCGCGATTCGCTGAAACACCTCGACAAGCGTGAGCGCTACATCGTCGAAAAGCGGCTGATGGCCGATCGCGAGGACGAGCTGTCGCTGGCCGAGATCGGCCGGCGGCTGGGCGTGTCGCGCGAGCGTGCACGCCAGCTCGAAGCCCGCGCCCGGCGCAAGCTGCGGGGGCGTATCAGCCAGATCTCGGAAGCGGCCGGTGTCGCGCTGGATCTGGACCTGGACCTGCACGCAGCCTGAGCTGGCGCGACCGTCCCCCATCCACTATGTTCCGGGCGTCTGAGAGCTACAGGCGCTCGCTCGGGTTTCGGCCCGAGAGGAAAGTCCGGGCTCCGCAGGGCAGGATGCCGGGTAACGCCCGGTGAGGGAAACCTCGAGGAAAGTGCCACAGAAAAGCGAACCGCCTGCTTCGACTTAACATCGCATCAGGTAAGGGTGAAACGGTGGAGTAAGAGCCCACCGCGTGGCCGGTAACGGTCACGGCACGGTAAACCCCATCCGGAGCAAGGCCACGTAGAGAGGCGTTTGAGGGCTGCCCGCCCGAGCCTCTGGGTAGGCTGCTTGAGGCGCACGGTAACGTGCGTCCCAGAGGAATGACCGCCACGCTGCCAAGGCGACGAAGCAGCGAACAGAACCCGGCTTATGGAGCCTCAGGCAAAGCCTCGGTGAGGAAACTCACCGGGGCTTTTTTATCGGATCAGGGTGAGAGGAGTCCGGGTCCGGGCGAAAGCTAAGGCTAACGTCAGAGCGTGGCGTTGGACTCGGACTCAACCCAGAAGGGTCACTGCCCCGCGAAAACGAACGGCACATTCGCGATGGTAGTCCCGCCCGAAGCTGGGAACTGCCACGAGCGCACGCTGCTGGCGATGCAGCTGGCGAGGCTGCTGTAGCCACGTGGGTCGCCGCTCGTCGTTACGTTCTGAACGGTGCCGGTGCCGCCGACGGTGATCGTCACCGTCACCTTCGCGGTCATCGGTGCATCGCGGGCGCGCGCGTCGAGTGCCGGCTGCCAGCAGCGGCGTTTAACACTGCCCGTGTAGCGCGCGACGGTCGACTGGATCTGCCCGCCGTCGAGCTGCGCGCCGCTGTTCGTGGTGCCAGCAGGACCGCCCGTCGACGGTCCGCCCGACGGTCCGAGCCCGCTCAGGCCGTTGAGTCCGGAAAGCCCTGCCAGCGGCTTGCCTTCGCTTGAAGGGGCCGTTGCGGTCTTGCCGCTGCCCGTCTTCTTGTTGGGCGTTTGAGGATCTGCCGCCGCCGTTTCACCGGAGCCGTTATTGGCAGCCACCGGCGAGGTGCCCTTAGCCGGCACTTCCTTCTCGATGATCTTTTCGACGATCTTCGTTTCGCCTGGCTTCTGACCACCGAACAACACGAAGCCCATCGTGAGGCCGAGCGCGATCGCGATCACCATCGCAACCCACACCATCGGCGACGTGCCGCGCCGCTGGGGTATGAGCGCTGCAATGTCGTCGGTGACGACCGCTGAGCCCGTCACTGCACCCGGTGAAGCGGCGCCGAACGGATCGAGTGCTGCGACGCCGCCAGGCTTGGCGGTCATCATGTCGCGCGCTTCGGAAGCTGGCGGCATGAACGGCGTCAGCGACGCGCGTGCGCTCGAAACGCCCTCTTCGACGATCGCGAGCAACTCCGGATAAGTCTTGAGCGGACGCCAATCTTCGAAGCCGTCGCGCCAGACCAGCGACTCTTTGTTTACGGCACCGGAGGCGGCCTTGGAGCGCAGCTCGCTCAGGCGAATCGGGCCAACCGGAACGCCGTTGATGCCGACGAACCATTCGTCGCCGGGCATGCTAAGCGGCGCTTGGGCCTCGGCCGGTGCCTCGGCACCCGCACCACCGAAAGCCTGCGTGAACGCGCCAGCCAGCGCGCCCATGTCAGCCATGCGCGTTACCTCGTCTTCACCTTCGAAGTCACGCGGCCCTTCTGCAACGGCCGGGGCGACAACGGGTGCCGCAATGCGCGGCGCAGCAGCGAACGGGCTCGAGCCAGTCGCGACCGGCGCAGCCTTCGGCGCACTGGCGCGCGGCGGCGGGGCACCGGGTTTGGGCACGGCACCGACGGGCTTGCCTGGCGGCTGGCGCGGGGCCGGAAGCGCGGTTGCTTTCGGTGACGGCACCTTACCAACCGCTCCAGGTACGGCACGCATCGGGGAGGGAGTTGGAGCGGCAACCGGCGCGCTCTTCTCGAGCGCGTGAGCTGGTGCGGGCGCTTGAGCTGGTGCGGGCGGCGCGGTTCCAGCGTCAGGTTCGCCCACCTCTGGCGGATCGCTGTCCGCGCCACTCGGCGCGGCCATGGCGCTGGTCACCTGGATCATGAAGCCGCACTTGCGACACTTCATGCGCACGGACCGCCCCGCCACCTTCTCGTCGGCGATCTGGTACTTCGCTTTACAGCTAGGGCAGAGAAACTTCATACAGCGGAGCGCCGTCGCACGAGGGGCTTTGGTGTTCTGAGAAGCGAAGGATTCAGAAGAAAACCGAACCAAGAAAGAGCGGGGCCAGAGCTTAGCCCGGGCTCAAAAAGGCGCGCTTCAAAAAAACGCGCCCGTTCCGTTAGTAGGCCCGGGCCGGTCAGTCAGGCTCGCGGTGTTTCTCACAAAAGGTTGAGCAAGTGCTCACGAATCGATTGCTTGGTCTCCTCGTCAGGGGCAAGGGACAGCGCCCTTCCCCACATTTCGACAGCTTTGTTACGAAATCCAGCCTTCTGGTACAAGATGGCTAGGTTTTTGACGGCAGGAAAGTGGCGCGAGTTAATCTCGATCGCCGTTTCTAGCTCGCTGACCGCGTCGTAGACGCGGCCTTTCTTGCCGTACAGCAGCCCGAGGTGGAAATGGAGCCGGTAGGCCAGTGGATCGATGCGGATCCCACGCTTGAGATGGTCAATTGCTTCGTCCAGGCGACCGGCCTTGTATGCCTCGACCCCCGCGTTGAGGGCGGCCTCCGCTTCGCCGGAGACGTCCGGTGCCTCGGCCGGAGGGATCTGGCGCAGGCAAGCGTCCACGGCTGCAATCACTTCGGCGATCCGGAATGGCTTCTCGATGAAGTGATCTACGCCGCAGCTGGCCTTTAGGTCTTCGGCGTAGCGCCAGCCTCGATAGACCGCGCTGACCATGATGATCGGGATGCCGCCATAGCGTTGGCTGCCCTTGATGCGGCGCGCGATCTCGAAGCCGTGGACCTCGGGCAACATCGCGTCGAGCACGATCAGGTCCGGGTGACGCTCCTTGACGAGGCGCAACGCCGAGAGGCCTTTGTCGGCCTCGACGACGTGGTGGCCCGCTCGCGTCAACAGCCGGACCAGCATCTTGCGGATCTCGGTCTCGTCGTCAACGACGAGGATCGTCTTTCCGGAGGCGTCGCTCGCGGCCGGGCTCGAGCCGTGCTCGGGCATGTCGGTGACGACGCTCAGCTCACGCGAAGTCTCAGTGAAGTCATTCTCTTCGACGTCTTCCCGCCGAGACAAAGCCTCGACCTCGTCGTCAACGACGACGCCCGGCGCGTCGAGCGGACTCGGCTCGGTTTCGTTCAAGTCGTGTGGGAAGACCTGCCCGTCACCCGAGTCAGCGAGCAGTCCGATCTTTTTGAGGACGTCTTCGGGGCAGTGCGGACCGACGTAGTACTCCTCACCTCGCGTTTTCTTGTCGTAAGCCTCTTCGATCACCGTCGACAGCGGCCCCTCGAGCGCGACGTACGGGTAGACCTTCTTGCCGGTGACGAACTCCAGCTCGTCGATCACCTTCTTCTCGCGCGGGTTCGCCATCGCGATGAACAGCCGGTCTTCACGTACCAGCACCGGCAGGATCAGGTGCTTCTCGGCGATCTCGCGCGGCAACAAGTCCAAGTCTTCGAGCCGTAGGCAGAGCTGCCCAAGATCGATACCAGGGATGCCATGCTGCTCGCTCAACGCTTTGAGCGCCGCGACGTCGGTGATCGCACCCGAGGCGGCCAGGCGCGACGCCAAGCGGCCACCCTTGTTGTCGGCGAGCGCGCGATCCAGCTCCTCGGGGCTGAGCGCTCGTTGGCGCAACAGGATCTTACCGAGCTGTTTCTTCTCGCTCATCGCGCTCAGGGCACAGTATCGGGCATGTTGCGGAAAACTGCGAGCCGTTCTCGCGCGAAATCAGCGTAGGAGTCGGCCAACACGGCGGCGCGCGCCCCAGCCAGAAGCCGCGCGTAAAGGGTCAGGTTGTGCTCGCTCAGCATGCGCAGAGCCAAGATCTCACCGGCAACGAACAGGTGGCGCAGGTAGGCGCGACTGTAGCCCGCCCGACACGCCGAGCAGCTGCAATCCGGATCGAGCGGCAGCGGATCATCGCGATAGCGGGCGTTCTTGATCGTGAGCTTGCCCTGCCAGGTAAAAGCTTGGCCATTGCGGGCGTTGCGCGTGGGCATCACGCAGTCGAATAGATCGATGCCGGCTCCGATGGCGATCAGCAGATCTTCCGGGGTGCCGACGCCCATCAGGTAGCGCGGGCGAGCTGCGTCGAGGCGGTGAGCCACCTGCAAAAGCGCGGCGTGCATGGACGCCGGCGGCTCGCCGACGCTGAAGCCACCGAGTGCCAAGCCCTGAAACGGCAGCTTCGCCAGCGTCTCGGCGTGCTGCAGCCGAAGCTCGATGTTGGTGCCACCCTGCACGATGCCGAACAGAGCTTGGCCTGGGCTCTGCACCGCCAGGCAACGCTCGGCCCAGCGCGTCGTGCGCTCGACCGCGGCGCTAAGCTCGGGCAACGCCGACTTGCCGCTCGGACACACGTCGAGCTGCATCGCGATGTCGGAGCCGAGCAGACCCTGGATGCGCATCGCTTCCTCAGGCGTGAGCTTCAGACGCGTCCCGTCCAGGTGCGAGCTAAACTCGAACCCCTCTTCGGTCATCTTCATGCGCTCAGCCAGCGAAAAGGCCTGAAATCCGCCAGAATCGGTGACGATAGCGTGCGGCCAACGCGCAAATGCGTGAAGCCCACCGAGCTCGGCCACGCGCTCTGGCCCGGGGCGCAGCCAGAGGTGGTACGTGTTCATGATCTGCATCCGCGCGCCAGTGGACGCCACCTCTTCGGACGACAGCGCTTTGACGGTGGCTTGCGTGCCAACCGGCATGAAAGCGGGTGTCGGCACGTCGCCGTGGCGCGTTAGAATCCGCCCGGCGCGGGCGTTGCCCGAGCTGGCTTCAAGCTGGTAGCTGATCACGACGCGCGCCTCGGCAGCCACATAGCGTCGCCAAACGACAGAAAGCGATAGCGCTGGGCGATCGCCGCCTGGTACGCCGTCTGCATCGCGTCGAAACCGGCGAAGGCCGCGACGAGCGCCAGCAAGGTGCTCTTGGGTTGGTGGAAATTCGTCAGCAGGGCGTCCACGATTCGGAAAGCATAGCCGGGTTGAATCAGCAGGCGCGTGGCCGTACTTTGCGGCACGACGAACCCCAGTGCGGCTGGATCCGCGGCGGACTCGAGGGCCCGGACCACGGTCGTCCCGACCGCCACGACCGGCGCCCCGCGGGCCCGCGCCGCGGCAATTTGTGCGGCGATTGCCGCGTCGACGCGGAAACGTTCTTCGTGCATCACGTGCGCCGAAAGGTCATCGGTCACGATCGGACGAAAGGTGCCGAGCCCCACCTCGAGCTCCAAGCGTCCCAGTTCGATACCGCGGGTTCTAATCGCATCGAGTAACCCTGGCGTGAGGTGCAGTCCCGCGGTCGGAGCCGCTACGGAACCGACGCGTTCGGCGTACACGGTCTGGTAGCGAGCGACGTCATCAGCGTCGTCCTCTCGCCCCAAGTACGGCGGGATCGGAACCCGACCTTCTGCCGCCAGCACGTCCTCGACCGTTTGCGCCGACGTCACCGCCAACAGCAGCGTCCCGTCGTCGTGGCGCTCGAGCACTTCGCAGGCGAGCCGCCCGGCGTCGATCACCACCCCTACCTTCAACGGCTTGCTGGAGCGCCCCAACGCTTCCCACACCTCACGGCCGTCGCCAAGCTCGCGCTCATCGCGGCGCCCGAGCAGCAACAGCTCCGCCTTGCCGCCGCTGCCGCGCCGCGCGCCGAAGATCCGCGCCCGCCGCACGCGCGTGTCGTTCACGACCAACAACGCGCCCTCTGGCAACAGCGCCGGCAGCTCGCGAATCCGCCGATGCTCGATCGCCCCGCGATCCAACACCAGCAGCCGACTAGCATCGCGCTCAGCCAGCGGCCGCTTGGCGATCAGCTCTTCCGGTAATTCGTAGTGCAGCAGCTCGGTCCGCATGAAATTCAACAGGGAGACGGGGAGGTCGGGAGATTTTCGAATAGCCGGACTAGCAGTTCCGACGTGCCTGTCTAGCGCAGCGCCGCCGGTTCAGGACTGCTCCCCCCCGATCCTCCCGGACTCCCCGTCTCCCTGTGGATTCGTCTGCGTCAGCGCGATTCGTACGAGATGCCGAGACGCGTCATCTTGCGCCACAGCGTAGTCGGGCTGATGTCGAGCGCTTCAGCGGCGCGCTCGCGGCTGCCGTCGCAGGCACGCAGCGCCATCTGAAGAGCTTCTCGCTCGGCATCGTCGACGATGTCGGCTAGCGTGCGACCAGTGGCGCGCGATTTTTTCGGCATCTGCGGCAAGATGTCGTCGGCCGTGACGACTCCGCCCGAGCACAGCGCGACCGACTGCTCGACCATGTTCTCGACCTCGCGCACGTTGCCCGGATAGTCGTACAAGATCAGCTTTTCCATCACGCCCTCGGCAATGCGTGCATGAGCGTTCATCTTGCGGTTGTACTTGTCGAGGAAAAACTCGACCAGGACCGGGATGTCCTCACGCCGTTCACGCAGCGGCGGCAGATGGAAGCGCGCCACGTTCAACCGGTAATACAAGTCCTGACGAAAGCGCCGCTCCTCGACCGCTTGCGCCAGATCGACGTTGGTGGCGGCGACGACGCGGATATCGACTTTGACCGGCTTGTTCTCGCCGACGCGCCGGATCTCGCCTTCTTGAATCCCGCGCAGCAATTTGGCCTGAAACGACGGCGTCGTCTCGGCGATCTCATCGAAGAAAAACGTGCCGCCGTCGGCCTCTTCGAACAGACCTTTACGCGCCGAAATCGCGCCGGTGAACGCGCCGCGCGCATGACCGAACAGCTCGCTCTCGAGCAAGGTCTCGCTGATCGCAGCGCAGTTGACGGTCACGAACGGCCGGTGCGCACGCTTGCTGTTGGCGTGAACGGCTCGCGCGATCAGCTCTTTGCCGGTGCCAGACTCGCCGGTGATCAGCACGATCGCGTCGGTCGGCGAAATCTTCACCACCCGCGTCAAGACATCGCGAATCGGCTGCGAGCGACCGACGATGTTCTCGAGGTGGTAGCGCTCCTTGAACTCGCGCGCGAAGGCCTGCACCTGGCCTTGTAGCTTGCGGCTCTCCATCGCCTTGCCGACCTTGACGATCAGCTCTTGCTCGGTGAACGGCTTCTGGATGTAGTCGAAGGCGCCGACGCGCATCGCCTCGACCGCGCTCTCGATCGTGCCGTAGGCGGTCATCACGATCACCTCGGTCATCGGCTGCGCTTCTTTGGTCGCGCGCAACACCTCGATGCCGTCGTACTCACCCATCCGCAGATCGGTCAGCACGACGTCGAACGCGCCGGTCGCGCCCAGCTCACGCCCCTGCGCGCCGTCAGCAGCCTCATCGACCTCGTAGCCCTGCCCGCGCAGCATCATTGCCAGCGTGGTGCGCATGTTGCGCTGATCATCGACGACGAGAATCTTACCCATGTGGCTGCGAGCCCGAACTAAAGATCTACCACTACTTCGCCCGTCCCGGCGCCAAACGCAATGCGAGATCGAGCAAACAGGGAGACGGGGAGGTAGGGAGAATCTTTGGCATGCGCGGGCAGGCACGACGCATCCGGTTAGCTAAATGGCCTCAATCGCGGCGCAGCCATGAAATCCCTCCCAAACTCCCCGTCTCCCTGTTGAATTTCATTCCGCTCGGCTACGTCAGTGCCGCATGAACAGCAGGACGAAGAGCGCGACCAGCAGGCCGAGGGCGCCAATCGCGTAACCGATGATGCTGCCGGGGCTCAGCGAGCTCGGCTGCGGCGGCGCTTGCTCGCGGCGTACGCCGGAAAAGCTCGAGCTCGGACGACCGACCGTGCTCGGTGACGTGATGCTCGACAGCCCGGACAGGTTGCTACCGGTCACCGAGCTCACCGAGCTCACGCCGCTGACCGTGATGCGATCCTTACCGGTCGGCGTGAACGCCAGCTCACCCGACAACAGATCGCTCGGCGGCGCCTGGCCACTGCCGAGCGCCTTCAGCGCCGCCCGCACTGCCTTACGCCGTTGCTCGATGCGCTCGCCGAGCACGCGCTTCATCAGGCCCGCCAGGCCGCTTTGGGCGACCACGATCCGCTCCGACTTCAAGTACCCGCGCAGATCCTCAGCAAGCTCTTGCGCGGTTTGGTATCGACCCTCCACGTGCCGATCGAGCGCTTTGAGCACGATCCGTTCGAGACCAACCGGATACTTCGGATCGATGCTCGTCGGCTTGGGGATCGGTCCGCCAATCACCAGCTTGAGGGTGTCGATGTCGTGCTCACCGCGGAACAGCCGCCGGCTGGTGGTGAGCTCGAACAGCACGATTCCTAGCGAGAAGATGTCGCTGCGTCGATCAACTTGCTTGCCCAGCGCCTGCTCGGGCGACATGTAGCCAAACTTGCCCTTCAATTGGCCAGCGCGCGTCGCTTCGCTGATGCGCCCGACGGCTTTGGCCACACCGAAGTCGACCAGCTTCACCATGCCATTGGTGCCGATCAGGATGTTGTGGGGCGACACGTCGCGATGAACGACGCCACGCAAGCTGCCGTCGAGGTCACGTAGCTCGTGCGCGGCATGCAGCCCGGACGCAGCGTCAGCGATGATCTTCACCGCCAGCTCCGGCGGAATCGCGCGGCGCTTGCCGGCCTCGGCGATCACGGTGTGGAGCGACTCACCCTCCACCCATTCCATCGACATCCACATCATGCCGTCGGTGTCACCCACGTCGTAGATCTCGACGATGTTCTGGTGCTTGATCGCGCGCACTAGCCGGACCTCGTCCAGGAACATCGTCACGAACTCGGTCTCATCCGCGAGCTCGATCAGCATCGCCTTCACGGCGACCAGCCGATCGTCCTTGGGATCCTTGGCGCGCTCCCGCGCTACCCAGACCGTCGCCATGCCGCCACGACCGATCCTGAGCATCAGCTCGTTGTCACCGAGCTTCGATCCTTGCTTGAGGTCTTCGGTCATCAGGCGGTTTTCCGGGCCACGCGCCACACCCCAAGTACGTTCGCGTCCCGCGGCATTTCGCTCCGGGGTTTGTACTACCGCCCCGCGACCCCGGCCAAGCCCCAAGCGCGCCGCGATCCCCCACACCGGCGGAGCCTTGCGGTATAAGGCCGCCGAACGGGAGCTTAAAGGCAATGTCGAGTTTGAAAGAGCAGCTGGGAACTGGCGAAAAGCGCCAGCAGGTCATCGAGGACGCCATCAAAGTGCTCGACGCGGAGGTCGCCGACAAAGGCGGGCTAACGGGTCTCGCCGTGAAGGGCGGCTACAAAATCGTCCAGGGCGTTCGGCCCGGCTTCGTGCGTGACGTCGTCACAGGGCTGCTCGACGACTTCTTGGATGCGATGGATCCGCTCTATCAAGAGGCCAAGCAGAAGAACCGGCCCGCCGGCGCATTCCTGATTGAGAACAAGGGCCGGGTGGCCGAGGGCCTCCTGGGCGTGACCGACAGGAAGGCCCAGCGTGCCGACGGCATGTTGAAGAAGGCCTACGAAAAGCTCCGCCCCCTGGGCAAAGGTCAGGTTGAGGCCGCCGCTCCCCGACTGGCCCAGTTACTGGAAAAACACGCAGAAAAGACGGCGTAGGACTAGCCGTCCGGTTGGCTGTGTGCTGAGCTGACTCGTGGGCCTGCCGCGCCCCGTAGCCGGCCCATCCGCGTCTTGATTTGCGATTGTCGGCATTTCTACACGGTTTCAGTGATTCCGCTATTCCCCATCGGATGACTTGACAATCTCCCGAATTGGGCGAGATTTCCCGTCTAAACGCGCGCGCCATGACCACCAGCACCCCCGTTTCGGAAACCACACCCACCCGTCACATCATCAAAGGCGCCGTCGTCCGCTTCGCGGGAGATTCCGGCGACGGCATGCAGGTCACCGGCGACCAGTTCACAGCCGCTGCCGCCCTCGCGCAGAACGATCTGGCGACGTTCCCTGACTTCCCCGCCGAGATCCGCGCGCCTGCCGGAACGCTTTACGGCGTGTCGGGGTTTCAAATTCATTTCTCGTCGCAACACGTGTTCACGCCGGGTGACGCGCCTGACGTGCTGGTCGCGATGAACCCGGCCGCGCTCAAGACCAACGTCCGCGATCTCAAGGCAGGCGGTCTGTTGATCGTCAACTCGGGTACGTTCAGTGCGACCAACCTCAAGAAAGCTGGCTACGCCGAGAACCCGCTCGAGGACGGCTCGATAGACGGCGCCGGTTACTCGGTGCTCGCAATCGACATCAGCAAGCTGACGCTGCTGAGCGTGAAGGACACGGGGCTGTCCACGAAGGAAGCCAACCGCTGCAAGAACTTCTGGACGCTTGGCTTGATGTTCTGGATCTACGGGCGGCCGATGGAGCCGTCGATCAAGTGGATCGAGATGAAGTTCGGCAAGCGCGCCGAGCTGGTCGCCGCCAACATCGCCGCGCTCAAGGCCGGTCACGCCTACGGTGAAACGGCTGAGGTTTCGCACTTCAGCTACGAGGTTCCCAAGGCGCCGGTCGCCAAAGGCAAGTACCGCAACATCGGTGGCAATCAGGCAACCGCCTGGGGCTTGATCGCGGCAGCCGAGCTGAGCGGGATCGAGCTCACGCTGGGCGCCTACCCGATCACTCCGGCCAGCGACATCTTGCATGAGCTGTCGAAGTACAAACACTTCGGCGTCACCACGATCCAGGCCGAGGACGAGATCGCCGCCATCTGTGCCGTGATTGGCGCATCGTACGCCGGCAAGATCGGCGTCACCTCGACGAGCGGCCCCGGCGTCGCGTTGAAGATGGAGGCGGTGGGCCTGGCCGTCACGACCGAGTTGCCGCTCGTGATCATCGATATTCAGCGCGGTGGCCCGAGCACCGGCTTGCCGACGAAGACCGAGCAAGCAGATTTGCTGCAAGCCGTGTACGGCCGCAATGGCGAAGCACCGGTGTGTGTGATCGCCGCGGCGACGGCGGGCGATTGCTTCTACATGGCGATCGAGGCGGTACGGATCGCGATCAAGTACATGTGCCCGGTGTTCCTGTTGACCGACGGCTACTTGGCGAACGGCGCCGAGCCGTGGGCAATTCCCGACGTGGCGTCGCTGCCGAAAATTCCGGTCACTTTCCGCAAGGACCCAGAAGGTTTTCATCCCTTCCTGCGCGATCCCGAGACGCTGGCGCGCAACTGGGCAATCCCAGGTACCCCGGGCTTGATGCACCGCATCGGCGGCATCGAGAAGGACTTCAACTCGGGTCACATCTCGTACAACCCCGACAACCACGAGTTGATGACGAAAACCCGCGCGGCCAAGATTGCCGGCATCGCCAACGACATCCCGGAGCAGACGATCGAGGTCGGCACCGAAAAGGGCAAGCTGCTCGTGCTCGGTTGGGGCTCCACCTACGGCGCGATCCGCGAGGCGGTCACCCGCTGCCGTGAGCGCGGGCTCGACGTTTCTCACGCGCACGTCCGGCACCTGAACCCGTTCCCCAAAAACTTGGGCGAGCTGCTCAAAGGTTTCGACCGCGTGCTCGTGCCCGAGCTGAACAACGGACAGCTCGTGAAGATGATCCGCAGCCAGTACCTGGTTCCGGCCGAGAGCCTGCCCAAGATTCAGGGGCAGCCGTTCAAGATCGCTGAGCTCGAAGAGAAAATCCGCCAGGTAATGGAAAGCTAAGCATGTCGAACATTATCGAAACCGCGCGACTGACGAAGAAAGACTTCGAGACCGATCAAGACGTGCGCTGGTGCCCGGGCTGCGGCGACTACGCGATCCTGGCGACCGTCCAGCGCGTGATGCCAGAGCTGGGCGTGCCGCTCGAGCAAATGGTGTGGGTCAGCGGCATCGGCTGCAGCAGCCGCTTCCCGTACTACATGAACACGTACGGCTTTCACACCATCCACGGCCGGGCGCCGGCCTTCGCGATGGGCATCAAGACCGCCAACCCCGCACTGTCGGTGTGGATGGCAACCGGCGACGGCGACGGCCTGAGCATCGGCGGCAACCACCTGATGCACTGCCTGCGGCGCAACCTCGACATCAAGATCTTGATGTTCAACAACCGCATCTACGGCCTGACCAAGGGTCAGTACTCGCCGACCAGCGAAGTCGGCAAGGTGACCAAGAGCACTCCGCTCGGCTCTGCCGATCAACCGGTCGATCCTGCTGCGTTCGCGCTGGGCGTGAACGGCAGCTTCGTCGCGCGCTCGATCGACACTGAGGCGCAGCACCTGTCGGAGGTGCTACGACGCGCCGCCAAGCACAAAGGCACCGCCTTCATGGAGGTGTACCAGAACTGCAACGTGTTCAACGACGGCGCATTCGACTCGTTCCGCGAGAAAGACGTGAAGGCCGAGCGCCAAGTGCGAGTTGAACACGGCAAGCCGCTGCTCTTCGGCACGGGCAACGACAAAGGCCTACGCCTCAACCCCAAGAACCTGCAGCTCGAGGTGGTGAAGATCGGCGAAGGCGGCATCAGCGTCGACGACGTGCTGGTCCACGACGAGCGCAATCCCACGCTGGCATTCATGCTCGCGCGCATGCCGTTCCCCGAGTTCCCGGTCGCGCTCGGCGTGCTTTTCGCCGAGGAGCGCCCCACCTACGACGGCACCGTCGCCGAGCAGCGATCGGCCGCGGTAACGAAGGCCGGCAAGGGCAGCCTGCAAAAGCTGCTCAACAGCGGCTCGACGTGGGAAATTTGAGCCCCCACTTCGGCTGAAAGCTGCTAGGAAGCCGCGACCATGGGAAGCCCGCAAGACCCCCGCACCGCCCGCCGCAAGCGCGAACGCGCCGCCAAGAAGAACGCCCTCTGGGATCAGAAGCGCGCTCAAGAGAACGCCGAGGCCGCCAAGCCGAAGGCGCCGCCGAAAAAAGCCACCTGAGACTCCACTCGGATGCGCGACCGGCACTCAAAGTGACGGCCTGCTCACCGATCCCATCGCTCAAGGTGGCTCGGCAGGCACGCCCGTGACCCAGACCGCAGGCAGCAACTCCGCGGGCAGCCTAGCCACCAGCGGCATCGGTGGGACCTCGGCTGCCGGCGCTGCGAACGGCGGCAGCGTCGTCATCGGAGGTACGTTCGGTATGGGGGGCACGCCGACGACGAGCGGCTCCGCCGGTATGGCTGGCGCAGGCGCGCCAGCTGGAGGCGCTGGTAGCAACGCCGGTGCTGGCGGGAGCGGAGGCGCGATGGCTGGCGCTGGTGGTAAGGGTGGCAGCGCCGGCAGCGGCGGTGCCGCCGGTACTGGTGGCAAGGCCGGGAACAACCGGTGTGGAAGCGCCACGCTGACCATCAGCAAAGCCACCGGGACTCAAGAGTCCGCGCTTCTCACGCCAGCAATGGCGATCGACGGCGATATCGTTTCACGCTGGGCGAGCGAACAGAGCGCACCCCAGACGCTGGACTTGGATCTCGGCGAGGTCGTGACCGTCAACCGCGTGGTGATCAACTGGGAAGCCGCTTACGCCACGAACTACCAATTACAGATCGCCACCAACGCCGCCGGGCCGTTCACGACGATCTACACCGACGCGGCCGGAGACGGCGGTGCCGACGACATCAAGACGCTGACCGTGAGTGATGGTCGCTACCTGCGAATGAACGGCATCACCCGGAAGACGATCTACGGCTTCTCGATCTACGAGATCGCCGTCTACGGTGACAAAGACGAAACCTGCCAATAATTGACGCTGACCTGCCCATCTGGGTAGGCGAAAGCGGGCCGGTTTCGCCGACTAGCGCGGCCCCCCTCGACAACCGGGGGCAGAGTGCTCAAATTGCCTGGTCCGCATGGCGACCGACAGGCCGAAGATAAAGCCCGAAGAAGAGCTGGACGTCGCGACGCGTCCCAAGACCGAGAAGCCTCGGAAATACGTCGTGGTCTTGCACAACGACGACTACACCACCATGGAGTTCGTGGTGCACGTTCTCGAAAAGTTCTTCCACCTTGGCGAGACCGAGGCGACGCGCGTGATGCTCCACGTGCATCACAAGGGCTACGGCATCGTCGGCACTTTTTCGCGCGACGTGGCCGAGACGAAGGCGTCGCAAGTAACGGCCTATGCCAAAGAGCATGGCCACCCGCTGATGGTAACTGCAGAGCCGGAAGGCTATGGGGGTGAAGCGTGAAGGTCAGCGCAGAAGTCGAAGTCGCTTGTTCGCTGGCGCAGAGTGAAGCGGCGCGCCGGCGCCACGATCTGATTACGGTCGAGCATTTGCTATACGCGCTGTTGCACGACGACGCGACGGCGCGCGTCGTGCGCGGTGCCGGCGGCAACGTCGACCGGCTGAAGAAGGAGATCGATCGGCTGCTCGAGAGCGAGCTGAACAAAGTGCCCGGCGGCGAGCCGGTGACGCCAGCGCCGTCGCGCGGCTTTCAACGCGTGCTGCAGCGCGCCGCGATCCACGTGCAATCGAGCGGCAAAGAGGAGCTGAAAGGCTTCAACGTGCTGGTGGCGATCTTCGCCGAGGTCGATTCACAAGCCGTAGAAGTGCTGACCGCGATGGGCCTGACCCGGTACGACGTGGTCAGCTACGTCTCGCACGGCGTATCGAAAGACGGCTCCGACGACGCGGCCATGGAATCAGCCGGTTCCGACGAAGACGAGGATGACGGCGATGGCGACGGCGAAAAAGTATCGGATCCGCTCGCCAAGTTCGCGATCAACTTGAACGAGGCCGCCGCCGCGGGCCACGTCGAGCCGCTGGTCGGGCGAGAGAAAGAGCTGCGCCGGGCGATTCAGGTGCTGTGTCGCCGGCGCAAGAACAACCCGATCTTCGTCGGTGACGCCGGCGTTGGCAAGACGGCGATCGTCGAAGGCCTAGCCGCGAAGATCGTCGCCGGTGACGTGCCGAAGCATTTACTCAACGCCACGATCTACGCGCTCGACATGGGCGCGCTGGTGGCCGGCACGCGCTTCCGCGGCGACTTCGAGAACCGCGTCAAAGCCGTACTCAAGCAGATCCAAAAGCAAGAAGGGGCCGTGCTGTTCGTCGACGAGCTGCACACGATGGTCGGCGCCGGCGCGGCCAGCGGCGGCACGCTAGACGCCGCCAATTTGCTCAAGCCGGCGCTCGCCAACGGCACGCTGCGCTGCATCGGCGCTACTACGTTCGAAGAGTACCGCAGCCACTTGGAGCGTGACCGCGCGCTCGCTCGGCGTTTCCAAAAGATCGAGGTGCTCGAGCCCTCGCTGGCCGAGACCAAGGAAATCCTCAAGGGCCTCAAGCCCAAGTACGAGGAGTTCCATAAAGTCACCTACGCGCCCGAAGCGATCGAAGCCTGCGCCGTCTTGTCCGACAAACACCTGCGCGACAAGAAGCAACCCGACAAAGCCATCGATTTACTCGACGAGTCAGGCGCCGACACCAAGTTGGACTTGGGCGACGGCGCGACCGTGACGGTCGAGCGCGTCGAGGGCGTCGTCGCGCGCATCGCGCAGATCCCGCCGCGGCAGGTGTCGACCGACGACAAGAGCGCACTCAAGAACCTGGAGATCGACCTGCGTAAGGTCGTATTCGGGCAGGATCGCGCGTTGGCCGAGCTGGTGACCGCGATCAAGTTGTCGCGCGCTGGCCTGCGCACCCCCGAGAAACCGATCGGCTCGTACCTGTTCACCGGGCCAACCGGCGTGGGCAAGACCGAAGCCGCCAAGCAACTGGCCAAGACGCTGGGCATCGAGATGCTGCGCTTCGACATGAGCGAATACATGGAGCGCCACACCGTGTCGCGGCTGATTGGCGCGCCTCCCGGCTACGTCGGCTATGACCGCGGCGGGCTGTTGACCGAAGCCATCGCCAAGACCCCGCACGCCGTGCTGTTGCTTGACGAAATCGAGAAGGCGCATCCGGACGTCTTCAACGTGCTCTTGCAAGTGATGGATCACGGCACCTTGACCGACAACAACGGGAAAAAATCCGATTTCCGCCACGTGATCCTGATCATGACCAGTAACGTCGGCGCGCAGGACTTGCAGCGCGGGCTAGTCGGCTTCGGCAATCGCGACGAGGGCGGGCGCGACGACATGGCCGTCCGCAACACCTTCAGCCCCGAGTTCCGCAATCGGCTCGACGCGCGCATCTCCTTCGACCCGCTTTCGCCGGACACGATGACGAAAGTCGTCGACAAGTTCATAGCCGAGCTCGGCATGCAGCTGCTCGACCGCGATGTCACGATCGAGCTTTCGAGCGCAGCCAAGACCTATTTGGCCGAAAAGGGCTACGACAAGCAAAACGGCGCGCGTCCGCTGGGTCGACTGATCCAGGACGAGGTCAAAAAACCGCTCGGTGACGAGCTGTTGTTCGGCGCGCTCGAAAACGGCGGCCATGTCAGCGTTGACGTTGCGGACAAGAAGCTGTCATTCAGCTTCCGCGCCAAGCCCGAATCCGGCCCCAAGCTCCTGAACTAACCTGCGGCGCGCAGATGGTCGACGAAACGCGCTGGCAGTTCTTCGTCGACCGCGGTGGGACCTTCACGGATTGCATCGGACGTCACCCAACGACGGGGGCGCTGACGGTCGTCAAAGTGCCGTCGAGCGACGACGCGCCGCTGGTCGGGATTCGGCGGTTACTGGGATTGGCCGAGAGCGACCCAATCGCAGCCTGTGAGGTACGGCTCGGAACCACGCTCGGCACGAATGCGTTGCTTGAGCGCCGCGGCGCTCGTTCCGCGCTCCTGCTGACGCGCGGCTTCGGTGATTTGCTCGAGCTCGGCGACCAGACGCGCCCGGAGCTGTTCGCGCTCGAAATCAAGAAGCCGAAGCCGCTACCCGAGCGCGTGCTGGAAGTGGCCGCGCGCTTGGACGCCGACGGGCAGGTGCTCGAACGGCCGGCGGCGGAGGCGCTCCGTGCGCAGCTTTCCGAGCTGAGAGCGTCGGGAATCGAGAGCGTCGGGGTTGCGATCCTGAACGACTATCGCGAAGGGCTGCTGGAGCGCGAGGTCGGCGAGATGGCGCGCGCGGTGGGCTTCGAGCATGTGGCACTCGGCAGCGAGCTTGCCCCAAGCATCGGCTACCTCGCGCGAGCAAGCACGACCGCGATCGACGCCTACCTGACACCGCTCCTGTGCCGCTACCTGGAGCACCTCACTACTGCCCTGCCCGGGTCACGACTCTTGCTGATGCAGTCGCACGGCGGGCTCTGTGATGCCGCGCGTTTTCGCGGCACGGCGTCGGTGCTGTCTGGGCCTGCCGGCGGAGCAGTAGCGCTGGGCGCGATCGCCGAGCGCGCGGGCGTAAAGTATGCGGTTGGCTTCGACATGGGCGGTACGTCGACCGACGTCTCGCGTTTCGATGGCGAGTTGCCGCGTGTGTTCGAGACCGAGGTGGCGGGGATTCGGATCTCGGCGCCGATGATCGCAGTGCACACGGTGGCTGCCGGCGGCGGCTCAATCTGCCGCTTCGATGGCGAGCGGCTGCGGGTGGGGCCAGAGAGCGTCGGCGCAGTTCCCGGGCCGCTCTGCTACGGACGCAAAGGCGCGACCGAGCTTGCGATCTCCGACGTCAATTTGTTGCTTGGGCGGATGCTCCCCGATCGGTTTCCGCTTCCGCTCTCGCTCGAAGCGCCGCAAGCGCGCCTAGCAGAGCTGGCGATCGAGCTCACTCGCGGCGGGCACGCCTACTCGCCAGAAGACGCGGCCGAGGGCTTCTTTCGGATCGCCAACGCGAACATGGCTCAAGCCATTCGCGAGGTAACCATCGCGCGCGGCTTCGATCTCCGCGAGCACACGCTGGTCGTCTTCGGCGGCGCCGGGGGACAGCATGCGTGTGCGGTAGCGCGCGAGCTGGGCGTTTCCGAGCTGCTGTTCCACCCGCTGTCCGGGGTACTTTCGGCGCTGGGCATCGGCTTGGCCGAGCTGTCGTGGACCGGCAGCCGCGAAGCAAACGCGCTCGAGCTAACAGATGTTGCGCTCGCGACGCTGACCCCGAGCTTCGACGCGCTGGTCGAACAAGGCCGCGCCGCCTTGCTGCGAGACGGCGCAAGTTCCGAGTCGCTGGTAGTGCAGCGCGAGCTCGACATCCGTTACGCCGGTACCGAAACCGCCCTGCCCTTATTGCTCGCTCCAGCCGATGAAGTCGGGGCGGCTTTTCGAGCGCGTTTTCGAGCGCTCTTCGGCCACGAGCACGAACTCGGCCGCCTCGAGCTGGCCCAGCTCCGCGTCACGGTAAGCGCCGCGAGCCGACCTCTCCCACCTCCGCCCGCTGCAGCGAGCAGCGGCGCCCCACCCGACCCAACGCGGCACGGTCGACTGTACCTCGATGGCCAATGGCTCGAGGCAGTCCCCGTCTATCTGCGTGAGACCCTCACCCCAGCTACACGTCTCATCGGCCCTGCCCTGATCGCCGAAGCCACCGGCACGATCGTCCTCGAACCCGGCTTCTCCCTCGTTACCGCCGCGAACGGCTTGCTCCGAGTCACTCTCGACGCCCAGCCCAACTCCCAACTCCCAACTGCTAACTCCCAACTCACCTCCCCCGACCCCGTCCTGCTCGAAATATTCGCCAATCGCTTCATGTCGATCGCTGAGCAGATGGGGCGCACGCTGCGCCTCACGGCGCTGAGCGTGAACATCCGCGAGCGACTCGATTTTTCGTGTGCGGTGTTCGACGCCGGCGGGGACCTGATCGCCAACGCTCCGCACATCCCAGTGCACCTCGGCGCGATGAGCGAATCGGTCAAAGCAGTGCTGCTGGCACACCCGAAGCTGGCGGCAGGCGATGTTTTCGTGACGAATGATCCGGCCGGTGGCGGCTCGCATCTGCCGGACATTACCGTCGTCGCGCCCGTCCACGACGGCGCTGGAATACTGCGCTTTTTTGCCGCGGCGCGCGGCCACCACGCCGACGTCGGCGGCAGCACGCCCGGATCGATGCCAGCTTTTTCCGCGTCGCTTGCCGAGGAAGGCGTCGTTCTGCGCGCCGTAAAGGCCAGCCGCAGCGGAGCCTTCGACCGTGCTCAGCTAATGGCCCTGTTCCAAGCTGGTCCGCTGCCCGCGCGGCGACCGCTCGAGAACCTTGCGGACCTGGAAGCGCAGCTCGCGGCCGTGCGCACCGGCGCGCAGCTGCTACTCGGCATGGCCCGTGAGCGCGGCATCCAGCAAGTCGAAGCCTACATGCGCTTCGTCCAAGAAAACGCCGCCAGCGAGGTAGCACGCGCACTCCGCGAGCTTGCGCTCGGGCGCCATGTTTTCCGCGACTCGCTCGACGACGGGACGCCGATCGCAGTCGCGCTCGACGTGCACGACGGAAGTGCTGTCATCGACTTCAACGGCACTGGTCCTGAGCAAACGGACGGCAACCTCAACGCGCCCGCAGCGGTCACGCTAGCGGCGGTGCTCTACTTCTTGCGCGTGCTCGTCGGCAGGCCAATTCCGCTCAATAGCGGCTGTCTTCGCCACGTCGACGTGCGGATTCCGCGGGGCTGCCTACTGGCACCCGGTGCGGAGCGAGCCGTGGCCGGTGGCAACGTCGAGACCTCGCAGCGGGTGGTCGACGTGCTGCTCGGCGCCGCCAATCTGGCCGCCGCCAGCCAAGGCACGATGAACAACCTATCGTTCGGCGACGGCAGCTACGGCTACTACGAGACGATCGCTGGCGGCGCTGGAGCTGGCGCCGCGTTCGACGGCGCCACGGCGGTGCACACTCACATGACCAACACGCGCATCACCGACGCCGAAGTGCTGGAACGTCGCTTCCCTGTGCGACTGATTGAGCACGCCGTCCGTCGCGGTTCAGGTGGTGCAGGCCTGCATCACGGCGGTGACGGCGTCCGGCGCACTTTCCAATTTTTGCGCCCGACACAAGTGTCGCTGCTCTCCCAGCGCCGCCAAACCGCGCCTTTCGGCTTGGCTGGTGGCTGCGCGGGCGCTAGCGGTCGGAACCTGCTGAACGGGCGCGAGCTGCCCGCTGCTGCCGCCTTCGACGCCGCACCCGGAGATCGCCTCACGTTGCTCACGCCCGGCGGCGGCGGTTTCGGCAAACCGAACGACTAGCACTACGCAGGCGCGGCGCGGCCAGGCCCGATGATTCGTTCACGAATGCTGGGACACATCACTAGCGCTACTCCGTTTCACAGATGTACGGCTGAGAAAGCGCGCAGTCATGGCTCGACCAGAAAGAGTCGGCTGCATTGTTTTGCATCACCACACAATCACCTTGGTTGCTCGGCTCTCCACCGGCCCAGTTGCTATACCGGACATTCACCTGGCTACCTGACGGGCCACCTTGCCAAAACTGCACGCCGTCAGCCCAGCGCCACTGACCGGCGACGACCAGATCGCTGGCCCCGATCCAGCGCCAGATCGCGCTTGCGTTGTTGGTGCCCAAGTCTGCAAAGCAGATGCTTCGCAGCCATTCCTTTTCGGAGGCGTCATCGATTTTAACGGCGTGTTGTCCCATAGCTTGGCAGCTGGTCGCCGCGGCCGCTCGAGTGCCAGGTGTGCTGCAGAACGCGTATTTATGCCCGGCGAAAGTGTGACCCACACATCCGGCTCGACAGACGCCGCCCTCGTCCACAGCACCCGAGCAATCGTTATCAACGCCGTCGCAGACCTCTGGGCCGTTGGTCACGCACGTGCCGCCAGCGCCGCTCGTGCCGCCAGATCCACCGGAGCCGGCGGTCCCTCCCGCGCCCGCAGCAGCCTTGCCGCCAGCCCCCCCGCCGGCAAGCGGCATGGCGGTGCCACCCGAGCTCACGTCACCCGCCTGGCTTGCATCCCCTCCGGCTCCGCCGCTCGCCGTGCTCGCGGACCCGCCTCCGAGTTGGTCGTCGTTGAGCGCGTCGTAGCGGAAGCGGCACGCCGCCAACATCGCGCAAGCCAGGAGAACGCGGCCGAATTGCACTCTTTAGCGATAGCTGCGACCGCGACGCAGCGCAACCACTCGTGCTTTTGAGCCTCCGCTGTGAGGCCGGGAGCGGCAATCGCCGCGCGCTGGCCTACCGGCAAGTGACTTGAGCGTTGGCGCAGTCGACGTGATCTTGGTGCCGATCGTCGCCGCCGTTATCGACGAAAAGTGAGAGCTCGCTCTTGCCGGTGATATCGACGCTGAGCGATTTTCCCGGCATTTTCCCTTCATGACTCCGCTGTCGAACAGCTTTTGGCCATCGGCCCAGACCTGGAGCACGACGGACGCGAGCTCGGTGGCCTCGTCGTCGCCGCGTGTACGCCGAGGCCCTTGTCGTAGTGGTGCCCGGCGATCAACAGCGGCGAGCCGTCCTTGGCTGCGCGCTCTTTGTTGCTCAGGTCGCGACGCTGGCGCGCCGCGACTCGCACAGCCGATGGCCGCTGCCGCAGCGGCGTAAGACCAAAAGGGTGACAACAAACTGAAGCGGCGAGAGGACATATCCTCTGCTCGCCTAACATCCGAGCCCCAAAAGGCACATTTGACGCGCACTGCGACATTCAGCTCAATGACGCTGGCCGGCGCCGGGAGGGAAACGCAGTAGCCTGCGTCGGCTATTGCGCGGTGACGCTCAATCTTTTAAAGCGGCTGCTGAATCTTGGCGCCCTCGCCCCGACCACCCCTCAGCGACGGGTCCGAGCGTACAGCTCGGCGACTTCGGCCGCAGTGAGAGCTCGGTCATAAAGCACCACATCGTCCAGGCGACCCGCGAGATAGCGCGCGTCGCTGGGGTTGCCGCACAGAAAGACGGACGGATTCGCTCGCACCGGGCCGGTGCCAGCCACACCGGAGGCATCCAACCGGCCGTCGACATAAAGCGCGACCTTCGCTCCGTTCTGTCTCGTGACGACTACGTGATGCCACACCTTGTCGACCAACGAAGTCGCCCCCGCGACCTTGGTGCTGTAGCTCAGGTAGGCGAGCTTGTCGTTCAAGAGCGAGAGCATGAAATCGTCCTCTGCGCCGTCGACGTTGGACCAGATGAGTGGACTGCCCTCGCGCGCGGAAGTGCCGGTAAGGCTCGCCTGTTCGGCCCAAAGCCAAACCGAGTAGCTGAAGTCGAGCGGCGTCGAATTCTTAAGGGTAACGACTGCTGAAGCTCCGTCACAGCGCAAGACTGGGCCGCGAACGAGGTCGCTCGGAAACGTCGCCCCGCCGTGAGCCATTCCCGGATTGCCGCCAACCGCATCGCTGGCGTCGGCGTCCAGCGGCCAGTTGCTCACGACGCCAGGGGCGGGCGCTGGCGGCGTCATCTGCATGATCGGCGTCGAGCGGGAGCCCCCGGCCGGCTCGCTCGCGTCGAGCGGACTGAGCGAAAGCGTCGCTTCGTTGCAAGCCGCTACGACGAGCGCGATTGCGATTGCGATTGCGATTGCGATTGCGATTGCGCTCCCACCCTGGGGCTGCTGCGTCACGGTTTGGGGTAGCTTTGCGCTTGATGAGGCCGAGCGCAATACGCGCTTCGGCAGCCGGCGGCGATAATGGATGGCGGGACAAGCGCTGCTCAAGCGACGCCGCGGCGGATTCGCAGCGCTCGACCACAGTAGAGGCCTCGGCCGAGCGACGGCAGCGGCCCGATGCCCAGCGACTTGTGCGTGCAAACCTGGCGCGGGGCCCGAGGTGCCTCAGCGCGTACAGCCAATCTGCTTGTCGTCGATAGCGATTTCGTCGATCCAGAGTTCGAAGGTCTGAGTGGTCGCCTGGTACTCGTCCCAACCGAGCCAAACCGACGTGAAGTCCGGCAAGTAGAACAAGTTCCCGGGCATTTTGCCACCGTGCACCACCTGCGGCGTCGTGCCGAGGGACGGATGCTCCACGCCGTCCCAGAAGACGCGGGTCTGGTCGGCCCCGCTGTCGTGGAGCCACTCGATGCAAAGCCACTGCTTCTCTGGGATGGTCTTCGGTGAATCGGGCGGGTCGTTGTCTGCGTTCGCCCAATCACCGGTGCCGTTGGCGGAGCGATTGTCAGTGCCGACTGCAAAATAGTTCTTGGGGGGTTGCCCGAAGCGACCCCGCATGACGCCGCCGAGCCTGACTTCGCCCGCGACGCCGGTGCCTTCGCCTGCGACGAAGGTGTAGTGCGAGTAGGTCAGCCCGGCATTTTGGGGCAGCGAGTTGAAGTAGAAGAACGCACGGCCCCAGTACTTGCCGCCAGCTTCAGGGAACGTCTTCGTCTCGCGGATTTTGGAGTTACCGCTGCCGTTCTTCTTGATGTGGAGTGCCTTGGTACCGCGCGCGGCCTGCAGCGAGTCGACCACCGGTGTGTCGCCCTCGACCTTCCAAATGGCAGTGTTGATACTGCCGCTCTCGAAGTCTTCGCACAGCTGCACCTGCGCGGACGCGCAGCGGCTCGCCCCGAAGAACGCCGTGCGATCGGTCGAGCCCTGTCCGCCGCCGTTGGAGCCGCCCGCTCCGCCAGCCGGCGCGCCCCCGGCCGTGCCGCCGCTTCCCGTGTCTGAGCCGCCGCTCGTGCCCTGGCCGCCACCGCCGGCGTTGCTACCTGTCCCGGCGACGGCGCTTCCGCCCTGCCCGACCACCCCACCGGAGCCGTCGGCGCCGCTTGAGCCAGCGAGCGCGGAGCCGGTGCCCGCCGCATCCGCAAGCATCGAGCCGGCGCCGGACGCCGCGCCGCCGGCAGCTTCGCCGACAGGGCCCGTGTCATTTCCGCAGGCCAGGCACCACAGCGGCACCGTGAATAGCGCGACGTCGAGGCTTCGCCTGCGCAGGTTCAAGCGTGAAGCTCCGGTAGCGTGCCGGCGTAGTTCTGACCAAAGCCGTCGACCGGCACGTCCATGGCGTTGCACAGCGTCGCCAGCAGCTTGTTGTGCGGCACGTTCGAGTCGCCGTTCCAGTAGTCGCCGGAACGTTTCGCGAAGTCGCCGAGCCGCACCACGTGACCTGTCTTCAACGCACCGCCGCAACCGCCAACTAGCAAGAAGCTGAGCCCCCCGACGTTGTGACTCGAGCCCTCGGCCATGTCGTTGGCCACCACGATGACGGTGTTGTCGAGGGCCGTTCCTGTCCCTTCCGGCGTGGCTTCGAGCTGCTGGGCCAGGTCCGCGACCTGCGCGTAGTACCACGCGTCTATCTTGCCCTTGGTGGCATAGGCGCCCGAGCCTGCATGCGCCAAGTTGTGATACTCCTCGTTGATCCCAAGAAAGCTCCACGATCGCGGGTTACTGCCGCCGTCGCCGCCCCACACCAGGCTCCCTACCCGCGACGCATCGCACGCTAAAGCCATCGCCGTGATCCTATTCATGGCCTTGAGGTTGTCTTGGAATTGACCAGCACCGACGTCCACGTGGGGCGCCATGCAGTTGACCGCGATCGGCGCCGCACTGAGCTGCATCTCGAGCTTGCGAACCGAATCGAGGTGCGCGTCAATCTTGGCCTTGTCATCGGTGCCGAGACGCTTGCCGAAAACCGTCAACTCTTGGCTGACGAAGTCGAGCACGCTGGCCCGACGCTTACGCAGATCGTCCATTTGTGCCGGCGCCATCTGTCCGCCCGCAAACAACTTGTCGAACAAGCGTTGTGGCTGGGTTTCGCCCGTATTCGGCTGCTCCGCGCCGCTGTAGCTGGTCGCATAGCCGTCCACCAGCGCGATGCTCATGAGCGGGACCCTGAGGTTTACGTTCTTGGCGATCGCCTGCGAAATCACGTGGTCGATCGACGGCCCCGTAGACGTTGAGCTCTGCCCGGTCTTCCCGCCGGTGTTGCGATAGGTCCCCGTGAAGATGACGGGGTACGAATAGTGGCCGTCCGAACGGTGGCCGCCGTCCAACATGACCTTGTAGTCGAGGCCCGCGACGAGCGTCACCTTGGACTTGAGCGGGGCCAGCGATTGCAGCAGCGCGCCAGCAACTGGATCGTCCCCCGGAGGATAGAACCCGTTGTAGCAAACACCATTGGTCCACGTCACGGTGACCAGCCGCTTGGGGTAGGCCCCCGTCGCCGCTGGTGCACGCTCAGCGTTCAACAGCGGCAGGAAAGCGGGACCGAGCCCCAAGCCTCGAAGCAGAAGCCGTCGGGAGAAGCGCGCGTTGGTCTTATTCGTGCGGATGGCAATCACGGTCAGGCTCCTATTGGATCTGCTCGCCTGACGCGGGCGTGCGGTAGCGGAAGGAAACCGAGTTGGGCACGGCCACGAAAAGTCGCTTGATGTCGTTGCCGCTTTGCGCGAAAGCCGCGCGCGCTTGCTCGACAGCCACCGCGTCGCCACCCACGTCATCGCGGCGTAGCGCGTAGCGCAGCACCTGACGGGTGAAACAGGTACGCACCTCTTCGCTTTCCGCAAACAATTGGCTCAGCGCTACCGCGTCCGCGAACGCAGCTTTCTTTCCGTCCAGCATAATTTCGCCGCTCGAATCGACCACGCCGCCGTTGTCCATCGTGCGGTACTTACCGATGCCGTCGTAGTGCTCGAAGGCGAACCCGATCGGGTCCATCAAGCTGTGGCACGCCCTCGCGCAGGCGTTTTGATCGTGTCGCTCGAAACGTTGGCGAGTCGTGCCGCCTGCGGTGGCCGGCTCGGCAGGCGGCACGTTGGGAGGTGGCGGTGGCAGGACTCCGCACAGAAACTTTTCGTATACGGCGTGACCGCGCCGCACCGGGTGCGAGCCGTTGTTCGCTCCCGTAAGCGTCAGGAAGCCCGCTTGGGTGAGGATCCCGCTGCGCTCCGCGGACTTGAGCGTGTGCTTCTGCAGCTCAATCCCGGCGGCGTCCGAAATACCGTAGACGCCACCCAGAGCCTGGTTGACGTATGAATAGTCAGCCGAAAGCAACGCACCAAAGCTGCCCGTGTCGTCAAACACAACGTGTTGCACGAAGCTGCGATTTTCCTCGAGCAACGAGCGAATCAACGCGTCGTTGAATTCGGGGTAGAGGGCCGGGTCTTTCACCTGATCGGGCAAGCGATCGAGCTCGAGCAGCTCTTGCATGAAAGCGCTGACGCTGTCTCGCGCGCGCGGGTCGGCCAGCAGTCGCTGTGCCTGGATTTCGATTGAAGCCGGAGTCGACAGGCTCGCCGCGGCGTCGAGCAGGGCATCGTCAGGCATCGTACCCAGCAAGAAATACGCGAGTCGCGACCCGAGCTCGTAGCCGTCGAGCCGCGCAACGCCCTGCTCCATCACCAATGCGGCTTCCGGAGAGCCCCAATGATAGAGAAACGCCGGACTCTGAAGCACGGCTTCGATCAGGACGCCGATCGCGCCAGCAAAGTCCAAGCCGAGCTCGCTGCGCGCGCGACCGTACAGCGCGCTGAGTCGCGTCTTCTCGCCATCCGTGAGTGGACGGCGGTACGCACGCCGACCAAACTTGTCGATGAATTGCGCGGCGCATGCGTCCTCTCCCGAGGCCGGCGCGCACGGCAGCAGCTGGTCCAGATGCCCGAGCGCGGTCTTGGTCGCGACTTCCGCGGCGCTTCGCAGCAACTCGGCGTCCTGCTGGGCGACAAGACCCGCGCGTCGAAACCCGAATCCCTGGTCGGTATCGTTCGGAAAAGCGTCGGCCGGATGCGACGCGTCGCCAAGCAAGTCTTTGAGCGTATTGTTGTATTCGCGACGCGTCAGGCGGGAAAGCGGCATCGTGCCGAGCGGACCGCCGCTGCTTACGGCTCCTCCCGGCAGCTGAACCTCGCCAGCATTTGAAGCGCCGGGCCCTCCGGGTCCGCCAGCGCTTCCAGGCCCACCGAGCGACTGGCCGCCGCTAGCTCCAGTACTTGAAGCTGTCCCATTGTCACGGCCGATGAAGCCGTCGCAGCCAACAGCCAACAGCAGCGCCGCCGCGCCAAGGAGCGAGCTGCAGCTTCTCCCCAGCTTCCTGTTACGAGCCCTGACGGTAGTCATGCTGTCTGTCTAGATGTCGGAGGCGCGCTCTGGCGCCAGGCAACAAACGTCACCCCGTCAGTCCCGATCCGTGAAACCCCGATTCGTGAGACGAGGAAGAGTAAACGCCATCCGGCGCACCAGACCGCGATCCGTTGCCGTCAACGACGCCTCGGTCGCTGGCGATGGTGCCATCTCACGAACATGTCTAACTTCTCGTTAAGATGGGGGAATTATGCGCCGCGCAGGGTCGAAGGCGCTCCGCCTGTAGCCGGTTGGCGCTCCGTTCCGTAGCCGCTGGCCGACGTCACGCCCGTGCCGACAACCTGTCAGCGAACGCGGAAGACGTCGGCGACCTCTTGGTGACGGCCGCCCCGATGCCGGTCGCGACGATCCGCGCCAAGGCCGACGAGTCGGTGCCGCACGACGGCTCACGCCGTTAGATCAAGCCCATCTCAACGGGTCAGCGAAAAACACCAGCCACCTAGCCTGCCCTACGGCTTAGCTCTCGGCTCAGCCGTGACGCGCGCTCGCACCGCAAGCGCCAGCGCACAGCTGTTGGCCTGACGCGATTGCGCCGCCGCGGTTTCGGCGCTCGTCACCGGATGGCCGCCCATCGCTACGAAATCAGCGGCCGCCTGCGCGCGCAACCGTAGGAGCGGCGTCTTAGTCGCAATCTCCCAAACGCCGATGCGGGCGAAATGCGGCAGCCGCTGCAACTGCTCCTCCGGCGTCTCGGTCGAGCCCTTCGGCTCCTTCGGCAAGCCACCGTCCGGCTCTTCGTCAACGACCAACGTCACGAAGCGCGCCTTGTTCATGATCTCTACCGCCACCGGCACGTCGAATTTGGCGACGCTGTCCAGATCGCGATCGTAGCCGTTCACCCCGAGCTCGCTATCGGCCTCGTGCAGCTCGTCGCTCCACTCGCTCGACAGCACGCGCAATGAACGGTAGGCGAGCCGCATGTTGTACGGCCGCGGCGGCGCCGCGCACACATTCCATTCGTTGCAGAGTTGGCCGGGTTGGCACTCGCTCGTATGGTGACACGCCGTTCCCTGCGTGGGCAGGCCGGTCGGGCTCACGAATAAGCACGACGTGAAGCCGTCGAGCAGCGATGATTGAGCCGCTTTGCGGATCTGCTTGGCACTTTTCGTGTTCTCACGGCGCAACCGCAAGTAGACGCCTGGCGCCTCGCGTAGGTCTTTCAGCGCGTCGCCAGGCGCCACGAAGTCGCCCAAGCCGTCGGCGGCCAGCTCGCGTGCCCAGCCTTCGACTTGGTCGCGAAACGGCTGCAGCTTCGGACCCAACGCGACCGCGATGGCGCGCTGCTTAGCCATGACGGCGCTCTTGCGCGCCTCCAACTTGCCCTCGGCCGAGCGCCAGTAGATGACGCCGAACGCCGCACCGCCAACCAGCACCCACAGCCAGAAGTGCGGCGGCATCGCCCGCAGTGCGACCCGACCAAACACCAACGCGCGCCGACGTTCGGCGCGCGCTTGGTTCAGCGAGGGGAGCCCACGCTCCCGCATGCTCAGCTCGGCTCCTCAGCCCTGTTGGCCGAGGCGCCCAACCATGAAGCTCACGTTCGGGTAACCCGCGAACGCGGCAGTCTGGAACACGCTCTTGACGACCAGAGCTTCGACCTTGCGATCAACCTGGAGCACCACGACACCACCAAACTCTTTGCCGGGGTTCAGTTGCTTCCAGAGCTCGCGCTTGTTCTTCAGCACGTTGAACAACTCGTCCACACGCTGCAACCGGTTGGCTTCGACAATCGCGCGGGTGTTGCCAGCCGGCGTGCCGTCGACCAAAATCTGCGTGCCGGTGATGGCGACCATCGGCGCGTCGGTCATGTCGAGGACGTTTTCCGCATTCGGCAGCTTGACGTTCTTGTCGACCGGCAACTCGCCACTGGCCGAGAAGCTGGCCAGAAGGAACAGCACGATGCAGAGCAAGAAATCGATGAACGGGATCAGCGGGATCTCTTGGTTCACCGAGCGCTGACCGCCGCCCGATACCTTCTTCCGCACGAACCTGAGCGGAATATGGTGGAGGAGACGCCGGCCGGGGACGCCGATCGGCTGGACGAATCTGCTTAGCGGTTTTTCCGACATATCAGTTCACCGAAAAGGTCACGTTGAAGCCGGGCATCTTGACGCTCTTGCCGCGCTCACAGATTGAGCAGTCGCGCTTGGGCGTGTAGATGGCGTCGATGACGGCCACCACGTCCGAGAACGGCGTGCTGTTGTCCGTGTGCAGAACGGCTTGGTCGGTCTTCTTGTCGTCTTTGAGGTCACCACGGTGCGAACCGTTCGCGGTCCACTCTTCGGTGATCTTCTTGGCAAGATCCGGGAAACGAATATCGCCTGCGTTGCCGACGGGTACGGCCTTGCGGTCTACGTCGATCGTGTTGACGACGGTGTTGCCCTCTTTCCAAATCAATTGGAACTTGGTTTCACCCTTCATCTCCACGTGGAGCTGCTTCTCCTTCTTCACTTCCTCTGGCGGCTCGTCCTTCGGGGGACCCGGGACGCGCGCGTCGGCGTTGATGCGGGCCATCTGCGACCAAACGGCCGTGACCAACAAGAATGCGACCAGACAGAGGAGGAAGTCGATGAACGGGATCAGCGGGATTTCGTGATTGGTCGACCGCTTGCCACCGTGACCACCACCCGTATCAATACCAGCCATGCTCGCTCCTTAAAGCAGCCAACGAAATCTGAGCGCAGCCGGGGCCCACGGCAGTGCCGCAAGCCCCGCGCCGCGGAGAGCCTCAGCCCTCGATGCCCTGAAGGTTAACCTTCTGGCGGTTGGCAACGACCAGGTTGAGCACCTGGACCGACGCCTCGTTGATGTCGTCTTCCATCGTCTGGGTCTTGCCGTTGAGGAAGGCGAAACCCATCAGCGCGGTGATGGCCGAGAGGAGGCCAAACGCCGTGCAGTTCATCGCTTCAGCGATACCTTCAGCCAAGATCCGCGCCTTTTGGCTCGGATCGACCGATTCGCCACCGACCGCGCCGAACGCTTTGATCAGACCCACGATCGTGCCGAACAGGCCACAGAGCATGGCCAGGTTGGCGAACAGGGCCAAAAACCCCGTGCGCTTGGAGATCTTCGGCATCTCGCGGAGAGCTGCCTCGTCCATAGCCGCCTGAACTTCTTCGTCCGGACGGTTCACCTTCACCAAGCCCGACTGCACGATGCGAGCGAGCGGGGCGTTGGCGGCCGAGCACATCTTTACGGCCTTGGCGATATCGCCAGCCAAGATGCACTTCTGCATGGTCGCGAGGAACACCTCTTTATTGATCGATGCGCCGAACAGATACACGGAGCGTTCCGCGATCACGGCGATCGAGCAGATGAGCCAAAACAGGATGAGATACATCGCCCATCCGCCTGCTTGGAAGTGATGCCATGCTGCCGACATTTTTACGTTTACCTTCCGCCTGATGCTTCGTTGAATACCCCGGGGATTTCGGCTGAAGACGCCTCGTTCCCGCCTCTGTCGCCGGCCAAGGACCGTTCGCGATTTCGGACGCCCGCCGCCCGCTTAAACGGGGACCGGGGGTTTTGGGTGCGGGGCATCTTGCTAAACTGGAACCCCGGCAGTCAAGAGAGATTGGATTTTACTAAGCTGTTCGCGCTCTGTTAGAAAATTTCTCGCAGGAATAAGCGCCTGGCCTGGTCGCCACAATCGTCCGAACTCACCCTCGGCGGGCACCGCGAACTCAGTACCGACGCTCGGCGACACCCCGGCGTGAGCTCGAGACCGTCTAAGCGCACCCCGCGAGTGCTCCGCGCGAACGTGACGGCGACGCTGACCGCGCTTACTGAAGCGTCGACCCGGCCACGCGTTCGATGTGAGAAGCCCCCTCTTCATCGGCGGTGTCGTGTGGCCGTTTAGCGATCGAGTTTTTGAGGGCTTGGCCACAAACCACAGAAAAACAGCCGATTAACGCGGACTTGTAATTCGAGTTTTGAGGCGGCTATAGTCCTCGGCTTGACGTGAGTGAGCGCCAAGTTTCAGCGCTCCAGACACCACCAGCACCCAAAGCAACAGAAGGGACTTGGGGAATGCATCTCCTGCTTCTAGCGGCCGAAGGCGGACAGAGCCAAATCGTCGCGGCGTTCAAGGAAAACCCGACCTTTATGGTCCTCAACATGTGCACGTCCGCAATCGTGCTCACGATCGTGATTGAGCGGTTTGCCTTCCAGATGACTCGCTACCGCGTGAACTCGAAAGAGTTTTTCGCGCAGGTGAAGAAGCTGGTTTCGGCAGGCAACATCGACCGCGCAATCAAGCTTTGCGAGGCGGACGACTACCCCATCCTGCAGCTGGTGAAGGCCGGCCTGACTCATGCCAACAAGGGTCCGGACGAGATCGACGCCTCCCTGAGCGAAAAACTCTCGGAGCTCAAGCCTCAAGCCGAGAAACGGATCGGTGCGCTGTGGTCGCTGGCCAACATCGCGACGCTGATCGGTCTGCTCGGCACCGTGTCTGGTCTGATTCGAACCTTCGGCGCCATCGCGGCTCCGGGTCTGAGCCAGTCCGACAAGCAGCGCATGCTGTCGAACGGTATCGCCGAGGCCATGTACAACACCGCGCTCGGCCTCGGCATCGCGGTGTTCTGCATGATCACGCACATCATCCTGCACACGCGCGCCAAGAACATTCAGCACGACTTGGAGGGCACGATGGAGCGCACCTTCAACATGCTGACGATCTCCAAGACCGGGCAGTACTAAGGCTCGGGTAAGGAACCATGTCGCTTAGCGCATCGCAGCGCAGCAAGATCCGGCGCCTGAGCCAGCCCAAGGAGCTGACGCCGGATGAAGAGGGCGGCGAGCTCAACATCGTTCCGTTCCTCGACATCGTGATGAACATTTTGATCTTCGTGCTCGCTACGGTGGCGGTCACCTTCACCGCCACGATCGAGACGAACCCGCCGGCGAGCAAAGGCGCCGGCGTGCGACAGGAGATAGCGTCGGAGGCGCTCAACCTGTCGGTCTTCATTGTCACCGAGGGCTTCTCAATCAAAGCGTCCGGAGGCAACATTGCGCCCGGCTGCCAAGATCGAGGAGCGGGCAACGCGGTGCCGAAGATCGGCGCCAACTACGACTTCACGGCATTGACGGCGTGCGCGGCACGTCTGAAGGGCTTGTCACCGGAGTTCGCCGATGAAACTCAGGCCACCATCACCGCTAACCCGGGCGTGGAGTTCCAAACCGTGATTGCGGTAATGGACGCCCTACGCAACACACCCACCGGGGATCCGCTCTTCGAAAATATCCAATTCGGGGTGGCGCGATGAGTCAGCCGACAGGTCCGGGAGGCGGCGCGCCCGGCGCGCCCAAGCAAGCCGGAATCGTTACGTACAAGGCGGAACTTCGAAAGGCTATCCGCAGGAACGCGCACGAGCCTGAGATCAACTTCCTGAACATCACCGCGATGCTCGACATTATGACGATCATCCTCGTCTTCCTCCTGAAGACGCTGGGTGAGTCGAGCGCCGCGGTGCCACAGAGCGACGATTTGCGCTTGCCGGCTTCAATCATGAAGAAGGCGCCGGCGCAGGACGGCGTGCTCGTTACCGTTTCCAAGACGCAAATCTTGGTCGGTGACGACAAGATTCTCACCCTGCCGGGCCGCGAGTCACTGGCGCAAGCCGGTGTCGACGCGCGCTTCAAGCGCAGCGGCCCGAATGATCTTTTCATCGTGCCGCTGGGCAACGCACTGATGGCGGCGCGCCGAACCGACATCGCCGTGCGGCGCGCGAAAGGGCTCGACCCCTCCTCGTCGGAGGCGATCGTCGTCGCCGACAAGGGCACGCCCTACCGCCTGTTGATGGAAGTGCTCTTCACCCTAGGCCAGAGCGAGTACGGGAAGTACCACCTGATGGTAATTCAGTCGAAAAAGCTCGGGGGTTGAGGTACCGATAGTTGGAGGCGTCCAGGTTGCGGGCGCCTCTTTAGGACTGAGCGTGAGGGCAGCAGTGCGAGATCGCGCCTGAGTTTGCGGCTATTTGGGGGTAGCGAACGGAGGGCCGCAGCTTGCCGCGTTCTCCAACCCCTCGTCCCCTCGCGCCTCCAAAGGCGAAACTGGCTTGCCGCACGGCCGGACCGCGTGGTACGACCCGGGCGTCTCATCGAGGCTAACTCCTTTAGGGGAGTGCCGAGAGCCACCGGTGGCCCTCCCGCCGGGCGCTGCTCCGCGAAGCTAGTGATGGTGGGTCGAGACCAGCGGGCACATCGAGGCGCGGTCCACTCACGAAGTCCCTGAGTCAGCGGCAGCACGTGTCCAGCAGCGGGGCACCGCCATGGCCCGAGGACTCATGAGTCGAGCCGAAGACGGCATGGCTGCGCAGAGGTAGCGCGGCGGCCGGCGTAAGGCCCATTCGCCCCCCAAACCTAACCCGTGACTCAGCTCGCGCTCCTGCTCGCTCTCAGCCTAATTGGCGTCGTCTTGGCGTTCGCTTTCGGACGGCTGGAGGTCAAGCGCGGAGCGGTTTCGGCGACCGTAAAACGCGCTGAAGGCGCGCTCGAGCGAGCCGCGCTGGCGGTACTTCGCTTGGGCGCTGGGCGCGGGCTCGGGTTGCTCGCGGTGCCGGCGCTGGGCCTTTCGGCGTTCGCCCTGTTAGGCGGCGGTCACGGCAGCGTGCCCGCTACCGGGCGCGCCGCATTCTTGGTCGTCGTGCTCGTGGTAGGCGCTGCGTCAGCGCTAGTTCAGGCGCGCTTCGCGCTCGGATTGGGCACGCGCGCTGCGTCGAGCGCCGCCGCCGCGGTGGCTCGCAGCAGCGCGCGCGCGATGCGACCGCTGATCCGCGCGGCGGCAGCGGTCGCCGTGTTCGGTGAAGGGCTCGGCATTCTGGGCGTGGCGGCCGCGTTCGCCAGCTTGTACGCCGTACGCGGCGGCTTCGCTTCGACCGTTCCCAGCGCGGGGCTAGCCGTCGAAGTGTTGCGGTTGCTGCCCGCGTTCGCGCTCGGCGCCGCAATCACGGCGCTGTCGCTGTCGCGTGAGGGCAGCATTGCCGCGACGGCGGCGCGCGTCGGCGGTGGCCACGCGCTCGAGCTCGACGTTTCGATAGACGCGGGGGACGCGCGCGATCCGGCGTTGCTCGCGGAGCTCGTTGGGCACCTGACGGGTGAGCTTTTGCCGCGCGCTCTCACCAGCTACGTGTGCGGCCTGTGCGCGACGATCTCGGTGGCGCTGCTGGCGCTCACGGGCGGTGACTCGGGCAAGGGCGCGCTGACCTGGTTTGTGCTGGTGGTGCTGGTGCGCGCGTTCGGCGCGGTCGGCTCGGTGTGCGGCGTGTTCGCCGCGCGCGTCACCGAAGAAGAGGCACCGCTGCAAGCGTTGTGGCGCGGCCAAGCCAGCGCACTGGTCGTCTCGCTGTTCGGGTTGGGTGCGGCGCTTTTCTGGCTCGAGCGCGAGCTGCTCGCGCCGCTATTTGCCGCCGGCGCGCTCGGGCTTTTGGCGATGGCACTGGTGGGACAGCTGTCGTGGCTGCCGCTACGCCGCGGAACAGCTGGCGCCCGCGAGCTTGCCGATGCCCGCAGCAGCGGAGAAGCGGCCACCATCGCGCGCGGCGCCAGCACGGGACTGGCGAGCCTCTGGCCAGCGTTGGTGGTGCCAGCCTTGGTGCTGGCGTTCGTGGAGCGAGCGCTTGCGCACGCGGCACCGCCCGGTCTCCTGCTGGTGACGTTCGCGGCCGGCGCGTTCGCACTCAGCCCGTTCGCCCTTTCGATGAGCGGATTCGGCCTGCTGGCGACGCACACTCGCGGCGTCGCCACGCTCGCGCGGCTCGAGATCGAGCCGCGTCGCCGCGCAGGGCGGCTCGACCACGCCGGCGTGCTCGGTGCCGCGGCTGGCTCCACCCACGCCACGCTCGCGCTGTCGCTCAGCCTGCTGCTCGGTCTGCTGTCGTTGACGGCGAGCAGCTCCCCTGCCCCGGGCGGCTCGCTTGGTCTTTCGGCCTTTGCAACCGTCGCCGGCGTGGCGCTGGTGCTGCTGTTCGGGGCGCGGGCCACGCGCAGTGCCGTTTTGGGCGCGCGCTTGGTGAGCATCGAGGTCGAGCGCCAGCTGCGCGAATTTCCGCGTCAATCGGGCGCCGCCACGTTGCCGACGGATTTTACGCCAAGCTACAAAGGCTGCGTCGAGGCCGCGCTCACGGCGGCGCGCGGCGCGTCGGTGCTGGAGCTGGCGTCGTTGCTGGTCGCGCCGTTCCTGCTTGGCGCATTCCTGCACTGGGGCGCCCCCCCCACGCTTGGCACGCCGTTGGTTGGCTTTGGGGTCGCAGCCGTGATTGCCGGCCTCGTCTTCACGCTCGGCGGACGCGCGACACGCGCGACATTGGGCGAGTTACGCCGCCGGCTGCGCGGTAGCGATGCGGGCCAGGCCCCGCGCTCGGCGACCGAAGCCGAATCGTTTGGCGAGCTGGTCGGTGTCACGGCTGCTTCCAGCGTCGAGGCGCTCGCCCTCGTCCTCGCTCTTACCGTTCTCTGTTTGGCCCCGCTTCTACGCTAGGCCTGCGCTCGATATTTCCGAAACGAGGCTACGTTGTCATCACTTGCAGACGCTCTCTCCACCCTCTCCGATCGCGGTCTTCGTCGCTTGCTCGGCGCCCGCACGTTCTTGCGTGGCCTCGACTACGAAAAGCGCAAGGTGGTCGATGACGTCAGCCTGAACGAGACCCACGCCCAAGGCCGCGTGAAAGGCTCGGATCCCGAGCCGTACGAGGTGACGATACGGCTCGGCGGCGAAGGCATCACGTCGAACTGCACCTGCCCGGCTTTTCAGAAGACCAACCAGCACTGCAAGCACGTCGCGGCGCTCTTGATCACGGTCCGCAACCGCGCACGCGCGCACTTGCCGCGCCGCGAAGCACAGCCGCCTTCACCCCCACCCATGACCCACAGTTCCAACGGTGGTGGCGGCGGCGGTAGCGGCGGGGCCGGTGGCGCGAGCGCCGACGCCGGCAAGGGCGGTCGGCGCCGTGATCGCCGACGGCGCGGTGGTCAACAGCCCCCCGTACAGGCGCCGTCCGGTGGCGGTGGCGGTGGCGGAGGTGGCGGAGGTGGCGGAGGTGGCGGAGGTGGCGGAGGCGGTGGCGGACACTATGTACCGCCGCCCGCCGACCTGAGCGCTCGTCAGACCGGCATCGGCGCGTGGCTCTCGCCGGAAGGTTCGCGCCGCACCTTGAATTTGGAGTTCCGAGTCCACGTGCGCCAGGGCGGGCTCACCGTCACCGTTTTGGACGTCGACAGCCGCACGCCAATGCTGCCGAGCCACGCGATGACCTGGCAAACCCTCTCGCCGACCGGCGATCGCAGCGCACTGCGCGTTCTGGCGCGCTTCGAAAGCGGCAACCCGCGCCACCCTGCAGTCGACATCCGCGGTGAAGATGCGGCCGAGCTGCTACCGCAGCTCAAAGATCGCCGGGTGCTGCTCGAGCCCGCGCTGATGCAGTTGCGCTTCATCGACGACGTCCTGAAACCGCGCTTCGACTTGGAGATGGTTGGTGCGGATACGATCGTGGCCAAGGTGACGTTCGAGCGCACCGGCGACGGACGCCGTTTCAGCCTCACCTCGGGTGGATGGTTCGAGGGAGCGCCTGGCTGGCACATCGACACGAACGAGGGCGTGGCGCGACGACTCGACCATCGCGTTTCGCCCGCTGCTCTGCGGCGTCTCTTGCGCAGCCCGACGATCGCCGAGCCCGCCTCCGAGCTGATCGGCATGATCACCTACGGCCTGCCGCGCGTCGCGCTCGAGGTCGGTGCCGAGCTGCCCGAGCTGTCACAGGTCGCCGACGTGATCGATCTGGAGCCGACTTTCCGTATGCGCGCGGCTGGCTCGCTCACCGAAGCCGAAATTTTCTTGAAGGCTGCCTACGGGGACCAGGAGGTCGAAGTGCGCGCCGACGGCATTTCGCCACCGATCCTGATTTTACCGCCCGAAGAGGGCCAAAAACGCGCGCGCTGCATCCGTTGCGACATCGCGGCCCAACAGCGCGCGGTGCAGCTCTTGCTCGATCTCGGGCTGACCGCGATCGAAAGCGGCGAGCACTTCTCCGCCTTCGGCGAGAAGGCAATTCAGTTCTGGTCCGAGGGTGTCGGCGCCTTGCCCGAAGACTGGGACCTGTACGTCCCCGAGCACTTGGTCGGCACGCACGTGCGCAGCAAGCCCGTGCTCGCGCACGCCCGTGTCTCGAGCGGCGTCGACTGGCTCAACGTCAAGATTTCCTACGAAGCCGAAGGCGTCGGCGTCGACCGTGAGGAGCTTGAGCGCTGCCTGCGCGAAGGCCGTAAATTCGTCAAGCTGTCGGACAACTCATTCGCGCCATTCGACGCCAACTCGATCCAGCAAATGATCGACCGCGAAGTCGAGCTGATCGCCGCCGGCGGCAAGAACGGCAAGATCCCGCTGTCGCAAGCCGGCAGCGTGCAGGATCTGATTCAGCAAGCCAGCTCCGCGAGCATCGCCGCCACGACCAAGTCGCTGTTCCAGAAGCTACAGTCGATCGACGAGATCAAGGTCGCGAAAAAGCCCAAGGGCCTGAAGGCGACGCTGCGCCCGTACCAGGAACAGGGTCTCTCGTGGCTGCAGTTCTTGGACGAGATCGCTTCGGGCGGCGTTCTGGCCGACGACATGGGTCTCGGCAAGACGATCCAAACGATCGCGCTTTTGCTGGCGATCAAGCAAGAAAAGAAGGCCGAACCGCTGCGCGCGCTGATCGTTGCGCCGACCAGCGTCGTCACCAACTGGGTGCGCGAGATCGAGCGTTTCGGACCGTCGCTGACGACCGCGCTCTGGCACGGCGCCGGCCGCAAAGAGCAGATGTCCGAGATGGAAAGCGCCAACGTGATCATCACGAGCTACGCGCTCCTGCGGCGTGACATCGATCTACTGAAGAAGCTGCGCCTCAACTATGCGATTTTGGACGAGGCGCAGAACATCAAGAATCCGCTCAGCGCGACCGCACAAGCCGCTAAAGAGCTGGACGCCGAACGGCGCTTGGCCCTGACCGGGACGCCGATCGAGAACCGGCTCAGCGAGATCTGGTCGATCTTCGAGTTCGTGAGCCCGGGCCTGTTGCCGCCGCTGCCCAAGTTCGAAGAGCGATACGCGCGACCGATCGACAACGGCGACTCCAAGCAAGCGGCTCGGCTGCGCGCCGTCATCCATCCGTTCATCCTGCGTCGCACCAAGAACGAAGTGGCCAAAGACCTGCCGCCCAAGATCGAGGTCGACAAAATCATCGATTTGGCGCCCGATCAGAAGGCCATCTACATGCAGGTGCTGCGCGAAGTGCGCGCCACCGTCATGGGCGAGGTCGAGCGCGTCGGCGTCGCCAAGAGCCAGCTGCACATCTTGGCCGGCTTGACCAAGCTACGGCAGGCGGCGTGTGATCCGCGGCTGCTCGGCCTACCGCGTGAATTCAGTCACGACGACAGCGGCAAGCTCTCGGCGCTGCGCGAGCTGGTCGACGAAGTCGAATCGGGCGGCCACAAGGTGCTGATTTTCAGCCAGTTCGTCTCGATGCTGAAGCTGGTGCGCGAGGCGCTCGACGAGGACAAGATCCGTTACGAGTACCTCGACGGCAGCACGATGGATCGTCAGGAGCGTGTCGATCGCTTCCAAGAGGATCCGACCATCCCCGCGTTCTTGATCAGTCTCAAGGCGGGCGGCTCTGGACTCAACTTGACCGCCGCCGACACCGTGATCCACTTCGACCCGTGGTGGAATCCGGCCGTCGAGGACCAGGCCTCCGATCGCGCGCATCGCATTGGTCAGAAGAAGGTCGTCACCGTCTACCGGTTGGTCGCCGCGGGCACGATCGAAGAAAAGATCCTGCAGCTCAAGGCCAAGAAGAAGGACCTGGTCGCCAGCGTCCTCTCGGAAGACGCCGGCGGCGCCAAGACGCTGACCAAGGACGACCTGAGCGACCTGTTCGCGTTGGACTGATCGCGAAACGCGAGAACGAGAACGAGAACGAGGCAACAGGAAGACGGGAAGACGGGAAGGATTCTTTGGTTCGAGCAGGCGGGCCGCGCGGTCGAGGCGAGCCTGGCGCGCGCGAACCCCGATTGCTTCCGCCTGATCTTCCCGCCTTCCCGGCTTCCTGTTGATTTCTCTCGGCCGATCAGCGCCGCATCGAGACGTTCATCAGTAGACCGAGGCCGACCAGCGTCGTCACGACGCTGGAGCCGCCGTAGCTGAACAGCGGCAACGTGACGCCGACGACGGGTAGCACACCGATCGCCATGCCGATGTTGAACACCGCGTGCCAAAAGATCAGCGCGCCGATGCCGGTTGCCAGCGCGGCGCCGAAGCGATCTTTGGCCTGCGAAGCGACATGAATCGCGTACACGCAGATGAAGCAGTAGACGCTCAGCAGGAAAATACAGCCGACAAATCCCCAGTCTTCGGCGAAGACCGCGAACGGGAAGTCGGAGAACTGATCGGGCAAAAAGCCGAACTGGTTCTGCGTCCCTTGCATGAAGCCTTCGCCCAGAAACTGGCCATTGCCGATGGCTGTCTGCGATTGGAGGGCGTGCCAGCCGATGCCGGTCTTGTCGTGCTCGGGATCCAGAAAGCTCGTGATGCGATCTTTCTGGTACTGCTTCATGCCGTGGTTCCACGCCAATACCGCCGTGCTCACCGCCGCGATCGAGATCGCCGTCAGCGTGCGCTTGCGGATGCGCGTCATCATCAACATCGTGGCCGCGGTCAGCGACAAGATGAGTCCGGTGCCGAGATCCGGTTGCGCCATGACCAAGACGACCGGGACCGTGATCAACAGCCCTGGCACCGCTAGATCGACCAGCGTGCGCGGCTCGTTCTTATGATCGTTGTGGACGTGCCTGGCCATCATCAGGACCAGCAGCACCTTCATGAACTCGCTGGGCTGGAAATTGAAACTGCCGAGCTGAATCCAGCGCACTGCCCCGCGAGTGCTATTGCCGAGCACGAAGACCAGGCCGCACGAGAACACGCCACCCGCGTACAAGATGCCAGCGAAGCGTTCGTAGTGCCGGTAGTCGATGGCCGCGACCAAGATCGCCAGCAGGCCGCCGACGACCATCCAGTAGACCTGCGAAACATAGATATCTGCGAGCCGCGCGCGCGTCGCGGTGTCGGCATAGACGCTGGTTGCGCTGTATAGGTTGACGAGCCCCGCGGTCACGATCACGACGACCGCGAACATCAGCTTCATGTCGACAGCCGGCCCACGCCGGAACATCATCCGCCCAGCGAGCGCCATCAGTTCGCCTTGGTCCCAACCGCCGCGTCGTCCTTGGCGGACAGGCGCTTTTCCTTCATTTTCTGCCAGTCGCGCACCACGCGCATCGCGATTGGCACCGCATTCTTACCGCCACCGCCGCCGTGCTCGACCAACACGACGATCGCAATCTCGGGCGAGCGCGAGGGGGCGTAGCCGGAGAACCAGGCGTGATCGCGGTTGAAGTACCAAACCTTGCCCGGGTCGACACCACGGGGCGTGACGTGGCTCACCTGCGCCGTACCAGTCTTGCCGGCCATGTCGACGTCACGCGAGCGCTCCTTGTATGCGGTACCGTTCTTCTCGGTCACGACGCCCTCGAGCGCCGCCTTGACCCAGGCCAGGTGCTCTTGGTCAGGCTCGATCAGGCGCCGAACACGCGGCGGGAAGTCTTGCACGACGGTCCCGTCGCTCGTCTCGATGCTGCGCACCACTTGCGGCTGGTACAGCGTGCCGCCGTTGGCCAGCGCGGCATACGCCAGCGCCAGCTGCAGCACGGTGACGGTCGTAGCGCCCTGACCGATCGCCGACAACAGTGTAAAACCGCCACGAAACGCCTCTTTGTAGCGACGCGTGTACCAACTACGCGTCGGCATGCGCCCGCGCGCTTCGGGATTGATGCCGATGCCGGTCTTCACGCCGAAGCCGTAGTCGAGCCCGACCGACGCCAACTTGTCGATGCTGACGCGCGCGCCCAGCTCGTAGAAGTACGTGTTGCACGACTGTACGATGGCTTCGTGCAGGTGCACTTTGCGGTGCACCCCGGTACAGCGGAAGAAGCGCTTGCCATATTCGTAACCGCCGTGGCAATCGACCTCGGTCGTCGGATCGAGCAAGCGGTCAGCCAACGCAGCCAGCGCGCTGAACGGCTTGTACGTGGAGCCGGGCGGGTACGCGGCGGAGATGGTCTTGTCCAGGCTCGGCTTGAGCGGGTCGGCATTCAGGCGGCGGAAGGTGTCGGCAACGGCCTTGACGCCGCTGCCGCCAGAAACGACGTTGGCGTCGAAGCTCGGCTTGGACGAGGCCGCCAGAATGCGACCAGTGCGCACGTCGACCACCACCACCGCGCCCGCCAACTGACCGTGAAAAGCTTTCTCGATCGAGGTGATCACATCGATGTCGAGCGTCAGCGAGATGTCGCGCCCCGGGATCGGCTCGACGCGCCGCGGCTCTTCGAGGTAGCGCGACTCAACCTCCTGCACGTCGTCGCGCCGTGAGACGCCCCGCACGATTTTCTTGAACCCGCGTACGCCGCGCAGATAGCTCTCCCAGCGTCGCTCGACGCCCACGGCGCCGAGTCGATCGCCGGCGCGATAGCCGCGCTCTTCGAGCCGAACCAGATCTTCGGACCCGACCTCACGCATGTAGCCGACCGTGTGTGCGCCGAGCTCCCCGTACGGGTAGTACCGCACCGGCTGCGGCGAGACTTCGATGCCCTTCAACTCGCGCGCGTGGGTCTCGAGATATGCGACCGCGTCGCGATCCACGTCGACCTTGAGCAAGAGCTGCTGGCCTCGCTTCTTCTCTTCCTTGGACGGCAGCGTCTGAATGTCCTTGATCTTGCGCTCGAGCTCGCTCTTCTCGGGCTCTTCGATAGCCAACAGCTTGACCACGGTTGGCCAGGTCTCGGTCAAGTCGACCTCCGCCGGCGTCATGTGCACGTTGTAGGACGGCCGATTCGCCGCCAGGACGCGCCCCTGCGTGTCGCGGATCACGCCGCGCGTGGTGGCTAAGCTGCGCTCACGGATGATGTTCTTGCGCGCCTGCGCGCGGTGCAAATCGCCCTGAACGATTTGCAGCTGCGCCAAACGGCCAACCAAGACCAGGAACGTGCCAATCGCGGCCAGCACCAACCAGCGGTATCGCCGACGGAACTCGCCCACGTCCGAGCGCTGCCCGAGCAGCGCCATCAGCTCGCCCCTTCGGTCGGCGAGCGCGAAACGCCGCCTTGCCGTAGGCGTTGTGCGAGCAGAAACAGCGCGGGCGACAGCAGCGCCGTCGCGATCGCGTTGGGCAAGACCACGTTGGCCATGCTCACCGGGCGACGATTGTCGGTGCCGAAGACGGCGATCAAGATCACGACCATCAGCCCTTGAACGATGGCAAAAATGAAGCCCAGTGACGCGCGAGTGAACCAGGTTTGTGCAGTCAGCCGAACGCCAGCGACGCGGGACAGCCACCAGATCGCGACGTACACGAAGCCGTACAGTCCGGTCGGCGCCGTGCCCAAGATGTCGAGCGAGTAGCCCATCGCGCACGACAGCGCCGCGCCTTTGGCCATCGACGGCTCATACACTCCCAGGAAGACCACCATCGGCAGGAGCAAGCTGGGCGTGGCGCCGTTCATGAAACGATCGCCGAGCATGTGACTGAGCGGCCCCAGCACCCGAAACAGATTCGACTGAACGAGCAGCAGCAGCACCGCGACAGCTAGGTAGGCCGCGCTTCGCATGCTCAGCCGCCCTTATTCTTTCCGCGCCGCCCTCCAGCGGCACCGGTATCGCAGTCTTTAGCGTCGGTCAGAATGATCAACACTTCTTCCAGGCGCGAGAAGTCGACGGTCGGTTCGGCTACCAACGACTGGTAAACGCCAAATTTCTTTTTCTCGACGGTTTTCACCCGCGCTACCGGGATGCCCTTGGGGAAGCGGCAGCCGACGCCGCTCGTCACCAGCACGTCGCCGACGTCGACCTCGTCGCGCCGCTCGGCCCACTCTACACGCACCAAATAGCGCGAGCGGTCACCCTCGCCGCGGACGAAACCGCGGGCACCAGTGCGCTCGACCACCACGTCGACGCCGAAACCGCTGTCGACGGTCAGCTGCACGTCGATCTTTTCGCCCGCGACGCGTTGGACAGTGCCAACCGCGCCGTCGAGCGAGATGACCGGCATATCGGGGCGAATACTGGCGTGCGGGCTGTCGAGCGTGACGTGCGCCACGCGGAAAAATTCGGTCGTGTCCTTGCCGACGACGACCGCGCTCACCATCTCGTGTGGAATCGTGTCGCGCAAACCGAGCAGGCGACGCAGCCGACGATTGTCGGCTTGCGCTTGCTCCAGCTCGCGTACACGCGCAGTGAGTCGCGCGTTCTCGTAGGCCAAGCGATTGTTGTCTTGCTTGACGTCAACCAGGTAGACGTACTGGCTCACGCCGCTGGAGACGAAGCGCGCCACCGCGGAGGCCATGTATTCGAGCGGCGCGCCGACCCGCGACAGCGCTGACACGACCGGGTTCATGTCCTGCGGGTTGCGGATGCTCGCCCTCAAGAAGAAGAACGGCACCGACAACAGGAAGACGACGATTGCCGTGTCTCGGATGCGTTTGAAGGAGCCCACCGCGCGGCCCTCAGCCGATCGTGACTTCTTTCAGGAGCTCGATGTGATCGAGCGTCTTGCCGCTGCCAAGGACGACGCAGCTGATCGGGTCGTCGCTGACCATCACGGGCAAGCCTGTTTCCTCACGCAACAACACGTCGATATTCTTGAGCAGCGCGCCGCCGCCGGTGAGCACTACGCCCTTGTCGACGATGTCCGCTGCCAGCTCTGGCGGCGTACGCTCAAGCGCGAGTAGCACGGCTTCGACGATCGCGTTGAGCGGTTCCGACAACGCCTCGCGGATCTCGTCGGAATTGACGTTCACGGTTTTGGGCACGCCGGCCACCATGTCACGTCCCTTCACTTCCATCGTCATCTGCTGCTCGAGCTGATAGGCGTTGCCGATGGTGATCTTGATGCGCTCGGCAGTCTGCTCGCCAATCGCGAGATTGTACTTGCGCTTCATGTACGCGACAATCGCTTCGTCCATCTTGTCGCCGCCGACGCGCACGCTCTGCGAGTAGACGATGCCGGCCAACGAGATAACGGCGACCTCAGTCGTACCGCCACCGATGTCGACGACCATGTTGCCGCTCGGCTCGGTGATCGGCAGGCCTGCGCCAATCGCGGCAGCCATCGGCTCCTCGATCAAGTAGACCTCACGCGCGCCGGCGCTCTCCGCGCTCTCTTTCACGGCACGCTTTTCGACCTCGGTGATCCCGAACGGGACGCAGATGATGATGCGGGGCTTGACCAGCGTGCGGCGATTGCTGGCGCGCTGGATGAAGTAGCGCAGCATCGCTTCGGTGATCTCGAAGTCGGCGATCACGCCGTCGCGAAGCGGCCGGATAGCCTGAATGTTGCCAGGCGTGCGACCGAGCATCTCTTTGGCTTCGCGCCCGACGGCGAGGATGCGTTGCTCGCCGCGCGCGTCGCGCTGAACCGCCACCACCGACGGCTCACAGCTCACGATTCCCTTACCCTTCACATAGATGAGGGTCGTGGCCGTGCCTAGGTCGATGGCCAGGTCGCTCGAGAACAGGCCGTATAGCCAGTCGAAGATCATCGAATCATAGGGGGGTGGTGAGGGTCACCCAGTCGTGTCCGACTTGGGTTTCACCCGTCCGCCACAGAGAGGGCCGGTCGTAGCACGTGGCTCGGTTCGGGTGCAACGCGGGGTATCTATCCCCAGTCAGCCCGATTGGCCAATCGGCCGACTGGCCGCGGATTTTTCGCTCAATCGTCGTCGTCTTTGCCCCAAGTGCGCCCGCCGCCGCCGCGCTCGCGCTTGGCACCGCCGGCCGCGCCCTCGCCGCCCTTGCGGCCCTTCTTCTTCTTCTTGTCTGCCCAGTCACCACCACCACCACCGCCGGGCGGTGCGGGCGGACCGAAGTTCCGAGCGCGTCGCGGATCAACGGCAGCTCGCGCCGGATCACCAGCAGCCGCATCGGCCGAGAAGCGTGGCTCCGCGCCGCCACCGCCTGCGTTGCCGCCGCCGCCACCGCCGAACCCACCGGGTGAAGGACGCATACCCGGACCAGCGGCACCGGGCGCGCCGCGCGGGTGCGCGATGTTCACCATCAGCCGCCGGCCGCGCACGTCGAGGTTGCGCAGCGTGCCGAGCGATTGATTGGCTGCGTCCGCACTGGCGCAAGTCACGAAGCCAAAGCCACGCAACCGCCCATCGGGACCCACGGGCAAATGAATGCGCACCGGAGCGAGCAGCGCGTTGTCCGTGAACAGCGCTGTCACCTCTTGCTGCGACACGTCGTACGGCAAATTACCGACATAAAGCGTGCGATCTTCCTGGCCCGCGCCGCCTGGCGGACCACCGCCACCAGCGCCACCACTGCTCGGACCAGGGCCGCTCGGCGCACCCGGTCGTTCGCCCATCATTCCGCCTTCGCGGCGCGGAGGTTCGGATGAGAAAGGGCGAACCGAGATCGGTCGTCCTGCTTGCAGTGAGCCGTCGAGCGAGTCGCGCGCGGACGCGGCCTCCTCCGACGAAGCAAATGTGACGAAGCCGAAGCCTCGCACTCGGCCTGTCGCGCGATCACGCGGCAAGCTCACATCGGTTACTTTGCCACCCGTCGCTTCGAATATTTCACGGAGAGCGTCCTCCGTGATCGACTCGGGCAAGCCCGCGACAAAGAGCTTGCGTGCGTCCTCAGTCGCCATCTGATTTAGCGTTCCTATCGTACTGACGTAAGAGCGGCACTACCGTGCCTCGATTCAAGAAAGGCAAACGGAAATCGCCCAGGCGAGACGATAACTTTCGTAGATTCCGCGTTCAAGTGCCCGACGAGAACCGGCCCGAAAGCGTCGGCCGCCGGGCCGATGCCAAGCGATGCTTTTAGGCGATTGTGGCGGGAATTTCGCTGGAACGTCGCGGGGCGGCGAGACCAGGTTAGATTCCGCGCGTGCACCTTCGCGTCATCTTGAACCCCACCGCTGGCAGCGGCGCCGCCGCCCGGAAGAAAGCGGCCATCGTTCGTGCCCTCACCGTCGGCGGTGCCGCACCCGATGTCGTGCACACCGAAGGCCCCGGGGACGCCGCACGTTTGATCAGGGAAGCGCGGCGCGACGGCGTGGAATGCGCCGTGCTGGTCGGTGGGGATGGCACGCTGAACGACGCGGTTCAGGGCTTCCTCGACCAAGACGGGCGGATCGCTCAGGGCCCCGACCTAGGCCTGATCCCTTCCGGCACCGGCGGCGATTTTCGGCGCACGTTCGAGTTGGGCGACTCGATCGAGGAGGCGGCGGATCGGTTACTGAGTGCCGTCCCTCGCCCGCTCGACTTGGGCCTGTTGTCGGTGACGAGTCACGATGGACAGCTCGTGCGGCGCGCGTTCATCAACATCACGAGCTTCGGCATCGGCGGGCTCACCGATCGGATCGTGAACTCGACCCCCAAATGGATCGGCGGCAAGGCGGCGTTCCTCACCGGCACCTTGCGCGCGATGCTCGTCTACAAGGATGCGCCGGTGCGGGTGAAGGTCGACGGGAAGGTTTGGCTGGAAGCACCGATCTTCAACGTCGCGCTGGCCAATGGCCGGTTTTTTGGCGGCGGGATGATGATCGCGCCCGACGCGGATCCGTCCGATGGGCTGCTCGAAGTGGTGGCGCTGCACGACATGTCGCGCATCCAAAGCGTCGCGCTAGCGCAGCACATCTACAAGGGCTCGCACCTGGGGCAAGCGGGTGTCAGCGTGACTCGTGGCAAAGTTGTCGAAGCCGAACCCCTGGCGTCGAGCACCGAGGTGCTAGTCGACATGGATGGCGAGACGCCCGGCAGGTTACCGCTGCGTGCCGAGCTTGCCCCAGGCGCGCTACGTCTTCGAGCCTGAGGCGAGTGGCGGAGGCGGGGAAGCCTGGAATGCTTCCGGAATGTTCGGAGACTCGAAGCCCTCGCCACGCGAAACAGCGCGGAGCACCCTGAACAGCAGGAGGACCCCGAGCCCGAGCAGCGCGAAGCACTCCCACTGGGCCGGTGTCAGGTAGAAATACCGTGGGTCGATCGCGCCGCGCATGTCGCCAGGCACGGCGTCATGCTCGCGCAGGAAATCGAGCGCGAAGCGCAGCGGCGCGTAGATGACACACAGCAATGCCAGGAAAAAGCCCCATGGACGAGGCTTGTTGGCTAACAAAAGAAAGCACACCATGATCGGGATGGTGAGCAACAGCTCGAGCAAGCCGAGATCGAAGCGGCCGCCGCCCGGATACTGCACGGCCAGCCACGAGTCACTGAGTAGCCCCGGGTGATCATGCGCGGTCGCGCAACCGGTGCGACCGAACGCCCACCCGACGGGGAACATCGACGACATGTTGTCCGCGTAAGGCAGAATGCGCGCGCGGAAGCGGACGCGCCAAATCGCCATCGCGATCACGCCGCCGGTGAAGCCGCCAAAGCTCGACAAGCCGTCCCATAACTTGAAGATCGAGAGCGGATCGTCGAGCAGGCGCTGCGGGTAGTAGAAGATCTCGTCGAAAACGTGGCCGCCAATGAAACCGGCGCCGATGATCCAAGCGATGAACGAAGACATCGCTTTCTCGTCGAGACCAATCCTTCGCGCGCGCTTGAGCGTCAGGTAAGCGCCCAGGTACACCCCGGTCGCGACCAGCGCACCAAACGGCTTGATCGAGATCGGAATCGACGGAAAATTGCCGAACACGTGCGCCGGCACCAGAGTCAGCTCCGGCAGCGTGATGTACGGGATGAGCGGCGCGCTATGCATGATCGGGGCGCAGCTTAGCTCAAGGCGAGGCTGGGGCTATCTCGAGGCTATCGTCCTCGGTGGGGCTTTGGCCGGCTAGTACGCGCGCGCGCAGGCCCCGACATGTCCGCTCAAACACCACCGGCGCCGTGGTTGGACTGTCCGGGCAATCCCCTGACGGCAGTGCCGGCTCAAGCAACGCACGCACCAGCATGAGCGCGCGAGTCACGGCGTCGGCGCGCTCCTCGGGCGTGGGGCTGGGTAGTGGGCGCAACGACAGCGCCTCGGCCAGGCGCGTCCACAGTTCGGGGCCGGCCAGGCGGGCGCGCAGCAAGAGGCCGCGCTCCAGATCGAATTGGACCTCAAGCAGCGCGGCGCGCGTCACGAGCTCGCGATCACCGGGCACCTCGTAGCTGAGCTGCAGCAACTTGCGACAATTGTCGCCCTGACACGAGCCGCGCGGCTGGCTTAGCCGAAAGGCGAAGATTGTCTCGTCAGCCAGCTCGGACGTCGGCTGTCCGAAGCTGTTGATCTTGGTCAGCCGGGCCGTCCAATCCTTGAACGTCGCCACGAAGGCGCGCCGCTGGGCGTCGGCGGTAGCGAGCCGCGCCTGGGTGGCTGAGATCCGCGCATCCTCGTCGCTCTCGTTCGTCACGCTACGCGCGCGCTTTATCTCGAGTGCGACGATCCGCGATTTCACGTCCTCGATGTGCGGGCCGTGCGGCAACGCGGCCTCGTACGCGTATAAGTTCGGCAGCCGATTGAAGGCTGTCAGAAAGTACTTCTCTTCGGTCGGCCCGAACCAATGTCGAAGCTGCCGGGTGTGCGGACCGCTCGGCACCTCGCGCAGGTAGCGGTCGGCCGCGCGCAGGCGCTCTTCCAAGGTTGGTGCGATCCGCGCCGTGCGATACAGGTGATACTGCTCGGGGCGCTCGGTGAGCGTCGGCAAGGACGCACAGCCGAGCGCCGACGCGCTACCGAGTACCACCGTCGCCAACGCCCGCCAGCTCATGGCGGCCCTCCGGCGGGGCAGAAGTCGCATTCCGTCGGGATGGTCGGCGCGCGATCGCTCATGTACGCGCGAAAATCCCGGCAGCTGCCGTTGTCGAGCGCGCGCAGGCACACCTCACCGTCGTGGACCAACGGCACGCAATTCTCGGGAAATTCGCTTTGCACCAGCGAATCAGCGCAGGCGCGCTCGCAGGCGGCGCTCGTCAGCTGACACGTGCGGCAGTGATCGCACTCGAAGGTCTGTTTGGTCCAAAAGAACGTCTCCGGATCGAGCTCCTGCGGCTCTTGACCGCAGCCACCAACGTCCCCGGGCACGGGCGCCGCACAAAATGCCATGGCAATGAACCCGAGCGCCAACTTGAGCCCATGTGTGGAGAAACGCTTCACGGCAGATGCTCCCAGTCGAAGAACACGCCCAGCGCGAGAGAAGCGACGGGGATCGCCGTCACGGCCCGCTCGATGGTGGCTGCGCCGTAAAACAGGCTAAAGTCGAGCTCGGCGCCGATCCCGAAGTTGGCACTCAAGAAGTACGCGCCACCCAGCCCCGCCTCCAAGCCGACCGCCACGTCGGGTTCGAGCACGATCGGAAAACCAGCACGCGCGTAGCTCAGCACACGCGGCGTGAGCCGACGCACCAGGAGGTACGACGGGGTCGCGACCTCTTGCCGAATGCCGTCGGTGGCGATCGACAAGTGCAAAGCGATCCCATGCTCGAAGCCGTCCGGGGCGCTGAACGTGCGGCCCGCGTGCAAATCAAGGTACGTGGCGCCAAGCGAGAGCGACTTCGCTTCGTCGCCCAACACGCGGCGCAACCGGTACGGATTGTTGAAGCGGACCCCACGCCCAAGGTACATGCCGCCAAGCCAGTGTTGATAGCCGACGGTCGAACGATGTGTCTGGGCAGGGGCCGATAGAGGCGGCGGTTCTTGCGACACCGCCGGTCGTTCTTGCGGCTCGCTGAACGGATCTTCGGCGTCCGCTACCGCGACGCGCGGAGCAAGCACCAAGACCACCGCGAGGCCGAGCGCGGCCCGTTCAGCTCTGGCAGGCACTCTCGACTGCATCCACCGTTCTCGGAATGTGCGCTGTCAGCACTTCATTGCCCGATTCGGTGACGAGCACGTCGTCCTCGATTCGAACCCCAATTCCCCGATAGCGCTCGGCCGGACCGCTGGCGTGCTCCGGTACGTAGATGCCCGGTTCTACGGTCAGCACCATGCCTGGCTCGAGCGACCGCCCCTTGCCACCTTGGTAGTACGCGCCCACGTCGTGCACGTCCATGCCTAGCCAATGGCTGCATTTGTGCATGTAGTAGGTCTTGTAGCGCTGCTCCTTCATCGCAGCGTCGAAGGGTCCTTCAACCAGCCCGAGCGCGATCAAACCACGGGTTATGACCTCGGCCGACGCGACGTGCACCTCGTCGAGTGTCCCGCCCACCTTGGCTTTGTCGAACGCGCGCTCTTGCGCTTCGAGCACGATTTCGTAGATCGCCCGCTGCTCGGGCGAGAAGCGACCGTTGACCGGGAAAGTCCGGGTCACGTCGGAGGCGTAGTAGTCGAGCTCGCAACCGGCATCGATCAGCAACAGCTCGCCGTCTTGCATGTCACGGTTATTGCGATGGTAGTGCAGGATCGTCGCGTTCGGGCCCGAGCCCACGATTGGCTCGTAGGCGGGGCGCTCGCAGCCGTGCTTGCGGAAAATCCCGCGAAAAAGCGCATCAATTTCGCACTCGTTGACGCCCGGCTTAGCGTTCTTCATCGCCGCTACGTGCGCCTCACCGCTGATGCCAGCCGCGCGGCGCATGATCGCCAGCTCTTCGGGCGACTTGAACAGGCGTTGCTCGTGCAGCTTCACTTCGGCGTCGCTGATGCGCGTTGGGTACGTGGGGCCTCGCCGTCCACGCCGCCGCGCGCCCTCGAGCGCAGCGAGCAGCACGTCGTCCTGTTCGCGATGGCGACCGAGAGAATAGTGCAGCTCGCTCGCCCCGAGCAGCAGCTCCGGCAAACGCGTCGCGAGCTCGGCGATCGGATACGCCGCCTCAGCGCCAAAGTCTTTGACGGCGCCCTCGACACCAGCGCGCCTGCCGTCCCAGGTCTCGCGCTCCGGATCGCGCGGGCGCACGAACAGCACGAATTTTTCTTTCTCCGCCACGCTCGACAGCACCAGCACGGTGTCCGGCTCGTCGAAGCCACTGAGGTAAAACAGATCGGAGCTTTGCCGGTACTCGTGCTCCACATCGTTGTTGCGGATCGCGGTGGGCGTCGAGAACACCACGACCACGCCGGGATGAATGGAGGAGAGCAGGCGGGCGCGGCGCTCGCTGAAGGTCTGCATCTGGCGGATACTATGCCCGACGCCCCGTCCGTTCGCCTGCCTGACCGCTCGACGACGGGTCGCCTATCTGCGCGAATCATCGGGGTTTCCCTAGGGCCGCATTGACTGACGCAGTGCGCCAAGCTACGAGAAGTGTTCGAGCGTGCCGACCGAGCCCCCTCCCCCAAAGGACAGCGACGAGCCCGAACGCGAACGCGAACGCGACGAGAGCCGCGTCGAGCGCGCGTTGCGCGAGATCGTCCGCAAAGTGATCGAGGCTGGCTACGAGCGTCTCAGCGAGGGACCCGAAAACGTCCGTCATCTGATGTCCGAGCTGAAGCTCCCGAAGGAGACGCTCGGCGCGCTGTTCGGGACGCTGGACGACACCAAAAACGGCCTCTATCGCGTCGTCGCCCGTGAGGTCCGCGACTTTTTGGAGCACTCCAACCTGGCCGAAGACATCGTTCGCGGCATTACCGCGCTATCTTTCGAGATCAAGACCGAGGTTCGCTTCATCCCCAACGACGCGCGCCCCAGCCGGCCGACACCGGACGTCCGTTCCAAAGTCACGGTCAAGCGCGGCTCGACGCCGCCCTCGGCACCACCTTCTGTACGGCCTGCTCACGACGGGGCTTCACATCCGGGTCCGTCTGATAAAGATTCGGACCCTTCCCCGGAGAGTTAGAACGTGAAGGCACTCACAGCTGGCAGTGAAATCGATAGCTACTGCACCCGCTGCCGCATGGATCTCGGTCACCGTATCGTCGCGATGGTCAGCGGCGCACCGAAACGCGTCATCTGTCAGACGTGCAACTCGGAGCACAACTACCGCGCGCCGCGCACATCGACCGGACCTTCAGTCGTCATTCGTAGCAAGAAGACCGAAGCGAAACCGAACGCTGCTCAGCGCGTGACGCAGAAGGTGCGCGTCGAAAAGGACCGCCAAGACACCTGGGCCACCAAGGCATTGGGCAAGCCGGTCGACGCTTTCACCAAGTACAACATGACCCACGACTTTCGCGAGGGCGAGCTGGTGATGCACTCGAAGTTCGGTGAAGGCTACGTCGAAGACGTGCTCGACGGCGGCAAGATCAGCGTGATGTTCCGCGACGGAGCACGGACCTTGGCGCATCGGATCGGGATGGGGAGTTAGTTTCGGGTTTTCACGCGCGGCCGCCCTGAAAACGGGGCGGCGGCGGCGCGGCTCGGACCTCGCTCCCGCTTGGGTTCGAGCAACTTCGGTTCCGCGTTCTTGGCGTTGAAGCGTTTCTTTTCGCGATGCGCAGCGTTGAACGGCTTCGCTGCAACCGCAGGCGCGGCGTCGCGCCGAGGCACGCTGCGTTTACCATCGAAGCGTTTCGGTTCGCCGCGTGGAGCGTCAGCGCGCCGCGGAGCCGGGCCTTTGCGATCGAAACGAGCAGCTTCGGCGCGCGGAGCATCGTCGCGGCGCTGAGGCGCGCGTTTGCGATCGAAGCGTGCCGGCTCGGCGCGCGGAGCATCGTCGCGGCGCTGAGGCGCGCGTTTGCGATCGAAGCGTGCCGGCTCGGCGCGCGGAGCATCATCGCGGCGCTGAGGCGCGCGCTTGCGATCGAAGCGTGCGGGTTCCGCTCGCGGCGCGTCGTCGCGACGAGGGCCGGTGCGTTTGCGCTCGAAGCGCGGGGCATCCGCGCTGGGCGCACCGTCACGGCGCGGTCCACGGTTGCGATCGAAGCGTGCGGGTTCTGGCGCGGCGGCATCGAAGCGATTGGGCTCGCCGCGCTTGGCGTTCGAGCGCGCGGGCTCAGCATGCTTGTCGGAATGCTTGGTATCGCGGCGCCGCGCGGCCGAGAACTTGGGTTCAGGACGGCGGACGCCGGGCATACGCGGCTCGTCGCTCCAGCCGCCTTTGCCGAGAGCAGGCTCGAAGAGCGGCGCGCGCACCTTCTTCGGCACACCGTAGTCGCGCTTCAGCTCCACGAGCTCATCTACGCTGAGCGGGCGCCATTGTCCGGGCCGCAAATCTTCGCTCGTCACGCCGGCGTGTGAGATGCGCGCCAAGCGCATGACCGGGAAACCAGTCGCCTCGCCGAGTTTGCGCACCTGGCGATTGCGCCCTTCGCGCAGCGTGATCTCGAGCCAGGTTTTGTCGCCCTCGAAGCGCAGTCGCTTCACCTGAGCGGGCTGCGTTGGTCGACCGTCGATCACGATCCGCTCGCTGAAACGGTCGAGCGCTTCGTCGTCGACAGCGCCCTTCACTTTGGCGACGTAGATCTTCGGCACTGCCTTCGTCGGGTGAGCGAGCGCCTGAGCAAACTCGCCGTCGTTGGTACAGATAAGCGCACCACTGGTGTGAAAATCGAGGCGCCCCACCGGCACGACTCGAGCCCCAGCGTCTTTGAGCAGCTCCAGAATCGTCGGCCGCCCTTCCGGATCACTCAGCGTGCAGACCACGCCGCGCGGCTTGTGAAGCACGATGTAGATCAGCTTCTCGGCGACGATCTTGTTACCGTCGACCTCGACGCGGCTCAAACGCGGGTCGACCTGCGTGCCTAGCTCGCGGACGATCTTGCCGTCGACGCGCACGCGCCCGGCCAAAATGATCTCCTCCGCGGCCCTCCGCGAAGCAATCCCCGCCTGTGCCAACACCTTCTGAAGCCGTTCCATCTCGGCCGGTCAGTAGCACGCGAACAGACGAATCAACAGGAAGCCGGGAAGCCGGGAAGCCGGGAAGAAGGATTTGGGCCTCGAGCGGCGAGCAGAGGCATCAGTCGTTCGAAGGTGGCCATCACGCAAATCCAGAAACCTTCCCGCCTTTCTGTTGAATCCATCGACAGCGGCGCAGTCGAATCGCCGCCGCTGTCTCGAGCCGAGACGTCAGCGTTTCCTGGGACTCACGTGACCTTCGACGGGCTTGCCTTCGGCTTCGTCGGCCTTTTTCTTGGCTTCTTCGATCTCGGCGGCCTTCTTCTCTTCGGCCTTTTCCTTGGCTTCGATGTCGCGGAGTGCGATCTCGTCGCGATCCCAGCGATCGACGCGGCCGTCGAAGTCGAGATCGACACCAAGGCGCTGCAGCCGGCCGTCGTCGTAGATCTCCCACTGATCGGGCTTGCCGTCTTTGTTGGTGTCGCGTTGGGCGCGCGCCAGCTTGCCGCCGACGTAGAACTTCACTTCTTCGGGTCGGCCACTGCCCGACTTGTCGAGCTGCACCTTGGCGATACGACCGCGCGAAAAAGTGATCCACGTATCGACTTTGCCGTCGAAGTTCGTGTCGGCCAGCTCGTTGAGCGGCTCGCCCTTGTCAGTGTAGGTCCGCATCACGTCCTTCGCGCCATCGAGGTTCGTATCGACCTCGCGGCACAGCAGAACTTTCTTGCGATCCTCACCCTCGCCGACGATCGAGAACACGCGGCGGATGTTGGGGTTCTGCGCGTTCGGGCCACGCACTTCCTGGACCTCGCGATCGGACCGGCCTTTGTAGTCGCAGCGCGAGGCATCGTCGGACGCGACCCCAGCGACCTGCTTGTCGCTGATTTTGGGCGCAACTTGCGCCGACGATGCGCCACCGCAGCCAAACGTCATTAACGCCGGCAGCACACACAACGAAAGAAAAGACGTTCTCACTTGCTCGGCCCCTTGCTATCCGCGGGCTTGGTTTCGCCGCTCGCGGGCTTGGTTTCGTCGGCCGCCTTGTTTTCGATCTCAGTTGGCGTCGACGATGCCTTGTTGAAGTCAGGGCTCTGCGGCGCGGCAGGTCCTTGGCGGTCAGGCGGCACGTAGCCGGTCTCTTTGCAGTAGTCGACGGTCGCTCCCGGATCCGGTTTGCCGTCGTTGTTCACGTCGGAGTGAATCATCGGGCAGCCGGGCTGCGTGTACTCCCACCACTGATCGATGACCCCGTCACCGTTCGAGTCGCGTTCGCTGCGCGTCAACGCGCCGGCCTGGTAGAAATCCCAAGTGTCGAGCTTGCGCGCCATCGACGTCGCCTGGTCCTTCTCCTTGAGCACGCCACCCTGGTACGTCGCGATCTCGTCGATCCCGCCGTCACGGTCGTAGTCGTACTCCCGGCGACGCAGACGCCCCGAGCTGTCGTTGTAAGAGAACGAGTCGATCACCCCGTCGAAGTTGAGGTCGATGGCGCGGCACGACTCAACCGAGCCCTTACGCACGATGAAGATGTCCGGGCGCCCATCGTTGTTGGCGTCGATCTTCTCGCTAGCGCCGGCGGTGTCGCACGCCTCGTGCGTGATGGCGGTGTCGCGCGTGGTGACTCCACCCGTCGCTGCCCCGCCACCAGCCGCGGCCGAGCCGCCGCAGCCCACAGCCAAAAGCAGGACCACGCCGAGCGCTGTCCAACTCCTCGACTCCTCAGTGATTTTCATCGGATTGTTCCCTGGGCGCGAGCCGCTGCTCATTCGCCGAGCTTTGCGTTTTACCCCGACCCGCCGCGCCCGTACAGCCAGGGTCCTCCGGTCGGTCAGAGCGGGCGAATAGGCCCGCCGCCCGTTGGCAGCCAGTTGGCTCTCCGGCGTGCGTCGGCTGCTCCGAGGCCCGTCGTTGGAACGCCCAATTCGGTTCGGCCTCCCGGCCCAATACCGATTCCTGGCCGGCGCGACTTATCTTAACTATATATAATTACTAATAATTTTTGCCATTTGCTCGAATGACCGCCGTTGACAACATGTGTAGGGGCATCTATTGTAACGGCTGGTAATTCGGGCGGCATGTCACGCAACAAGATCTCCACGACCGTCTACATCACGCAGGAGCAGAGCGATAAGCTCCGCCTCCTGCACGACCGCACCAAAGTGCCGGTCGCGGTGTACATTCGCGAGGGGATCGACCTCGTGCTCAAACGTTACGAGCACGCGCTGCCCGGCCAAATGAGCCTGACGGAGACAGCGCCCAAGGCCGCGAAGAAGTAAGGTAGGGGCGCGCCCGGAGGTGGCACGCTCGAGGCTGCCGCCCAACGCGCGGAACTCCGTGCTGGTCGCGCCTCCCACTCGGCGCTAGACAGCCGCGCCCGCGCCTCCCACGAGAAACTTCGACGCCTCCCGCAAGAGCGGTGGCTGTCGTGGCACCTGCCCCCTCCATGCCGACCGACCCCAGCAAGATCAGAAATTTCTCCATCATCGCCCACGTCGATCACGGGAAGAGCACGTTGGCGGATCGGATCCTGGACGTCACGGGCGCGATCACGGCGCGCGAGCAGGTCGATCAGTTCCTCGACAAGCTGGAGCTGGAGCGCGAGCGCGGCATCACGATCAAGGCGCAGTCGGTGCGCCTGCGCTTCCGTTCCCAAGACGGCAACGAGTACCAGCTACAGCTGATCGATACGCCCGGGCACGTCGACTTCAACTACGAGGTCTCTAGCAGCCTGCGTGCGTGTGAAGGCGCCCTGCTCGTCGTCGACGCCACGCAAGGTGTGCAGGCTCAAACGGTGGCCAACGCCTATTTGGCCATCGAAAACAACCTCGAGGTCATTCCGGTCCTGAACAAGGTCGACTTGCCGTCGGCCGACGTCGATCGTGTCGCCGAGCAGGTCGAAGAAGTCGTCGGTATCGACTGCAGCGGCGCGCTCTTCGCGAGCGGAAAAACCGGTGTCGGCGTGCGCGAGGTGCTGGAAGCAGTCGTTGCACGCATTCCTCCGCCGACAGGCTCCGCGACGGCTCCGCTGCGCGCGCTGTTGTTCGACTGCTGGTACGACAGCTACCGCGGCGCCGTCATCCAATTGCGCGTGATGGACGGTACCCTCAAGAAGGGCGACCGCATCAAGTTCATGGCGACCGGCCGCACCTACGACGTGACCGAGATCGGTTGCTTTGCGCCACACGCCACCGCTATCAACGAGCTGGGGCCAGGCGAGGTCGGCTTCGTCGCCGCTAACATCAAGACCACCGAAGACACCAAGATCGGTGACACGGTCACGACCTACCACGGCGCCGCGACCGAGCCCCTGCCCGGCTTTCGCGAGGTCAAACCGATGGTGTTCGCGGGTTTCTTCCCGACCGATCCGGCCGAGTACGAGAACATGCGCGACGCGCTGTCCAAGCTGCACATGAACGACTCGTCGTTCCAGTTCGAACCGGACACGTCGGACGCGCTCGGGTTCGGATTTCGCTGTGGCTTCTTGGGCCTGCTCCACATGGAGATCATCCAAGAGCGGCTGGAGCGCGAGTATGATCTAGACCTGATCACCACCGCTCCGAGCGTGGTTTATCACGCGTTCACCAAGGGCGGCGAGATGGTGAAGGTCGACAACCCGTCGAAGATGCCGAGCGTCGGCAATCTGGAGCGGATCGAAGAGCCAATCCTCAAGCTGACCGTGCACGTGCCGGCGGAGTACGTTGGACCCGTCGTGGCCTTGTGCGAAGCGCGCCGTGGCACGCAGATCGGCATCAACTACGCGACCAAAGATCACGTCGTGGTCACGTACGAGATGCCGCTGGCCGAAGTGATCTTGGACTTCCACGACAAGCTGAAGAGCGTCAGCCGCGGCTACGCCAGCATGGACTACGAGATCACCGGCTATCGCGCCGACCAGCTGGTCAAGCTCGACATGATGCTCAATGGCGAGACGCTCGATGCGCTGAGCGTGATCGTGCATCGCGACGGCTCCTACCCGCGCGCTCGATTGCTGGCAGCAAAGCTCAAGACGCTCGTCCCGCAACAGCAGTACGAAGTCGCGATTCAAGCCGCGATCGGCTCCAAAATCATCAGCCGTGAGACGGTGCGTGCCCTGCGCAAAGACGTCACCGCCAAGTGCTACGGCGGCGACATTTCGCGCAAGCGAAAGCTGCTCGAGAAGCAGAAAGAGGGCAAACGCCGGATGAAGTCGGTCGGAAACGTCGAATTGCCGCAGGAAGCCTTCCTGGCCGTGCTCAAACTAGAGGAGTGAACCCGATGCAAGGCACGAGCGCGCGCCAGTTGGCGACGATTCAGAAGATCCTCACCATCGTCAACGCCGGCGCGCCCGAGCACGGGCAGCTCGAGCTGGTCGAGACGATTCCGTTCGGCTCTTCGTTGGTGATCGACCGCTATCGAATGGCCAATGGCCTCTCGATTCTGCTGTGCGAAGACAAGAGCGCGCCGGTGGTCTCGGTCCACACTTGGTTTCGCGTCGGTTCGCGCCACGAGCACGAAGGCAAGACCGGCCTCGCTCATCTGTTCGAACATCTGATGTTCAACGAGATCGAGGGACGCGGAGCCGGTTTTTTCGACCGCACACTCGAGGAAGCGGGCGCAGAGAGCAACGCTTCGACTTGGCTGGATTGGACGCAGTACAACATCGCGATCCCGAAGGAACAGCTGGGACTCGTGCTCGAGCTCGAAGCCGAGCGGATGAGCAAGCTGGTGCTGCGCGAGCCGCAGGTGACGAGTGAAAAGGAAGTCGTCGCCAACGAGCGGCGCTACCGCGTCGACGACGACGTGGAGGGCGCGGTTAGCGAGGTTTTGTGGGCCACCGCGTTCACCAAGCACGCCTACAAATGGCCGACGATCGGTTGGATGAAGGACATCGAGGGTTTCACGACCCAAGACTGCGAGGCGTTTTATCGGGCGTTTTACGCGCCAAACAACGCCGCGCTGGTCATTTCCGGCGACTTCAAGCTGCCTGATTTGCTGCGGATGATTTCCCAGCGTTACGGCGTGGTGCCGAGCTCGGTCTTGCCGCTCGAAGACGCGCAGCCCGAGCCTCCGCAAACCAGCGAGCGCCGCGTCGAGGTGAAGAAGCCGACCAGCACCGAGAAGCTGCTCGTCGGCTACCACGCGCCGGCGCTGGGCGACTTCGACCATCCGGCGATTTCGCTGTTGTCGGAAGTGCTGTTCGGCGGACGCGCCAGCCGCTTGCACCAACGACTGGTGCGCGAGCTGGAGCTAGCAAGCGAAGTGCGCGCGTCAGTGGGTCCGTTTCACGACCCCGGGCTGTTCGAGGTCTACGCGGCTGCGCGTGAAGGCCATACTGCCGAGGAGCTGCTCGCCGTGTTGGACGAAGAGTTGAAGAAGGTCGTCGACGCGCCGGTGACCGAGGCCGAGATGGCGCGCGCCTCGGCGCGTTTCGAGCTCGGACTGCTCGGCGGGCTCGAGACCGCAGACGGCAAAGCGTCGACGATCGGCTTTTATGAAGCCGTATTGGGACGGCCGGCAGCGGCCTTCGAGCGGCTGGACGCCACGCGCCGCTTGACGCAAAGCGATCTGTTGAGGGCCGCGCGCCGTTACCTCGATCCGAATCAGCGCAGCGTGATTTTGGTGCGCCCCGACGGGGCGAAGGCCGAGGCGGAGGCAGCAGAATGACGGCTGCTACGCAGGCCGGCCACGCGGCACCCGCCGTGCTGGTCGAGACGAGCCACGCTTTGCCGTTGGTTTCGTTCAGTATCGCGCTTCGAACTGGCTCAATTCTGGATCCCGAGGGTATGAGCGGCTCGACGCGCATGCTGACACGCTGGATGCGACGCACAGCCGGCGGCCGCGAAGCTCAGGTGATCGATACCGAGATCGACGCGCTCGGTGGCGCGTTCGGCGCGGACGTCTCGCCGAGCACGCTGGTGTTCCAGGGCACGGTGATCACGCGTTCGCTCGACGGGCTGATGCGGATCGCTGCCGACATTCTGGCGCGGCCGGGTTTCGCCGAGGTGGAGCTGGAGCGGTTGCGGCGCGAGACGCTAGCTGAGCTTACTGAGTCGCTCGACGACGACCGCGGGCTCGGTCGACGCTGGTTTCGTCATCGCTTGTTCGGCGCACACCCTTACGCGCGTTCGGTAACCGGCAGCGCCACCAGCCTGGCGCGCATCACGGCCGACGATCTCAGAGCCCTCTACCGGAGCATCGTACGACCCGACAACTTGATCTTCGCGTTTTCCGGCGACATCGAGCGTCCGCGCGCCGAAGCCTTGGCCGAGCAGATCCGCGGCCAATTGGCGGCGGGTCCAGCGCCGGACGACACGATCAGCGATCCGGCAGTCATCCCCGGCCGTCGCCTCACCCTGGTCGACAAGCCCGATCGCACGCAGACGCAGATCCTGATTGGCGGACTCGGAACGCATCCCTCCGATCCCGACCACTTGGCGCTCCACGTCGCCAACACGGTGTTCGGCGGCACCTTCACCGCGCGGCTGACACAGGAAGTGCGAGCCAAGCGCGGCTGGTCGTACGGCGCGTACTCCAGCTTGCCGATCGATCGCCGTCGGCAAGCGTTCAGCATGTGGACGTTCCCGAAAGCGGAAGATGCCGCGCCGTGCATCGCTTTGCAGCTCGAGATGCTGCACGCGCTGCGCACCAAGGGCATCACGAAGAAGGAACTGTCGTGGGCCAAGAAATACCTGGTGCGTTCGCATGCGTTCGCGCTCGATACCGCGTCAAAACGCGTGGGCCTCTTGCTCGACAAGGCGCTCTACGGACTGCCCGACGGCTATTACGAGGACTACATCGAGCGGATCAAGGCGATCACGCACGAAGCCGCCAACGCGTCGGTTGTCGAGCGGCTGTCGGAAGACAACCTGCTCATCACCGTCGTCGGTACCGCCGCGCAAATCGGCGACGGCGTGCGAGCAGCCATTCCGAACTTAGTCTCGAGTGAAGTCGTGCCGTACGACACGGAACCGAGCTAGCGCGGCAACACGGAGCCGGAGACGGCTTCGATGACGTGCAGCGCCTTGGGCGTAATCTGCCAGCTGAAGTAGCTGCGCGGCAACGTCTCCGGAAACAGACTGCTCGTGCCGTGGTCGAGCACCGTCACCGGCGCGCCAGCCGAACCAAACCAAGCCACCCCCAGCTCGGCGTCGCTCGGCGGCCGCTCGAAGCGGCGCATCACCGGGGTCAGCTGGTCGAGTCCGCGGTCGAGCGACCAGCGATCGTGAAAGCTCGCCCACGACCGTCCGTCGAGCAACGGGACGATGCGGCGCGTGAACTGCGTTTGGAACTGCTGCTGTGCCTCGTCCGAAAAGCCGAAGTGCAGCTGGCCGAGCAGGTTGCAGAACAACACCGCCGCGTTCGGCCTTTGCCGCAACACCGTGTCGAGCCCCGAGCGGCCCCCGAGCAGCGGCTCGACCAAGAGATCGCGATGCTCGAAATCTAGTCGCGCCGATTGCAAACGCAGCCCGAGGATCCGTCGCGCCAACGGATCGGGCTCGAGCACCAGCAGACGCCCGAAGCGTGAGAGGTGCGCGAGTGGCAGACAATGGCCGCCGCTTGGCCCGACCAAGATCAGCTCGTCAGTAACCGCCAGGTGTTGGACGAGCCACTCCGCCAAAGCGTCGCGGAATGGGCTCCACAAACCGTCGCGAAAACGCCACGCCCGCGCGTGATAGACGAGCCCGCCAGAGAGCGTGAAGAGCGACATCGACCGAACCTGGCGTCACTCTAACAGCGGACCACCGCATGTATATTCCGGGTCCCATTATGGTGAAACCCGGGCCGGTCGTAGACCTGATTTGCGAACGAGTGATAACGCTTGAACGTTGCCATGCGGATGAAACCGGCACGACCCTCCAGGCGGAAGTTCCTCGGTAGTGTGGCTGGCGGCGCTGCCCTTTCCGGAGTGAATTCGGTGCTGGCCAAGCTGGCGCGGGCCGCCCCTGGCGCTTCGAGCCTGAGCGGGGTCGAGCACGTCGTAATCTTCATGCAGGAGAACCGCTCGTTCGACCACTACCTGGGAACCCTGAACGGCGTGCGCGGCTACGCTGACCGAAGGGCGCTGGAAAGAAAGCCGGGCTCGTCCGTGTTCGGGCAGCCGTCAGGCAGCAAGGTCATCTATCCCTACCGGCTCGACAACTCGGCGACGTCAGGACAATGCGTCGGCGACGTGGCGCACGACTGGGGTACCGGGCTGGCCGCGACGAACGGCGGGCGGATGGACGGTTGGATCCCAGCCAAGGGCGCGAGCACGATGAGCTACCACACGCGCGCGGACATCCCGTACATGTACGCGTTGGCCGACGCCTTCACGATCTGCGACGCCTACTTCTGCTCGGTGAACGGTCCCACCAATCCGAATCGCCTGTACTTGATGACGGGGATGCTCGACCCGGGCGGGCTGCACGGCGGTCCAGCGACGGACAACGGCGAGCCGGGATTTTCCTGGACGACCTATCCGGAACGCCTCGAAAAGGCGGGCGTATCGTGGCGCGTCTACCAGGAAGACGACAACTTCGACGACAACGCGCTGGCCTGGTTTACGCAATTCCGAACCGCGGCGAACGGCTCCGCACTGTCCAAGCAGGGATTACAGCGTTTGCCGCGCACGCAATTCGCGAACGACGTGGCCGCCGGAACCCTACCCGCCGTGTCATGGATCATCGCGCCGACGGCGCTGTCCGAGCACGCCGACGCGCTGCCGAACGAGGGCTTGAACTACGGCGCGATGCACTTCCTCAACGCCTTGGCCGCGCACCCGAGCGTTTGGGAAAAGACAATTTTCATCTGGAACTACGACGAAAATGGCGGTTTCTTCGACCATGTACCACCGCCGACGCCGCCGCCCGGCACGCCCGACGAGTTCGTCGACGGCGAGGCGATCGGCCTGGGCGCGCGTGTGCCAGCGCTGATCATCTCGCCGTGGAGCCGCAGCGGTCACGTGTGCAGCGAGGTCTTCGACCACACCTCGATCTTGCGGCTACTTGAGACGTGGACCGGCGTGCAGGAACCCAACATCAGCGCCTGGCGCCGCGAGGTGTGCGGCGACCTGTTGTCGGCGTTCGACTTCAGCGCCGTCAGCGTCGCGTTTCCGAGCTTGCCCGATTCGCAAGCGCCCGCTGCGGCAGCGCTCAACAGCTGCGCGGCGTTTCCGGAGGCGGTGCCCGCCGGCGAAACCGCCGCCCCCAAAACCGAGCCGGGTGCGCGCCCCCTACGCGCGGTGCCGTATCAGCTGTCCGCCTCCTTACGAGCAGTTCCAGATGAACAGCAGGTCGAGGTCGTCGTTACCAATTCCGGCAGCCTGGGCTGCGCAGTGCTGCTGTCGCACCGCTACGCGAACGACATCGCGCCGGTTCACCTGACGCTGGCGGCCGGTGCGACACAAACGCGACGGCTGTTGGTCCAAGCCAGCAACGCGTTCGATCTCGAGCTGCGTGGACCGAACGGCTTCGTTCGCGCCTGGCGCGGCACGCTATCGAGCCCTGCGCCGGAGATCGACGTAAAGCTCGACGCGACTCTTGGACTCGTCAACCTGACCGTCACGAACCCCACCGATCAGGTGCTCGAGCTACAGCTCGGAAGCCCTCTGAGCGCGCTGGCCGGCTCGCAACAGTTGCTGAGCGTCCAGCCCCAAGCGTCTGCGGCGCTCGCGCTCGCCACCACCGACGCCTGGTACGACTACGTGCTGGTCGATACGGCGGGCGGTAGTTGGCGGCGCGAGCTGGCCGGGCACATCGAGGGCCAAGTATCGCGGACACTGCCGACTTGAACGACATACCATGCTGAAGCTCTCCTTCCCCCACCCGACGTCGACCTTGTCCACGCTGTTGCTGCTGGCAGCGCAAGGCCTGGGTTGCAGCAACGGCGGGCCAAAGCCCGGAAGCAGCGCGGCGGGCGGCAGCGGCGGCAACGCGGCATTGGCAGGCGGAGCGAACGGCGCGGCCGCCGGGATCGCCAGCGGAGGTAGCAGCGCGGCCAGTGCGGGCAACGCCAACAACGCAGGGGCGACAGCTACCGGCGGCGCTGCGCCAGAGCCGTTCCAGACCGAGAACCTGCTGCTCAACGGCGACGCCGAGAGCGGCGACAGCGCGTGGCTGGCGCAGGCCGCGCCGGCAGCGATCAAGACCGAGAAATACGGAGCCAATACCTTCCCCGCCGCCTCCGACGTTGGGCCAGCCAACCGTGGTGCCAGCTTTTTCTACGGCGGCCCGAGCGCCTCAGCCGACTCCCACCAGCGCGTCGACGTGACGGCCTTCGCCGACCAGATCGTCAGCGGTGCCCGCTTCAGTCTCTCGGCTTACTTGGGCGGCTCCGCCGGGCAAGATGACCGAGCCGCCGTCGTGCTTCAGCTCTTGGCCGCCGACGGTTCGAACCTAGGTACCGAGACCCTCGGCGGACCGTACGCTGCAGAGCGCGTCGGCACGACCGCCCTGTTAGCCAACAAGCTCGACGGTAAGCTTCCAATCGCCACACGCGCGATCGACGTGCACCTGGTGATGACGCGCGCCAGCGGCACGGATGACGACGGCTACGCCGACAACCTGGCGCTCACGCTCCACAACTAGGGCCCGGCTAGAACCAGCCCAAAAGGCCGACATTCAGGCCGATCGTGCGGTAGGTGCGGTCACCTTTGTCGATCGGCGACGGATCACGCGAGCCGAACATGTCCACGTCGAACGTGGGACCGACGTGCACCGCAAAATGCGAAGCTGGTGAGAACGTGAACGGGCATTCGAGCGACAGCGCGAAGCCCTTCTCGTCGAACAGGTTGTCGATGTTGGTCGTATGGTACGTGAACCCCCCGCGCGGCCAAATCCCCACTACGCGACCGAACGAATAGAGGTAGCCAACGCGCGGCGCAATGACGAGGGTCGAGTAGTCATTGCCATCGTCAACGTCGAGCGAGGCGTAACCGAACGAGCCACCGATGCTGAAGTGATCGGCGACCAGGTAGTCGAACGCGAAGCGTGGTACATCGAACGGCGAGAGGTCCGGCGACGCGCGCCAACCGAAGCTGAGCGATGTCCAGGCGGTCTCGTATTTCAGGCCGCCCGCCTCACCCGCGACGTGGGTGCCGGTGATGCCCATCAAACGGTCGACGGAGAAGATGGCGTCGCCTTTCGCGCCCAACTCTTGCGCACCAGCCAGCGCCGGAGCCAAAAGACCGATCGAAACAACCAGAGCCGATAGCGCGTGTTTCATGTTTTTCTCCCTGTTTGGGCTCGTTTCGCCGGACCCTACCGCGCTTCTTTCTCGAATACACGGCTGCAGCGCCAGCCAGGCCGAGCGATCGGCCCGCAGCCACCTTGGGCGAGCAGGAGCGGGCGAGGCTCGACGGAATTTTGGCTCAGAGTCGAAGCGCGAGTGCGAGCTCTTCTAGCAGCGTCGCCGCGAAGGCGCGCGCCGCCGCGAGCTCGCGCGCCAACTCACGCTTATGGGTTACGGTTCGCTTCACATGAGCATAGAGCTTCAGCTTTGGCTCGGTGCCGCTCGGGCGCACGAACAGCCGGCTGCTATCTTCGAGCTCGAGCTCGAGCAGCAGCGCCGCACCAAGCCAAGGGGCTCGGTCGGCAGCACCCTGACGATAGTCGACGACACGCACGACGCGCTGACCACCGATCTCGGGCGCTGGTTGTGTGCTCAGCGCGTCGAGGCGTTGCGTGAGGAGCGCACTCGCGTCCGCGTGCAGCGCCAAGTTCCGAGCCGCGCTCGCCCAGAGTCCGTGCTCCGCGTACAGCTGATGGAGGCGGTCGAATAAGCAGGCGCCGCGCGCAGCCTGGGCGGCGGCCAGCTCGGCCAACGCGCGGCCAGCGGCGATGCCGTCTTTGTCGCGAACCGCGGGGAATACCGAATATCCGAGCGCTTCCTCATAGGCGAAACAGAAGCGCCCGGCGCCGGACTTTTCCAGTTCGAGCGCGGCGGTCCACAGCCACTTGAAGCCGGTGTGCGTAGGCTCGTGGTGTGCGCCGCGGCTGGCTGCCAGCAGCGCGACCAGCGGCGACGACACGACACTGCTCAAGACCAGTGGGGTCCGCGAGCCGATGTGCCGCGACAAAGCGTAGTCGGCTAGTAGCGCCCCGACTTGATTGCCGTCCAGCACGGTCAGGACGCCATCCAGGCGCGCCGCGGCCGCCAACCGATCCGCGTCCGGATCGTTGACCAGCAAGAGCGCGGCGGCGCGCCGTTCGCCCTCCGCCAGCGCCAGATCGAGCGTGCCCGGCTCTTCGGGGTTCGGGAAGGGTGTCGTCGGAAATGTGCCGTCGGGCTCGGCTTGAGCGGTGACTACATCGACACGCGTGAAGCCGGCATCGGCCAGCGTGCGCAGCATCGGCGCACTACCGACACCGTGCAGCGCGCTGTGAACGATCGGCAAGTCGCGCGCATGGCTCGCCGCTGGAACGGCGGAGGAAACAGCGGCAAAATAGCTATTCAGGCTGGTCTGATCGAGCAACGTGAGCCCGACCGGCGGCGCTTCGTCGAAGCTCAGCGGCTGGAGCGGCACTTCGCGCGCGGGCGGCGCCTCGGCGATGTGCCGTGCGATTTCGGTGTCGAGCGGCGCGATGATTTGCACAGCGGCAGGGCCATAGACTTTGTAGCCGTTGTCGCAGCGCGGGTTGTGGCTGGCGGTAACGACAATCGTGATCGACGCGCCCAGCTCACGCCCCAAAAACGCGCACAGCGGCGTCGCGGTCGGGCTCGAAAACGCGACCACGCGAAAGCCCGCTGCGAGCAGGACGGCAGCCGAAACTTCAGCGAAGCCGCGGCTGGTCGGTCGAGCGTCGAAGCCAATCACGATCGGCAAGCTCGCTACTCTGGCTTGGTCCTTCAAGTAGCGAGCGATACCGTACGCGGTGCGCGTGACGACGGCGGTGTTCATGCGGCCGCTGCCAGCGCCGACCGCCGCGCGTAGGCCGGCGGTACCGAAGCTGAGCGGACGGAGACGTTCGTCGAGGGCTTCGCGATCGCCGGCGGCGATCAGCATTGCCAGCTCGGCGCGCGTGCTCGGGTCCGGGTCGCCGTCAATCCAGGCTCGGCCGGCGGCGACCAGCTCCTCCGCCGTGCGCGTCATGCGCGCTTGACCAGCTTTTCGGCCAAGCCCGTGTCGTATTCGCCAGCTACGAACTCGGGTGCAGCCAGCACTTGCCGCAGGAATTGCAGGTTGGTCACGCGATCCGCTTTCGGACCCACCAGTCGCAGCTGAGTGTCCGCCAGGGCTTGATCGAGCCGCGTCATCGCCTCGTTCCGATCGCGACCATAGGCGATGATCTTCGCGAGCATCGGATCGTAGTGCGAGGTGACTTCAAGTCCTGCTGCCACCCCCGAGTCGACCCGGATCCCTTCCCCGCTCGGCCAAGCCAGCGCTTCGATGCGGCCGGGTTGTGGCAAGAAGCCGCGACCGGGATCTTCGGCGTACACGCGGGCCTCGATCGCGTGACCGCACGAGGACGCGGCGAGCACCGCGGGCTCCAAACGCTCGCCGCTAGCGACGCGCAGCTGCTGCTCGACCAGATCGAGCCCGGTGACGGCTTCTGTGATCGGATGCTCGACTTGCAAGCGCGCGTTCACCTCGAGAAAGAACAGCTCGCCCGCCGCGTTGGCGACGAACTCGACCGTGCCGGCGCCGCGATAGCCGACCGCTTTGACGACGTCGAGCGCGGCACTGTGCAGCGCTCGACGTTTCGCAGCGCCCGCCTCGCCGGTGAAGAATCCGGCCGGCGATGGCGACTCTTCGATGATTTTCTGGTGACGGCGCTGTACGCTGCACTCGCGCTCACCGAGCGCGACGGCTTGCCCGTGGTCGTCGCACAGCACTTGGACCTCGATGTGGCGCGGACCTTCGAGGTATCGCTCCAAGTAGATGCGCTCGTCAGCAAACGCCGCTTTGCCGCGATCGGCGCAACTTTGCGCGGCGCGCGCCAGGTCAGCGGCTTCACGCACGATCTGCATGCCGATGCCACCGCCGCCACCGGCGGCCTTGATCAAGATTGGGTAACCGATACGCGCCGCCTCGGCTGTTAGGTGCTCGACGTCGGTAGGCAAGACGGGACCGTCGCTGCCAGGCGGCGGTGAGGCGCCGACGGAGCGCGCCACAGCGCGCGCACGCAGCTTGTCCCCGAGCGCAGAAAGCGCCGCGCCGGGCGGGCCGATGAAGGTGATGCCGGCGGCCCGAACCCGCTCAGCAAAGCCAGCGTTCTCGCTGAGCAAGCCATAGCCGGGGTGGATCGCGTCGGCCCCGCTTTCGAGCGCGGCTTGCAGAACGAGATCGGCGTTCAAGTAACTCTGCGCGAGCGGCGCCGCGCCCAGCCGAAACGCCTGATCCGCCGCCGCCACATGCGGCGCCGCCACATCCGCATCCGAAAAGACCGCGACGCTCTCGATGCCCAGTCGTTCCAGCGTCTTGAAAATGCGGCAAGCAATCTCGCCCCGGTTCGCCACCATTACGCGTTTGAACATCGTGAGTTATGGGAATTAAACAGGGAGATGGGGAGGACGGGGAGTCATTTTATTTCCCGAGCGACAACCAGTGGCCTCAGACCTAGCTCGCCGCGTCGACGCTCGCGACTCGCCCTCGAAAAATCCTCCCAAACTCCGCCCTCTCTGTTCGCTCGGTCTCGCCGCTGGAGACTTTACGACTTGTTCCGAAGCGCGTCGCGTTCGCGTTTTTGGCGGACTAGGGAGTCGGGAATCGCGAGTTGGCCGCAGGCGGCGGAGACTTCGTCGCCGCGGCGGGTGCGGACGAAACAAGAGAGGCCGTTTTCGGACAGCACGCGCTGGAAGGCTGCGACGCGGTTGCCGCTCGGTGCCTTGAGCTCGGACGCGCTGATCGGGTTCATCGGGATCAGGTTCACTTTGACGCGCAAGCCGCGCAGCAGCTGAACGAGCTCGCGCGCTTCGTCTGGGCCATCGTTCACGCGGTCCATCAACGTGTACTCAATGGTGATGCGGCGGCGCTGCGGCAACGGGTACTCGCGCAGCGCGCGCATCAGCTCGACGATCGGGAACTTGCGATTCATCGGCATGATGCGATCGCGGATCACGTCGTTCGGGGCGTGCAGCGACACGGCGAGCCCGACTTTGCCGCCAAAATCAGCGCCCAACCGGGCGATACCGGGCACGAGCCCGACCGTGCTGACGGTTATTCGGCGCGGGCTCATGCCGCGCGCCGCCGGATGCGTGAGCAAGCGAATCGCGCGCGCTGTCTCATCGTAGTGGTGAAGCGGTTCACCCATACCCATGAAGACCAGGTTCTTGAGCTCTTCCTTCGGCGTCAGGTACTGCTTCGAGATCAGCACCTGGCTGACGATCTCCGAGGCGGTCAGACCACGCTGCAGCCCGGCCTGGCCGCTGGCACAAAATACGCAGCCCATCGCGCAACCGTACTGAGTCGAAACGCACAACGTAACGCGCGATTTCTCGGTCGCAGCTTCTTCGCGGTCATCCTCATCGTCTTCCGGCGCGGCCGACGCGTCCGCGTCACCGTCCGCCAGATCGGTCATCGGAATGATCACGCACTCGACGCGTGCGCCTTGGGCAAGCTCGAGCACCAGCTTGCGCGTGCCGTCTGCGGCCGCGTGCACCTCAGCCACTTTGGCGGGCACCGCAAAGCCGTCGGCTTTCAAGCGTTCGCGGAGCGGCTTGGCCAGATCGGTCATTTGGTCCGGATCGAGCACGCCGCGCTCGTGGATCCAACGAAACACCTGCTCGGCGCGGAACGGCTTCTCGCCGAACCCCTGCATCGTCTCGCGCCACTCTTCGGGTAAACGCCCGACCGGATCAACCGTGGTCACAGTCCGCGCTCCTTGGCTTCGTTCCAGTAATTGTCCAGTGTTTCGAGCGGTAAACCGCGGGTCGGCTTGCCGTCTTTATCGCGCGGGAAGCCGCCGTGCCGCTCTTTGACGCGCGCTTCGACGTGAGCAAAGCGCCCGGCGAAACGATCGGCGGTCTTGCGCAATGCCAGCTCCGCGTCGACACCTTGATGCCGCGCGAAGTTCACCAGCGCGAACAGCACGTCACCCAGCTCGCTCTCGATCCGTTCGTGAACGCCACCCGTCACGGCTTCGTCGAGCTCGCCCAGTTCCTCGCTGACTTTGTCGCGCGAGCCGCGTGCGTCGGGCCAGTCGAAGCCGACTCGACTCACCTTGTCGCTCATGCGTTGCGCGCGGGCCAACGCCGGGAAGGCGTGCGGGAGACCAGCCAAAACGCCCCGGTCGCCGTACTCGGTCAGCTTGATTTTGTCCCAATTGCTCAGGACCTCTGCGCTGCCGCTCACCTCGACCTCACCGAACACATGCGGGTGGCGGCGCACCAGCTTCTCGACGATCGCGCGGACCACGTCGTCGGGACCGAACTGCCCGTCTCGCCGAGCCAGCTCGCCCAGAAACACGACCTGCAGCAGCAGGTCGCCGAGCTCATCCTTGAGCGCCTCGGGTCGCCCTGAATCGATGGCGTCGATGACTTCGCATGCCTCTTCGAGCACGTATTTGCGTAGCGAGGCGTAGCTCTGCTCCTGGTCCCAGGGGCAGCCATCGGGCGCCAGCAGCCGCTGCATGATCGCGACCAGGCGCGGGTAGCTTTCGCCCTGCTGTTCGTCGAGCTTGCGGCTTTCCGGGAGGTCGAAGCTTTCGGCCATGCGCGCGCTCTAGCACGCCCGGGAAGGGTCGGGCATGCTGGCGGTATGTCGGAATCCTCCGCCCAGGATCTCTTGGTCAAAGACCAGGGCGCGGTGCGCCTGATTCGCTTGCAGCGCCCTGGCGCCAAGAACGCGCTCACGCTGGACACGGTCGAAGCCTTGCTGGCGGCCTTTTCGAGCGCGAATGAAGCGCGCCAGGTCCGGGCGATCGTACTTTCGGGCACGCCGGGCGCGTTCTGCTCGGGCGCAGACCTGCGTTGGATGGCCAAGGCGATCGAAACCGGCGAAGACCTAGGTCCCGGCTTGGCACGCTTCCAAGCGCTCTCGCTCGGCATCGTCGAGCTGGGCAAGCCGGTCGTAGCGGCGGTCACGGGACCAGCCGTCGGCTTCGGCGCCGATCTCGCGCTGGCTTGCGACTTCCGAGTGCTGGCTGAATCGGCCTACTTGCAAGAGAAGTTCGTGGCTGTGGGGCTGATGCCCGACGGCGGAGGTAGCTACTTTCTCACGCGGCTGCTCGGCACCGCGCGCGCGCTGGAGATGTTGATGCTCGGTTCGCGCATCGATGCCGCGCAGGCCGTTTCACTCGGCTTGGCGACGAGCATGACGGCCGACGCGGATGCCGAAGCCGCAGCGCTGGCGCTGGCCGCGACGCTGGCCGCGAGCGCGCCACTGGCCCTGGCGAGGATCAAACATGCCGTCCACGGTGCCGCGACCGAGCTGCGCGCCGCGCTCGCCCGGGAACGCGACGGCCAGCTCGCGCTGTTGCAAAGCGCCGACGTCAAAGAAGGCGTGCGAGCGTTCCTGGAGCGCCGCGCCCCCGTGTTCCGCGGCGCCTAGCCACTAGTGAGCGCGCGACCTCAGAACAGATAGCGCTCGCCCGAGTCGCACAAGATGGTGACGACGTTTCCGCTGCCGACTTCATTGGCGGCTTCCAGCGCGGCGTGCACGTTGGCGCCTGACGACGGACCGACCAGCAGGCCTTCTTCGCGAGCCAGGCGCCGCGCCATGCGCTCGGCCGCCACGTCGCTGACCTCGATGATCTTGTCGATCACCGAGCGATCGAGGATCTCCGGCACGAAGCCGGCGCCCAGGCCTTGAATCCCGTGCATCCCAGGCGGCTTGCCGGAAAGCACCGCACTACCCGACGGTTCGACCGCGAACACTTTCACCTTGTTGCCAAGCTTCTTGCGCAGCGCGCGCGAGACGCCGGTAATGGTGCCGCCGGTACCGACGCCAGCGACGAAGCCCGCCAGGCTGCCGCCCACTTGCTCGAGGATTTCGAGCGCGGTGCCCAGCTCATGGCTCTCGGGATTGGCCGAGTTCGTAAACTGACTCGGCATGAACGACGACGGCGTGTCTTCGAGTACGCGGCGCGCGCGGCTGACGGCGCCCGCCATGCCCTCGGTGGCGGGCGTGAGCACGATTTCGGCCCCATAAGCGCGCAAGATGTAGCGACGCTCCAGACTCATGTCCTCCGGCATCACCAGCACGCAGCGGTAACCGCGCACCGCCGCGATCATCGCCAGGCTGATGCCGGTGTTGCCGCTGGTGGCTTCAACGATCACCGAGCCAGGCTTGAGCGTGCCCGCCTTTTCGGCGGCGACGATCATCGACAAGGCAGGGCGATCTTTCACGCTGCCGGCCGGGTTCATGTACTCGACCTTGGCCCAGATCGTCGCGCCGCCTTGCGGGCTGATGCGCCCGAGCCGCACCAGCGGCGTCTTGGCGATCAAGCTCAAGGCGTCATCCGCGACGCGTAGTCCATTCTCGGTGATCCGACTCGAAGCCTGCTTGTCCATGGGGCCCTACGAGACTAGCTCAACTTCGACGTGACGCCGAAGGCAACGCGCAAACGTTCACCCAGAAAACTGAGCTCGGCTTGCGACTCCAGAGCCGAGGTCGAAATAGTGGCCAGAAGCCTAGTTCCGCTGGTACCGCGGTGCACGCTGGACACGTGGCCTGCAACGCTGCCGTCAGCGCCCAGCACATCCTTTTGCGGCGCTTCGACTTGCGACGCCGATGCCGCGTCGAGCAACGCGGAGCTGCCGTCGAGAGCCACCAAGCGTCGTTTCACCTTGCCACGCATGTCCTGCATGCAGACGACCTCTTGGCCGAGGTAGCAGCCCTTGGTCCACGAAACTGCGATGCGGTCGAGCGAGGCTTCGTGTGGGTTGCTGCGCTCGTCGAAGTCGACGCCGAACACGCCGAGCCCATGCTCTGCGAGCAGCTCGGTCGCATCCGCGAGCCCGACCGAGGCGTCTTCGGTTACGGAAAGCCAAACCCCGAGCGCTCCCAGCTGGAGTGCCCCGCCCGCGACCCCGCCGGCCGCGTCACCAACCGCAGCGTACGCGATCCGCCAATGCAGCGGGGTTGCCACCTGCTCGAGTTCGGCATCTTCCATGACGAGATACCGATCGAGTAGCTCACGAACGGCCGCGCCGCGCCCGGGTGCCACACCGACCAACAGCTCGCTACCGGTATCGGCCAGGAAGGCGTCGGTGACGATCTTGCCTTGCTTGGTGAGCAAGAGCCCGTACGCCGCACTTCCAGTCGCGACGGCTGTGACCGCGCATGTCAAGAGACCGTCCAGCCAGGTCTTTCTGTCGGCGCCGCTGACGCGCAAGGTATCGCGCGGAAGGGCGTACAGACCCTCCGCAGCAGGACCCTGCGGCTCAACCATCGACGGATACGCCTTCGCCGACCACCGGATAGATCGCGCCTTCTTTGAGGTTTATCTCAATTTCACTCTTGTCGAGCTTGCGCACGAGCAGTGTGACGCCAGTCGCGGCGTTGGCGTTGATCAGACTCTGGGCTTCACCGTCGTCCATGGTTTTCACGGCCTTGCCTTGAATCTTGAGCAATTGGTCGCCACGCACAAGCCCCGCCCGAGCAGCCGGCGATTCGCGCAGGACTCGGGTTACGGCGACTTCTTCACGCCGCAACTCGTAGAAAAGGCCGATGCCCAAGCGGCCATGCGCCGGCTCGACTACCAAGCTCATCTCCGCGCCGCTGTTACAGCTGATTTTTACCGGCCCCTCCAACGACACCTCGGCATGTAGCTCGGACATGTCCGAAACGCAGATCGGATGATTGTTGATCGGGTTGCTGTCCCACAGCTCGACCCGAACCGACGCCCCCATCCGCACGCGGTAGTTGGCTTTGGCCTGTGTCGGCCAGGAGGGAGTCAGCGAATTGCTCTGCACGGGCGTCTCCAGGATCACCTTGCCATCGATGAATAGCTTGGCGAACGCGTCGGGCAGCGAGCCGCCAACCGAGTCCCAGCTCCGGCCGTCGCGCGTTCGCGTCGGAATCGCCGCGCCAGCGAATTTGAGGAACAGCAGCTCCTCCGGCGGTGCGGGCGTGAGCTTCACTTGACCGGGTGGCGTCCGTACTGGCGTTTCGAGCTGTGGGTAAACCGCACCGCACCCGAGCAAGCCGAGCGCCACGATGAGCAAAGACTTCGTCATGAAGGCGCGGACTTTAGCCGTGCTCGCCGCGTCGTACAATTCCACACGCCGCCGCTACATCGTCACGGTAACTCAGCCAGCATTCGAGTGTTCCGCGCATGGCGCTCAGGACGGCCTCCTGGCGATTGGGCTCGACCACGTGGTCGAGGATGCTGCGCCAAGCTGCTGCGCGGTGGCCTCCCTCGACGCTGCGATGGGCGCGGGTGAGCGCCAAAGCCTCTAGCGGCAGCCCATAATGCTTGACGAGCGGGTGGTCGGCGAGCGCCGGGACCGGCCGGCGCGGGGCCGAATCGGACAGCTCGCCGCGCTCGAATTTGGTTCCCTCCAAGAACAGCGTCGTGACAGCCGCCGCCTCGTCCCATCCGCCCTCGAGGGTGCAACGGTCGAGGAACGCACGATACACCCGAGCGGCCGGCAAGAGCTCGACCAGCTCGAAGCGGGCGAGGTCCATGCCCAGGCCGCGCGGGTATTCCAGAAATAGTTCCGGGTGCGGCCGACCGGCCCCCAGGCGGCCCGTCTCCTCTTCGAACACGTTCTCGATCAAGTCACGGCGAACTTCCGCGATTGGGCAGGTGACGTAGGCACGTGCAACCAGCACCGGAAAGTCGCGAACGTAGGTGGCGTACTCCTGCTCGAGGTGGATGTGGAGCAGGTCGCGCGGCACCCTACCCTCGCCAAAGTGCGGCCAAGCCCAGTGCTCTTTGGCTTCCATCACTCCTAGCAGTGCTTCGGTGAACGCTTCGCGATCCATCTCGATCTGCGATGGTAATTGCTCGTTGGCTACTCGGCCAAATCTCGTCGAAGGGTTTTACCGACGAAGCTACGTGCGGAGCAGGGCGCTGAGCGGTATGCTTGCAGCAGGCGTCCGGATTTCACCCACCGGGCCCTCACCCCAAGACCATGGCACGCATGTTCGGCTTTATCGGAAACCGCGCCGACCTGGGAGCGCGGGTGCTGGAAGCGAATCGGCCCTTGCTGAAAGCGCGCCGGCCAGATGGCGAGCCGCTCGGTTGGGGGCTGGGCTTTTACCAGTCCGGTGAAGTCTTGCTTCGGCGCCGGCCGATCGACGATCGCGCGGAGATCGATTTGGTCGAGGCGGCCGAAGACGTGCGCACCGACGTCATGATCGGCCACGTGCGGCGCGCCAGCGTCGGCGCGCTCCGTACCGAGAACACGCACCCGTTCCGTTACCGCGCCTGGCTGTTCGCGCAGACGGGCACAATCGTCGGATTCGAGCGCCTGCGTTCACGCTTGCTGGAGTCGCAGCCCGAGTTCTTACGCCGCAACGTCCGCGGCGAAACCGACAGCGAGTGCTTCTTCTATCTGTTCCTGTCGTTCCTGCACGACGCTGGCCATTTGGACGACGCGCACGTCCAAGGCGATCACGTCGCGGCCGCGCTGCGAGCGTCGGTCGCGCTGGTCGATCGGCTCTCGGCCGAAGAGGGCCACGGCGAAAACACCGGCGACATCCTGGTCACCAACGGAGAGCTGTTGATCGCCGTCAATCGCACCGGCTCGACGGTCTTCCGCCGCTGGAACGGCCGCTTCGAGATAGAAGAGCTGCTCGGGGAAGACGGTCTGCGCAAGGCGCGCATCCCCAGCATCGAAAGCTCGTGCTTTTCCCTGTTGGCGTGCGACGTCGACAGCGTGCCGCCCGGCTTTCAGGCCTCGCCGCCGCGCTCGATCGTCCATTTGAGCCGTAGCGACGAACCGCGGCTCGAACCTTTGTGAAGACGCGCTGGGCGCCGCTACTTGCCGCAGCGGTGGCGTGGGCCTGCGCGAGCGCTGAGCGGGGTCCAAATTTTGCTACGTCCGAGAGCTTTCCCGAAGTGCCGCGCAAGCCGCCTAGCTTCGCCGCCGAGTCGCCCAGCGTCGCGCCCGACCCTTCAAGCGAAGCGTCCGGGTTCGCGCCGCGCCGCGCGATCGTCCCGCTCGACTCCGAAGCCGCGCGCGAGCTGGTGAGTCGTTTTTTTATCGCCGTTTTGCTGGAGTCGAACCGCGATTTGCTGCCGCTACTGGCGTCGCAGGCCGCGGTAATTTCCGAAGGCAACCGACAGCCCGCCCAGGCGGCGTGGCGAGCCCGATTCGCGCAGCTCGACTACACGAGCCTCTCTGGGCGCATCGTCGCCGCCCCGCAGACGCTGCGCACCTACACGTACGACACCGCCGCGCGCGCCAAGCGCGATGGCGTGCCCGCCCCGCTGAGCGCCAGCGAAGTGGTGGTCGTGGCCCGGCCCGGCCTGTCCTGGGCCGGAAAAACACGGCTTTTTGGCGACGCCCTGGCGTTCAGGCTCCGGCCCAAAGCCGACGTGCCAGGCTACGAGATCGCTGAGATCGTAGAAGACTTTCGACTACCATAAAGGGCTTGGGCCATTTTTGAGGCTCAACGAGGGAAAGCCTAATGGTCATGCCGGATGCGATGGCTGATTTGTGCCCGCAGTGTGGCGCGGACGTGCGCGCCTCCGGTGCGCGCTGCAAGAGCTGTGGCTTCTGGTTGGCGGCGACGCCTGCGCCTCGAACCGGACCACCGATGGCTCGCCCAGTTCCGCTGAAGGACGACTCGGCTCGCACGACCGTGGCCGTGCTCGCCGTCGGTGGTTTCGTGGTTTTCGGGTTGGTAGCGGCGGGCGCCATGGTCTGGCTGCGACAACCGCCGACTAGCGTGGCGCCAGTGGCTGCTGCGGTCTTGACCGCGCCGGTCGCGAGCGCGGCCCCGCTACGACTCGAGCCGAGCAGCTTGCTGGTGGAAGCCCGGCGTCAGGCCAGCGCCTGGCAGCGTGACGCGGTGCTCGTCAGCCTGAGCGCCAGCCCGCTGGATGCGCACGGTGTCGCCACGGGCGGTAAGGTCGAGATCGCTTACGCCAAACCGAGTGGGCAACGGCTCAGCGGCGGAGCCGAGGCCGGCGGTGAGCGGCTATTGCTGACCTCGAGCGACGGCACCTTGATCAAGAACGAGGAGCACGCCGGCAAAGCCAAGGTCGCGCCCGAGCCGAATTGTCTGTTCGAGAATGCTTGGGCTTCGGCTCAGCGCGCGGGCGCCGACGTCAGCGCCGGACTCGGCTTGCGCTATTCGTGGAGCGACAAACAGGGCCGGCCGGTTTGGGAGCTGGTCAGCGGCGAGGGCCAGGTGCTGCGCCGCTTGGATGGTGTGAGCTGCAGTATTCTGACGCGGTGAGTGCGCTCACATGCCGGACAGAATGCGGAACGAGTTGCCGTTGCGTACGAGCTCGAGTCGGTTGTCGGCGACGCGGCGGCGCCACACTTCGGCCACTGCCGGGTTCGGCGCCTCGCCGGTGGGCGGTGGCGGGGGCGTCACCCCAGTCGGCACTTTGTAACTGGCGCTGTAGGTGAAGTCGACGAACACCTGGTTGCTGCGCCCGATGCTGATGTCGCGATAGAAAATCTCGTAGCGGATCGCGGTCGTCTTGTTGAACTCGAGGTGCAGGTAGTCTTTGAGACCAGCCAAGTCCAAGTCGTCGCTGGTATCGACGGTGCCGCCATCCTCGTAGTACTTCGGATCGGCCATCTTCAATAAGAGCTCCGTGTTGCGGCGCTCGACGGCGTGCCGATAATCCTCGCAGTAGGCGATGACCTCACGATTGAAGTCGGAGTCCTCCACCTGCGTGTTCGGGATGAAGTCGTGGTTGCAGCCCACGCTCGTCAGAAGCGCGAAAGCAGTGCAAAGCTTGAGGGAGGCGGACAAGGGCTTCACGGGGGTCAAAACGCCGGCAAGCGTGGGGCTATTCCGGCGGGCGCACACTGCCAAAACCGCTCGGGCCGGGCAAGCCAGCTGCTCGGGCCCAGGCCTCGAGCCGGCGAAACCCTGCGTTTTGTGAGCCTTCAGCCGGAACTTCCCGGATCGCCAGCAGCGCGTCATCGATAAGTGCCCCGGCGGGGGTTGCGGCGAGCAGGAGCGCGAAGCCGCCCGTCTCGGGCGCCGCTAGCCCAACAGCGGCTAGAACGCGCGCCGCTGTTGGGCCTGCCTGCTCGGCGCCGACGACCAACATCGCATCGGCGTCGCCGGCCGCCACCCAGTCGCGCGCGACCCGCAAGGCTTCGAGCGCCGCGTCGGGCCCCGCTCCCACCGCGTGCGACGGTCCACCTAGTCCGAACGCGATCGCGACGTGACCGGCCCCGGCATTCGGCGAGGTGGCGGGAAAGCGTCGGGGCTCCGCGTGCTGGCGTCCGCGCTCGAGGAGCCGCACGGCAAACGCCACATTGGCTTCGAGACTCAAGCCGACGCTGCCGACCACCACGCCGGTACGCGGGCGGTCGATGTCCCAACCCGCCTGGGTCGCGCTGCGTAGCGCCTCGGCACTCGCCGCCACGGCCAAAGCTGAAACCAGATCGGAACGCGGCAAACGTTCGAGCGGTGCGACCAGCAGCCCTTGCAAGCGGGCGACGTCGAGCTCCGTGCACGGCGAACCGACCGCCACGAGATACACCGGGCGCCGCGCGCGCAGCGCCGAGGGCGCGTTGCGTCGCGACAGCACCAGCGCAGCGTTCGCTCCCCCGAATGCCGTCGACAGTTTCAGGCAGTGTTCGACCGAGCGCGGCAGGTTCTCGGTTGGCAAGCACGCGGGCAGCTCGGGCATCGGCGTGCCCGGGCTTGCGGACGCCGGCAGCACCTGATTTTCGAGCGCAGAGAGCGCGGCCAGCGACTCGAGCGCGGCAGCCGCCCCGAGCGTGTGACCGACGACGGTTTTGAAGGCGTGCAGCTGCAGCTCGGCGGCGCGCTCGGCGAAGACTAACCGCAGCGCAGCCCCCTCCGCGGCGTCGTTGAACGACGTGCCGGTACCGTGAACGCTCACGAAATCGACACTTGGCGGGGCGAGCACCGCATCGCGCAACGCGAGGGTGGCGGCGCGCGCCAGGCTTTGGCCCGTGCGATCCGGCGCGGTGATGTGCACGGCGTCGGTCGTGGCCGCAAACCCGCGCACGAAGCCGTAGGCAGTCTCGACCTCGCGCGTCAGTGCAACCAGGGCGACGCCTTCGCCGAGCACCATGCCGTCACGCTCGGCGCGAAACGGTCGCGGTTGGCCGCTGGTCGTCGCCTTGAGCGCGTCGAAGCCGGCGCACACCCAATCGCTCTCGGCATCGTAGCCGCCGGCAATCACCAGGTCGACCTCGTCGAGCTCGAGCCAGCGCAAGCCGAGCCCGAGCGCCAGCGCCGACGAAGCGCATGCGGCGTACAGCGAGACCAGGCGTTTCGGCTCGCATCCCAACTTCGCCCCTAACCCGACCAATGGCGCGAAGTAGGCGCCCTTGGACCAGTTGGCAACGTCCACGTCGGGCCGCTCGAGCGCGCGTTCGAGCGCTGCAAAGCCGCCGCTGGAGGTGCCGATCACCACGCCCAGCCGGCGATCACGCCAACTCGGGTCATGGCGGTTCAGCTGCTCCACGACCTGGTCGAGGCCGAGTTCGAACAGAGCGCGAGGGCGATCCGCGTGAGCGGCGTCGCAGCCAAGCACGCGGCCGAACGGCTTTCCCGGTGCGCGCGACGACCAAGCGCCGGCCGGTGCTTTGCCAGGCCCACCGACGTCGAACGCCGCTTGCCCTACACCGAGCGCCGAAGCAGCGCCGAAAGCAACGATCGCGGCCGCCACTCTGCCTCAATCCTCCGTACCCACGCGCCGGAGCAGCGTGGCAGTGAAAGAGCCATTGGCTCCGGACAAAACCAGCACGCGGTCGAGCTCGCCCTGGCCGAGCAGCTGCGCCGCCGTCGCCAGCGCCACCGCACCGAGCGCCTCGTGATAGCCGTGCTGGCCGGCCAGATCCAAGCGCGGGACTGCGCGCCAGCTCGAAGCCTCTAGCGCCTCTCGCAGCTTTAGGGCTGCAATACCGAGCACTACCCTCGCCCGCCAACTCGGTTCGAGCTCTGGTACGCCGGCGCACGACAGGCCTAGCGCCAGCTCACCAGCGTAACGTCCGAGCACTTCTGCCGCGACCGAGCCGGCGGCACGCGCGGCAGAGAGCTCGGACAACAGCACGAAACCTGCGCCTTCGCCGCGCTCCGTCGCATGAAATCCAGCCGGCTCGAGCAGCGGCCCCAGCACCCGCTCGACGATCGCATCGCGCGGCGCCACGGCGCCGGCCACGATCCGCGTCGCGACGCCTTGCGCGATCAAGTCGCAAGCGGAAGCGAACGCCGCCTCACCACTCTGAGCCAGCTCACTGACCGCAAAGACCGGGCCCGTCAGCCCAGCGTAGACGGAGGCGTTGCCGGCTGGCGCCGACGGCACCAAGTGCGGAAATTCGGCAGGCGGCACAAGCCGTGGCCCGCGTTCACGAGCGCGCGACAGAAACGCCATCGTGCGCTCGACGTTGCCAAACGCCGTCCCGAGCACGAGCCCCGTCTCAGCGCTCCCGGGCTGGCTCAGCGTGGCGACGCCAGCAGCAGCCAATGCCGAACCTTGGTCGAAGCGTCGAGAGCGTTCGGCGTCGAGCAATTTCTCCGGCTCGGCGCGCGCATCGAGCAGCGCGGCGGACACGACCGCCACGCGCCGATGCACGGCCTCGGTCGCCGGCGCCGGGCGGTGCTGCGCCGAGAACGCCAAAACGCAACTCATACCGCCGAAACCAAACGAGCTGGACAACGCGGCCTCAAGTCGTTCGGAGTGCCCCTGCCCGCCGACGTGCCGCAGTCCCGAGAGCTCCGGCTCGACCAGACCGACGCTCGGCGGAACTGCGCCGCGCGCCAACGCCAACACCGTCAGCGCCGCTTCGATCGCACCGGCCGCGCCCAGGGTGTGCCCGAGCTGTGCCTTCGAGCTGGAAACCCACGTCCGCGAGTCCGAGCCGAAAACATCGAGCAAGGCCCGCGCCTCCATGGCGTCGTTCTGCTGGGTACCGGTGCCGTGCGCGTTCACGTAGCCGACGTCGACGGCAGCCAGCCCGGCGCGCTCGAGCGCTCGCCGCAGCAGCTGGCTCGCGCGTGCGCCGCTCGGCTCGGGATGGGTAATGTGATGCGCTTCGGCGCCGACGGCGTAACCGTCGAGCCACGCCAACACGTCGGCGCCACGGGCAAGCGCCGTGGCTTCGCGCTCGAGTACGAGCACCGCTGCGCCTTCTCCCAAATTGAGCCCGGCGCGCGTGCGGTCGAATGGACGACACGGCTCGGGATCGGTCGCGCCGAGCGCATTGAAGCCCAGCACCGTCAACCGGCACAATCCGTCCGCACCGCCAGCGAGCACGAAGTCGACCTCGCCGCGCTCGAGCCAAGCAGCAGCTTGGACCAGCGCGATCGCCCCACCTGAACAGGCGCTGCAGATGCTGCGCGTGATCGTCGCTCCGCCGACAGCCTCCGCCACACGAGCCAAGCTGGCAGACAACGGATAGCTGACGAGATCGCGCGAACGAACCGGAGCAAGCTGCGCCAGATCCGGGCTAGAAAGCATGCCCTCCGTCTCGAACATGCCGCCGGTCGTTCCGCCCAGCACGACGCCGACGCGCGCTCGAGCCGGCAGACTTGCCATTGAAACGGCTTCGCGCGCCGCCGCCACCGCCATCGCCTCGGTGCGCGAAAATTGCTCGAGCTGACCAGGTGGCGCGATATCAGCGACCGACAGTCCGCGTACTTCCCCCACCTGCCGCGAACGCACCTCACCCGGGTCGAACAGCTGCAGCGGCCCGATGCCGCGCACGCCGCTGATCAGCGCGCGAAATGTCTCGGGCGCCGACTGGCCGAGCGCGGACACGAGCCCGACACCGCTGACCGCGATGCGCCGCACCCGCACCGACGCCTACCCGGCCTCGGGCGCGCTCTGGCTCGCGCCCGAGGAGCGCACCAAAAACTCGGCGATCGCGTTGACCGATGCGAAGACAGCGCGGCCCGCTTCGCCTTCCGGCACCGACACGCCGAAGCGCTCTTCAATCGCCATCGCTAGCTGCAGCGCGTCGAGTGAGTCGAGCCCGAGCCCGTCGCCGAACAACGGCGCGGCCTCGTCAATGTCGGCTTCGGTCTTACCGCGCAGGTCCAGCTCTTCGATCAACGCCAGCTTGATGCGCCGTTTGAGCTCACTCGTGCCCAGGCTCAAGCCCGCACCTGCCTCGCAATCGCGGCCACGACGTCGGCATCTTTCACGCCGTCGACCTCGGCCCGATACGACAAAACCAGCCGATGGCGCAGCGCCGGCAGCGCAACGTACATCACGTCTTCGACGTCGGCCGCAGCTTCTCCGCGGATTGCTGCGTGGGCTTTGGCCGCCAACACCAGTGCCTGGCTGCCGCGCGGGCCGGCACCGAAGCGCACGTAGCTCTTCACCTCGGCCGAAGCCGCGTCGCTCGGACGCGTCGCGCGTGTGAGTCGCACTGCCAGCTCGACAGCGGCCTCGGTCACTGGCACGCGCGGCACGAACGCCTGCAGCATGCGCAGCTCGTCGGCCGACAGCGCGCGGTTCACTTCCGGCACGTTGCCGGACGTCGTGCGTCGAGCGATCTTACGTTCCTCGTCCTCGCTGGGATACTCGACGTGCACCTCGAGCAAGAAACGATCGAGCTGGGCTTCGGGCAGCGCGTACGTGCCCTCCTGCTCGATTGGGTTCCTGGTTGCGAAGACCTGGAACGGTGTCGGCAGCGGATGCGTCGCGCCGCCGACGGTCACGGCCCGCTCTTGCATCGCTTGCAAGAGAGCGGCTTGGGTCTTTGGCGGCGTGCGGTTGATCTCGTCGGCGAGCACGAGGTTCTTGAAAATTGGCCCGGGCAGGAAGCTCAGCTCACGGCGGCCATCATGCTCGGCCAGCACGTCGGTGCCGGTGATGTCGGCGGGCAGTAGATCGGGCGTGAACTGCACGCGCCCAAAGCTGAGATCGAGCGCCTTCGACAGGCTCGCTACCAGCAACGTCTTGGCCAGGCCCGGCACCCCGACGAGCAGCGCGTGGCCTTGCGTCAGCAGGGCGATGATCAGGTGGTCGACGACGGCGTCTTGACCGATGATCACTCGGCCGACTTCTTGCCTCAGCCGCTTGCAAGCGTCAGAGGTTTGGGCGAGCAACGCCGCGTCTTGGGATTTCGCAGGATCTTGAGTCACGGTGAACGGCGCGGAGCTTAGCATCATGGGCCAGTTGCGGGGCGGAAGGAGCAGGGCTATTGCCGCCGCGTGAAAGGCCCAGCAACGACGACCCTGGTGGAGCGACCGCCCCCCGGTCCCGCGCGCGGCGCGGTGGCAGCCCCGGCCTGGGTGGTGGCCGCGCTGAGCCTCGGCCTGGTCCTGCTGGCGGGCTTCGGCTTGATGCGCGCTTGGCGAAGGAGGGCGAAATGAACGTTCTGCTTCGGCGTGTCCTGATCGTCACGTTCATCGGCGTCGTGCTTTACGGCTTGTTCGCCGTTTACACCGGCGTGCACCAGATCGGTTCGAGCCTGTCGCGCTTCCACGTCAGCGCGTTCGCCGCCGCGCTAGGCCTGGCCTGCTTCAACTACCTTTTGCGTTTCGGCAAGTGGCAATACTACCTCGCGCGGCTTGAGATCAACGGCATCCCCTGGTTTGACAGCCTGCTGGTGTTTCTGACCGGCTTCGTGCTCACGATCACACCCGGCAAAGTCGGCGAGGTCTTCAAGAGCGCCGTGCTCGCCAAGACGCACGGGGTGGCGGTCGAGCGCACTGCACCGATCGTCGTGGCCGATCGCTTGACCGACGTGATCGGCATCGTGCTGTTGATCCTGATCGGCGGCGCGAGCTTTCCGAAGGGTCTGCCTTGGGCGCTAGCCGGTGCGCTGGCGGTTGCGGCCGGGCTGGTGCTGATCCTGTGGCAAGCTCCGGCGTTGTGGCTGTGCGAGCGACTCGAGCGCCGCGGCGAGAAGTGGAGAGTTGTGGTGCCCAAGGTTCGGTCCGGGCTCATCCAGCTGCGCGTTTTGGCGAAACCGAGCGCGCTACCGGTTCCGGCGCTGTTGTCAGTGTTCGCGTGGGGCGCTGAAGGCACGGCGCTCTACATCCTATTGTGCGGCTTCGGCGAAAGCGTGCCGTGGACGCTGTCGGTGTTCTTCTATTCGACCGCCACCCTGGCAGGCGCGCTGATCCCGGTTCCAGGCGGGCTCGGCCTCGTGGAAGGGATGCTGCGCGAGGCACTCCTGCACCTGGGCGGAGTCGAGCAGGGCGCGGCAACGGCCGCGATGATCCTGGTGCGGCTAGCCACTCTCTGGTGGGCGGTCCTCGTTGGCTTCATCGCGCTGTTCCTGCTCCGGCTGCGTTTTAGGCAGGCCTTCGCGGCCGAGCTACCCAACGCGGGCGGCACGGGCCAGGCCTCACCGAGACCGGATGCGGCGGGGTCGGGGATCGGCTAAGTTCGAGGGATTATCCTACCGATCTCCGCCGCCCGCTGCACGACGCTCTCGGTTGTGACCACTCTCGCCATCCTGCTCGCGGCAGCCTGCGGCGGCGGCTCGGCGGGTCCCCAGCCTGATACGGCTGCTGACCACGCCAGCGAGGACAGCTCAGCTACGGCCGGTAAGAAGGCCCACGGCGACCTCGATTCGCTCGAGGCCCTGCGCGCCAAACTGCAGGCACCCGCCACCAAAGAGCTGGACCTTGCCGCCAAAGGTTGGGGCGCCGAGCTTGGCCGCGTGCTCGGCAGCGCGGAAACGTTGGATAGTCTGGAAAAGCTCGACATCAGCGACAATGACCTCAGCGCCGACGGCGCGCGCGGCCTGCTCGGCTCGACGCACCTCAAGGCGCTTAGCGTCCTCGATTTGGGCGGCAACGAAATCGGTGACGACGGCGCCAAGGCGCTGGCCGAGAGCAAGCTGGAACACCTGACAACGCTGAACTTGAGCGGCAACGGCATCGGCACTGCTGGCGCGAAGGCGCTGGCCAAAGGCCACGGCTACCCCGCGCTCAGCTCGCTCGATTTGAGCATGAATCCGATCGGTGCCGAGGGCGTGACTGCGCTCGGCAACGCAGGCCTGAGCAAGCTGTCCGCGCTCTTCCTGCTCGGTAGCGAGATCGGCCCGGACGGTGCGCGGGCGCTAACCAAAGGCAGCTTCAAGCTCAAGGTGCTGGCGCTCTCCGGCAACTCCGTCGGCGACGAAGGCGCCAAAGCCTTGGCCGGCTCGGCCAAGCTTTCGTCGCTCAACACGCTCGATCTGAGCGCCAACGGCATCGGCGACACCGGCGCCAAGGCGCTGGCCGCGTCCCCGCACCTGAAGGGGCTGACGAAACTCGAGATGTTCGCCAATGACCTGAGCGACGCTGGCAAGAAAGCGCTATCCAAGCGCTTCGGTGACGCCGTTAAGCTTTGAGCGCGCGCAACGCAGTCAACGCGGTCGCCAAGTCCGCTGGCAGCGGCGACTCGAAGCGCAGCGGCGCGTGCGTTGCCGGATGAACGAAGCCGAGCACGGCGGCGTGCAGCGCCTGCCGGCCGAGAGCCGTCGCGATTTCTTGCAGGTCCGTTCCGCCAGGCGTGTGCCCGTAGAGCCAGTCTGCCAACAGCGGCGTGCCGACCTGCTCCGCGAGATGGACGCGGATTTGATGCGTGCGTCCGGTCTCGAGCCGGCACTCGACGAGCGCCGCTCGCCCGCCTCCGAAGCTTTCAACCACCGCCACGTGCGTGACGGCGCGCTTGCCTTGATCGGTCTTCGACGTGAAGCGCATGCGTGAGCGCGGATGGCGGTCGTAGAGCGTCTGAATCGGACCGCTCTTTGGGACCCCCAGCGTGAGAGCGCGGTAGACGCGCTCCATACTGTGCTCGGAGAGCTGCTTCTTCAGGCCTTCGCGCGTGGGCTCGTCTTTGGCCACGACCAGAATGCCGCTCGTATCTTTGTCGATGCGATGCACGACGCCGGGCCGTACGGCGGCGTTCGGATCGCGGGCGTCGGCCGAGGCACGCTCGAAGCCACCGCGCGCCAACAGCCCATTGACCAGCGTGCCCGACGCATGGCCGCGCGCCGGGTGAACCACGAGCCCGGCTGGCTTGTCGACCACGATCAGGTGCGGATCCTCGTGCAGCACCTGAAACTCGACGCTCGGATCGGGAACCGCCGCGCTCGGCGGGGGCTCACTCGGTTCGACCTCGAGCTGCATGCCGCCGCGCACGAGTTGCTTCGGTCGGCAGATGTTGCCGCCGACTTTGACACGGCCTTCGCTGATCCAACGCTGCACAGTCGCGCGCGAGACCTCGGGCATCAGCCGCGCGAGAACTTTGTCGACACGCTCGGGCGCCTCGTGCGGCGCGACCTCGAACAATTGTTTCAGCGCTGCTACCAGAGTCGGCTTTTGATGTGACCCTTGGACTTGACCAAGATGTCGACCAACGCGCGATCGTAGAAGTTGCGATGGTAGAGATCGGGCGAGACGCGGCTCTTGTAGAGCGCACGTCCTTCTTCGATCTCCTCGGACAACTCTTCGAAGAGGGAATCGTGCTCGATGCCCCGGATGATTTTCTCTTCGTTGTAGAGAGAAAGGTCGCTGGCGATGGCACGAGCTAGGCGACGTGAGGCTTCTTCCGTTTCAATCAGCGGCATCCGGGGCTCCTAGGGCGGAATCGAAATTATCCTCTGCCCTCCGCGCCGGTGTCAAAAGACTCGAGCGGGTAGGCGTCGGTTTAGGCAGGATCATCAGCCAAGCCAGCCAAGGCGACCAAAGCAGGGCGTAGCGAGCAGCTCCGAAGAACACGATGTGCGTGATCACGCACATCCCAAGCAGAGCAGCGGCTAGAAACAGGAGCGGCCGGCGGCCCGGCTCTGGGCGCAAAGCCAATAACCCGCCGAGCACGAACAGCTCGGCCACGTAGGCCCAAGGCGTCAACGTGAAGAGCGCAGCAGCCAGCGAAAAGGCGGTGCCGAGGCGGCTGGCGGCTACCCGCCACAGGCCCAAGCACGCACCGAGCAGGAGCAAGCGCGAGTAGAGCGTCTCGATCGTCGAAATCGCGCGTCGGATCGAGTCCGAGACGAGGCCCGAGTTCGACGTCTGCAGATAGGAGCTCGCCACGGCGCCGTTATTGAAGAGCTGGCCGAGCTTCTGTGGGGCGAGCGCCAACCAGGCGAGCGGTGCCTGAGCAATCCGCTGAGCGCCGGCATGGCCGAAGCAGCGGTCTTTGCCGGCTTCGCCAAATACCTCGCGGCATTCGCGCGGGACCGTCGCGCCCGCGATTGGCGCGAAGCTCCCCTGCCCTTCCGGCAACGTGCCGATCAGCAAGTTCCAACCACCGTTGGCGCTGACGAAAACGCAGCCGTCCATTTTTGAGCAGTTGCGGAGCGTCCAGGGCGCGCAGCAGGCCAGCGTGACCAGCAGCACCTCGGCCGCGCCACGCAGCCGCAGGCCGAGCGCCCGCCCGCGCGTGGTTGCAGCTGGCACGGCTACAGCGACCACACCGAAGAGCGGCAACATCGGCAAGAGCTGCGGCCGAATCAGCACCAGCACCGCCCCACCCAAGCCGAGCGGCAGGCGCCAACAAAACCCGCGTTCGGCAGCGCGAACGAACAGCGCGTAGCTGGTGAGCAACACCAGGCCGGCCGCAGCAGCAGCTTCGGTCATCACCGCTGCCGTGTAGAGCAGCAGCGTAGGATGAAGAGCGACGGCCAGCGCCGCCAACCGCGCGCGTCCGAGCGTGCTCACACGAACGGCGCAGGCGTGAACGCCGACGACGAGTAGCGCACCGAGCACCGCATTCAGCAGCATCGCGCTCAGCGGCGCGGCTCCCAACAGCGCGTAAGCAATGCCCATCAGCGCCGGGTAGCCGACCGGGTAGTGAGCGGCGTACGTGACCGCGCCATCCGGCCAAGCCCAGGTGTAGCCGGCGCCGTGCGCAATCCGTGTCGCGACCACGTGATAAAAGGCCCCGTCGTCGGCGGGCGGGAAGCGGCGCGCTGCGAAGGCCACGACGATCAGGCGCAGCGCGAGCGCGAGCCCGAACAGCCAGGCCGCTTGGCGCCGCGCCGCGTGCCGGCTCGTCGCGTTGAGCGAGCCCGCCGCGTTCACACCCTCGCCTGCGCCGGCTGGAACGCGACGCTCGTTACCAGACCGAGACCGCGCAAGTCCGCAAGCACCTCGCAGGCGGGCAAGCCGACGACGTTCGAATATGAACCGACCACGCGCTCGATAAAGAACGAGCCGATGCCTTGCGCGGCGTAGGCGCCCGCCTTGTCGAGCCCCTCGCCGGTCGCCGCGTAGGCGCGGATCTCGGCCGGGTCGGCGGCGCGGATGTGCACCTCGGTCTCGATCGTTCGCGCGACGCTCACGCCCGGCACGCCGGAAAGCCCGATCGCATAGCGGGTGTAGACCGAGTGCACGCGACCGGCGATGCGTGAGAACAAGCGCGCGGCGTCGTTCACGTCGTTTGGCTTGCCGAGCACGTCACCGTCGATGACGACCGTCGTGTCGGCCACCAAGATCGCAGCGTGCGCCGTGGCACCCAAGCGGGCGCGGACGCCGGCCAGCTTTTCGCTGGCGATGCGCTCGAGGTAGACGAGCGGCGCCTCGCCGGGCCGGCGATCTTCGTCGATGTCGGCGGCCAGCACCTGAAAGGGCAGCCCCAGGGCCGAAAGGATTTCGCGCCGCCGTGGCGACCCGGAGCCAAGCACGAGCGGGTGAGCAGCATCGATCAACACGGGTAGCCTTCCTCTGGTAGGTTCGAGCGCGTGCGTCGCGCCGCGCTGTTTTCAATGATCGCCTCGAGTGCGGTCAGCCTCGCCCGCCCGGCGTCGGCCGAATGCCGCCCGCCGACGTCGCCGTGTGTGGACGCCGAGCCGCTGTGGCAAAGCCCGAGTGCAGTCCGGCTGACTGTCGTCTCGGATACGGGGAGTCCGGAGTTGGGCAAGGTCGCGCTCGGCATCGGCTTCACGCTGCGGTCGCGGCCCGCCGTGCTCAACGTTCCAGCGCCCAACCAGACTGGTCGCGACGTGAACCTGATCGCCCGCGCGCTCGGCTGGTCACTCGCGGGGCGGGTCGGGCTTGGGAAGCGGTTGGAGCTCACGGCGCTGGCGGCCGGGCTATCCCAGCGCGGCGCCGGTATCAAGGGCGTCACGACTCAGTCCGCGCCTGGCATCGACTCGCCGAGCCTGCAGGATCCCCGCATTGGCTTCGGATATGCACTTCCCACCCTGTGGTCGCGAATCGGAGCGAAAATCCGTTTCGAAGCCAAGCTACCGCTCGGAAACGCCGAAGCGCTGGCGGGTGATCCCAGCTTCGTCGCCAGCCCGAGCCTCGCGCTGTCGTCCCAACGGGGCGGCTTCTTCGGGGGCGTCGAGTTGGGAGCGCGACTGCGTAAGCCCAGCGATTTCTTCGGGCTTCGCGTTGGTAGCCAGGCGCTGCTCGCGGGCGGCGCGGGCTATGAGCTCGCTGGGCCACGGCTTTCGTTCGCCCTCGAGCTGTACTTGCTGCCGAGTCTGCTCGACAGCGGCAGCTACCGTTACCTACCGGCCGAGTGGTTGTACACGACACGCTTCGCGCCGCGCCCGTTCGGGAATTTCTCGATCGGCGCCGGGATCGGCACGGGCCTGCCGCTCACCGGCGACGTCGGCAACGCCAGCTTGGGCTTCGGCTTGCCTCGTTATCGCGTCTTCGCCTACGTCAGACTGACGCCCCCAAGCGGCTGAGCCCGGCTCAGAAAATCCGTTCGTGAACGAAGACGCGGTCGCCCGACTGCAGCGGGATGTCGGCGGAGCGGCCTTCCATGATCGTCCCGATCGAGATCACCACCGTGCGCGAACCGGCGGTCGTGCGACGCGTCAGGTTGACCTTGTCCAAGTTGGCGATACCGGTTGGCCCGCCCGCCTGCGACATAGCCTGGATCAAGGTGAGACCCGTCGTGTAAGGGAACGTACCGGGCTTGGCGACCTGGCCCATGACCGTCACACGACGGCTGTTGTACTCTTTGACTTGTACGACCACGCTCGGGTCGTTCAGAAACTGCTTCTCCATCAGCAGCTTGCGCACCAGCCGCGCGATCTGCTGTGGCTCGAGCCCAGCGACCGGCACCGTGTGCAGGTACGGAAGATCGACACTGCCGTCGGAGGCAACTTGGTACTCCTTGGGTAGGTCCTTCTCGCCGACGATTTCCATGGTGAAAACGTCACCCTCTCCGACCGTCGACTTCTCGGTCGGGGCCGGCAAGTTCAAGCGGCGATTGTCGTTCGAGCCGCTACACGCGAGGCTCAACAGCAGCGCAGGGGAGCCAAGGAGTAGGGCGCGCCGACTCAGGCCTCGAGCGCGAGCATCAAGCATCATGCAGCGTCACCAGAACAAGCGCGCGCCGAGAAAGACCTGAAAGCGTTTGTAGTCGAGGTCCTCGTTGTGGACGCGGTCCAGCTCGGAGTTCACCTTGTCGTACAGGAACGTGAGGTTCATCCCAAACGCCTGGGTGAAGCGGTACTCGCCGAAAGCGCGAGCATCGTAGCGAATCTCGTTGAACGCTGGCGCAGTGTCGCCGCCGTAGTTCGACGACGGGTACGCGATGCGCGAAACACCAAACTCGACGCCCGACACCAGGCGTCCGACGAGCGAGGCGTTGAGCTGCACGTAGCCGCGATCGCGCTGATAGAACGAGCCGAGGTAGCTGTTTTCGGGGGTGCGCGCATAGCCCAGTGCAATCGACGACAGACTCGACGCAACCGTGGCCTCCCCGGGGTCCGGCGCTCCGCTGATGAACCAGCGCAACTCGGCGTTCGCCAACAGCGAGTCGTAGTTCTGAGCAGTGAGGCCGCCCGCACCATCCCGCGTATTGTAGAAGCTCGAGGCCCAGCCGATCATGCCGAGCACGGCCAGGTGGTACGTCACGAGGCCGCGAAACCCGACGCGCGTTCGGACGATATCTCCGTCCGTCTGCCTGGCGTTGGAGTCGCTGTACCGAATTAGCCGGTAGCTCGAATCGAACAACAACGCCGAACGCGGCAAGAAGCGCCAGCGACCACGCGTGTTGATTTCGTGCTGTATGTTATCGAGATTGCTGAAGGCAGCTTGCTCGAAAAAATTATAGTTGATGCCGTAACCGAGACGCCAATCGAACAGGCCTCCACCGGGCCGCCAGGTCGCGCCGGCACCGCCATGAACGGTGTCGCGATTGAAGCTACCGTGAATGAGATCGCTGCCGCTGCCGTCCGGCTCGATAGTGCGGACGTAGTTGCCCTCGAGATCGAAGCCGCCCTTGCCCTGCGGGAAGATGTCGAGCTTGGCGTCGGCGCCGAGGGCGACGTTGCGCTGTTTCGAAACATCCGAGTTAGTCGAATCCAACGGAATGATCTCGTTGTACGCCAGATGGGCGCCACCCAAGAACGTAACCGACGGCGGCGTCTGCGCGTTGCGACGGCGAGCACCGAGCGTGCTCAGCGTGATCGACGGCGTGACGCGCAACCGCAATACTTCGACGACGTTTTCGCTCGCCGAGGATGCGCGGAAGAAATTGGAGTCGTAGCCAAACTCGCCACCGATGCTTGGATGCAACTCCAAATCACCGGCGCGAATCCCCTCGCCTTCCGAGAAATCAGGATGCGTAACCCACGCTTGCGCGGAAGCTTCTAGCGGAAGGGTAGCTACGGCCAACGCCGCAATGAGTGCTAATCGGGCTTTCATCGTCACCAGCTAAGTAAACAGCTATGGGCGGTGTGTGGGAGCCGAGCCTACTAGGTCCTCGGCGAAATACTACATCGTCGGACTGCTAAGAGCCGGCGGATCACTGACCAGCGAGTCATCCGGATACTCGGACGGATCGGTGTCCGGCAATGCCGAGTCGATATCGACGGTGACCTTGCCGTTGCCGATGAACCCGGTCTCTTCGCCGATGCACTGCTGTGCCTCAGCGATCAACGTTCGCACGCGTTCGCGCAAGACCTGAATCACGGTGTACTCGTGCTTCGTGCGATCGGCGTCGTTTTGGTTCGCACCAGCAGTCAGATCCAACAAGCGATCTTTCGCGGTGTCGGTGGCAAGCTTCATCTGCTTGACCTTGTCGTCCAAGCAAAGCGACTTGACGACGTCCTTCTTCTTCTTCGCGTCGGCGAGCTGCTCGCTCACAACATCGCGCGTCCGATCCATATCGGGCACCATGACGCGCGCGCTTTGCAGCATCTGCTTAGGCGTGAGGTTCTGGTCCGCGCCTCCGCTGACATCTTTGGTTGCGGCCGGCGGTGAACCGCCACCCTCTTGAGCGACGGCAACGCCGACCCCGGTCAGAGTGGTGACAACGAGACAGGCAATTGCCCAATGCTTGATCATGACGCGCATTTGCTCAGAGCCCTCCAAAGAGCAGCGCCACTATACGAGGCCACGCCGCAGCGTGTCAACGCGGCGAAGGCGGCCGAAACGTGGCTAGTTTCCGCAGCTTCGCCTTCCTCTCTGCCTTCCACTGCCGCGTTGGAGCGGGTCGGCGCTCGATTTCCGTCGTTGCTCGAATACATGCCGTCTCCAGTCGTTTTGGATGCACGGCAATGCGGCTGGATTCACGCCGGCGCGGCGATTCATACCGGGCCCGGAAGCCGCATTTTCACTGCTTGACGAACGTAACCGGCACCGCGATCACGGCACTTCCACCTTCAGGCGGGTCGAATTGCGCCGCCTGGGCACGCGCCACGACGCACGAAATCACCGACGCGGGGAGGCTGCCCGACGGCGACGGGCTAACGCCCGCGACTTCACCACCAGCGCCAACGCGGATCGTCAGACGAATGCTGCCCGACGCATCGGGATTCTCGGCCAAACCACGCTGGTAGCAGTTGCGGAAACCAGCGCGCATGCCGGCTACGACGCGGGCGGCGTTACTAACGGTACCGCCGCTCACCGCTGCGCCACCAACCGAGGCATTGCCCTTCGGACCTTCGACCTTGGCAACGGCGCCGCCTCCCTCGGTACCAGCCCCGCGGCCCGTGTTGCCGATGCCGGCCAAGCCGCCGCCTGCAGCACCGGGGCGAATCGCTCCGCCGCCGCCTTTGAGGTTCAAATCACCGCCGGCGCCAACCGCAGCTGCGCTGGCCGCTGCTTGATCGAGCGAACCTGTCGGCACTTCACCGTTCTTGAGCACGCCGGCAGTCGCAGGGCCGGTGCCTGCGAACGCAAGCACTGCCATGTCGATCTTGTCGAGCTCGTTCGAGAGCGCTGCGCTCTCTTTCGCGCTCATCGGCGCTGCGGGACCCTTGGGGCCAGCAGCTGGCGCAGACGTGGTCGGTGCCTTTACGGGCTCCGCTTTTTCCGGCTTAGCCGTGTCGTCCGTCTTCTCTGCCGGCTTGTCTTCAATCGGCGGCGGCGGCGGCAGATTCTTCAGCGAATCGATCAGGCCGGCGACACTCACCTCGTCATCGATCACTGGATCAAGCCAGTCCGAGTAGATCGCGCCGAGCGCCATGAAGTGACACAGAAACGACAGCGCCGCGATGATCGTCGTATTCCAATCGATCGAGCTGGCGCCGCGCAATACCGCGACCGGTAGCTGCGGCTTCGGTTGCAGCGGCGGCGGCGCGACAAACTGGAACAGGAACGTCGTGTCACCGATCACGACTTTGCCGCGAGAATCCTCGGTCAGCCGAACTTGGTAGGCGCCCTGCGCGTTGCGCTTCGCCTGCCCCTTCAACATGTTCAGATCGGAGATGCCCGTCGGCAGCGCAATCCGCCCAGTCATGCCGTCGAGGAAGTTCAGGTGGTAGTCGTTGCCGACCAGCTCGAACACGCGGAACGTCGGCGGCAGGTTCTGTGTCGCCACGACGAACATATTCTTTTCGCTCGCGCCCACGGTCACGTGCGTGCGCTGCTTGATGATCCGCTCTTCGGCGACGCGCCCAGCTTGAACGACACCGATGCGGAGCACCTTCGGGCCGGCATTGGCTGCGACGGCCCGCATGACTGCGGTCATCTGACCAGGGCGCTGCGAGGTTCCGGGCTGTTGCTGCTGGGTCATCGATTTTCCTCTAGGGAGCCGAGTACTCCCCTACCTACGTCCAAGGTCCGCGATCGCTCTAACCGAACGCCGACAACGGCCACTCCACAAAGTTCCATCAGGCTACCCAGTCCTTTCGGACTGGTCCACTCCTTGTAGCCGGCGGCTCCTGTTGGTCGCGTTGGTGGAGGCTCGCCAAGATTCGGCCAAGTAGCCGATTCGACGATGTAGCTCGCGGCAGCCCACCCACCCAACCAGCCCGAGCGCAAAGGAACCCCATATGGTGATCGGATGCGTGACTAGCTGCCCAGTGGCTACGGCCCAAAACGCCACGCCCGCGCCACCAAACAACGCCACCCGACCCAGCGCCTGAACGTTGCGCCGCGCCAAGTTCAACTCGAGGTTCAGCTCGGCCTCGGCCAGGCGTTGCTCCAGAGGCTCCGACTCCAATTCGGCCATGCCGTGGATCGCGCGACAACGTCCAAAGGCTCGCCAGGAAAACCAAAGGCAGAACGCAGACAGGAGGCCCGCGAGCAAGCGACCTCAAAACGGGTCGTTGTAAACGGCCTTCTCGATCCGATCGAGAAATGGCTGGCGCAACTCAGCCAGCGTGAGCTTGGGCTGGATGCGGCTCACGTCGACGGCAGCGATCGGTTTCTGGACGCGACCGACAATCGTGACTTCGCTGATCGTGACGATGCGCGGCTTCTTTTGGGCCGACGCGGCGCTCGGGAAGACTAGCGCTAGCGCGCAAGCGGCGCCGGCCAGAAGGTGCGAGGGGCAAGGGGCGAGGTGCGAAAGGCGCGACATAGTTTTCCTCGGTTACTTCTTGGGGGCGGCGGCGGGTGCAGGAACGGGAGCTGCTGGGGGCGCGCCTGGCTTGGGGGCGGCGGGCGCAGCAGCAGGAGCGGCGGCGGCGGGCGCAGCAGCAGGAGCGGCGGCGGCGGGCGCAGCAACCTCCGCAGCCTTGGCTTCGACAAGCGCTTTCTGCGTCTTGGCGCGAGTGATCAACTCGTCCGAGTCGTCTGGCGCGCCGCCGACCGTTCGCGGCTTGAGCTTCTTGTACTGCTCGAGTTCGCTGATCGCTTTGTCGGCGGCTTGCCCTGGCGTCAGCCCCGGCACACTCGCTGAAAACAGATACAACAAACCCAGATTGTAGTGCGCCTGCGCCACGCTCGGGTCGGTCTTCACCACCCAGTCGAGCTCGCGCTGCGACTCCGCGGTCTTGCCAAGCAGCCGGTAAGCGTCGCCCAAGTTCAGGCGTGCCAGAACGTTGACCGCGTCGTACTTGAGCGCGATCTCGAGCAGCCCGGCGGCTTCGCTGGCGTTGCCCGCCTCGAGCAAATAGTTGGCGAGGTGCACGCGCGCCTCGACCAAATCAGGCCGTAGCTCGAGCGCTTTCTGCAGCTCTGGAATCGCGGCTGCCTTGAGCCCCTGCTCTTTGTAGATCAAGCCGCGAAGCAGGCGCGCCTCGGCGTTGTTTTTGTCGCGCGGCGGGTTCTCGTCGCCATAACCATCGAGGATGCCCTTGAGCGCGTACAGGGCGAGATCCAAGCGCCGCGAGCGATAGTGATCGCGCGCCAAGGTGATCATCGCGGGGCGGTAGTCAGGATTCTTCTTTAGCGCTTCCTGGGCCAGGCGTTGCGCCGCGCCGGAATCGCCTTGGATCGATTTCACTTCGGCCATCGCCGCGCTGACCGCGGCGCTCTTCGGCATCTGCGCCTGGCGTGCGTTCAAGAAATCGTTCGCTTCATCGGGCTTACCGGTGCGCGCCAATAACACCGCGTACGCAACGATCGCCGGCTCATAGTCAGCGACGATCGTCGTCGCTTGGCGGTACGCCTGGAGCGCACCCGAAGTCTCGTTCAAGCGCTCGCGCACGACACCGAGCGAGTAGTACGCCTGGTACGCCTTCGGGTCCGCCTGGGTCGCGGACACGAACTGGTTCTTTGCGCCCTGCAGATCGCCGGCTTGGAACGCCGACATGCCGGCCTGATAAGCGCTGGCCGCGCTGCCGCTCATCGCGGGGCGTGCAGCCCCGCCGGCGGCAGTCGGCGCGTCGCTCACGCCAAACTGCTGACCCGCCGGGGCCGGAGCCGTCGGCCCACCGGGCACCGCCGCGCCAGGCACCGCCGCGCCCGTCGGCGATTTTGCGCCGCCGGCCGCAGCCCCACCACCGCACGCCAGGCTGAGCAGCATGATGCCGGCCAGACCAGAGAAACCTACGAACTTACGAAGCTGCGCGCTCATTGCCGGCTCCTTCATTGCACGAATGCCGGTAGCGGCGCGGGCGCGCCGTTCGGCGGAGGCGCCGAGGAAATACCGGGTCGCATGCGCGGGTACATGCCTTCGGTGTAGTTCAGGTCTTTCACGGTGCTCGTGTACTGCTTCATCTTGGCTTCGCCGATCACGTCCGTGAAGAACGCCAGCCGACGGATCGAGCGGATGACTTGCGGATTGGCCACGTTGAAGCGCTTGGCGAACACGACCGCGGTCGCGTAGCGCTCGATCATGATCGAGTCGGCGCTGCCGAGCTCCTGCTCCTTCTTGTCGCGCCAGGTCTTGTTGGCGGTGACGCGCGCCGCGTCGGCCTTTTCTTGCAGGTCGGGGTTGTCGCTGTTTTCAGCGCGCTTGATGATGGCTTCAGTCTTGGCGTCGAAGATCTTCAGCTCCGGCGCGCGCGTGTTGTACAGGCCAGTGCGCAGCGCGTCGTACAGCGAGCCCTGGCGCGCGACCGACGCGGTCGTCCACTCCGGCGACACATACGCCTCGTTCACGTGCTGCAGCTTGTCGAACCACTTCTTGGCCTCGACGGCGTCCTTACCGTACTGGCCAATGACCTCTTGCATCGTGCCCTTGAAGCGGTGATGCCCGGTCTCGTAATCGAAGCTCTTGTTGATCTGCTCGTCGAGCATGGTGAAGTCGGCTTCCGCAGCCATGTTCGCCTCTTTCGAGCCGAGCGCGCTGTTCTTGCCGCCTTCTTGCGGGGCTAGCCGCTTCCACTTCTCGAACGAGTCGATCGTCGTCTGCCACCATTTGTCAGTGTCACCGGCCAGCACGGCCTTACGCGTCTTGGCGGACCAATACGCGGCTTGCACCACGTACTGCGCGGCGGCGTCCTTGCTCTTGTTGACGGTGTAATAGTCTTCCATCGCGCGCTGCGCCGAGCGGCGCGCAGTGCCGTTCGCGCCGTCGTCGCCGCTGTACGGATCCCAGCGCTTCAGCTCGGCGCTGGCGACGATGAAGTCGACCTCCGCCATCTCCTTCGGCGAGGCGCCCAGGGTCTGGAAGCGCTCGCGCGCGCGCGTCATGCCACCGCGGTCGCCCAAGCTGGCGTACAGCGAAAGCCCCTGCCGCGCCGACTCACGCCGGTTTTTTTCCGGGAAATTCTGGTTATTGCTGATCTTATCGTAGGTCTCGGCCGCGCGCGGGTAGTTGAAGAACAGCACGTAGGCGCCGGCCAAGGCGTCGTACGCGTTCTGTAGGTACTTCACCCGCTCTTCGTACTTTTTGGGCTGGGCGGCGACGGGTGGCTTTGCCTTCGCGTCGCCGCTCTTGAGCGTGCCGAGCGTCTTCTCGTTGCCGTAACGCGAGATGAACAGCTCGTACATCTCGATCGCTTTGTCGTACTCGCCAACCTGCTTGTAGGCGAACGCACCGTTCATGGCGGCCTCGGGCGCCTCGTCGCGATCCGGCGCGGAGTCGAGCGCCACCTTGTAGGCGGCCGCCGCCTCACGCCACTTCTTGTTGCGCTCGGGGCCTTCCGGCATCTTCTCGGCTTCGTCGTACAGCTTGCGCGCGTCGAGGTACGCGACACCCTGCTTGACGGGCTTTCGGATGTTTTCTTCGGCCTTCTGCGTCTCCGCGTCGTACGCGCAGCTCTTGCCCTCCGCGAGCTTGCGGCTCTGTGCCGCATCGCCCTCGAAGTTGCTCATGCTGATCAGCTTTTCCCAAGCCTTGTAGCCCCACTCGTTGACGCCGCAGAATTGGTCGTACATCGGCTGAAAACGCTTCTTGGCGTTGTCGAAGTCGCCGTACACGAAGAACAAATCTGCCGACTGAAACGCGTACAAAAGGCCGTTTTTCTGCGGGTCTCGATCAACGGCGATCCGGTCGTTGTACTCGTCGCGCGCTTTGATCGCGTCCAGCACGGGGCCGGGCACCACGTCCTTCACGGGCTTTCTGGCATCACCCTCACCGGTGAACTTGAGTTCGTTACGCTTCTCGATGCCCTGCTGGCCGTTGCTCTCGTTGAACACTCGGTACTGGTCTTCCAGCACCTTCTCGGCCACCGTGACGACGTAGTACGCCGACGGTTGCAGGTACTTGTCGTCCTCGTTCGAGTCGCGCACCGCCGCTGCGCTGTCGTGGGCGGCTTTGACCTCGGCGGCCTGCGGCGTGCGACCGATGCCGGCCTGCAGCACGACGATCCAGAAACGCGAGTCAGCCAGCCAGAAGCGGCTCTCGTAGGCGTCCATCGCTTGAGCGTCCTGCTCGAGGTAGGCGTTCCAGCCCGTCTCGGCCAACCGGTACTCGGCGATCGCTTTCTCGACCAACGCGCGCTGTTCGCCCGCGTCGTTCAGCTCGAGCGCTTTGTCTTTGTAGGCGCGCGCGAAATTCGTGTGATCGGCGGCGGCGCGCTTCAAGCCGCCTTTGACGAGCTGCTCGGCCGTGGTCAAGGCTTCCGGGTCGTCGCGGTTGGCGTCGACCCACGGCGTGGTGCCGACGTACGCCGCCAACTTGGTGCGCGCCTCTAGGGCCTTCGAGCCGTATTCCGCGCGTGCGGCCGAGCCTTCAGGCGCCAGGCGCGACAGCTGATCGTACAGCTCCGCCACCTTGTTTTGCATTACGGGCGCGTCGCGATCCATCGGGAACTTCTTGAGCGTGAGCTCAAGCGTCGCGACGGCGTTGCGGTTCTGCGTGATCTCGATGAACTCTTGCGAGAGCGCTTTGTAGATCTCGACCGTCCACTTTTTATCTTGGGGAATCAGGTGCGGATCTTGGACGCGGGCGATCGCGATCGCCATCTTCTCCTCGGCCCGCACCGGATCGGACTCGGTGTCGAGCACGTCGCTGCGCGGGATGTACGGATGCTCGGGCGGCGGACCTTCGAAGTCGACGTAGGTCAGCGAACCGGCGATGTAGGTGAAGGCTTCCTGGCGGAAGTCGGCGCCGGGATCGCCGGTCTTGGCTTCCTGCTCGTCCGCGTAGGCCAGTAGCTTGACGAAGTTGTCGACCGCGGTGTGGTAGCGCTGCTGCTTGAAGAAGGTCCACGCCAGCTTGTACAGCGCGACGCCGTAGATTGGCGGCTTCGTGTACTGCATCGACTGCGAGTACGCGACGACCGAGCGGTTCAGGTTGTACGGGCCGCCGTGCGGGTCGATTTGATCGAAGTGGAAGTTGCCGAGCTGCCACCAAATTTCCGCCAAATAACGCGGATCTTCGCCGGGCTCGATCTTCTGCGGCAACGGCTTGCAGCCATCGTATGGGTCAGCGAACGTCAGTTCCTCGGTGTCGACCTGCTTGTCGGCCCCGCGCTTGATGGTGCCGCGCTTGGCCTTGGCCTGGTCGAGCGGTACCGGGTTCTTGTTGTACCAATCGTTCCAGAACTTGTCGTCGTGATCCTGCGGCATCGGCTGCAGCAAGATCTTGCCGGCGTCATTCGGATCATCCTGGACCGAGTAGCGCGAGCCGCAGACCAGCGTGCGCCATGCCTGCTGGCCCTCGTCGATACGCCCGGCGTCGGTGAACGAGTGGCCGAGGTAGTAGTGAACCGCCGCGATCTCTTCGTACTTCGGGAACTCTTTGATGATGCGACGGTACATGGCGATCGCCGGTTCGAGACCGATCGCTAGATCGGCGTCGGTCTTGGCGCGCGCCTTCTCTTCATACAGCGCACCCAGGCGGAACATGGCGTCGGGCGTCGCGCTCGGATCGGCGTTGCTACCGGAGTAGCGCGCGACAAACTCTTCGAGCCGCGTGATCGCTTCGTCGCGCGAAGCGTCGAGGCCACGCTTCTCCACCGCCAGCGAGCGATCGAGCGCGGTGAGCACGCGCTTCCGACGCTCCTCGTAGTGATGGCGCACGATCATCGTCAAATTGCGCCGAAAGTCTTTGGTGCCCTTTTCGTAGTCGCTGGCCTCCTGCTGCAGGATGGCGAACGCCTTCAGCTGCGCAGGCGTCGGCGGGGGCGAAGGCGGTGCGCCCTTCTTGCTCTTGGGTGCGATCGGCGTGCCAGTGCCGATCGCGGCCGATGGCCCGGCAGTCGCGGCCGAGCTCGACGCAGAAATGCCCGTGGCCGAACCAGTCGGAGTCGCCGAAGTCGCCGGCTTGGCCGAAGCTGCGGGCGACGACGCCGACGGAGCGGGCTTCGGAGCTTGGCCCGACGCCGACAACGGCAGCGCGACACCGGCCAGGACGGCGAAGAAGACCGGCAGGAATGCCTGACGCCTCGTCCTCATTGTGCCTCCTCCGAGTCATCGAGAACTTCGCGAAGCTCGTCGTTCAAGTTTTGCTCTTCGCGCGATCGCTCGCGCTGCAGGTTACGCACCCGCAGCCGCTGCTCCTCTCGCACTTCCCAGGCTTGCTGCACGATGCCCACGTCGGCTCGAAGCACGATGTTCTTCACGCGGTCCCTCACCAAAGCGAAATTTTTCATCGCGATCTCACCGACCAAGAGGCGCGCCTGCTGGTCCAACCCATCGAGATTCTGGGCATAGGTCTCGAGTGCGACGACCTCGACCGCGATCTTCTGTCGCAGCGCCTGAGCTTGCTCGAACGCTTGTTTTTCCAACTTGCCGCGCATCGCCTCCAGGCGTTGCTCGTCGAGATCCGCGCGGCCGAGCAGCGACTGAATGCCCTTCGCGTAGTTAACGGCGCTGCCCGAATCCTGGCCCGATGCGACCATCGCGACTTCGCGCGAGAACGCCTCGCGGAAGCGCTTGCGCGCGTCGTCGTCGTCGACGTAACGCTGATCGCCGAAGCCGACCATCGCGCGGCCGTTTTCGATCGCGTCGCGATACTCTTCGATGCGCTTGTTGTACGTGGCGAGATCACGCTCGTTGGCTTCGATCTCGAGCTTGAAGCGTTGGTGGCTGCCGGTGTCCGCGGTGACGCCGTACTGATCGGAGTCCTTCAGGACCCGCTTGAGGCCGTTGACGATCGCCGCCAGTTTGCCAGCCTCGAGCGTCATGCTCTGAAGCACCTGCGACACCTTGTTCCACTGGCGATCACCCACGTCATCGCGACGCAAGAAGTCACCGTCGGTGACCGGGAGCCAGCCGAGCCGTTTTTGCAACGCGCGTCGCTCCGAGCGGACTCGGGCGAGCTCCCCGCCGGCGTCGCCGGCCACGTCGTCCATGCCCTCGGCGAGGGTCAAGCGTGCCTTGGCGACTTTGTTCATCAGTGACATCGAGTACTGGATGCCGCTGCGTAGCTCCGGAAACGCCTTGGCGCGCGTCGGTACGGAAAGCACCGCGTCCAACTTGACCGCCAGCTTGCGCGAGCGCTTGACCAGATCACGCGAGCGCGTCACGTCGTCGATCATCCCGAACACGTGCTCGTCTTCGGCTTGCTCGCGCGCCCACTCGAGCACGACCTTGGGCAGCTTCGTCTCGGTCGCCATCGTGGCTTCGTCGGCGGTGAGCTTGTCGTAGTAGACAGCCGGGTCACTGGTCGAGGCGAGGAACTCGTCGACGCTCTTCCGGATCGGATCGAAATGCTCGCGCACGTTCCGGTACAGGTTGAGCGCGTTCTGAAAGTCGCCCGAGCGCAGCATCAAGTCGGCGCGCAGCAGCGAGCCGTCCGCCAGCTCCAAGTTGTTCGGGTCGGTGATCGTCAACACCTCGAGCGCACGCTGCGCGCGGGAGAAATCCCCCAGGCGCACGAACACCCAAGCCAGCTCGTACAAGGTCGTCGAGAACTCGGGCGAGTTACGCCCCACATGGCTGTAGGCCTCGACCGAGTCGAGGTAGTTGTTGGTCTCGTAGAAGAGCCGACCGATCGCCATCCAAGCCAGATCGACGACGTGCGCCTGCTCGGGCGTCGTGGCCGGAATCCGCGTCACCTTGCGGAACTGCTCGAGCGCCTGCACGAAACGCGGGTCGGGCGGCGGTGCCGCAGGGGGTGCGCCGGCAGCAGCGGGCGTGGCCGCGACCGGAAGCGCGGCCGGTGGTGCAGCGGGCGTGGCCGCGAGCGCCTCCTTCAACAAGACGACGCCAAGCAGGTATTGCGCTTGCGCCGTGTACGGGGACGCCGCCGGTACCAGGTTGATCGAAGCTCTGGACGAGCTGTAATCCTTCTTAGCGTAAAGCGCCTTGGCGCGCGCGTAGGCCAAAGAGCCGGTGCGATCGGTGGCGGGCAATCGCGCCAAACGCTCGAAAACGTAGTCGAGGCCCGGCAGGTCGTCGGTGCGCAGAGCGATGTCGACCAGGCGGCTGAGCGCCTTGCCAACGAAGCCGTCGTAAGGGCTTCGCGCTCCGTTGTCCAAAATCTCCCGAAAGTGGCGACGGGCCGACAGGTATTGCTTGGTCGCCATATAGCCCTCGCCGATCATCAGCGAAGCGTCGGCGTAGGCCGCCTCGGGCACTTTGCCTTGGCGGTAGAGCTCCAAGACCTTGCTCAAGGCTTCGATCGCGCGGTCGTAGTCCTTGTTGCGCAGCAGCATGTCGCCGGCTGCGATCCGCTCGGCGGGCGTCGGAGGTTTGACGATCAGCTTCGAATCGGGCGGAGCGCTGGTCATCGCGGACTCCACGCCCTGCACTGCCAGGGTCGCTCGCCCCTGGGCCTCGCTCGAGCTCAGCGCGAAGGCCGAGCTCGACAGCGAAGCCACGATTCCGCAAGCAGCTAGCGCTGCTCCCGGGACCCCTAATCTTCTCATCACTTCGCTCCTGCGCCGACCGAGATACTACCGCCAGTTTCGGCCTTCGCCGGTGCAGCGGGTGTTGCGCCCGAAGAACCCTCACCCGTTACGCCAGCGCGCAGATTTTCCACGTAGCGGATCGACGGACGCTGCTCGAGCGCGGTCGTGACGTCACCCTTCTCCCAAGCGACCACGTCGAGCTTGAGCGTCTTGCCCTCGGTGATGGTGAAGGTGTGGCTGGAGGGAACCTGGAACTTGTAACCGCGCAGGTACGAGAACACGCCATACCCGTGCCCACGCAAGCGCAGCACGATCTGCAAGGTGTGATCGCCCGGCGGGATCGAACCGGTGAACACCGGGATCTCCTTCTGTGCGGCCAGTGCGCTGTTCTCCGACTCGTCGGTCTTGTTGTACTGCACCGCGCCGTCGAGCACGAACGTCGCGCCGGTCACGCGGAAGGCGCTAGAAAGGTCGTTTTTAAAGGTGATTTCGGCGCGTGCGCCGCCGACGCCGCCCGACAGAATCGTGTCGGAGAGCAGGCTGAGCCGCGTATGGCTGCGGCGAATCTGCTCCTTCAACTCGTCGATACGCTGCTCGAGATCGCGGAGGCGCACGACATAGGTCGCGCCATCCAACGCGGTCGGAGCGTCGCCCGTCGCGGCCGGGCTAGCCGGGCCCGCAGGAGGCGGAGGCGCCGCGGCCGCCGGAGTTGCCGCGGCGGCCGCAGTCGGAGCCGGCGTGCCAGCTGCCGCAGGTGCGGGCGTTGCTGCAGCTGGCGCTGCTGCCGATGCCGCCGCCGGAGCGGCCGCTTTTGGGGCGCCCGCGGCCGGTGCAGCCGACGCTGCCGCGGCAGGCTTCGCGGAAGCTGCTGGCGTCTGTGCAAACGCGCCAGACGAAAAAATGGTGACGGCTGCGAACGCTGCGAGGCGGAAGCTATTCATGAGTCGCATCGGTTTCCCTCGTGGTGGTCGCTCCGGTGGGCGTATGCGTGTGCATCGCACTCCTCGCACTGATGTAGCGAAGGCGGACTTCCTCCAGGGGACGCATCTTCCTCTGACCCGGGTCTGTAGCCAAGCCGCATTTTGGATCCGGGGGTCCCGGCCCCCGCCGGAGAATCATCAAAGGTTTGATGGCGTTCGCTGGCGCCTTTGACGACCAAAGGCTCGAGCTAGCCTTGCCCCGAACCCGAGGCGGGGGCTACCTTGGGCCCTAGGTAATCGGAAGATCGTTCCCCGGGCCCGTGCGTCTGAACCTGAGGCGCGGAGCACGCTGCTCCGCCCCCTCGAGCCCGGCATCTTCCGCTCACCCGAAAAGAGTCGGAACGGGATGGCGGCCGTTCGCGGAGATGCCTCTGACGAGGTGCTTATGGTGCGTTACCAACGTGGTGATCGCGAAGCGTTCGCCTTGTTGGTGAAGCGCTACAACAAACAGGTCTACAACTTCGTGCTCCGCCAATTGCGAACCCCTGCGCTGTGCGAAGACGTCACTCAAGACGTCTTCATGCGGCTGGTGCAGAACGCTGCCGAGTTCAAACACGAGGCGCGCTTTTCGACTTGGCTGTATGCGATCGCGAGGAACCTCTGCATCGACCAGCTGCGTCGCTTGCAGCACCGACGTCACCCGTCGCTCGACCAGCCGCTGGGCGATTCCGGTGACGGGCGCACGCTGGGCGACTCGATGGCCGCGCAGCACCCGTCGGCGAGTGCCGAACGGGCGGCCGCGTCTTCGGAGATGCAAGCGTCGATCTTGAAGGCGGTCGAGGCCCTGCCCGATGATCAGCGCGAGGTCTTCCTGCTGCGCGAGGTGGCCGACTTGCCATTCCGGGAGATCGCCGAGATCACCGGCGTACCTGAGAACACCGTCAAGAGCCGGATGCGCTACGCGCTCGACCGCCTGAAACAAGCGCTGTGCGAGTTCGAGGAGTACGCCCGTGCGCTGCGCTGAGCTTTGGCTGTTGCCCGGCAGTTTGCCGGCCTTTCGCGGAGGTACGCCCGCCTCCTGAGCAGGGCTTTGCATGGACTGCGAGAAGTTCGATCGCATCGTGCTCGACCTCCTATACGGAGAGCTGGACGAGCTCACCGAAGCGGCAGCTAAGCGGCACATCGAGCATTGTTCGCGTTGCAAGGGGGTGAGCTCCGGTCTGCGCGCGACGCGCGAGGTCGGCGCGCTCGCACTGGTAGACCCGCCCGACAGCCTCGAGCTTGGGATCCTCGAGGCGGAGCGGCAAATGAACGCCAAACTACCGCTCGGCAAGAAGCTCGGGCGCGGCGTGTCGATCTTGGCCGTGTACGCGATGCGCCCACAGCTGGCGATGGCCGCTCTCTTGCTGCTGATGATCGGCTCGAGCTTGTTCTTCTTGCGCGCCCGGCCGGGCGCACGCGATAGCGTGCTCGTGACCGAGCGTGGCGCGCCCGAGCTGGAAGCCGAGCACGTCGACGAGATCGTTCCGGCGCCCGAGCGCGCGGAGGCACCAGCGGCGGCGGCGCTCGCGTCGAGCTTGCCCAAGCTGGCGAACGCCAAAAGCGAAGCCGGTGCCACGCGCGAGCGCGACGGCGACAAGCCGAGCGAAGCGAGCGGAGCTGTTGCCGAAGCGGCGAAAGACAGCGACGCGAAGGGTGCGGCCGCCGACGCCGAGCCGTTACAGGGCACCGAGCCCGCTGCGGACTCGATGGACGCGGCAACCGCCGCATTTCAGGGCGGTCGCTACGTCGAGGCGCAGCGGCGGTTCGAGGAAATTGCGGCCCGGGGCGGGAGCCAGGCGCCGGCCGCTGCTCTGCAAGCGGTCGAAGCGCTACGTCGTCAGCGCGGTTGTCCGGCGGCCGCGCCTCGCTACGAGGAAGTCCATTCGCGCTACCGCGACACCCCTTCCGGCAACGAAGCCGCCTGGCAAGCCGGCGATTGTTACCGCGCACTCGGCGAACTGTCGCGCGCTCGCCAAAGCCTCGAAGCCTTGCTCGAAGTCGCCGAGTACCGCACGCGCGCCGAAGCCGCCCTGCAGGAACTGACCGCCCGCGAAGAACAAGTCGCCTCCGCCCGCAAAGCTAAAGCCGCCGCCCCTCCGGCCGCCGCGTCGCCAGTCCCCGCCCCCGCCAAGCCCGTCGCCAAACCGCAGTAACGAGACCGAGATTTTTTCACAGGGAGATCGCGAGATCGGGAGGAGAGCAGGTTGGGCGCCAAAGTGCGACGGATCTCGCGTCGCGTCGCGCGTCAACTTGAACATTCGCTTGATGGAACGCGAACGCCGTAACGACGCTGCGCTCCAAAATTCTCGCTCGCTCAGGGCTCCCGATCTCCCGATCTCCCTGTGAAAAAATCTGGGAGACTTGCGGAGGCTTTAAGCTCCGAACATCGGCGCGTTGGTGCCGGCTTCGGCCGAATCAACGTCGTCGGACGTGAGGTCGACGACGCGGCCGTCGGGGGGATCGTAGCCGGCGCGGCCGACTTGTTTGGTGCCGAGGCTGGGGATGAGCGTCGCCACCACGTATTGGCGGAAGAAGTAGAACCACATGCTGTAGTGCAACAGCTGTGGATCGATCTTCGGCGCAAGCTCAGCGTGGAGCTCGGGCAATTTGCTCCAATGGGTGCCGGGGTGCTCGTGGTGAACGGCGTGCAAGCCGTTGTTGAAGAGCATGAAGTTGATGCCCTTGCCGTAGAAGCTGCGCGAATGATTGTGGTCCGACCACGGATCGGTATGGACGTGCTGCTCGTAGTTGAAGAGCATGATCGTCCACAGCGCGAAGAACGCCGGCACGAAGCAAACCAGGCCCCAAACATAAAGGCCCTGCTTCCAGCCGTGCAGCGCGATCGCCGTCGCCAGCAGCACGACATGTGAGCCACCCCAGAACACGTATTGGCCGATGATGCGCCGATACAGCGACGGATTCTTGGCTTTGGCCTTGGCGATGAACGCCTTGATCGGGTCGCTCTGGAAGTAGCTGGAAACGAAGAAGTAACTGGCAGCCACCAGCACGTTGTGGCGGTTGGTGTAACGCCAGGTGATGGTCGCGTCGCCGGCTCGGTTCACCAGTTTGTGGTGATTGAGGTTGTGGGTCGGGATCCACGCGAAGGTCGGGTAGCCGTACCAAACGCTGATCCAATTGCCGAACCAGTTGTTGGCGCGCTTGTCCGAGAACGTCGGGCAATGATTGTGGTTGTGGGCGATGACGCCGCACGAAAGCGCGAAGTAGCAGCTGACCCACCACAGGTACGGAACCAGCTCAGGCCGGGCAAACTGGAGGGCGACCAGGCCGGGCGTCAGAACCATCGTCCACAGCAGAGCTCGGTAGTCAGCGGCAAACCGGGGCAGCATGCGGCCGGGACTGTAGCAGCACGTCTGGGGGCTGTCGTCACGCTTCGGTCAGTAATCCTGCGCAAATTCCGCGCAAACGCGCAGACTTGTCGGCGCGAACGCCGATTCGCACGAGGGAAAGCCTCAGTTCACGTTGTCGCGCACGTACGCGATCGTCCGTACGGTGTCGATCAGCCGCGAGCGCGCCTCGGCCGTCAGCTCGACGAAACGGATCCCCATCCCCGGATTCGGGTTGTCGGCGAGCATGCGCACCGCGTTGACCCACTGCACCTGGCCGTGAAGCACGAACTTATCGTCGGAGCCGGGCGGCGCGAAAGTCAGCGTCAAGCGCGTGCCGACTTCTAGCGGCTCTTGCGTGCGGACGAAGATGCCGAACTCGGAGATGTTGGTGATGCTGGCATAGAGGAAGGTCTCACGCGACTCGCAGTCGACCGACCAAGTGACCTCGATCCGGTCCGAGCCGCGTCGATTCGACACGGGCGGCCGCTCCGAACGCTTGGGCTCCTCGTCGCTCACGGTCCCCGCTCTACCGCCGCGCGCTGTGGCTGTCACGCCGAAAAGCCTACGCCGTCAGCGGACTTGGAGCGCTCCTGCCACGATCCGATCGTCGTTCTGTGGCCCTTCGGTCACCGGGAGGCGCCGATCACCCGAGAACAGTCCAAAGTAGACGCGGTAGGGGCCCGGCGAGAAGTTGGGCTCGAGCAGCACGTCGGTCGTGTCGACGATCACGTCGTTCTGACGCCAGAGTCGGAGCGGATATTTCCCGTCCAAGGGTTCGTGATCCGCGTTGAAGCGCCGCTGCAATCCGTCGATGTGCACGAAGGTTTGCCAGGAGCCACTGAGCGGCGCGAGCACTCGGTAGTAGATGGCGAAGCGGTAGGTCGTCGCCGGGACGACGCTCGCTGCCAACTGACCCGCGCCGTCGCGCACGCTCCAGCCGAGCACCTCGAGCTGGTCGCCCAGCACCGCGTGCAGCGGGTGCTGGACGGGGGGTGGGTCGCTCAGCACGCCCTCAGCGAACGGATTCTCGTCGCGCTCTGACAGCAAGCGTCGGTTGGAAGCCAGCAGCAACTCGCTGGAGCGAGCGTCCAACACGGGCAGGTTTCGGTGTGTGAGCGAGCGAAACTGCGCGTTCAACTCCGGCAGCTCGGCCTTGCGAATCAAGAGCCAACGGCGCGAGCCCGCAGTGTCGGAGGTGAGCCAAGCGAACGCCGAATCGACACCGTCCAAGGTCAACGCGTCAGGCGCACCCTGGTAGCGCGCTGACTCACGGCTCTCGCCGACCACGCCGAGCGGCTCGCCGGGGCGCCGCAACTGACGGTAGCGCTCGAGCGCCTCTTTGGGCGAGAGCTGTCGGGCCAACGCCGGGTAGAAGCCGAGACTGGCCACGCCGCCCAAAGCCGCGAACGCCAACAGCAAACCTTGGGCGCGCGACGGCGCGACCGCGCGCCAGCGTCCGAGCGAGTGCTCGCCGAAAAGCGCACGCGCAACATCTCGCAGCAAGAGCGCGCCGAGCGGCAACAGCGGCAGCAGCGGCACGCAGATGGCGGCGATCGCGACCAGCTTGCGTGTGAAGGAGCCGAATCCGTCCAGCTGCGGCAGCGGCACCAGCCGTTCGCTGACGGCCGAGAGCAACAGGAAGCCGACCAACGCCGCCTCCAGGAGCAACAGCGCGAACACCAGGTTGCCGTCCCAAACCCGTTGCAGGGTCGAGAGCACGCCGGCGTATTCGGTGCGCTGAAACGCTGGCGCGCGTTGATCGGCTGCAGCTCGCGCGTCGCGCTCGTAGAGGCACACCACCGACGTCACGGCGATCACCAGCGCCGCGCTCAACCAAAGCGAGGCCGAAGCCGACTGTAAACTCTCGGGCAGGGTGACGCCTGAAAGGCCGAGCCCGACCAAGGTCTTGTCCGGGTACTCTCGCAAGTCGAAGCCGATCACCACGCCGAGCGCGGCGACGACCAGTGCCAAAAGCGGCGAACCGAGCTCGCCCGTTTCGACCTCCGAGAGGGCGACCGCGACCAGCACGGCGAAGCAACAAACGGCGGGCGGAACGAGACAGCCGAGCGACGACGCAAGCCAGGCCGACGCCGCCAAGCTGAGGCCCAGACCGAGCGCAGCGGCGTTGACAGCCGCGCGCCGCGGCGAAAAGTCGTCGCCGCGTTTGAGGACCAGGGTGAGGGCGAGCGGCGCCGCCGCGCTCCACGGAAACGTGGCGTGCGCTAAGTTTCCGAGCACAGCATCGAACGTCGTCAGCTCGGGCGCAGCTCCGAGCGCGCTGCCGACGAAGACCGAGTAGTCGCCAGTCTGCGTTGCCAGTGCGAGCCCGGAACAGCCGACGGCCAGCGCCAAGGCGCCGACGACACTGACACCAAGCGCGAGCCAACGCGCGAAGCGCCCCGGTGAGCGACCGAGCAGCGCCGCAACTCCGACCGACAGCGCCGGCACGGCCACGTTCACGATCGGGCCGCGACACCAGAAGCCGGCGTACAGCCCGACTGCGCCCAGCACAGCAAAACCGGCCCGAACTCGTCCCGATAGCTCCTCCGCCAAACACGCGACGGCCAAACCGGACCAAGCCATCGCGAATGTCGCCAGCGTCACGGCGTCGCCGAGCAGCACTCGAGCGTGCAGGAAATAGAGAGGGGTCGTGGCTAGGACGAGCGTGGCGTAAAGCGCCACGCGACGGTCCCAAAGCCGGCAGAGCGCGGCGTAGAGCGACGCCAACCCAACCAGCGACCACAGCGCGAGCGGCAGCCGGCCCGCCCATTCCGAAAGCCCAAACAGCCGAAAACCCAGCGCAGCTGACGTGAATGGCAGCTCGCCGCGGCCTAAATCTGCACGAATCGGCAGGCTATTGTCGGCGCCGGGGATGGCCAGGTGCGCGCCGCCGAGCAGGTTCAATCCGATACGGCGGGAAAGCTCAGCCACCGTCACCTCGTGCGGATCCCACAGCGCCCCTGCCCCGACCCCCCACATCAGGCCTCCAATCGCCAGCAGCGAGGCGAGGCTTACCAGCCAATTCCGGCGCACCGGGCGGCGTTACTCCCGCAGCAGAACGGCCGCAACTTGCGCGAGCCCCGAGATTCTGGGAAATGGGGCCCGCCTTGCTCCAAATGAGAACCGCCTAATGCGCGCTGGAACGATTGCCATCGTTGGGCGCACCAACGTCGGAAAGTCGACGCTCCTCAATAAGATCTTGGGGGAGCGCCTGGCGATCGTGTCACCGCTACCCCAGACCACCCGCGACCCGCTGCTCGGCGTGGTGCGGCGCGAGGGCGCCGAGCTGGCGTTCCTGGACACGCCCGGCTTCCACACGCCGAAGAGCGAGCTCGGCTCACGCATGAACTCGTCGGCGATGTCGGCCGCCGAGACAGCGGACGTGGTCGTCTTCGTGACCGACGCGACCGTTGGCACGAAGCTGGTACAGAAGAAGGTCAAGCGCAGCGACGTCACGCCGCCGCTGGCCGAGCTCGCGCCGGAGGATTGGGAGCTCTTGAAGGGCATCCGTTCGCTGAAGAAGGTGCCGGCGATTTTGGCGTTGAACAAGATCGACGCGGTGCGCGACAAGGGGCTGATGTTGCCGCTGCTGCAGAGCTACCTCGACGCTGTGCCGTTCAAAGCCCTGATACCGATGTCGGCGCTCAAGGCTGACGGCATCGACCGGCTGCTGGACGCGATCGTCGAGGTCTTGCCCGAGGGCGAGGCCTGTTACCCGGAAGATACGCTGACCGACAAGCCGTCCAGCTTCTTCGTCCGCGAATACGTGAGGGAGCAGGTGCTACTGCACATCTCCGGCGAGATCCCGCACGCCGTGGCGGTCAGCATCGACACGTTCGATGAAGGCTCGGACAAGCTGCGGATCGCCGTCACGATCCACGTCGAGAAGATTGGTCAGCGCAAGATCTTGGTCGGCACCGGCGGCAGCGTGATCAAAGAGCTGCGTTTAGGCGCGGAAAACCGCCTCAAACAGCTGCTCGGGCGCAAGGTACGGCTCGAGCTGTTCGTGCGTGTGACGCCACGTTGGAAAGAGACGCCACGCATGCTGGCCGAGCTCGGCTACGAGCGCATCGCTGGAGAAAAACGATGAGGCCGATCGTAGCGGTGGTGGGTCGACCGAACGTCGGCAAGAGCACGCTGTTCAACCGCCTGGCAGGCAAGCCGTTGGCGATCGTCGACGACGCGCCGGGCATCACGCGTGATCGGCACTACGCCGAGGCGCACCTGGCTGGTCGCGAGATTACCTTGATCGACACCGGCGGCTTCGATCCGCGGAGCGGTGATCCGATGCAGCAAGGCATCGCGCGCCACGTTGAGGCGGCGATCGCCGAGGCCGACGTGATCGTGTGCGTGCTGGACGGCGCGTTGCCGCCGACCACGCCGGATCGCGAAGCGGTGGCGCTGCTCCGCAAGAGCAGCAAACCCGTCGTCTACGTCGCCAACAAGGTCGACAACGAAGGGCGAGCCTTGCAGGCGACCGAGCTGTTCTCGCTCGGCATCCCGGAGCTGATCAACGTGTCGGCGCTACACGGCTTGGGCACGGCGCGGCTGGGCATGAAGGTGGTCGCAGCACTGCCGCCGTTCGAGGAAGAACTGCCGCCCGAGGACGAGATCCCGCGCATCGCGCTGCTCGGTCGCCCCAACGCCGGCAAATCGTCTTTGTTCAACCGCCTGAACGGCACCGAGCGCGCCCTGGTCGACGATCGTCCGGGCACCACGCGCGACGCGTTGGACGCCAAGGTCGTCTACGACGGCAAGCCGCTGTGGGTCGTCGATACGGCCGGTATTCGCCGCAAATCCAAGGTCGAAGAGAAGGTCGAGCTGGCCAGCGTCATGCAAGCCTTGCGCGCCGTCGAGCGCGCCAAGATTGCCGTCTTGATGTGCGACGCGACTGAAGGCGTGGCTGAGCAAGACGCGCGCCTGCTCGGCCTGTGCATGGACCGCAACCGCGGTTGCATCATCGCCTTGAACAAGATGGATCTGCTCGACCGCGAAGCGCAGAAAAAGGCGCGCGAGCAGGCCGAGGACGTGCTCGGCTTCGCGAAGTTCGCGCCGATCATGGAGCTGTCGGCCAAGACCGGGCACGGCGTTTCGGAGCTCGTCACGAAGGTAACGAAGATTTCTCGCGAGTGGGAGCGCCGCATCACCACCGCGGAGCTGAACCGCTTCTTCCGCGACGTCATCGAGCGCCAGCCGCCGCCGACCGACGGCGGGCGCGCGCCGCGCATCTTCTACGTGACGCAAGCCGAGAGCTCGCCGCCGCTGTTCGTGGCGATGAGCAGCGGTGCCGCCAACATCAAGACCAGCTACCAGCGCTTCGTCACCAACCAAATGCGCGCCACCTTCGGCTTCGAAGGCGTGCCGATCAAAGTTCACTACAAAGAGCGTTCGAAGAAGATCCTCGCGCCCAAGCCACAGAATCGCAAGCGCGGCTGAACCTAGACCCGGGAGCGCAAACAGCGGAGCCGGCGAGGAACCCGCGAGTTTTTTGGGGGCGGGCCAACGCGGTCGTCGCGTGCAGCCAGTCACTCCGCCTCAATCGCCCGCCCGATCAACGAAATCTACCCGCCTCCCCGCTCGCTCTGAGCATTGGTCTCATTTCGCGATTCGAGCACGAGCGAACAGGAAGGCGGGAAGGCGGGAAGATTTCTGTTGTTCGAACGGGCGCCTGAGGCCCAATCGCGATCCCGCTGCGTCCAGTTGCCAGTACCACGCACCCTAAATCTCGGCCTTCCCGGCTTCCCGCCTTCCTGTTGTCCCCGCTCGCTCGGGCAAGATGCGATGAATCATCAGCCGCTCGCTCGCAGCTCGCAGCTCGCAGCTCAACCTTCAGGCAGCGCGGCGGGTTTGTCGGAGGGGGCCTTGTCACCGGCGGGCGGCTTTTTGGGGGCGGCGGGGGTGCCGTATTCCTCGCGCAGCTTCTTCATCAGGCCGTCGCGGAAGACGCGCTCGTAATACTCGGGCATGCGCGGCAGGTTGACGAACAGCCGGACGCCGCCGGTGGCTTCGATCACCTCCAGCGTGCCGGTGACCGTGCTGTTCTTCGCAGCGCCTGGTGCCGTGTACTTGAAGATCAGGTACGCCGCGTCGGGGTCCTTCTCGACCACCTCGTAGCCGAGGTCGACGCGCACGTAGCGGAGCGCGCCGCTGTACGTTTGGGCCTTGGTGTAGGCAGACCCAGCGTCGACTCGCGCGTCGGCCACGGCGGCGGGCGTCACGACTGCGAATACCGCGAGCGCGCTGACCAGGGACTTGAGCGAGCTTCGCGCCATGCATGGCGGCTACCCGGGTTTAGCCGACCGGGCCAACTTCTCAGTCGGTTTCGGGCAACCGGCCGTCGAGCAAGGCCGTTGGGCCCTCGACCATCAGGAACGCGACCTCTTCCTTGCCGTAGCGCTTCTCGATCACGCTCAGGCCCTTCTGCACGGTCGCGACATCCTTCGGGCGATGTAGATCGGTACAAGCCGCCTGGTACAGCCCGCGCTCGAGCAGGTCCTCGGCGGCCCGCTGCGGCTGCCGGCCGTATTTCCCGACCAGCGCCATGCAATCAAGCAGGGTTGCCACGCCTTGGTCGACGAGCCGCTCGAGTGCTTCTGGGTGATCCCAGAACTTCCGGTAGCGCTCGGGGTGGGCGATCACGGGCAAGATTTGGCGCCGCCGCAGATCGAACAGACGCTGCTCGATGACCGCCGGAAAATCGATCTCGTAGAACTCGAGCAGCACGGCGCGACCGCTTGGGTACGGCAAAGCGTCGCCGTTCAGTAGGCGGCTATAGATCCGCTCATCGAAGTAGTGCTCGCTCGACAAGGAAAGCTCGGGCACATCGCGCCCCGCAACCTCGGGCAAGAACCGCTCGAACGCCTGCGTCAGTCCCTGCTTCTCGTTGTCGAACATGCCCGGGCGCATGTGCGGCGTCGCCACGACTTGCGTGAAGCCAATCGCCTTGAGCCCCTCGAGCATCTCGATGCCGTCAGCCACAGTCGGCGCACCGTCGTCGATGCCCGGCAAAAAGTGACAATGCAAGTCGATCAAAGCAACGCCTGCTTAGCACCGCAGCGCCCCAGGGGCTGAGATAGGCCTCTCGCGGCCCAGCTGGGCCGCATCGCCCCCAACGAAACCCGGCCTCCCTAATTCCCAGGTGGATGGAGAGGAAACAACAGGAAGGCGGGAAGGCGGGAAGGCGAGACTTTTTGGGTGGGCGCGTCGGTCGCCTCGACGCACCCGGGCAGCAACTCGGCCTCGCTCGCCCCGCTCGACAAACAAAACCTTCCCGCCTTCCCGCCTTCCTGTTGCCTCGCTCTCGCTCAGCGGGCGGCGGAGTGGGGCGTTTCGGTCAGGATGCGACGGCAGCCGTCGCTGAGGCGCAGGTAGTCGGAGTCTTGAGCGTCGCCGAGCGCGGTGATCGAGACCTCGAAGCCGTCGATCAGCAGCTGACGCACCGGCGGCTTGGCACCACGGAAACCGAGCTCGTTGAGGCGCGGGTCGTTCGCTGGCAGCGTCGAGATCGCCGCCAGCTCCTCGCACAATCGCGCGGCGCCGGAGCCAGCCACCAGGCATCCGGCCGCGTCCGCGATCGCCACCGCGGAAAGTCCGCTCTTGCGCCGCGTAGCCTCGAGCAAGCGACAAAGCGAAACGAGCGTATCGGTGGAGCGGCCGTGGCGGCGTTCGGTCTCGAGCGGGCGGTGGGACATCGTGCGCATAGCTTGGTAGAGCCACGCTGACTCGGACAAATTTCGTGGAGTTACGCCGTGGTCAGCCATGCTAGGCCTACGGCGCCCGATGCCGGACGATCGCTTTCAGCGCCTGACCGCACGACGCCGTGTGGTCGTTTGCGCGGGCGCGGGCGGCGTCGGCAAGACGACGATCGCCGCGGCCCTCTCGCTGTCGGCGGCGCGACGCGGTCGACGGGTGCTGTGCCTGACGATTGATCCAGCGCGCCGTTTGGCCGACAGCCTCGGGCTGACCCTGGCGCCGGGGGTCGAGGCTGAGGTCGCACCCGAGCGCTTGGCCGCCGTAGGAGGCGCCCTGACCGGGACGCTCAGCGTCGCGATGCTGGATCCGAAACAGACGTTCGACGATCTTGTGGCTCGCCACGCTTCCTCCCAGGCGGTGGCCGAGAAGATCCTCAACAACCAATTCTATCGGCACGTCTCGACGTCACTGGCCGGGACGCAGTCGTACATGGCGATGGAGAAGGTGCTCGCCGTGCTCAAGTCGGGTCGCTACGACTTGATCGTGCTCGACACGCCACCGACCTCGGAGGCGCTCGATTTTCTGGATGCGCCCGAACGACTGGTCGAGGCGCTCGACAGTCCTGCCATGCGCTGGCTCGTGCAGGCGCTGCAGCCGACGGGTGGCTTTAGCATGCGGCTGTTGGCGCGCGGTGTCGCCGCGCTGCTCCGCACGATGGGACGCCTGACGGGGCGCGGCTTCCTCGAAGACATGGCCGCGTTCGTCGGTGAGCTGAACGAGTTGTTCGGCGGTTTCAAAGAGCGCGCCGCCGAAGTGTCGCGGGCCTTTCGCGCGCCCGACTTCGGTTATTTGTTGGTCGCCGCGCCGAGCGCGCCCGCGCTCGAGGAGGCACGTTTTTTCACCGAGCGTCTGCGTCGCATCGGGCTTGCCGCCGACGCGCTGGTCTTGAACCGCGTGCACGCCGACGTGACCGCAGCGGCCGCTGTCGACTCGCTCCGCGCGTTCGTGAGCGCTCGGGGCCTCTCCGCCCTGCCCGAGCAGCTACTGCTCGCCCAAGCCGACGAGCACGCCCGCGCCCGCATCGAAGCCCCCGAGGTCGAGAAGGCCCGCCGGCTCTTCACGCCCGAAAATCTTTGGACCGTGCCGGTCATGGCCGGCGACGTTCGGGGTCTCTCGGATCTGGCAAAGGTCAGTCGCGCCCTGGCCCCCGACCCGTAAGGAACGCGGACCAACAGGAAGGCGGGAAGGTTTTTTTGCTCGAGCAGCCGACCGAAGCCAAGTCACCGACAGTGTGCTTCGAGCCCACAGCCATCGCCCACCCTAAAATCCGGTCTTCCCGCCTTCCCGCCTTCCTGTTGGTTCCCGCTGGTTCTTGCGCTCGGCCCCCGTGTTAGACCTGCGGGGCCCCCGTATGGACCCCGACGGCGCACTCGATTTTGCCCCCATCGGGCGCTACCAACCTGTGCGCATGCTCGGGCGAGGCGCGATGGGGCGCGTGCTGCTGGGGCACGACCCGGTCGTCGATCGCCCGGTCGCGATCAAGCTGTTGCGCGATGACTTGGTGATTCCGCCCGAGCAGAAGGACGCGCTGATCGACCGCATGCGCCAGGAAGCGCGCGCCTCGGCGCGCGTCACGCACCCGAACATCGTTGGCCTCTACGACATGGGCGAGGATCCGGAGCTGGGCCTGTACCTGGTGTTCGAATACGCCGAGGGCCTCACGCTCGAGCAGCGCATCAGCCGCGGCCGGCTCGGTGCCGAAGCCGGCGCCAAGCTGGCGCGCGAGCTGGGCGACGCCTTGACTACCGCGCACGCGGTGGGCGTCTTACACCGCGACGTCAAGCCGCAGAACATCATCTTGACGCCGACCGGCGCGAAGATCGCCGACTTTGGCATCGCGCGTGTTCCGGACTCCACGCTGACGCGCGACGGTGGGTTGCTCGGCACGCCCGCTTACAGTGCGCCCGAGTGCATCACAAAGGCGATCTTCTCGCCACTTTCTGACCAATTTTCCCTAGCAGCGACGCTCTACGAGGCGCTCAGCCAAACGCGCGCTTTTCCGGGTGAAGACGCCGTGTCGGTCGCAACCCGCATCACCACCGACACCCCGCCAGGCATTGCAGCGTTGTGCGGGCTCGATGCGCACGTGGACGCGATCTTGCTGCGCGGCTTGGCCAAGACCCCCGGCGATCGGTTTCCAAGCGCGCGCGAGCTCGGCGAAACGCTGGCCGAAGCGCTCGGCATCCCGACGCGCAAGATGCAGCCAACGCTCCCAGATGAACATCACCGCCGAGCGCCGTGGCAACCGCAGCCCGAGCGGCGCGGTGTGCGCACGTTCGTCGGCGGCGCGGCCCTCGGCGGCCTGTTGGGCGTAGCTGCGCTGCAGCTGTCGAACGTGCTGCGCGAGCCCGACGGCGGAAACTCCGGCGAAACTGCGACTCCACCGCACGTGGCGGTCGCCTGGCTCGCCGAAAAGCCGGCGCAGCATCGCGTGCCCGACCCGACCGCGCCGGGTGGTAGCGCGCGCAAAGCGGCCCGCGCGCCCGCAGCGACCTCGGCCGAGCCTGCAGGCGCCACAGCCCCGGCCGGTCCCGCCGACCCGGCCCCGGCAGCCGCTAGGCCCGACGCGAGCGCGGAAACGCCCGATAACGTGCCATGATCTGGGCTCGCGTCACGCGGCTGGCGTCAGTTGCCACGCTGGGTCTGAGCGCAAGCCACGACGTCTCGGCAGCCGACGCGGTTGCGAACCAAGCGCCACCCAGCGGCGTGCTGACGCTGCACGCTGCACGTAGCCCCGCTGTGTACCTGCGGCCGCTCGCCTTCGACATGGGCTCGAGCGAAGACGAAGTACTGGCCGCGCTCGTGCGCTGCAAGCGCGAGCCGTTGCCGGAGCACTGTGACGAATCGACGTTCGAAAACGAAACGCCGCCACACCGCGAGCGCGTGGCAGGTTTTTGGATGGCGCGCACCGAGGTCACGGTGGCCGAATACGGCCGCTGCGTGGCCGCCGGCCGCTGCCGACCGGCCGCGTTCGAAGGGGGCGCGCTGCGCTTTCAGCGTGCGAGCTTCCCGGTGACGTTCGTGACTTTCGACGACGCCAAGCACTACTGCGCGTTTCGCGGCGGCCGGCTCCCGACCGAGGCCGAGTTCGAGCGTGCCGCGCGCGGCGCGATGCGACGCCGCTACCCGTGGGGTACGACCTACCACGCCAAGTTGTCGAACCATGGCCGACTCGGCGTGGACACCACCGACGCTAGCGACGGCTTCGCCGAGCTCGCGCCGGTCGGCTCCTTCCCCGACGGCGCCACGCCGGAGGGCATCTTGGACCTGGCGGGCAACGCCGCCGAGTGGACGGCCGACGCTTTCACCCCCGACTATGGCCAGCCCGCCGGCGGGGAGCGCAGCGTCCGCGGCGGCAGCTTCGTGAGCTCCGCGGCTTTCGTGCGTGGCGCTGCGCGTTTCGGCAAACCGCCCGAAACGCGCGAGCCCACGCTAGGCTTTCGCTGCGTTTGGCCCGTCAAACCCCTCCGCGAGTAAATCCTGTCACGCGTCATGCTCCAGCTTCCCATCCACCCGCTCGTGCAGTTCGTTTTGGTGCGCCCGCACTACCCTGAAAACGTCGGCGCCGCCGCGCGCGCGATGAAGACGATGGGCTTCACGCGGCTGGTGCTGGTCAAGCCGGGCAAGATGGCGGAGCCAGGCCACGTGATGGCGATCAAGATGGCCGTCAAATCGCTGGACGTGCTGGAGGCGGCGCCGGTGGTGCCCGACGTAAAGACCGCGCTCGCCGACGTCGACTTCACCTACGCCACGACCGCGCGCCGCGGAGTCAGCGGCGTCTTCGTCGCGCGCAAGGCGGCGCGCGACGCCGTCGAGCGGGCCGCACGCGGCGAGCGCATCGCGTTCATCTTCGGCAACGAAAAGACCGGATTGGCCGAGGAAGATCTGATGGGCGCCCACGCCCGCGTGCGGATCCCGATGGCCGCCGACCAGCCATCGGTCAACTTGGGTCAAGCCGTGCAAGTGATGGCGTACGAGCTGTTCGTGGCGGCGCTGGAAGCGCGTGAGCCGGGCGAAGGCGAGGACGCGTGAGAGCCAGCGCCTTCAGCCTGCTGTTGTTGCTGGCCGCGAGCTGCGGCTCACCGCCGCCCGCCGCGTACGTCCAAGCGACCGACCAGGCTCAGGCCGCGCGCGTGAAGGGTGACCATGCGACCGCCGCGCAGCACTACGAGCGGGCCGCCACGCTCGCAGAAAAGCCACGCGACGCTGAAGAAGCGCACTACCGCGCCGCCGATAGCTACGCGCGCGCTGGCGACACCGCGCGTGCCGAAACGCTTTACCAAAAGCTCGCCGCGCAAGGACCAGACGCCGAACGCCGCGCGCGCGCCGACTTCGCTCTCGCCGACTTGTTTTGCAAAACCGGGCGCGAGCCCGAGGGTCAACAGCGCCTAGTGCTCGCGATTCGGCGCAACCCCGACTCGGGCTTGGCGCGCGAGGCGTTGACCCGACACCTCGACTACTTGCGCCGTCAAGGCGGCAGCGACTCCGTGCTCGCCTACCTCACGACCGAGAGCGCCACCCTCGGCGCGACCGAGCTGGGTGAATCGCTCGCTTACGGCCGCGCCCGCGAATTCGACCTGCTGGGACGGACCGCCGAAGCTCGCGACGCTTACCTGGCTTGCGCCGCGCGTTTCCCCTACCCGCGCGGCGCCTACTGGGACGACGCGCTGTTCCGCGCCGCCGAAAAGGAGCTCGCGCTCGGCGCTCCGGAAAAGGCGATCGAGCTGCTGCAGCGCATGCTGGCCAAGCAAGAGAGCGCGTTCATGACCGGCAGTTACCAGCGCGGCCGCTACGCCGAAGCACAGCTGAAGATCGCCGCGGTCTTCCGCGACGTCCTGCACGATCCCGCCCGCGCGCGCCGTGAACTGCGCAAGGTTTGGGACAATCACCCAACCAGTCGCCTGGTCGACGACGCGCTGTTTCAGGAAGCGCTGCTAGCGAAAAGCGCAGGCGACGAGGCTGGCACCTGTGCCCCGCTTTCGATCATCGCGCACAAGCTGCCCGACTCACGCTACACGGCGTGCGCGCACCTGCTGTGCGCGTCGCTCGCAGCAACGCCCAACGCTTGCCACGCTTACATCAAGCGCGCCGCAGGTATTCCCTAGCGGTGAGCGCCGCAGCTACGCGAACGCGAGCCGGTCAGGGCTCTTCTTCCTTTTCTTCTTCCTCATCGTCGTCATCGTCATCGTCATCGTCGTCATCGTCATCGACGTCGACGTCGTCATCGCCATCTTCTTCGTCATCCTCGGACTCGCCGCCCTTCTGGTCGGTCTTGAGATCGATGCCGACCTCACCCAGCTGCGTCTCCAGCAGCTCCAGGAGCTCGTCAACGTCGTCCCCACCCCACTCGTCCAGGACGTCGGTTAGGAACTCGAAAAAATCGCCGGCGTCGAGGCGCCGTTCGATCTCTTCCACTTGGTCTTCGGTGAACGCCTCGAGGATGTCTTCACGGAGGGACTCCATGTCATCCTCTTCGATGGCTTCTTGCGCCGATAAACGAATCTGTTTGACGGCGCGCTTGTCGAGGTAGATTTCCATCGTCGGCTCTGTTCTGTCGGGCTTGCCCCGGCTTTAGACGAATGGTTTAGCGTTCGTCAAGCCCGTGAAAAAACGAGATGCCTAAGGCGCGCTCCCAGTCTTCGCGAAAACCAGCTTTCAACGTCGCATTCGCGCCCTGTGCGGCCCTGCTCGCAATCGGCATCGCGCGGCCGGCGGCGGCACAAACGGCCGTCCTGCCACCACCCACGAGCGTGGAGTACATGCAGTACGGGGTCTCGCTCCACACTTTGACGCTGCTGGACGGCGGCGCTGTGTGCCCCGTGGGCGCTCCCACGCCGTGCATCGTGGGCTCCGGCGGCGGCCTGGGGCTGCGTGTGGGCTACCGGTCGCGTGGGCCGTTCTACCTGGGCGCGGCCTTCCAACTGTCGCGGCTGAACTCGTCGAACTTGCTGCGGCTGGCCATCCTGCAGCGCCTCACCGGCGAAGGGCGCTACTATTTCGACCGAGGTAACCGCGTCACGCCCTACCTGCTCGGGGGCCTGGGAGGTGCGATCTACGGCAACGAGTGGGGTGCCAGCTCTGGCGGTGCCGCGTTCAGTTTTGGCGTCGGGCTTGAGTACCAGATCAGCGAACGAACCGTCGTGACGCTGCTTCCGACCTACCAACCCATCTTGTTTAGGCGCTTTTACGACTCGACCGGCCAAGAGCGAGCCTCGGGCCTACTCGGCTTCGGCCTTGCGCATTGGCTGGCCGTCCAGATCATCATCGAGGCGCGCGATCCGCTGTCGCGCTGGTGACGGCCAGCGGTCCCGACGAGTCAGCCGAGCCGGTGGCCTGCACCCGACAGGCGAGGCACGGGCCCATGCGAGCGGTCTTGTTGCCGTAGCGTGCCGGGTCAGGTAGCGTCCGGGCCTCGTAGGGCAGGATTAAAGTGCGAACGGCACAAGAGGCCTAGACGTCGTGAACTGCAGCCGCTGCGGCCGGGACAACCCGGACGGTCTCAAGTTCTGCCAGGATTGTGGGAATCGCCTGAACGCGCCTGCGCCAGCAGCACGAGCACCCGTTGCGCCTCCGCCCGCTGCCGCGCCGCTCGTGGTGGCGCCTTCCTACGTCGTGCCTCGGGTCGAGCCTTCCCGCCCCGCCGCCCCGCCGCTTCATTTCGCGGCTACGACCGAGAAGCGCTGCCTGCATTGTGGCACCGGCAACCCGTCAAACGGCCGCTTCTGCGCCAACTGCGGCTCACCCCTGCCCGGCGATGCCCCAGCCCCACCGCCCGCGGCCCAGGCGCCGCCAGCGCCAGCGCCAGCGCCAGCGCCAGCGCCAGCGCCAGCGCCAGCGCCAGCAATCGTGGCCTGCTCACGCTGCCGAGGTGCCAATGCGCCTCACATGGCGTTCTGTCAGTTCTGCGGGGCGAAGCTCGGCGCGAGCGAAGCTGCCGCCGTGGCCCCGGCTGCCCAGCTCATGCCGGGGCCGACCGCGGCCTTGGGGCCGGCGCCAGCAGGTGCTGCAGTTGCCTCAGTTTTTGCCGTGGGCACCAGCTTCCAATTTGGTGCCGGGCAGCGGCCCGAAGACCGCGCCAAGTTGGTCGTCATCGGTCAGGACGGAAAGCCGGGTCGCGAGTACGAGATCGAAGGGGACCAAACCGATGTCGGCCGCGAGGAAGGCTCGATCCTCCTCGTCAACGACCCTTATGTATCTCCTCGCCACGCTCGGCTGCAGTTCCGGGACGGTCGGTTTTTTATCCGGGACCTCGAATCGGTCAACGGAGTATATGTGCGGCTTCGGGCACCAGAACGCCTGCAGCACGCAGACTTGGTGTTGGTAGGACTTGAAGTGTTAAGGTTCGAGGTCGTGAGCGACGCAGAGCGAGGCCTTGGCCCTGCAGCAGAGCGTGGGACCCAAGTCTTTGGGTCACCCGCGGCGCCGCGTTATGCCCGCCTCTGTCAGAGGACGGTAGAAGGCGTAACCCGAGACGTTTATTATCCGACCCGAGAAGAAACCGTAATCGGGCGTGAGGTGGGGGATGTGGTGTTTACGACGGATCCATTCATGAGCCGCAGACACGCCGCCATCGTCCGTGATCCCGCGACGAACACCTTCACCCTCAAGGACTTGGGGTCGTCGAACGGGACATACCTAGGCATCCGCGGCGAGCGCGAGCTCGTACCGGGTGACCACGTCAGGGTCGGCCAGCATCTGTTCCGGCTGGATTTCGGCGCGGGGTCGAAAAGTCGATGAACGGTGAATCCAACTCCGCTGGCATTCGCGTGCGCTTGTTCGGTCGGACCGATGTCGGGCAGATCCGCGAGCACAACGAAGATAACTTCCTCGTCGCTGATCTGACTCGGAAGAGTCGCAGCTTGATGGAGACCGACCGCGTCCAGGCAGTCGCCGAACGCGGCACGCTGCTCGGCGTGTGCGACGGCATGGGCGGCGCCGCGGCCGGCGAAGTCGCCAGCCAGCTCGCTGTCGACATCATCTATGAGAAGCTCACCCAGGGTGATCCGCCACGAAACCACGATGATCTCGCGCGCCGCCTGGTCAACTCGGTCGAAGAAGCCGGCGGCCGCATCTTTGGTGAGGCGCGCGCCGATCGCACCCGCCGCGGCATGGGCACCACCTCGACGATCGCCGCGCTGCTCGACGCGCGCCTGTTCGTGGCCCAGGTCGGTGACAGTCGCGCGTACGTTCTGCGCGGCGACAAGTTCGTTCAGGTCAGCCGTGATCAATCGCTGGTCAACCAGCTGATCGAAGCCGGACAGCTCACCGAAGAAGAAGCCGAGACCTTCGAGCACAACAACATCATCCTGCAGGCGCTCGGCACGGCCGAGACCGTGCAGGTGGATCTCACCTACGTCGATCTCCGCCACGGCGACACGCTGCTGGTTTGTTCGGACGGCTTGTCGGGCATGGTGCGTGCTGACGAAATGCGCGAGGTGCTGCTCGCCCATCGCGAGCCGTTCGACGCATGCAAGGAACTTGTCGATCGCGCGAACCGCGCCGGCGGTCACGACAACATCACCGTGATCGTCGCGGTGTTTGAAGGCGCGCTCCACCCGCCCGGGCCGCAAGACGTGCTCGCGTACCAGAAGTACGCGCTGCCAGAAGCGCCCGCCGAAGCCACAGTGCGCGCCCCCAGCGTACACGCGCCTGACGTCTACACGCCCCCGGCTAGCCAAGAAGCTCAGCGCGAGTCTCGCCGGCTACGGGTCGGCCACACGATGGTCGGCATGACCAACCCGATGGCCGCCACGCCGGCCGCTGGCACGCCGACTGGGCGCGGCGCATCGAATCCGGTGCCAACGTTCAACGCCGAAGACGACCCGGTGTCGATCCCGACCAGCGGCCTACCGCCATCTTTGGTCGGCATGCTGGTCTTGACCGCGATGTGTTTGGTCGCGATTGCCGGCTTCTTCTTGCTGCGCTGAGCGCTTCCGGAACCGATGACCCTAGCCCGTGCGGGCAAGCTGACTTTCCGCCGGGTCTTCCCTCGACTCCTGCGGCTGCTGCTCACGCTGCTGGCGGTCGTGCTGGTCGGCTTCTACGGTGCGGCCAACGGCGCCAAGCGCCCCGGCTCCGGCTGGGCGTTCAAGCAGCTGCCCGTCTTCGTCAACCTGGCGCCGGCCGACGTTCGCGAGCGAGCCGTCCGCGCGATGCGCACCGCCGCCAAGGACGAAGGGCCTGAAGCTGCGCGCGCGCGGGGTGAGCTGCTGCGGCTGGGCGGTGCGGCCTTGCCACACGTGCTGCCGCAGCTCGACAGCTTGGAGCCCAGCGCGCGTGGGCGCGTGGCGATGGCGCTCGGACCGCTCGCCCTGCGCATGCGCGTCGCCGGCGTCGATGACGTAGCCTCACCCGAGCACGCGCTGCTCTTCTTCGGACGATTTTGGCAAGATCGCTCGATTGAGTTTCGTCCGACGACGGTGCGCCGCGCGGTCGAGCGGTTGGCGGAGCGCTCGCTGTCGCTGCGCCGCGACGACGTGATTCACGCCGATACCTACGCCCTCGAAGCGCTGGTGGCGGCGCTCGGTCGAGTTCAAAGCCCGACCGACGTGGCGCGCATCGTGCGATTGCATCCCGTGCTGATGCACATCACCGGGCGTGGGGAGGCGCTCGCGCGCGAGCCGAGCGTCGACGAAGCCGCTCGCGCGGTCGAACACTGGCAAGAGCTGTGGCTCGAAGAAGGCGCGGACTACTCCGTCCTCGAAGGACCACGGCGCGTCGCAGCGCTGGTCACCGAAACGCAATTCGGCAAATGGCTGGCCCAGGCCTTCATGTGGAAGCTCGGGCATGCGCACGACGGTTCGAGCGTCAGCTCGCGGGTGCTCGCCATGTTGCCAAGTAGCGCGGTTCACGTGCTCTGCTTGCTGCTGCTCGCGCTCGGCATCGCTGCTAGCACGGCGCTCGCCGACCGTTCCCAGGGCCTTGCCGAGCGCGCTTTGGCACGCGTGGCGGCGACGTCGGCGTCGCTGGTGGCCTCGTACCCAATAGTGCTCACCCTGGCGCTGGCGTTCGAGCTCAAGAGCGGCCAGAGCGGCGTGCTTTCGCTGTGCGCTGACGGGCTGCGCCACGGCGACGTCAACTTGATGATGGGTGCGCTGCTCGGCGTCACGTTGCTGTCGGAGCTGCTGGTGACGCTACCCTCGCGGCTGGCCGCCGCCGGTCACGCCGCGAGCAGCGCGGAAAGAGACGACGAATGACGCCCACGTCCCCTTCCTTGCCGCTGCGCCTGGCCCAGTGGATCCTTGGGTTGTGGGTGGCGCTCGGCGTGATCGGCGGCGTCGCGCCGCATGCGTCGTCGCTGCTAGTTGGGCTCGGGAGCGATCTCTTGGCACTTGGAGCCGTGCTGGTGCTGGCCCTGCTCGTCGGCATACCGCTCGGTGCGCTGGCCGGCAGCGGACCGCGCTGGGTCGACGTCACGCTGGCGTTCACTACCGATTGGATAGCCGCCGTCCCGGTCGTGCTGCTGCTGGCCTTCCTGCGGCCGGCGGGTGTCACCGCTGCGGGCGGTTTGGTCGTGCTCGGCTTGCTGCGTTCGCTCGAGGTCGGCTGGGTGGTACGCAGCGCCCTGCTCCGCGCCGCTGTGGTCGACACCACTTGGGCGGCACGCAGCCTCGGCTACATGCCGCTCTCCGTATTTTTGAACCAGCGTTTGCCTGCGGCCGCCGGCCCGGCGCTCGCGCACCTCGCGCTCACCCCGGTGTGGACGTTCGTACTGGACAGCGTCGGCACCGCCGCCGGGCTCGGCGCAGCCAGCTCCGGGCGCAGCCTGGGGGCGCTGGTGGCTGAGCCCCAGACCAGCCTCGCCAGCTCAGCCGTGGCGATTTTCGCGGTCGTATCGCTGACCTGGGCGCTGCATCGGCTGGGCGACCACTACGGCTTGCGGCTCGCACGGAAATGACAATATTAGCCCCTCCCAACATGGCTTCCCTTCCCGTCGTCAACGAGCGCAACTTCGAACAAGAAGTGCTGATGAGCGAGCTGCCGGTCTTGCTCGAGTTTTCGGCCGAGTGGTGCGGGCCCTGCAAGCAGATGGCGCCCGACCTCCAAGCACTCGCGCACGAGCTGGAGGGCAAAGCCAAGGTCGTCATGCTCGACATCGACAAGTCACCGAACATCCCCCGGCAGATGGGCGTGCAGTCGGTGCCGACCTTCGTCGTGTTTCACGGTGGGCGCCCGGTTGGCGGCAAGGTGGGCGCGATGCGCAAAGCCGAGCTGCGCGGCCTGCTTGAGCCGTACCTGCCGCGAGCCGAAGGCGCGATTCGTCCCGACGAGCTGGTTCAGCTGCTCAAGGCCGGTAGCGTCAGCGTGGTCGATACCCGAGACGCACCGGTTTTCAACCGCGCGCACCTGCCCACCGCCATCAACCTCCCTTTCGAAGAAATCGAAGCGCGCCTGGCTGAGCTGCACATGCTGCCCGCGACGCCGGTCCTCTACTGCCGCTCCGGCGACCGCACCAAAGACCTCGCCGCCAAGCTCGCCGAACAGGGCCTGCCCGTCGCATTCCTCGAAGGCGGCGTCCTCGGCTGGGAAGCCGCCGGCCAAAAACTCGAACGTCCGGACTAACGGGCGTCCGGCTAGGTCGGGGCGGGTTTTGAATCCGCAAGGGCGGCGGCGAGGGCGGCGGCGAGGACGGTGCGAACGGGGACGGAGTGGGTTTGGGCAGCGAGCGCGCAGGCGTCAAATTCGGGTTTGAGCTGCGGGGGGCCGTACGGGCCGCGGGCGATCTTGACGGGGATTTTTCCGAACTCGGTTTCGACTTCGATGGTTTCGCGCGGGCGCTCGGTGCGCGCGACGCCGTAGCGACGCAGGCCAATGCTGCTGGTTTCACGGAGCAGGACGGTTTCGAGCACGGAGAGAGATGCGGCGTTGGCGAGCGCGGAGAGGAGCAGGCCAGGCCGACCTTTCTTCATCGTGATCGGCACCGCCCACGCGTCGAGGGCGCCGGCTTCGAGCAGCTTGGAGATGGCGTGACCGGAGAGCTCGCCGGTCATGTCGTCGACGTTGGCTTCGAGCACGTAGTGAGTGGCAACGTCGTCTCGAGCTTCGAGCGCGAGTGGCGTACCGAGCACGGCGCGGAGTGCGTTCAAACGATCGGGAAGTTGCCGCGTCCCGGCGCCCCAACCAATCGCCAGTGGCGTGAGGCTGGGCCAACGCTCGAAACGCACGGCCTGAGAGGCCACGATCGCCGCACCGGTCGGGGTCACGAGCTCAGCTTCGATGCCGGCGTCGTAGGTGGGGACGCCGCGCAAGCACGCCACCGTCGCGGGCGCTGGAAGCGGCAGGATGCCGTGTCGGCAGACGACGGTACCGTGACCCATCGGCAACGGTGCACACACTAGATCAGCCTGCAAATAGGCCAGCGCAGCGGCGGCGCCCACGACGTCAGCGATCGCATCGACGGCGCCCACCTCGTGGAAGGTCACCCCGTCGACGCTGCTGCGATGCACGAAGGCTTCCGCTTCGGCCAGCCGGCGAAAGATGCTCTGCGCACGCCGCCGCGTGTCGTCGTCCAGCGCCGCATCGGCCAGAAGCTGAACGATCTCAGCGTAGCTTCGCTCAGGGTGTTGGCCGTGTTGCTCGACCGCGAAGCGTACGCCACCGATCACTCCGGTCGCGGCCGGGCGCATTTCGACGTTGACGCCACCGATGCCGATCGACTGGATGGCGTCGCGTACGATCTCGAACGGGACGCCGAGATCGACCAGCGCCGCGACCGTCATGTCGCCGGCGACACCGCTGAAGCAGTCAAAGTAGACGACCTTGCCCAGGCCAGCGCCGTACGGCAGGCGCGGGCTGCCGAACTTCAGCGCGTCGCCCGCACGAGCGTCGGCGTGAGTGTGCTGGCCTTCGCCGTGACCATGCTGGTGCGTGTGACTGCGCCCTGCGGGCCGTGTAATCCCGAGGAAGCGCGGCTTTTTCGCGTCGCCCGACGATTCGGTCAAGCGCGCTCCGTCTTCAGCTGGCGCATGACGGCCATCGCCGCGCCAAAACCGTTGTCGATGTTGACGACCGTGACGCCCGACGCGCAGCTCGTGAGCATGCCCATCATCGCCGTGAAGCCGCCAAGCGCCGTGCCGTAGCCGACCGACGTCGGCACCGCGATCACCGGCGCCGCCACCAAGCCGCCAACGACGCTGGGCAGCGCGCCCTCCATCCCGGCGATCACGATCAGCGCTTCGGCCTGCGTCAGCTCTGGCATCACGGCCAGTAGCCGGTGGAGTCCGGCCACGCCGACGTCGAAGAAACGCCGGCAGCCGATGCCCGCCATGCGCAAGGTTTCGATCGCCTCTTCAGCCACCGGTACGTCACTGGTGCCAGCCGTCACGATCGCCACGCGCGACTCGCGCGTCAGGTCACGCGGCGCGACCTGAAACGATGCTGTCCTAGCAGCGTCACGATACGTCAGCTCAGGCACGCGCGCTGCGACCTCGATGAACACCGACGCCTCGAGCCGCGTCACCAGCACGTCTTGCCCGGCGGCGATCAACCGCGCGGCGACACCAGCAATTTGCTCGGCCGTTTTGCCCGGCGCAAAAATTACCTCCGCCATGCCCTGGCGCAGCGCCCGGTGATGGTCGACGCGCGCGTACGACAGATCACTGAATGGCAGCTGCGCAAGCTCCGCGAGCGCCGTCGGCACGTCTAGCTGCCGCGCGCTAACGGCCTCCAGCAGCTGGGCAAGGCGGGACCTGTCCATGAGTCTCGGTAGTATCGTGGCACAGGCGCCTCGCCAAGGGCTCACCACATATTTCCTCGTCCTCGGCTTCGTGCTCTGCTGCCGCCGATGCCGGTGCTGATCGCGCTCCCGTTCGGGCTCTGCCTGGGCGTCGCCTTTGCGTGGCTGGCACGGCGTGAGCTGCGGCGCGTCACGACCGGCGAGCTGGGTAGCCGTGGGCTGGCGATCGCGACGTTGTTCGGCTTGTTGGTGTTCGCGCCGACCTCAGCCTACTTTTTGGCGTTCGAGCCCGACTGGTGCTTGGCCTATTTGCTCGACACGGCGCAGGCCTCAGCGGCGCTCCCATCGACGCTCTTACTGCTGGAGCTGGCCAGCGTGCCCGGCGGCTTCTTGCTCGGCCGACTCTTGCTGGAGCGAGGCTCCGACGAGGCGAGCCTGCTCCGGGTGCTGTCCGGCGGGGTGGTGCTCACGCTGGGCGCGCTGATGCTCGGCCTGCGACGCTTCGCCGTCCAGGGCACCTACGCGCAGTTTCACGGCGACTTTGGGACGCAGCCGCTAGCCGGTAGCTCGCTCGGCTATGCTGTGCTGCTGCTCGGGTTCTGGCTCACCGCGGGGCTCGGTTTCGCGGTATGGAACCTGCGTCGCTTGGACTGACGAAAGCTTGAATGGCCGACCCCACCCTCGATCCGACTCCCCGACTCCTCGAGCTCGCAGCTGATCTGGTCGCCCGCGCGCGCAAACTGGGCGCCGACGTCGCCGAAGCCAGCGCCCGCACCGGTTGGGAACTCTCAGCCAAAGTGCGCGTCGGCAAGACCGAGCTCGTCGAAGAGGCCGGCCACCACGGCGTCTCGCTGCGGGTGATCCGTGGCGGGCGAGTCGCCACCACCGCGACGAGTGATCTCACGCCGCGCGGCATCGAACGCTGCGTCGCCGACGCGCTCGAGCTGTGTGCGCTGTCCGAACCTGATCCGTTCGCAGGTCCCGCGCCCGACGAGCTACTGTCCAAGCCGCCCTACCCTGATCTCGACTTGTTCGACGCCAGCATCGACGCGATCGACGCCGAGCGCGCGATCGAGCAAGCGCGCATCGCAGAGCAAGCCGCGTTCGACGCCGACCCACGCATCACGTTGAGCGAAGGTGCAACGTACTCGCGCACGAGTGGTGCCAGCGCGCTGGTGCTGTCCTCCGGTTTTCAAGGTGCCGTGCGCGGCTCGTACGCGGCGCTGTCGGTCGCGCCGGTGGTGGAAGACGAAGGCGGCAAGAAACGCCGCGGTCACTACTACTCCGCGACGCGCCGTCACCAAGATCTCGAATCGGCCCAATTCATCGGCCAAGAGGCAGCCCGCCGCACGTTGCGCAAGCTGGGCGCGCGCAAGATCCCAACCACCGAAGCGCCGATCGTCTTCGATCCGGACGTGGCCCGCTCACTGGTCGGCAGCTTGGCGGGCTGCATCGTCGGCGGCGCGCTGTGGCGTAAATCCAGCTATTTGCTCGAACGCGAAGGCACCGAGGTCGCAAGCGCGTTGGTCAACATCGTCGACGACCCGCTGATCCTGCGTGGACCGGGGTCGCGACCGTTCGACGGCGAGGGCTTGCGCTCGCGTAGGAACGTGATCGTCGAGCGCGGCACCTTGAAGGGCTTTTTGCTCGACTGTTACAGCGCCCGCAAGTTGGGGCGCGAGTCGACCGCCTCTGCTGGCCGGAGCGGCGGGTCGATCGGCGCCTCCACCACCAACTTCATTTTGGCGGCGGGCACCACTCCGGCAGCCGAGATCGTCAAGACGACCGCACGCGGCCTGTACGTGACCGAGCTGATGGGCTTCGGCTTCAATCCGATCACCGGTGATTTTTCGCGCGGCGCGGCCGGCTTCTGGATCGAGAACGGCGAGCTCTCGTTCCCGGTCAGCGAGATCACCATCTCGTCGACGCTCGACGCGATGCTCAAAGCGATCGACGCCGTCGGCGATGACCTCGAGCTAAAAACGTCGACGGCTTCGCCGACGCTGCGCGTCTCGAGCATGACCATCTCTGGCACGTAGCTCCCGCGACTCAATCGTCGAACGAGTTGGGCGCTGCCGGAGACGCCCCCAGACCGCCGTGCTCGGCAAACGCCGACGGATCGTCGTCGGCTGCGTCCGGCGACCGACGCGCGATGCTTTTGCCCGCGTGCACGGCGCTAAAAAGCGGAAAACGCGACAGCACACCCTCGCGCCCGACCAATAGCAAGCCTTCCCCGCTGTTCGAAAGCCCGCGCGCGCCGAGGCTCGGCACCCGTAGCAGGCGTGCGCCGTCAGGAACCGCTACGTCCAAGCCTGAAGCGCGAAAGCCGTCGCTGACCAGCAGCGCTAGCTCGCCGGGCGCCAACTCTTCGATCGGCAACTGGACGTGACCGCCTGCATCTTCGAGCCACAGCCCCGCGAGTGACGCCGCGCGCGCGGAATCATTGAGCAGCTCGATCCATTCTCCGTCAGGTTCAGAGCCGACGGGATTGGCCAGCACTTCGTTCAACACGACGTGCCGTCGCGCCGTGGCGGTCGTGAGCGTGGTCCGAAATGCCTCGACCTCGCCCAGGCTCGACAAGACGCTGCCGCTCAGCACGAAGGGAGCGTCGGGCAAAAGCTGCCCGAGCAGCAGGCTGCGCGTCCCAGCACGCGCGGCAACCACCGCGCTTTGCGGCTCTTTCAGCGAAAAAAGCAGATCATCGGTGGCGGGCGTGATGCGCAACCGATCGTCGAGCACTTCCAAGCACGCGCCGTGGAACGGCGCGCCTGCCGCGCACGCGCCCGTCGCTCCGGCAACAGCGTGCGACACCCGCGGCAACCACGGCGACGGTTCGAGCAACGCCCCGCGGAACGACGGCGGCGCCACCACCGGCTCGATCAGCTCCCGCGCTGCCACGAGCGTGACGCAACCTGGGACAAGCAGACCAGCCATCCCCGACGCTGCCGTGAGCGAGATGCCACCGGGCTCGAGCGTGAGCGCTTCGAGCGGACTCGAGTCGGTGGCGTCACAAACCACCGCAGCCTGGTATTTGCGGCTGCCAGCCGGAGGAAACAGCCGCCGGGCGCGTGGCTCGCCGGCCGTTTGCGCACGCACGACACGCAGCGCGCCTCGGCCCGTGAAAGCCAGCGAGTAGGTCACGTCGGGTTCCAGCCAATCGAGCGGCTGCAGCCAACAGTCGGCGCCGTCACGCCAGAAGCGCAGCGGGACTGAGCGGTCGGCGAGCGCGGTCGGCACCTCGCCGCGCTTGAGCGCGCGCACGTAGTAGTCCGATAGCTCGCCGCGAAACAGCCACGGAGCGCCGGACGGCGGCGCCCGGCGTACGCGGGCACGGAACACCAGCGGGACGGACGCCTCGCCCAGCGCGGGTTCAAAATCCACCGCGATGCTGGCGTGGCCGCCGTCCGGCAGGTCAAGCGACGGGCCCGAGCAGCCCCACCCCGCCGACGCCACGATTAGAACTGCCCACGTGATCGGTCGCATGCGTGAGCCCCATCGGCCAGGCCGCGGCGCGGTTGCGAAAAATGGTATTCATCGGCCGGTGACGCCGGACGACATCAAAGCGCTGCGAAAAGAGCTCGGTTGCACGGCTCGCGATCTCGCGACCACGCTCGGCATCGAGCAAAAGGAAGTGTTGGCCTGGGAGGGCGGCCAGTTGTATCCGACCAAGCGCTATGTCGAGCAGATGAAGGCGCTGCGCGAGAAGGGTCCAAGCGCGGTGTTGAAGACGGCGAAGGGCAATGCCGTCGCCCCGACAGATCGCGTCTCGGATCCGGCGTTCTGGACGATCGTGAAAAAGCTGCTGCTCCACCCGGCCTTGTACGACCAGGTGAGCAAGCTCGCGGAGCAGTTCGACGAGAAGAAGAAGTAGTGCGTGGTGAGGATTGAGTCGTGACGGGGGCGACTAGCTACTCGTCGTCATCGTCATCGTCATCGTCATCGTCATCGTCATCGTCGTCATCGTCGTCATCCGCCTCGTCAGCGTCGGCGTCACGCTCGGTTGAGTCGTCCTTCTTCTTCTCAGAAGGCTCATCGTCCTCCTTCTTCTCAGAAGGCTCTTCGTCGTCGTCTTCGTCTTCGTCGTCTTCGTCGTCGTCGTCGTCGTAATCTTCGTCGTCGTCGTCGTCGTCTTCGTCGTCTTCGTCGTCGTCTTCGTCCGACTCGTCAGCGTCCTCGTCGGCGGATTCGCCCTCCTCCGCCTTCTCGCCCGCGCCCTCGTCGGCCACGGCTACCCCCTGTTCGACGCTTTCCCCTTCGCTCTCGCCGCCGCTTTCGCCCCCACCCTCTTCACCCGGCAGCTCGATCGGGCCCTCCGGTGCCGTCTCGCCGATCTCGGTCTCGAAGGTCTCGCGCGATTCGTCGCTCAGCTCCGTGAATTCCTTCAGCGTGGGCAGATCGCGCAGCGACTTCAGGCTGAACACTTCCATGAAGCTCGGCGTGGTGCCGTACAGCATCGGCCGGCCTGCTTCGTCCTTCTTACCGAGGATCCGAATCAAGTCGCGATCGAGCAGGCCCTTGAGCACGGGTCCTGAATCCACGCCGCGAATATCGTCAATCTCGGGCCGCGTGATCGGCTGGCGGTACGCGACAATCGCCAGCGTCTCGAGCTGCGCGCGCGAAAGGCGCACCGGCTTCGTCGACAGGTAGCCGCGCACGTATTCGCCGTATTCCGGATTCGTCCGGAACGCGTAGCCAGCCGCGACCTCGTCGAGGCGAATTCCGCGGCCGGCGTAGTCGCGCTGCAGCTCTTCCACTAGCTCTTGAGCGCGCTTGCGATCGACCTTTGCTGCCCGCGCGAGCTCTTTGATCTCGAGCGGGCGGTCGGAGACGAATACCAGCGCTTCGACTAAGCTCTTCAAGTACTGAGTCGTGTCGGGAGTCTGAAGCTCGGCGCCAGTCGGCTCGCCTTCGCCCATCAGCGAAGCACCTTCCTCGCTCGGAATGTCGGTCGAGGCATCCCAGCCCGACTCAACTGCTGCGGATTCGTCCGGCGCTGCGGCAGGCTCGGCGTCGTCGCTCGGCCCCGCACGGCGCGCGCGCGCCAGCGCGATCCGTTCACGGTCCTTCTCGACGCGGCGCGCTTCGGCTGCGGCTCGCTCTTGCACCTTGCCGTCGGACTTCGCTTTCGTCTTCGCAGCGGCTTCGGCGCGTGCAAGCGCTTTGAGCTCGGCTTCGGCGCGCGCCTTCTCGTCGCGCTCGGCCCTGAGCTTGTCGCGCGCCTCGGTCTTCTCGCGCAGGAGTGTGTCCGCCTTTGCCTTGGCTTCGGCCTTGGCTTGCGCTTTGGCTTTGGCTTTGGCTTTCGCATCGGCGTCAGCGAGCTTCTTGGCGGCCGCCTTGGCTTTGGCTTCGGCCTTTTTCTGCTTTTTGGCTTCAGCTTTGGCCTTTTTCGCAGCCTTAGACTTGGCTTTGGCTTCGGCCTGCTTTTGCTTCTTGGCGGCGGCTTTGGCCTTCGCTTCGGCCTGCTTCAGCTTCTTTGCTTCAGCCTTGGCTTTAGCGTCGGCTTGCTTCTGCTGCTGGGCGGGCGTCGCCTTCGCGGCCTTCGCTGACTTGGACTTGGCTGCTGGCTTCGCGGGCTTAGCTGCTGGCTTCGCGGGCTTAGCTGCTGCCTTCGCGGGCTTAGCTGCTGCCTTCGCGAGCTTGGCTTTGGTCTTGGCCTTCACGGCCGTAGCGGGCTTCGCAGTTGCCTTGACCGCCTTCGTTGCTTGCGCAGGCTTGGCTGCCGCCTTTGCGGGCTTGGCTGCTGCCTTTGCGGGCTTGGCTGCTGCCTTCGCAGGCTTAGCTGCCGTCTTCGCGGGCTTGGCTGCCGTCTCCGCGGGCTTGGCTGCCTTCGACGGTTGGGGCTTGATCTTGCCGCGGGGCGCGGAGGCCTGAGGCTGGGGTCGCTTCTTCGCTGCCATGTTCGATCGTTACTGGGAGCCTACGGCTCGTCTTGCTCGTTGTGATCTAGGTCCGTCGGCTCGGGCTCTGCGTCCCCTAAGCTGTCCGGGGCGGTCACTTCGCCACCGCGGGTGGCGAGCGCGTTTTCTTCGTCGGCGTCCAAGTCGTCTTCGGCGCTCAGCTCGTCGTCGGCCAATTTGGAGCTAAAGCTGGCTTCGGCGGACAGTGCGGCCTCTTCCATGATGCCGGCGTCCACCAGCGAAAGCTCGATGCGAATCTCCTCGAGCGGGCCATCTTGCTCGAGCCGTGTCATGCGCAGGCGCGTCATTTCGAGCAGGGCCAGGAACGTGACGATCAGTTCGCCGCGTGACGTCGCCCCTTCGAACAGCTGCTCGAAGCTGAGCTTCTTGTGTAGCTGCAGCAAGTCGACGAGTTGGTTGATGCGGTCGGTGATCGAAAACCGCTCGAAATCGATCTGATGATCGACCTTCGTCGTCGCGCGCGACAGCACGCTCTGAAACGCGTCGAGCAACTTGAACAGGCTGAGGCCAGCCAACGGCGCAGGCCCCTCCACGGCAGGCGCCGGCAAGCCGCGCACGAACACGTCGCGCCCGAGCACGTCGCCACCACCCAGCTGCTCGGCCGCGCGCTTGTACTTCTGGTACTCGAGCAAGCGCCGCACCAGCTCGGCGCGCGGGTCGAGACCAAGCTCATCGTCGTCGTCTTGATCGGCCGGCGGCACCGGCAGCAGCATCTTCGACTTGATGTGAGTGAGCGTCGCCGCCATCACGAGGTACTCGCTCGCGACGTCGATGTTCAGCTCCTCCATCATCACGATGTATTCGACGTACTTCTGCGCGACGAACGAGATCGGGATGTCGCGGATGTCCAGCTCGTGCTGCTCAATCAGGTGGAGCAACAGGTCGAGCGGACCCTCGAACGTCGGCAGGACGACTTGGTACCCGCCAGCAGCTCCCTCCGGACGGGGAGCCAAACGCGGCTCGCCGGGTGGAGAATTGCTGGGGTTTTCGTCCGTCATGAAGGCGGCGCAGCGTACATGACCAATAGGGCTTTGGCGATGCTAACTTCGGGCTTTCATGACAGGCCATGGCGGGCAAGCCCGCCGCTGCGTAAGCTGTGGAGAGCGCTATGCTGCCGCTGTTCTGTTCTGCCCGAAAGACGGCACACCGACCGGGCCTAGCCACGAAAATTTGGTCGCCGATACTTACCTCGGTCGCGTCATCGCGGGACAGTTCATGGTCGAGCGCCTGCTCGGCAAAGGCTCGATGGCGCGCGTCTACCTGGCGCAGCAGCTCGGGCTCGAGCGACCGGTGGCGCTGAAGATCTTGCATCGCGAGCTACTGCGCGACGAGAGCGCCACGGCTCGACTACGGCGCGAGGCTACCATCGGCGCGCAGCTGCGCCACCCCAACCTGGCCGAGGTGTTGATGATGGGCAGTGTCGATGCCACCGTTGAGCAGCCGGGCGGCGAGCCCTTCATCGTGCTCGAGTACCTCGACGGCATGTCGCTGAGCTCGGCGTTGCTTGCCAACCATGGCGCGCTCGGGCTCGTGCGCTCGGTGCACGTCGCCCTGCAGCTTTGCGACGCGCTCGGCGAGGCGCATTCGCGCGGAATCGTGCACCGCGACTTGAAGCCCGACAACGTGATGCTGGTGCGGCGTGGGGCCGACAGCGACTTCGTGAAGCTGCTCGATTTTGGCATGGCTCGCGCCGGCCGCGACCCCGACTTTGCGACGCGAGACGGCGCCGTGCTGGGCACTGCGCGCTACATCGCTCCGGAGGGCGCTCAGGGTGCCAGCGTGGGCCCGGAGGGCGACGTGTACGCGATCGCCACCCTGCTCTTTCAATGCATCACTGGTCGCACGCCGTTCGACGGTCCGAGCGCGGTCGCGATTCTGGTGCAGCAAGTCAGCGCGGCGCCGCCTGATCTGCGTTCGCTCGGCTCGGGTCGAGACGCGCCCGCCACGCTGGCTGAGCTAGTCGCCCGAAACCTGGCCAAAGATCCGTTGGATCGCGCGCCGAACGCGCGCGCATTGGGCGCGGAGCTTAGCGCGTGCATGTTTGCGGGTCGCCAAGATACCAACATCACCGCGCGCCTGATTGGGGAGCTACCGTGAAGGTCGCGCGACGCGCAACGTGGCTCTCGGCTGTCCTCGTGTGCGCAGTCTCTGCCCACGCGAGCGGTGCCACGCCCGCTGCGACCCCGCCGATGGATCCGGAGACCGAGCCGCGCGTGATCAGCGGTTTTCACGCGCTGAACCGCCCGACCGGCATCGCCGAAGCCGGCTTCGGTTGGCTGACTCTGCCGGGCGCCAACGTGTGCAGCCAAAACGCCTGCAAGGCCGGCGACACCAGCTTCGAGCTCGACGGCTGGCAGCTCTATCGGCCAAATATTCGTTGGGCGTTCGGAGCCGGGTTGCTGCTTGGGTTGATTCCGACGACCGATGCACCGCGCAGCGATCCGGTCGGCATCGAACGCAATCACAGCCGCAAGTACCTCACGCTCGAAGGCATCTTGCGCTACTACCCCTACGTCGCCGAAAGCTCCGAATTTTGGGTCGGCGTTACCGGAGGCCTCGTGGTGCTGAGCGATCGCTTTCAGGTCGTCGACGCCTACGACAAGCCGCTGATCGGCCCTTCCGGCGTGACGATTCGAACGGAAGGCGGCGCGCTAGGGGTCGCCTTGGGCGGTGCCTACCGACTGTCGCAACATTGGAGTCTCGGCGGCACGTTTCGCTACGGAAACTGGTTCTTGCCCCAAATTCCAGCCACCGATCCGCTGAAAGATAACGCGTCGGTCGCGGGTCGGAACTCGGTGTTCTCGCTCGGTCTGAACGTGGCGTACCGGATCGGCTTGTGAGCTAGTAGGCGCGCGCCAACACCACGAGCAACTCGGAGATCCGCTCGAAAACGAGCGCCAAAATCCCGAGCATCGCGAGCGATTTGAGCGGAGCCAAGACTGGGCCAATGAAGGCCGGTGAGGCAGCGCGCGCGATCAGCGCGCTGGCAGCTTCCAGCACCACGCTGGCGACCGCGAGCGGCGCAGCGATCGCGAACGCCAGGTCGACCGAACCGGCAAACGCTTGCACCACCGCCGGCCACGAAAAACGCGACGACAACAGCGGCGCAGACAGCGCGCCCGCGACGCGAGCGGCACCGCCCGTTTCCAAAAACGCGATCGACGCCAGCAGCGCGAACAGTGCTGCGGCTGGAGGTAACTCCTCGGGCAGCACGGGCAACGTCACGTTCTCGCGACCGCCGCGCAGATCATCCACGAGGCCGCCGGCCGCCGCCGCCACGTAAATTGACAACGATGCGAGCAGCGCCACCGGCAGTCCGACCAGCGCTTCGCGTCCGAGCGCGACCACGAACAGCCCGCCCTGACTCACCTCGCCGGACAGCGCCGGCGCGATGCAAAGCCCCAGCGCCAACCCCAAGCTCAGCCGCGTCTGCGGCGGTACGGCCGAGAGTCCGAACGCTGGCACCAGCGTTACCGCCGGCGTTGCCCGAGCAAAACCCAGCGCCCAGGCCCGCGGGTCCACGCCATTGGCCGCGAACGCAGCGGTCAAAGCTTCGAGCAGGCTCGGCGGCAGGTGCAAAGGGGCCATGGCGATTGACGCGGGAGCGGGGGGCGCGTTAACGGTGGCGCGCCCCAAAAGGACCTGCGTATGGGCCTGGATACTTCCACAGTCGGCTTCGAGACGGAACCAGTCAGCTTCAGCTACGACTGGAAAACGGTCGCGCTTTACGCGCTCGCGGTTGGCGCGACGCCTGAAGAGCTGGACTACTTGTACGAAGGTCGCGGCCCGCGCGTCCTGCCAACGTTCGCGGTGATCCCGGCGTATGTGCCGGTCAGTCAGCTGTTCGCCAAAACGCAGTGCGACATGACGCGCCTGGTGCACGGCGGGCAGACGCTGCGCCTGCACCGTCCGCTTCCGCCCGAGGGCACCTTGGTCACTACCGCCAAGATTGAGGGCATCTACGACATGAAGAAGCTCGCCCAGGTGGTGCTGAGCACGCGCACCACGCTCAACGGCGAGCCCTGCTTCGACACCGACTGGCAGCTCTTGATTCGTGACGCCGGTGGCTTCGCCGGCCCGCGGCCGCCCAAGAACGAAGCGCCCAAGCTTGGCGAAGGCCAGAGCGAAACGCCGACGTTCACCGCCGAGCAAGCGACGCGGGCCGAGCAGGCGCTGCTGTATCGGCTCACCGGTGACTTGAATCCCCTGCACGCCGACCCAGCGTTCGCGCTCGCAGCCGGCTTCGAGCAGGGGCCCATTCTGCACGGACTCTGCACGTACGGCTTCGTCGGGCGCGCGGTCCTGAAGCACGCGTGCGGCGGCGATCCGGCTCGGCTGAAAGCCTTGAGCGTGCAGTTTCGCAAACCGGTTTGGCCCGGCGACGTGCTGTCCACCCAGGGCTTCGACGTGGGCGGTGGACGCTACGTGCTGCAAACCAGCGTCGTTGGTCGGCCAGATGCCGTCCTGACGTCAGCCTGGGCGGAAGTGGCCTGAGGGAGATCGATTCATGACCGACGAAGACAAGAAGAGGATTGTTTCTGAGCCCCCGCCCCCGACCGATGAGATCGATCAGGAGTGGGGTGACGACGATCAAACGCTGATCCGAGACATCCCGGAAAGCTTGAAGCCGCAACCGGCGCCGCCCCCTGCGGCCGGCTCCGTCGGCGCGCCAACCAGCGTCGCGCCGAAGGCCGCCGCCGCGCCGATCAGCGTCGCGCCGAAGGCCGCCGCCGCGCCGATCAGCGTCGCGCCGAAGGCCGCTGAAGCCTCGACGCCGCCAGAGATGAAAGCCGCCGCCCCCGTCGCTGCAGAAGCCGACGACGATGAGGACGATGAGGACGACGACGAGGAAGAAGCAGAAACCTCGCCGTCCGAAGCCGACGACGATGAGGACGACGAGGACGACGACGAGGAAGAGGAAGCCCACGCGCAGCCCGCGCCCCCGCCGACCGCGCCCGCAGCGGCCAGCGATTGGCTCCCGGATTGGGCGCCGTACGCCGTGCTCGCGGCGCTCGTCAGCGTCAGCATCTTGGTTGGCCTCGGGCTGATCGGTGGCGGTTCCGAGGCGGCATCCGAAGAGGAGCAGAAGGCTCCCGAGCCCGCAGCGTCTGTCCTGAAGGCGGCCCCCGCCAAGGCGAACCCGCACCCGTGAAGCCAACCAAGCTCAGCGCTTCGTTCGTCGCCAGCGTCGCTCTTTCCGGATGCGTCATGACGACGTTCGAAGGCCCGGGCGAGCCGCCGCGCGTCGCCACGTCCCCGCTCGCCAGCGGCAGCTCCGTCACAAAACCAGGCGAAGCGTCGGCCGAAACCCCCAGCGAGCAAGCCGGCCAGCCCGCGGAGATCGCCGCTCGCCACTTGCTGGTCGCTTATCAAGGCGCGCTACGCGCCTCGCCCAGCGTGACGCGCAGCAAGGCCGAAGCGCAGACGCGGGTCACCGAAGCGCTGAAGCGCGCCAAAGCCGGCGAAGACTTCGAAGCTCTGGTGAAAGAGTTTTCGGATGAGCCCGGCGCTGGCGAGCGCGGCGGTTCACTCGGCAAGTTCGGTCACGGCATGATGGTGCCGGCGTTCGAAAAAGCCGCGTTCAAGCTGGCCCCCGGCGAAGTGTCCGACATCGTCGAAACTCCGTTCGGCTTCCACGTCATTCAACGCACGGAGTAACGAGCGAGCGGAATCAACAGGAAGACGGGAAGGCGGGAAGTTTTCTTTTGTTCGAGCAGGCAACTCGATAGCCTTGTCGAGTGACAGAGGAAGGTCAGCGCGTCTGGTCGCGCACCCGAAAAATCCTTTTCTCGCTTCCTTCCCGCCTCCCCGCCTTCCTGTTGTCCTGTGCTCGTGCTCGATCAGCCGCGCAGTAGGTGCTTGGAGATGACCATGCGTTGGACTTGGCTGGTGCCTTCGCCGATCTCGCAGAGCTTGGCGTCGCGCAGGTGGCGCTCGATATCAAACTCGCGCGTGTAGCCGTAGCCACCATGGATCTGCAGCGAGTTGTTGCAGACGCGCGTCGCCACTTCGCTCGCGAATAGCTTCGCCATCGAGGCTTCGGCCGTGAAGCGCCGGCCGTTGTCGGCCAGCCACGCCGCACGTCGCACCAACAGCTCGGCAGCGTCGAGCTCGGTCTGCGCGTCAGCCAGCATCCACTGGATGGCTTGAAATTCGGCGATCGGCTTGCCGAACGCCTCGCGCTGCTTGGCATAGGTCAACGCCATTTCCAGCGCGCCACGGCCCAGCCCAAGCGCCATCGCGGCGATCGAGACGCGACCCCCATCCAGAATGCGCATCGTGTCGAGAAAGCCTTGATCGACCTCGCCCAGGCGCGCGCTGTCCGGCACCCGCACCTGCTCGAGCAAGATCTCGGCTGTGTCGCTGGAGCGGCAGCCAAGCTTCTTCAGCTTCTTGCCTGCCGAGTAACCGGGCGTCTTCGTCTCGACGATGAACGCCGTGATCCCGCGCTGCGGCGAGGTTTCGAAATTGGTGCGCGCTAGCACCACGCAGAAGCCGGCGACCGAGCCCTGCGTGATGAACATCTTGCTGCCGTTGATGATCCAGTCATCGCCGTCGCGCACGGCTTTGGTGAGCATGCCCGCCGCGTCCGAGCCCGAGCTGGGATCAGTCAGCGCCCAAGCCGCCAGCCATTCGCCGGTGCAGGCGCGCGTCAGGTACTTCTGCTTCTGCGCTTCGGTGCCGAACGCCAAGATGTGTCCGGTGCCGAGACCGTTGTGGCTGGCGATCGTCAACGCCAGCGAGCCGTCGACGCGCGCCGCTTCCTCGACCGCGATCGCGTAGGACGACATGTCGAGCCCCGCGCCGCCGTACGCCTCCGGGATCTTGATGCCGAGCAGCCCCAGCTCCGCTAGCTCCGGGATGATCTCGCTCGGAAAGTGCTCGGCCTCGTCCCACTCACGCGCATGGGGTGCGACGCGCTCCCGGAAAAACTGCCGAAGACTGCTACGGAGAAGGGCGTGATGCTCGCTTAGCTCGAAGTCCACGACTCACAGTTCTAGTCGCTCCCGCCACCCCGCGCCAACCACACGAGCGAGAGAACAGGAAGGCGGGAAGACGGGAAGATTTCGATTGTTCGAGCAGGAGAGATGCAGCCTCCGAGCTCGGGTAGCGCCGAGGGCATCCCTAACACCTACCCAAAAATCTCGCTCGGATCCTTCCCGCCTTCCCGCCTTCCTTCCGCCTTCCTGTTGTTTCGCTGCTCGTGCTCGCCCTGGCTACCTACGGCTTGGCGGGGGCTTGGGGTTGAGGGCGGCTTTGAGCAGCGTCAAACGCTTGTCGGCCGGCAGATGCGCCGCGTCGGCGCCGGCTTTGAGCTTGAGCGGCTCATCCCCGACGATGATCACGTTGCCGCCCGAACGGCCGGCGAGCCATTCGGCTTGCGGCGCGCCCTCCGCCTCGCGTGTGGCAAAAGCCACCGCGTCGAAGCCTAGGTCTTTTTGCACTTTGGCTCCGGGCAGCTTCTTCAGCGTGCCGAGTACGTCCTTGGCCGAGTCGTCGTCGGCGCGCGCCAGGCCAACGACGCGGTAGCGGTCGTTGCCGTCCTGGTAGAAGCCGACGGCGCCCGCGCCAACGCCCGCGATCCCGAGCGCATCGCGGTGTGCGTAGGCGATACCCATCGGCACCCGGCGCTCGGTCGGCAGCAGCCGCACCGCCGGCAATGGATTCACGTCGCCCGGCAAGTGCTCACCGATTTGGCGCGCCAACTCTGGCAGCACCTTGGCGCTCGTGGCTTTGATCTGATCGGGCGTCTCGAGCTCGTTCGCGTAGCTGAGCTCGGCGACGAGCTCCCCGCGCCACACGTACGCGATGCCAGTACCGAGCGCGCCTTGCGCGCCAGCCGGCAGCTCTTTGGGCGTGCCATCCACCGGATCGCCATCGGCGATCACGCGCTTGGTGAAAAACGCGAACGCGCCCTCCGCGCTGCCGAATCGCGAGGTCGTCACGTTGACCGTGCCAGGCGAACCCGCGCCGTCGACGTAGCGCAACGTCACGACGCGCTTCAGGCCGTAGTTCTTGTACACCTCGCACTCGCCATCCAAGAGCTCGGTGCAGACGGTTTCGAGCGAGCCTTTCGCGGCCTCGCCGTACGTCCGCGCGTCGCCGTTCGGATCGATACAGTAGTTGCCGGCGACCTTCGGAAAGTAAGCCGAGCTCACGGCGTCCGACACGCTCCCGCCACCGCTCGTGCACGCGCCGGGCTTCGAGCTAGCGATGGGCGGCGGCGCGCTGCCACGCTCGCTCTTCTCTTCCTTCTTGGAGCAGCCAAGCGACAGCCAGCCACAGCACGCGAGGGCAAACACACGACGGCCAACCATGGCCGCGGTTGTAGCCCGAGACCGACTGGCGGGGAAAAGACGGGTCCGGCGAGGCCTGGACCGCATCACTTTCGGGCCGCGTTCCGCCTTGCCGGCCGGCAGCCAGACCCCGCAACGTTTACACAGCGCCGCACTTCTTAGCGGTGGCTGACGGGCCTACATAGCAACAAATCCCAGTCATTTCAGCTACCTAGAAACAGAAGTCGCGGGCACGTACCTTGCTGTACGTTCAGGCTTCTCGTGTTTCTGCAACCTTCCGTCACTCCTTCTCGCAGCCGGCGTGCCAGCCGCGGCTTCACCCTCATCGAGCTGATGGTGGTCGTACTGATCATCGGCATCACCGCCGCGCTGGCGACCCCGACTTTGACCCGGCAGTTCAAGGAGCGGCGCGCGCGCGACACGGCACAGCAGATTGCGCTTTTGTACAGCGGCGCCCGCATGCGAGCGCTCGGGCGCGGGTCGTCGGTTTTGGTGCACTACGAGGCGGGAACTGCAGGAACTCCGGGAACTCCGGGAACTCCGGCAACCTTCACGGTCTACGAGTCCATCGAAGGCAGCGTTCTGGCGGCCATCACTCCGGGAGAGACCGTGACTTGCGCCGATCGACCGGGGCTCGGCTGTCTCAGCAACACTTGGAGCGATACGACGCTCACGCGCACAGTATCGACTTACAGTCTTCTGCCAGAAATCGACGCGGTCGCCGATGGCGGCCCCGGCCAGCTGGACATTTGCTTTACGCCGATGGGCCGCAGCTTCGTCTCGACAACCGCAGGCCTCGCGCAGCTGACGAACCCGATGGTGGCTGCAACCACGTTCAACGTGCAGCGCACGGCGGCGAACGGCGGCCAAGGCATAGTCCGCACCGTAGCGATCCTGCCGAACGGCATGGCGAGGCTCGGGCTATGAGCGATTTGCAAACGCGGCGACGGCAAGCCGGTCACCGTGGTTACACCCTGGTCGAGCTGATGATGGCGCTGGCGCTGTTTGCCGTCGCGGTGCTGGGCATCATCTCGATGCAAAAGGTCACCGTGACGTCGAACGCACACGCCAAGAACGTCGCTCTGGCGCAGCGCATCGCGCAGGCTTGGGCGGGCCAACTGGAGATGGACGCGACCGCTTGGCGCATCGGCACCGTGTTCACCGGCGGCTGGTTGAACGACGCGAACGCCTGGCAGCGGCCCCCGTACATCGGTACGCGCACGTTTGGCGGCGCCTTCGACGCGCTCGGCAATCCGCTCGCCGACGGCGACGTGGCGCAAGCTCGCTTCTGCACGCACGTGCGCATGACCTGGCTTTACCCGGCCACGATGGGTGTCGGCGGCAACGGCATGTTGCGCGCCGAGATTCGCGTGTTCTGGCTGCGCGACAGCGAAGGACCAGTCGCCGTGCCGGCGTTCTGCGACGTCACTCAAGCCGCCGCGACGGTCTCGGCCATCGGCTTGGCCACGGACCGCTACCACTTCGTGTACCAAACCGTCGGCATCCGACAGCATTCGTCAATCTGATGCGTACCCGCTTCTGCCTCCAGCGCCCGATGCGCATCCCGTACCGCGCCGCAGCGGGCTTCACCTTGGTCGAGCTGATGGTGGCGATGACCGGCGGCCTGTTCCTGACGATCATCGTGTTTGCGCTGTCGCGCGACGCGTCGCGCTTCTATCTACGTGAGAGTCGCGTGGCGAACGCTACGCTGGCTGGGCTCTCGGGCTTCGAGCGGCTGCCCGCGGACGTGGCGCGCGCCGGCCACCTGTCCACGCCGAACATCGAAGGAGACCCTCACCTTTGCAATACGGTCGTTGGCGGGCCAGCTAGGTTGGCTAAATTGCGCGGGCTCGTGGTCGAAGACGGCAAGGCAGCTGTCGCCGCGACCGAGCTCAAGACCGCTGGCATCGACCCGCATGCGATCGTGATCGCCGGCGCCTTGAACACGTCCGAAGTGCTGATCAGTAGCGCGATCGCCGAGACCGCTGTGGGGTGGCAGGTCGACCTCAACTTGAATACGCCAGCTGCAAAACGGCTCGGTTTCAAAGTTGGAGTGGACAACAGCGCGATCATGAACTCGATCTTCATGGCGGCAGCTGGGACCGTGGGTCGCATCGTGCGCTTGCGTGCCAACGGCAAGGATCAATACGCGGTGGTGAGCTCCGTCGATGGCACACCGGGCAATGCGTTCTTCATCCTTACTGCAGCGCCGGCACTGCAGCGGCTGATCAGCGGCGGCGTGCAGTGCGGTATCGACGACCTCGGCAAGGACTACGCGATCAGCGTCATCGACATCGTCCGCTACAGCATTCGCTCCATGCTGACCGATACGAACTACGCCAAGTTATTCGCAGCTTCGGTGGGCACGGACGGCCCGGTACCGACCGAAGCCAAGCGCGCTGAGCTGGTGCGGGTCGAGCTGACAGCCGACGGGGACGAGATCGACACAACGCGCGAGATCGTCGGCGAGTACGCCGTCGACCTGCAGGTGAGTGCTTGGGGCGCCACCAACGCCACGAACCCTGCGTTGGCAGCGGCCGTGGACGGGTTGAACGTCACCGAAGGGTTGGCGAGCACGCAGCTGTTGCGCGGCGTACACCTGCGCTTCAGCGTGCGTTCGCGCGAAGCCGATCGCGAGGGACCAATCGCCGGTTCGTTCGCCAATGATCATTACCGGATTGGTCTGGGAGCGACGGGCGGCGCGCCGTACGCCCGGGTCCGCACGTTCCAGAGCGACATTCCGCTGCGTAACTTCGAAGGAAGCAATTGGTGACCGAACCTCAGGGACGGCGTTTTTGCCGTAAGAACGAGCGCGGAACGACCGTAGTGGTGGTGGTCATGGTCACGACTTTGATCACCGCGATCGGCGTCTTTGCCGTGCGCAACGTGACGCAGATCGACCAAGCCGTCGGCTATAGCCGTCAGTCGGCTCAGACCAACGCGCTGGCCGAGCTCGGCACGACCGCCGCGATGGCCGAGATCGCCGACACCGGCACTCGCTACTCGAGCGAGATGAGCCGCAGGGCCACCGATGACCCGATCAGTCCGGCGTTCCGCTGCATGGGGAACAAGGGCATTCTGGAAGGTGCTACCTGCTACCCGCTCGACCAGGCGCGGATCGAGGCCAACACCACCTCACACGGCGGTGAGACGTTGCTCGAGCCCACGGTCAGCGGCGACACGGGCAGCTTTGGGCCGCTCGCTGGCACCACCGGCTCCGTCGTGATCGAGCTGACCGAGAAACGGCCGACCAACATCCCGATCCCCGGCACCAAGGCCGGCGACTCGCCGTTCGACGTGACCGTAACGACCACCGGTATCGTCAGCCCAATCACCAGCACGAGCGATCCGTGCGGCGACAGTGTTTCCAGCATGACGGTCAAGAAGGTCATGCGTGCCCACGTGATCATCCCTCCGGAGCCAGGAACTTAGAGCCATGAACCACCACCACCCCCGTCACCCTGCTCCGCGTCCGAAGTGGCTCCTCGGCTTGCTCGGGACGGGTTCGCTCCTCGCTCTCTCGCTCTCGCCAGTGCGCGCATTCGCGCAGGGAGCCGACGTTTCGCCGCCGCCGCCCGACGTGCTGCTGCTGGTCGATACGTCCGGCTCGATGGACTACAAAACGAGCAGCAACACGTTTCCGGCCTGCCATTTCGTCGACGGTTCACCAACTGGCCCGGCGGCTGCAGAAGGCAGTGAACGCAGCCGATGGATCGACCTGGTCGAGGTTCTGACCGGCTCGATCAGCCACTACGATTGCCAGCGCATCGATCGCAACTCAGCCGCCTTCAAGAACGAATACAAGCTCGGCGCTGCCAACCCGTACGATTTTTTGTACCCGAACCCGTACAACCGACCCGTCAGCGGCGAGTGCGTTGCTGGCCCGGGCACGTTGGCGGCGGATCCCGCGCTATTTCCGTCGACGGCGATCAATTACCACAAGTACAACGACACCGGGCTCGGCTGCTCGTTCGAACAATCCACTGACGGCATCCTCGACGCGTTCCAGCCCGACGTGCGCTTCGGCTTGATGACCTTCGACACCGAGCCGCGAGCCGCCAAAGACATGGGTGGGCTGTGGAGCTACTACGTCGGCGGCACGTGGGCGCAGGGTGAACCGATCGGCTGCACGACGATGCAGGACCAAGAAGTGGGCGTGCGCAACACCGATGCTCCGCCTTGGGAAGGCCGGGCCGTCGGCTTCGGCAACCCCGTCGGCGCCACCGACTACCAGGGCCGCAACGCGATGATCCAGGAGATCCTGCTGGCGACGCGCCCGTACGGCGCCACGCCGATCGCTGGCATGCTTGCCGATGCGCGCGACTACATGCTGAGTGACTCGAGCAAAGATCCGCTCAACAATGCGATCGACTTTGGGCCAATCAATGACCCGGCCAAGGAGTGCCGTCGCCAGTCGATCGTGCTCTTGTCCGATGGCCAGCCGAACATGGATTTGCGGCCCTACTGCGAAGGCATGGGCGCCCAATGTCCCTACGATAAGGCCGAGGACATCGCCGATAAGCTGAAGGCCAAAGGCATCGAGATCTACGTGATCGGCTTCGCGCTGACGACCGTGACGGTCGGCGCCACCACCCGCAGCTGCGCGTCGTTTGGCCCGGCCGACTTCAACGAGGCACTGCCGACCAGCACGTGCATGTTGTACCCGAACGACCAGGCGATCCAGGCCTGCTGTGCGCTGAACCGCATCGCCGCCGCCGGTGGGCACGCTTCGACCAGCGCCGATGATCCCGATTGGACTCACGCGCACTTCGCCGACAACCGCGACCAGCTGCGCTCCGAGCTGTCGCAGGCGATCGGTGGTAATTTCAAGACCACGACCCGCACGCCGTTCGTCAACGCCACGGGCTCCGGTTTCATCACCGAGAAGTCGGATGTGACGTTCGCCCGCAGCCTGCGCTTCAGCGCATCGTTCAAGCCGGGCAAGCTCGACAAGCCGTGGATCGGCCAACTCGACCGTAGCCGCTACCAGTGCATCAACGACGGTGGCGTCAAGAAGCCCACGCTGGTCGGCGTAGCTTCGTTGCTCGGCGATCGCTTCGTCGACAACGTCAACTACGCAGGGCCCAACGCGCGCAAGATCTTCAGCGTGCGCGGCGGCGTCGGCGTGGAGCCAATCAAATCCGCTGCCTCGATACGCCCCAACCTGGCCGCGTTGGTTGCCGACGGCGTCGGCACGTACTCGGGCGAGGCGGACACGACGCCGCTTTCTTCGGCAGGTTTCGTAGCCAAGGTCACCGCCGAAGCGATGGTGGTGACCGACGTCATGTGCGACAGCACGGGCGTCGACCTGACCGCCGACCAATGCGCCAAACGCTACCTCAACTGGCTGGTCGGCCTCGACAACGGCACTGTTTACAATCGCTGCCCCGCCGGCGCTTCCGGCGGCGAAAATTGCAACCTGATCTCCGAGTTCTATCACTCGGTGCCCAAGGCCGTGGCCGGTCGCCCGTCGCAGTTCCTAGTCGACCAGAGTTACACCGCGTTCACGACCGCCCAGTCGAACGCCAAGCGCCCGTCGATGCTGTACGCATCCTCGAACGACGGCTTCTTGCACGCGTTCAAGATGCTTCAGGTCGATCGCAAGGACGACAACGAGAAGATCAAGGTCAAGGATCGGAGCGAGTCGAACGAGCTCTGGACGTTCGTTCCGCCCGCCGTTTTGCCGGGCATCCCGAAGCTGTACCCGGCATCCCATCAGCGCCTGCTCGACGGCACGCCCTCGATCAAGGACGTCGTGGCCACGATTGACGAGTCGAAACCGAGCGGCTTCCGGCTCGAGCGCACGCTCGACCAGGCGCGCGGCGGCACCGGCTCTTGGCGCACGATCTTGGTGCAAAGCTTCGGCGCGCAGAAGCCCGGCTACTTCGCGATCGACGTGACCGATCCGGTCATCACCGTCAGCGGCGGCGGCCCGCGATTCCTCTGGCAGCTCGTGACTGATTCGACCGGCAAACAGCTGTTCGGTTCGGGCGGCGGTACGCCGCTGATCACCACGGTTTTCTTAGGCGGCAAAGAGGTCGCGGTCGCGATTCTGCCCGGCGGCTACGCGCCCGAAGATCTCGGCAGCGACGGCGGCGGGACGAATGGTTGCACTCGCGTCGGCGGCGCGACGATCGACTACACCCTCGTCCCGGGGCCGCGCGCGAGGGTTCCTTGCTACACCAAGGACGAAGCGATCCGCGCCCGCTCGCTGACCGTCGTGCGACTCGACAGCGGCGAAATCATCCGCACCTTCCGCCGCGCCGAGGCTGACGTACCCGGTCTGGTCGGCAAGGGTGTGGTCACCGCCTCGCCGCTGGACTCGCCCGTTACGGGTCAACCGGTCGCCTACCCTGCCAACGTCGGCAGCGTCGCCGATCGCGTCTTCATCGGCGATCAAGACGGGGCTTTGTGGCGCCTCAATTTCGCGTCGGCCCAAGGCAAGGCCGACGAGTGGGCACTCGAGCTGTTCTTCGACGCCTTCCCGAACGACGGCGGCAGCGCGTACTCGTACGTTTGGAACTCGGGCCAACCAATCATCTCGACGCCAATCATCTCGGTCGACCGCATCGGCAACTTGACGGTCGCTTTTTCGACCGGCGAGCAGGAGGCAGTCGGCGCGGATCCGACCAAGCCCGCCAACTACGTCTGGTCGCTGAGCGAGAAACCCAGCAGTGATCGCAAACAGCTCAACCCTAAGTTGAACTGGAGCTTGGCGCTCAAAGACGGAGCCCTGGCTGGCGATCGCGTAGTGGGCGAGATGGCGCTGTTCAACGGCGACCTGTTTTTCGCGACCGTCGGCCCCGGCGGCACCGACGCCTGCAGCTCCGGCAGCGGCAAGGTGTGGGGCATGCACTACCTCGACGAGAACAAGAGCGGCGCGGGCCTAGGCGGCGTTCTCTCTCCGACGATCAGCGCCTTCGTCGGGACCAACGGCTATATCGACGCCACCACGCTGCTCGGCAGTGATGCGCACGCCTACTTGTCCGGCGTCAACGTATCGCAGCAGCCGACCTGCAATGACGGCGACGAAGGCGACTACAGCTACGGCGCGACGCCCGCCAGCGGGGCGGTCACCCAAGGCAAATACCAGCTGATCATTCCGACCGGCGACAAGGTCTCGGCCAGCACCACCCCGGGCATCACGCCGATCGCCAATGGTGTGGCGATCGACCTGAAGCAGCCGCCCACGTCGTTGGTCGTAGACTCCTGGGCCTCCATCGTCGAATAATCCCGACCTGTGCGAGATCGCGTGTGGCTCCTGCTCGGCTTGTGCAGCCTGCTTGCGTGCGGCGGCTGCTCTAGCAAACGTCGCGCGCCGACCCCCGTAGCGTCGGTCGCCAGCGCGAAAGCCGCGGTGCCGATCGATCACCTCGCGACCGATGAGCTGGCGCCGAGCACGCTCGAGGTCTACGGCTTTCCGGTGCCGCGCGGGATGGAGGTCAAAAGTCGCCTGGCCGACCGCGCCTACCTGAGCGGTCGCGTGTCGCCCGAGGCGCTGGCCAACTACGTGAACGAGCAGGTGGTGGTCTCACACGTTGAGATCGGCGTCGCCCGCACCTTGTTCCCGATGGCCCGGATCAAAGGCGGTCCGCCCGACCGATTGTTCGAGCTCGAAGTGGTGCCCGACGGCCCCAAGACGCGGCTCGTCATCAAAGACATCACGCCGCCGCCACCACCGCCGCCCGGTCTGACCGACGCCGAACGCTGGCGCGCCGCTGGGCTCACGCCGGACGGCCACCCGCTGGACATGAAGAAGCTCGAATGAGCTCGCGCGGCGGCGTCGCGCTCTTGGCGTTGCTCGCCACGCTCGCGTCGAGCGTCCCCGCCGCTGCGACCACCGCCACGGTTTTGGGCATTGGCCCGACCACGCGAAGCCTGGCCGGCGCCGGCGTCACGCAGGCAGCCGGCTATGAGGCAGCGTTCCAAAACCCCGCGGGCCTCGCCCTCGCCCCCGCAACCGCGCTCAGCGTCGGCTACGGCGTCACGACTTCGCGGCTGTACACGCAGCGCGGCAGCGACCCCGAACGACGCTTCGACACGCAGCCGCTCGGCGCGACCGAGCTCGGCTTCACGCTGCCGTTCCGACTCTTTCAGCAGCGCTTCGTGCTCGGCTTCGCCGGCTCGAGCCCAGGCGGTTCGGTCGCGCAAGCCGACCTACCACTCGCCGAAGAGCCACAGTTTCCGCTCTTGCTCAGCCGCCAACGCGCGGTCGACTTCGACCTCGCGCTCGGCGCGCGTCCGTTCGATTTTCTGGCGTTTGGCGTCGGCGTGCGCGCGCTCTCGACGCTCGCGGGCACGGCCGACGTCGAGCGCACGAAGCGGACCACCTCCACGCGCGTGAACGACACGCTCGTCCCCGTGCTGGCGCCGGTGGCCGCGGTCAGCGCGTTCTTCGGGTCCCGAGCGACGCTCGCGCTGGTCGCCAGGGCCCCGCTGCACGCGGATTTCGACATCCAACTCGGCGCGGTCGATCTAGGCGCGACCCAGCTACCGCCACTCAACCTGGCCGGTGTCGCGCACTACGATCCGTTCGCGCTCCAGGCCGAGTACGCGCAGCGACTCGGCCCGCTCGAAGCGATGTTCGGCGCCGTCTACCAGCGCTTCCGCGCTACACCAACGCTCCTGCCGCGCACCGTCTCATGCCCCGCGGCGCGCCCGGATTGCCTGGCTCTGACCGCCGCCCCGCCGAATTTTCACGACACTTTCGACCTGCACGTCGCCGCCACGTGGAGCTTTTCCGTGACCCGCGCGGCCCAAGCCAAGCTGCGCGCCGGTTACGCCTTCGTCCCGAGCCCAATCCCCGAACAAGCCGGCAGCGAGAACCTGCTCGATGGCGCGCGCCACCGGATCGGGTTCGGCTACGGCCTCACCCTGCTCGACCCCCTGCCCCCGCTCGGCCTGGACTGCGCGCTCACCTTCGACCAGCTCGTCGAGCGCACCAGTCGCAAGCGACCCGATGTGGCGAAAGACAACCTCGGAAGCCCGACGCTCAGCAGCCGCGGACACCTGCTCGGGCTCTCGCTCGGCTTGACGGTGAGGCTCTGATGCGGCGTCCGCTCGCGCTGGTGGCGTTGTCGTGGTTGCTCAGCCCGGGCCAGCTTTCGGCCGCACCCAGCCAAGCTTACGGCTTCGGCGCGCGCGCCACCGCGCTCGGCGGCGCCGTGACCGCCGACGCGGGCGATGCCGCGTCGCTGTTTTACAACCCTGCGCAGTTATCGTTGGCCCCGGGCAGCCAACTGCTGATCGGCTACCGCGGCGTCAGCTCCAGCCTGCAGACGAATCACGTCGACGCGGGCATCGCCGGCTTGGGCAGCGTGGATGGCGCCGCGCTGGGTCGCGGCCAATTTCTCGGAATTCCTGTGGGTTTCGGGCTGGGGCTATCGTTGACCAACGGCCACTTGTCGCGCGTCGCCACGGTGCGAGCAGACGAGCCGCGCTGGGTGCTGCGCGAAACGCTACCGGAGCTGTTCGACCTCGGCACAGCGCTCGCGCTACGCCCCACCCCGTGGCTTGCAGTCAGCGCAGGTTCCGGATTTTTGGCGACAACGCGCGGCGGCTTCGACGTCAGCGGCACGGCGGTCTTCGCCGACGGCAAGGGCGCCGAATACGATTCGCAACTGCGCCACGCCGTCGACGCGCAGCTGTTGAGCGCGCGCTATTTGCTGCTCGGTGCCCAGCTGCGTCTGCCTCGGCTCGCCGCGACTGCGCGGTCGCCGATCGACTGGGACGTCGGCTTGTCGTTTCGCGATGAAGCGGTGCTGACGCAAGCGCTGCGTGGCACCCTGCACGGCGACGTGGACACGGGATTTGTACGAATCCCCGTGCGCTACACCTTCGACGCGCAAAGCCTGGTCGCGTTTCAGCCGCGGCAGGTGGTGCTGGGGGTCTCGGCGACGCGCGACGCTTGGCGCGGCAGCTTGGACCTCGGCTTCGAACAGTGGTCGCGCTACCCGAGCCCGGTCGCGCGCTCGGCGGCCCACATCGAGGCCGAAGTACCGGCCGGGCTACCGCTCGCGCTGCCAGCGAACATGGAGCTGCCCGCCGCCACGAGCGCCGGCTTTCACGATCGCTTCACGCTGCGCGGAGGCGTGGAACGCAAGCTGCCACTGTCACCGGAAACCATGCTCGCGCTGCGCGCCGGCTACGCCTACCTACCAACACCCGGCCCACGCACGTCGGACACCGCGCAGCTGCTCGACGCCCACGAGCATGTGTTCTCGCTCGGCACCGGCGTTTCGGTCAGCAAGCTCGTCCTGGACGCCTTCGCCCTCTACGGACATTTACCGAACCGGCGTCTCGAACGCAGCGGCCAGGTCTTTTTCGCCAAAGGCCACACGTTCTCGGCCGGCATCACCGCCTCGCTGTGGCTCGGCGGAAGTTAGCAGTTTGGAGTTGGCAGCTCCGGCGTCAGGACGCCCATCGAGCTTGATTCGAGCCAGGCGCCCGAAACTCCCAACTACCTCCGCGATTCGTCTTCGAGCCGCATCGCTTCGAGCAAGAGCCCGCCGATCTTCTGCTGCTCGCCGGAATCGGACGCGGTGCCTTGGCTGCCGCGGAAGGTGAAGCTGCCCTGCTTCCAGCGCAGCACTTCGCGCAGCAGCTCAGTCGAGTTCCACGGCTTGTCGTCGAGCATCCCGGCGGCGAACTTGCCTTCGGCTAGCTCGAGTATCGCAACGCCACCGCCTTCGCCGCGGACCTTGAGGCGCCCGCTGCGGCGCTCGAGCTCCAGCAGCGTGAGCACCGTCGCCACCGACATCTGAGCGATGTCGCCGGTGAACGCCGCGCCCACGATCGACGAAGCCGGACCGTCGGACGAAAACGAATCGCGCTGCTGACGCAGGCGATTGGCCATGTCGATCAGCGCGCCGACTTGCGCCACCACCTCGTCGTTGCGAAACGGCTTCACCAGGTACAGATCGGCGCCAACATTCAAGCCCTGCAGTCGTGACTCGGCGTCGTCCGCCTCGGTCAAGAACAGGAACGGCGTCGTCGCGACCCGGGTCGGCTCGGTGCGCACGCGACGCGCGACCCAGAAGCCGTCGATATCCGGCAGGTTGACGCTACACAGGATGCAGTCGGGCTGCAGCTCGCGGATCTTGTCGAACCCCGCGCGCGCTTCGCCAGCGACATGCACCTCGTAACCCGCGTCGCTCAGGAATCGGGTGAGCAGGGCGGCTTCCCACTCCTCTTGCTCGATGATCAGGACTCGGCCGCGCGCCACGAGCAAACGCTAGCATGCCGGCGGCTAAAGCCCGAAATTACGAGATATTTAGCCAAAGGACGCGGGCGTCGCCGCTGCTCGCGAAGCCCTCGTCGGCGGGCGCGCCTACGGATTACGCCCGGCTGCGCCGCTCCGCCGCCCCGCAAACGGGCGCGGCCAGGCGGCCTGTGGCGACAGCTCAGGCAAACGCTTGTAACGAGGCACGCGCCGCGCTACTCGGCCCTCCTTGGCCGACGAAACGCTTTTGCGCACTCCTCTCTATGCCGAGCACGTTCGCTTGGGCGCCAAGCTCGTGCCGTTCGCTGGTTGGGAGATGCCCATCCAGTACAAGGGCATCGCGGCCGAGCACACCGCGGTTCGTGAACGAGTAGGCCTTTTCGATGTCAGTCACATGGGCGAGCTGCACGTGACGGGCCCTGGCGCCCTGGCCGCGGTAGATAGCCTCATCACGAACGATTTATCGAAGGCCGAGAACGGCCAAGCCGTCTACACCTGCTGCTGCAACGCGGCCGGCACCATCCTCGACGACTTGATCGTCTACCGGCGTGCCGAGGACGACGTGATGGTCGTCTGCAACGCCAGCAATCGCCCCAAGATCGCCGCGCACTTCCGTGAAGCTTTACGTGGCAAGGCAGAGTTTCGCGACGAGAGCGACGACACCGCCCTAATCGCCGTCCAGGGTCCGCGCGCGCTTGAGCTGGTCAAGCTTACCGGTGCCAGCATTGACCCGAGCCAACTGCGTTCATTCCGCTTCGCCGATGGCAGCGTGGCCGACGTCAAAGTGACGATCGCTCGCACCGGCTACACCGGCGAAGACGGCGTGGAGATATTTTGCCCGAACGCTGGCGCAGCGCACCTGTTCCGGGCCCTGCTCGACGCCGGTCAAGCCCTCGGCGTGGAGCCGATCGGCCTCGGCGCGCGCGACACGCTGCGGCTCGACGCGCGGCTCTCGCTCTACGGCAACGAGATCGACGAGACGACGAACCCGATCGAAGCCGGTCTGAGCTGGGTCGTGAAGCTGGACAAGCCGGGCGGCTTCTTGGGTCGCGATGCGATCGCCAAGGTGAAGGCTACGGGTACCACGCGCAGCATCGTCGGCTTCGAGATGGTCGGCCGCGGCATCGCTCGCCACGGCTACCCGCTGCTGTCTCCGAGCGGCGAGTCGATCGGCGTGTGCACGTCGGGCGGGCCATCGCCGACGCTCGGCAAGAGCATCGGCCTCGGGTATGTACCGGTCGCCTTCACCGCCATCGACACCCCGTTCTTGGTCGACTGCCGCGGCAAATCGATCGAAGCCAAGGTCGTCAAACCCCCTTTCTATAAGCGCAAGCCCAGCTTCGGAACCGCCTGACATGAGCCAAGCCAAAGAAGTCAAATCGGATCGCAAGTACACGAAGGACCACGAGTGGGCGCTGAGCGAAGGCTCGGAGCTGGTCGTGGGCATCACCGCGTTCGCGGTCGACGCGCTCGGCGACATCACGCTGGTCACCCTCGACGTCAAAGCCGGTGATCGGATCGAAGCGCACAAGGCCTTCGGCACGATCGAGAGCGTCAAGACGCTCAGCGACCTGTTCGCGCCGGTCAGCGGCAAGGTCGCGCGCGTCAACGCCGCGCTGGAAGACGCGCCCGAGCTCGTGAACGAAGATTGCTGGGGCAAGGCTTGGATGATCGCGATCGTGCCGGACGACGCCGGGGCCGCCGCGAGCTTGATGGACGCCGCCGCGTACAGCGCGCACCTCGAGGAATCGGCGCATTGACACGCTACGTCCCGCACACCGAGGCTGAGGTGACCGAAATGCTCGGCATCATCGGCCGTGCATCGCTCGACGAGCTGTTCTCGACCATCCCGCCCGAGGCGCGTTTCGAGCGCAAGCTCGCGCTCGAGCCGGTGTTGGCCGAGCCCGAGCTGATGGCGCACATGAGCGAGCTCGCCAAGAAGAGCACCGGCAGCTCACTGCTGTCGTTCTTGGGCGCCGGCATGTACCAGCATCACGTGCCGCCCGCGGTCGATCAGCTGCTGTTGCGCAGTGAGTTTTATACGGCTTACACGCCGTACCAGCCCGAGGTCGCGCAGGGCACCCTGCAGGCGATCTGGGAGTTCCAGACGATCGTCAGCGAGCTGTACGGCTTGCCGCTGGCCAACGCGAGCCTGTACGACGGCGCCAGCGCGACCGCCGAAGCGGCGCTGATGGCGTGCCGCCTGACCAAGCGCGGCAAAGTCTTGCTCAGCGGCTGCGTGCACCCCGACTATCGCCGCACGACGACCACCTACTTGGCCGGGCGCAGCGAGATGTCGGTGCAAGAGCTCGGCATCGGTGCCAACGGCGCGGCCGACACCAACGCGATCGCGACCGCGCTGAACGACGGGATTGCCGCGGTGATCGTCGGTTACCCCGGCTTCTACGGCGCCCTGCCCGATCTCGCGGCGCTCGCCGACTTGGCTCACGCCAAAGGCGCGCTGCTGGTCGCGACGGTAAGCGAACCGTATGCGCTCTCGGTCATCCAACCGCCGGGCGCGCTCGGCGCCGATATCGCGGTCGGTGAAGGCCAGCCGCTGGCATGTCCGCCGCAGTTCGGCGGCCCAGGTGTTGGCTTGTTCGCGTGTCGCGACGATCGCCAGTACCTGCAGCAGCTCCCCGGGCGCATCTGTGGTGAAACCGTCGACCACGACGGCGAGCGCGGCTTCGTGCTGACGCTCTCGACGCGCGAACAGCACATCCGCCGCGAGCGCGCGACGAGCAACATCTGCACCAATCAGGGGCTGCTCGCGCTCTCGCTCGCGATCCGCTCGAGCTTGCTCGGCAAGACCGGCTTCATCGAGGTCGGCACGCAGTGCCTGGCCAAGGCGCGCTACCTGCGCTCGGAGATCTTGAAGCTGCCGGGCTATGCGGCGGGTTTCGCACCGGCGCCCTTCTTCAACGAGTTCGCCGTGCAGGTGCGCGGCGGAGACGCCAGTCAGATCTGCCGCAAGCTCGAAACGCAGGGCATCATCGCTGGCTTTGATCTCGGTCGCGAAGCTGCGGCGCACAAGGATCGGCTACTCGTGGCGGTGACCGAGAAGCATCGCCGCGAAGATCTCGATCGGCTAGTGCGTGCGCTTGCGGCGGTATAATCGATGAAGCTCGTTGTCTCCTCCTTGGGCCTGTGCGCCGCGCTGGCCTTCGCCGGACGTGCGCACGCTGACGTTTCGTCTTGGGCGTACGTCGGCAGTGGCGTGAGCTCGCTGAAGCAGCGGAACCTGACGCTGAGGAGCGATCCGACACTGGCGATCGAGACCGGCATGGGCACGGCGCCCAACCATCCGCTGGTGGTCGGCGGCCTGTTCAAGTTGCAGGCGTTGTTCGGCGACGGCGCCGATCTCGGACTTTCGCTGCGTCTGGCGTCGCGCGGCTTCGTGACCGGAAGATTTGGTCTGGCGCTCGACGCCGGCCCGTATCAGCGGTTTTGGGGCGCCGGCTCGAGCGGCGGACAAGCATCGCTGGTTCTCGGCGCACCTTGGGGCATCACGCTGTCGGTCGGCGGTGGCATGGGCACGAACGACGCCCGGCAATATGGCGCCACCTTGGGCTTGGATTTCGCGCGGCTAACTGTCTATCGCCTGTCCGGGGAGAATTGGTTCCCCAACCCGCATCCGGCCTATCGACCGAAGGAGTGAGCGTTTCCCGCGGACTTGGGCTAGCCTTCGCCGTTAGCTCATGGATTCCCCGGTTCAAGAGGGCGACGTGCTCGCCGGCAAGTACCGCGTCGAGAAGGTTCTGGGGTTCGGCGGCATGGGCGTCGTGGTTTCGGCGTTTCGCGGCGACCTCGAACAACGCGTCGCGGTGAAATTCCTGGGCCAAGCGGCGGCAGAGCGTCCGGACGCCGCCGAGCGCTTCCGACGCGAAGCGCGCGCGGCCGCGAAGATCAGGAGCGAGCACGTCGCGCGCGTGCTCGACGTCGGCACGCTCGACAACGGCCTGCCGTACATGGTGATGGAGTACCTGGAAGGTAACGACATCGCCGAAGAGCTGCGTCGCCTGCAGCGCTTGCCGATGTTGGAAGCGGTCGAGTTCATCTTGCAGGCGACCGAAGCGCTCGCCGAAGCGCACGCCGCGGGTGTCGTGCACCGCGATTTGAAGCCGGGCAATCTCTTCCTAGCGCAGCGCGCTGACGGCACGCGCCGCGTAAAAGTGCTCGATTTCGGCATCTCCAAAGCGCTCAACGGCACGTCGGTCGAGGAACTCTCGCTGACCAAGACCGCCGCATTGATTGGCTCGCCGTTGTACATGGCGCCCGAGCAGATGCGCTCTGCCAAGGACGTCGATACGCGCGCCGACATCTGGTCGCTCGGCGCCATGCTCTACGAAATGCTCACCGGTGAGCCGCCCTACACCGGCGATTCGATCCCGCAGCTGTGCGCCGCGCTCTTGCACGATGACCCGATCCCGCTTCGCCAACACCGCCCGGAGATCCCGGAAGGGCTTGAGCAAGCGGTCTTGCGTTGCCTGATGAAGGATCGCAACCACCGCTTCCGCAACGTGTGCGAGCTCGGTCGCGCGCTCTTGCCGTTCGCGCACGACGACAGCCGCATCCACGTCGAACGTGCGGAGCGTGTGCTGGGTGTTACTGACGTGACGATGTCGGGCATGTCGCCGGGGACCCAGCGCAACTCCTTGCCTATGTCGTACACGCCCGCAGCAGCATCGGTACCGATCACACCGCTGGCGGTGACGCCGGCCGCCGTGATCCACATGGAGCCGACGGTGAACTCCTGGGGCCAGTCGGGTTCGGTCGCGGCGCCGAAACGCCGCGGAGGCTTGCTGATCATTGGCGGAGTCGCTGCGTTGCTGGCGGCTGGCGGTGGGCTGTGGGCGGCTAGCAGTTCTTCCACGCCCGCCGCCAAGTCCGTGCCTGCGGTGCCCAGCCCCGAAACCGCCAAGGGCGACACGAAAGCGTCACCGGATCCGGGCCCAGTGGCTACGCCAACGCCGTCGGAGGCCGCGACGGCCGCAAGCTCCGGCGCATCCGCGATCGCGGTTAGCCCGCCCAGCCCCTCCCCGGCCGCGCTGGTCGGGGCCGGAGCCGGCAAGGCCGCGCTGGTGGGCGCCAGTAAGGGCGTGCCGAAAAAGTCTGAAACCAAGAAGCCGGAAACGACGCCCCCACCCGCAGCCAAAACCGGCGGCATCACCGATTTCGGCGGCCGTCGCTAGCGCCTTCAGCCTTCCGGCCTGACTCTAGTCATACGCCGCGCCCGCGCTCACGCTGCGAGCGCGCACGCGCCTCCGTATTTGGAGTAAAAACCCAGGCATGGCCGGTCTTGGACGCCTCCTCCGCTTTGCTTCCCTCGCCCCCGCTGGCTGCCTGGCGTTGTTCGCCAGCACCGCGCTCGGGCAGACCAACGCCTCCGACAAAGCTTCGGCCGAGGCGCTCTTCGATCAAGGCGTGCGACTGATGAAGCAGAACAGCTTCAGCGAGGCCTGCCCGAAGCTCGAAGAGAGCGAGCGCATCGATCCTGCGGTAGGAACCTTGCTCTACCTGGGTGAATGCTACGAGCGCATTGGCAAGACAGCCAGCGCGTGGGCAACCTTCCGCGAGGCGGCCTCGCTCGCCTCGAACAGCAACCAAGCTGACCGCGCGCGGGTCGCCGGCAGTCGCGCACAGGATATCGAACCGAAGCTCAGCCGGCTTTCGGTGGAGCTCGCGCCCGACGTAGCGCGAATCGCTGGCGTGGTCGTCAAGCGCAGCGGGCAGCGCCTCGAGCCTTCGCTGTACGGCACGCCGCTGCCGGTAGATCCGGGCGAGTACCGCATCGAGGTCACGGCACCCGGCTACGAGATGTGGAGCACGCCAATCAAGGTCGAAAGCGGCGGAGCCAGCGCCAGCGTCCGCGTACCGGCGCTGGTGAAAGGCAACGAGCCTGTCGCTGGTCCGACTGCGGTGGGTCCCACGGCGACCCAACCGGGCGCTACCAAACCGGCGCCGGTGTTGCCACCGCCAGTCGACACCAGCCTCACCACCCAGCAAACGCTGGGCATCGTCGTCGGTAGCGTGGGTGTGATTGGCGTCGGCCTGGGTACCTACTTTGGCATCCGCGCGATCAGCAAGAACAGCGACGCCGAGCAGAATTGTCCAAACGCAGGGCTGTGCAACAACAATCAAGGCCTGACCCAGACCGATCAAGCCAAGAAAAACGCCTCGGCTTCGAACATCGCGTTCGCCGCTGGCGGCGTGCTGGTAGCGACCGGCGCCGTGATCTACCTGACCGGAGAGCGCAGTAGCAGCGAGCGGGTTTCGCTGGTGCCGCTCTTCGCGCCCGGCACCGCAGCCGCCAGTATTTCGGGGAGGTTCTGAGATGCGTGGTTCGGATTTCTCAAAGCACTTCGTCGGCTTCTTGCTGTTGGGCCTCGGCCTCGGCGCCTGCCAAGCCATCGCTGGCATCGAAGATCGGACTCTCGACCCCAAGGCGTCCGAGCCGGTCAACACCAAGCAGTGCAAGGACTACTGCGCGGCGGTGATGGACGCCTGCAAGGGCGTGGACGCCGTCTACACCACGGAGGAGATCTGCCTCGGCGTCTGCGCCCAGCTCGAGCCGGGTGACGGGGAGGACGTCGGTGGCAACACCAACACCGTGACCTGTCGCGCTGAAAACGCGGCCAACGCGAAGGACGAGCCGAGCGACTACTGCAAGTACGCGGGTCCAGGCGGCAACGGCAAATGCGGCACTGATTGCGAAGCTTATTGCCAGCTCTTCCCCAAGGTGTGCCCGACGGACTACGAGTACAAATCGACCGAAGACTGCCTGGAGTACTGCGAGGCGCTGCCGTCCCAACCGGACTACGACGTGGTGCGCGATCACGGCGGCGACACCATCGAATGCCGCCTCGTCCACACCAGCTCGGCGACAGTGAAGCCGGAAGATCACTGCCCCCACGCGCCGATCCGACCAACCAAACCGTGGTGCATCGGCGACGCTGCGGCGAAGCCGAACTGCGACGACTACTGCACCATCGAGTTGAAGGCGTGCCAGGGCAGCCTGGCGCAGTACCAATCGATGGCGCAGTGCAAATCTGTCTGCGAAGCGCTCGAGCCGGGCACCAACGATGACCAGGGCGGCAACACGGTCGCTTGTCGCCGCTACCACTCCTTCAATGCCACCACGCTACCGGACACACATTGTTCCCACTCCGGTCCCGTGGGTGACGGCCACTGCGGCCACGACGACCCGAAGGCGGGCACGACCGGCAACTGCGAGGCGTACTGCCGACTGGTGGAGGCCGCCTGCCCGGACGAGTTCGCTGCAAGCAGCATCGGCAGCGCCGAAGCGTGCATGGCGGATTGCGTGAAGCTGGCGGAAGCCCCCGCGGATTCGAAGTACTCGCTCGCTAACGCCGCCAAGAGCGAAGGCCTCTCGTGCCGCGTGCTCCACACCGTCCGCGCCTTCGGCGACAAAACTGCCTGCGCCTCCGCCCTGGGCGGCGACCAATGCCCGATGTAGCAGCCGGGATTGGCCGGCGTGCCCACGGCTGAAACGTCGACGCGGGTCAGCCCGCGACGCGTGCGTCACGCACCGTCGCGGCGGCTTGGATACGCTCGATGCGCGACACGACCTCCGCGACGACGCGCGGATGATAGAGCAACGAGTTGTGACCGCAGCCGGCCACGCTGACGCGCTCGCCCGCGGCCAGGTAGGCACCGTTCGGCACTACGTGGTCTTCGAGCCCAGCGATCGAGACGTGCGGTACACCCAAGCGCTCGCGAGCGCCCTCTGCTAGCTGCGCGAGCAGCGGGCTGCCCGGCGCGATGTCACGCCCAACCGGGGCCGGAAACAGCCGCGCGGGTCGAGCGCCGCCGAACGGGCTCCCGATCGAAAGCGTCTGCACGATGCGCGAATCCGAGCCGAGCTCCTGCACGAAATAGCGCACGGCGATGCCGCCGATGCTGTGGCCAATCAAATGAATGCGCACGTCGCCCGAGATGGCGTGCACCGCCCGCGCGATGTCACGCGCGATGCTCGGAATGCCGGGGCCGGGCGGGTGCGTGAAGCTGGTCGTGTACGCCCCAGTGCGCGCTTCGATGTCACGCCGCAGCGGTCGCAGCACGCCGGCGGTGGCGAACAAGCCGTGCACCAGCATCACGACGTCGCGATCCGGGCGCACCCACATTGGACGCGAGCCACGTACATCGCGGTAGATCAGCGTCGCCTGGCGCGCGATGGCGACCGCCTCGCGGCGCACGCCTTCCAGCGAATTTCGCACACTGCTCTTGCGCTCCTCGCTCACGGCTCTTCGTTTCTAACTTCTCGGCAAAGGCTGGGGCAAGTTCGCGCTGACGCTGTGCTTGATAAATCCGGGGGGCGGGTCGATGATCGAAGACCATGGCGAAAACTTTCCAGCTTTCGTGCGTGTTTAGCCTGCTCTTGGCCCTGACCGGTTGCTCGGGCGGTGAGAACGACAACGCTTCGAGCGCAGCGGGGGGCAAATCGGGCACTGGCGGCGCGACCTCGACCGGCGGCAACTCGAACGCTACTGCCGGCAAGTCGAACGGCACTGCAGGCAGCTCCACCGGCGTCCCGGGCAAACCCGGCGAGGTCGGCGGCTGCAGGATGTTCCCGGCCGAGGATGCATGGAACCTGGATGTGTCTGCGGTCGCGGTCGACGCGGCTTGGACGACGAAGGTCCAAGCCTTGGTCGGCGCCGCCAAAATCCACCCCGACTACGGGGTCGACGGTCAGGATTTGTACGGCATTCCGATCAACGTCGTACCCGCCAGCCAGGCGCTGGCTCCGGTGTCGTTCGACGACTACGCCGACGAGAGCGATCCAGGACCGTACCCATTTCCCGGCCCAGCCGACGTGATCATCGAAGGTAACAGCCCAATGAGCTGCGACGGTGATTGCCACCTGTTGGTCGTGCAACAGGGCGCATGCATGCTGTACGAAGGCTACGCTTGCGAGTACCGAGCAGACGGCTGGCACTGCAGCAACGGCGCGAAATGGGACCTCACGAAGAACAGCTACGGTCAGCGCCCCGACGGCTGGACCTCAGCCGACGCAGCGGGGCTGGCGATCGCCCCCGGCGTCTTGCGCTACGACGAAGTGCGCGCGGGCGAGGTCACGCATGCGATCCGCTTCACGCTCAAATGCTCGACCGACAAGTACGTGAGCCCGGCGACTCACCAAGCGGTACCAGGCGGCTGCGACAAGAGCACCGCGCCGCCGATGGGCACGCGCGTCAGGCTAAAGGCCGACTACGACATCTCGAAGCTGAGTGTAAGCTCGCAGGTCGTGCTCAAGGGCATGAAGAAGTACGGGATGATCTTGGCTGACAACGGCTCGAATTTCTACTTCCAGGGCCAAGCCAACCCGGGCTGGGCCGAAGACGACATCGAACCGCTCAAAGGCGTTCCCGCCAGCGCCTTCGAGGTCATCACCATGCCGCCGCTCATGCCGTAAAGCCCGAGAACGAGATAACAGGGAGCCGGGGAGGTGGGGAGATTTGGGGGCTGGGCAAGCCTGAAAGCCGCATGCCGCACGTTTGACCTCGAGGTCGCACGCACCAAGATCAATAATCAAGATCTCGGATTCGCGGCTCCCCGACTCCCCGACTCCCTGTTGATTCGGTCAGGCGAAGTCGTCGCGCAGCGCCTGCAACGTCGCCGCCGAAAGCACGACCCTCGCCGTGTACGCCGGGTGAGCGACCTCGAGCGCAATGTCGGTCGCGCCGGCTTTGAGCGCAGCGAGCGCGCTCGGGGTCAGCGGGAATTTGACGTAGTGCACGGCCATTGTGCGTTCCGGATCGCTGCCGCGCTCGTCGGGCGTCGCGGGTAAGAGCTCGCTGCCGACGCGCAGCCCAAATTTATCTTCGAGGCCAGCCAACGCCATCAGCATCCGCTCGCGTTCATCGCGCTCTTGATATTCGACGAATAGCGTAGCGGACAGCTCGGTATCGGCCGGGATCAGCGCATTGTAGGTCTCGAGCTCGTGCAAGATGGCTTTCTCTTGCGTAATGCGCTCGGTGCGCAGCATCTCTTGGACTTGGAACAGTACGCTGTCGCGATTCTCGAACAGCGCGGTCATGTTCGGACCGAGCTTGACGTAACGTGGCCGCTTGCGTTCGAGCACGCTGCGAAGGAACGCCTCGCGAATCCGTTCATAGGCTGCAATATCGAGCAGCTCTTCGCGACTAATCGGCTTCATGTTTGCCATCCAGTGAGCCCATAGGCCTGGGCCAAGAGCTCTATCGGGTGCTTGGCCTCGACGCCGTTCTCTTTCTTGATCCGCAACGCCGCTAGGCTGCAATCGGTCACGACCGTGAACGGTTTCGTCTCGTCGCGCTCGCTGTCGATCGCGTCGGCCAAGCGCCGCGCGTAGCGCCGACCCTCGTCGTAGTAGGCAGCCTTCATGCCCCAGGTGCCATCGACGGCCGAGCAGCGTTCGATGATGCGCACCTCGGTCCCGGGAACCTGCGACAACACGCGTGCGCCCGGCACGGCGATCTTCTGCGCGCGAAGGTGACACGCGGCGTGGTACGCAACCGTACCGAAAGCGCCCGACAGTTCACGATTGAGTTTCTTCTCGCGCCGTAGCCGATCGAGAAACTCCATCAAATCGAGCGTGGCGGCCGCGACCTCACGCGCTTCGGGCGTGCCCAAGTATTGCGGCCACTCCTTCTTCATCGTGTAGCCGCAGGTCGGCCCCGGCACGACGATCGACAGGCCCCGACGCACCAACGGCAGCAACAGCTCGACGTTCTGCTGCATCTTGCGCTTGGCAGCCTCGACATCGCCGCCGTCGAGGTTCGGCATGCCACAGCAGGTGAGCCCCGCAGGCACCTGCACCGTGAAGCCGTTCTTCTCGAGCACCGCGACCGCGGCCTGCGGCACGTTCGGGAAATTGTATTCGCCGTAGCAGGTTGGAAACAGCGCCACCGCGCCGGCCGCGCCAGCTTCCTCGGCCGGCTCGTGCTTGCCAAACCAGCTACCGAAAGCCTGAGTCGCGATCGGCGGCAGCGGAAACTCCGCCGATATGCCGACGACCTTCTCTGCAACTTTACGCACCAAGCGATTCGCGTTCACCAAGTTGGCGACACGTGCCGAGGGGCCAGCGCTGAGCGCGCCCACCAACTGCGGCTCGCCTAGCACTTGGTCGACGATCGCGATGCCGCTCCGCCGCGCGCGCTGCGCCTTTTCGCGCGCCATCAACCGCGGGAAATCCAATGCTTCATACGCACCCTCGTCCGGCGTGTACGGGCACTTGATGTAACAGAGCTTGCACTGCCAGCAGTGGTCGCTGACCGCATGCATCGTCGCGCTCGACACCAGCTCCGCACCGTCGGCCTGACCGCTCGTTATCTGCTTGTCGATCGAATCGAACAAGATCGGAAACGACCCGCAGTAACCGACGCACATGCGACAGTCCTGGCAAACCTGAAACGTCCGCTTCAGCTCTTGCTCGAGATCGCGTTCGTCCCAGTACCGAGGCTGGTTGGGGTTGTGCTCGGGGGGATGCGCAGGCGCGCGCGCCGGTGCTCGGTGCATGTCGTTCTACGAAAGGGGGGCGAAAGGATCGGAGAGAGTTCGAGGCGCCCCGCGTGCTGGTTGGTACCTAGCAACACGGGGCGCTCTTTGCGCTAGCGCCGAAGCGCCGTTAGCCCAGAGTCTGGGCGGCCTTCTCGAAGCGGCCCGCGTGCGACTTCTCGGCCTTCGCCAGGGTCTCAAACCACTCGGCGATTTCAGCGAAGCCCTCTTCGCGGGCGGTCTTGGCGAAGCCCGGGTACATCGACTGGTACTCGTAGGTCTCGCCAGCCACTGCCGACTGCAGATTCTTCAGCGTGTCGCCAATCGGCTTGCCCGTCGCCGGATCGCCAACCTGCTTGAGGAAGTCCAGGTGGCCGTGAGCGTGCCCGGTCTCGCCGTCGGCGGTGTCTTTGAACAGACCGGCGACCTCCGGATAGCCTTCGATGTCCGCTACTTTTGCGAAGTACAGGTAGCGGCGGTTCGCTTGCGACTCGCCAGCGAACGCTTCCTTCAGGTGCTCGTGCGTCTTGGTTCCATCGAGCTTCGGCATGGTCATTCCTCCGGCGCCTATCCCGGGCGCCTGTTCACGAAAGGGTGGTTAGACTGTGTCTAGCCCTAGAAATAGTCAATACCGTTCGCGTGCGCGTTTTGTCGGCCGCGCTAGCGCTTGTCGGCGCGGTCAAGACAATCGCGGATCGCCTCGCGAGCCAGCGCGCCTTCACTCTTGGCGATCAAGCGGCCGCGCCGATCCAGGACGATCAAGGTCGGCACGCCGGCGATGTTTCCGAGCTGACTCTCCCCCGCCAGCAGCGTCGGGCTCGCCATCGCGATCGGCCATTTCAAGCCGATCGCGTCGGCCCAGACCTGAGCCAGGCCGGCGCTGTTCGGTGGCTCCATCATGACAATCGCCGCGTTAGCCACAGGCTGATGGGTCGAGAGCACGTCGCGCAAGAGCTGCGCCTGGCCCTGTGATGTTAGATCGTAAGTGGTCACGAACAAGAGCGCCGTCGTCCGGCCGCGCGTGGTGTCGCTCGACAGCTCACCACCTGCGATCGTGCCAAACGTGAATTGAACGGGCGCCCCGAGGTCTGGCTCGGAGGCGCGGGCCGGCTCCCCTTCGCGCACCGAACAGCTGCCGAGCGTCAGCGCTCCACACAGCGACCACGCGAGTGTAGCGAACGCGTGACGCTTCACGGAGCGGAGGACGGGGGCGGGGTCGAGCCGCCGATGTTCGGTCCGAACAGGTCGGCAAAAACCCGCAAAGCCTCGGGCATCTCGCGACCGCCGCGACGCTGCGACAAAACGGCGTGGGAAAGCTCGTCGATCAACGCCTTGAGCGGCGTGCGCTCGAGCGTGGCGCCCTCCAGCTTGTCGCCGGGACGGGGGGCGTGCTTCGCAGCCACGATCGGATCATGTCGGACCCAAGAAAACCCGTATTCGGGCTGATAAGCGCAGGCCAGCACCTGAACGAAGTCCAGATACAGAGGCACGATGATCGTGGCGATCCGCTGACCGTCAGCGTGCCGAGCCGACAGCGCCTGGATGGCCGCGCGCGGCGTCGCCTCGATTTCAGCGGGGCCCATCGCAAACGTGATCCGTTCGCGACGATCGGGATCCGATTCTACGGCGAGCAGCGGCGCGTACACCGCGATTCGCGGTACCTTGAGCCGCACGGAATCTTGCTCGAGCGCGTTGAGCCACGACGTGCGCCCCTGAGCGTCGAGTTCACGGTAGGCGATCGCGGCGGCGAGCGCCGCTTCCGCGTCCGTCGCGAGCGCGCCGAGCCACTCGCACCAGGCATCGAGCACACGGGCGTCCGTGCCGCGAATCACGTCGGGGAGAGGAGTGCGGTCGGCCGAAGCTCCGGAGAGCTTCGCCGAAATAGTCGGCTCGAGCGGCGGTGGTGCCACGGTGGAGACGAAGCTAAAGCATCACGGCACAGCCGGCAACGGTAGATGGACGACCTGCGCTTGCAATTCGTTTTGCAAATCAGCGAGCAGCTCATCCAGCTCACGTTCGCGCGACAGCGGCGCTGAAATGATCAGCTCTCCGCCTCGCTCGGCGAACAGGGCACCCAGCCCCTCACTGGCCTCGAGGATCCCCTTGACGAACACCACGTCCTTGTCACGCACCAAGACTCTGCGACAAACCAGGTCGTGATCGACAAGCGGGGCGACGGGCACGGCGATTTCGCATAACTCGTTCGCGCGCTCGCGGCTAGCGGGTATGGCTTCTGCTAACCTCGCCGTGTGCCGGCCTCCCCCCGTTTACCGCAAGCAGAAGCCCTGGATCTGCCCGACCTGGACAAAGGTGACGAGGGCGACGAAGTCGACGTCGGCAGCATCGAGCTCAGCCTGGGCGACGAGAGCGACCCGCTCGACCCCGAGGGGACCATCGACAGCTACGAGGTCGACATTCAGGTGCTGACCGATTCCGGCAGCAACGAAGCTGCCAGTGATCTGGACGTCGGCGTATCGGACTTGTTGGAGGTCCTGCCCGAGATCGCGGAAGGTCACGAGAGCGAGGCTCCACCAGCGGCGACAGCCGAGCTCGATCTGCACCTCGAGACGCCGCTCGAAAGCGACGATCCGAGCAGCGATGCCGAGCTGGGCGACGATGGGCTCGAAGAGCTGCCGGAGCTCATGAGTGAAGAAGGCGACGGCGACGCCGGTCCCGATCTGGAGCGCGCGTTCTTGCCGAGCGCGCCTGAGGGCGAAATCCCCAAAGGCCCAACCTACGCGAGTGAATGGCTGCTGCTCGGCAGCGCCTGCAGCGCGCTGTGCGCGGGCGGCGACGTAGTGCTGGGTGCCGCCGAACATTTGATGCGCTTCGGAGCCGAGCGGCGTAGCGATCCGTTGCCAGTCGGCACGCGCGTCAGCTCGCTCGTACTGCTCGCCACCGGCAGTGTAGTGATGGCCACCACGCGCGGCTTGCTCGAATTTACGGTGAGCGGCAGCTGGGCATTCAACGAAGCGCCCGACCAAGCGCGCGGCAGCGGTGCCGATATCGTCGAGCTAGCGGCGGCGCCCGGAGAGCACGCGCTGTGGGCACGGCTGTCGAGCGGCGTGCTGCTGCGGCAACGCGCCGGGACTTGGGAACGTCACGAGGCAGGCGGCGAGGTGCGCGCTCTGACCTGCCGCGGTCAGCACGTCACCTTGTTGGTGATTTCGAATCGTCCAACCTTGCAGGTGTCCTCCGATGCCGGCAGCAGTTTCCGCGAGCTGCTCTTGCCCGAGGCGGCGGCCACCGTGGCGCTCGGCCCAGCGCCGACGGCGGTCTCCGAGGGTGCAGTCGTGGCGCTTGCGGATGCGGAGCGCGGGCTGTGCGTGTCGAACGACGGCGGCGAGACGTTCCGGATGATCACTGGTGCCGTCAATGTCACCGCGATCGCGATCGGCGGGAATCCGGCGAGCCCTACGGTTTTTGCCGCGCTGCATCGCGAAGGACGCGATCTATCGGAGCTGATCACCGTCGACCCGGTAACCGGCGTCGCCCTGAGCGTGGCCGAGCTTTCAGGGCAACCGGACGAAGAAGCGGAAGAAACCGGGCGCACGCAGGCGTTGTTGTTTGCCAATGGTTCTGTCTGGTCTGGCGGCGGTTATGGGCTCGCGAGATTGCGGGGGTAGAAGCGAGCAGGGAACCACCAACTCCCTGTTCGCTCGGTCTCGCTGCTCGATTCGTCCCAAATTTTGCCGCATTGGCCGCGTGCTGGTAGCCGTTTGAAATGGCGATTGTCGTCCAAAAGTACGGGGGCTCCTCTGTAGCCGACCTCGCCAAGCTGTCGCGCGTCGCCGATTGGGTGGTGGCCTCGAAGCGCGCCGGTAATTCGGTCGTGGTCGTGGTCAGCGCGATGGGCAAGACCACCGACGAGCTGTTGTCACTGGCGCACCGCGCCGCTCAAACCGCCGGTGAGGACAAGGCACCGGCGCGGCGCGAGCTCGACATGCTGCTGTCGGTCGGAGAACGCACGACGATGGCGCTGCTCTCGATCGCTGTTCAGGCGCGTGGCGAGGCTGCCGTCAGTCTGACTGGCTCGCAGTCGGGTATCATCACCAATGACCGGCATTTCGACGCCCGTATCATCGAGGTCAGGCCGCATCGCATCGAGGACGAGCTTTACCACGGCAAAATCGTGATTGTCGCCGGCTACCAAGGCATGAGCTACCGCCGCGAAATCACCACGCTCGGACGCGGTGGTTCGGACACCACCGCCGTAGCGTTGGCGGCAGCGCTATCGGCCGAGCGCTGCGAAATCTACAGCGACGTCGACGGCGTCTATTCGGCGGATCCGCGCAGCGTGCCCGACGCACGTCACCTGCCCGAGCTCGACTTCACCACGATGCAAGAGATGGCCGAGAGCGGCGCGAAGGTGCTGCACGCGCGCGCCGTCGAGTGGGCAAAATCGCAAAAAATCGCGATCCACGCGCGCAAAACTGAGGATTACGCCACGCATGGCAGCGGCCGTGAGACGCGCGTGCACGAGCAAGCCAGTGAAAGCGCGCGCGCGATCGTCGTCGACCGCAAGGTGGCGTTGCTACGCTGCCCGGCAGGCCAAGCCGGTACATTACTAGCCGCGTGCAGTGAGGCCGAGCTGAGCCTACGTGACTCCGTCTATTACGATGACGTGCTGCGTGCGACGCTGCCGCTCTCCGGCGTGCCCAGCGCCGACGCCACGCTCGCGATCTTGAAGGCGCGCACGCCTGGGCTCGAGCTCACGCGCGGCGTCGGCACGGTCAGCTGCGTTGGGGTGGGTGTCGGAGCCGAAGGCGCTCGCATCGCCGAGTTCCTCGCCGCTCTTGGCGCGCCACCGCTGCTCCTGATCTCGGGCCCGCTGCGGATCACGGCGCTGCTCCCCGAAGCCGCGCTCACCCAAGCCGAGCACACGCTGCACGCCCGCTTCTAGCGCTTATTACGCCGCAGATCCAAGAGCTCGGCGGCCTGACGATACTCGGCCGCAACCTCCGGATCGTTCGGCGAGAGCCGTAGCGCCAACGCCAGGTGGCGTTCGGCCAAAGTCGGGTCATCACGTTCGCTCTGTTCGAAGCGAGCGGCGTCGCGCAGGCGGCCGAGCGTGGCCGCGCTCTTCGAGCCGCTGAGCTCGATCGTCTCGCGTAGGCGCCCGTAGGCCTGCGATGCCCCGACCCGATCGCCGATTTTGCTGCGATAGAGCGCTTCCAGGTGCCGCGCCGGCTCGGCTTCCGGACCATCCGCCGGCACCTGCCGCGCCCGCGCGATCGCCTGCGGCAGATCGTTCAGCTGTTCGCCCAACAAACGCGCCAGCTCCAGCAATGCCTGGCCATCCGGTTGACCGCGTCGCTCCGAGAGCACGATCGCGCGCTCGAACAAGCTGATCGCGCGCGACGTGAGTCCAACCGAGAGCAGCGCGCGACCGAGACCGGCGGTGGCCCGCGCGTCGTCCGGCATGTAGCGCAACGCGCGCTCGAAGGCCCGCCCCGCCTCCTTCACGTAGCCCGCTCCGAGCAAACTAGCCGCCGCCGTGGAACAAGCCGCGTGGCGCGCCGCCGCACCACTGGCCATCGCCTCGAGGTGCTCCGCGTCGGCCAGTGCGCCCTGCACCTCGCCGCGCAACAACCGCGCCTCCAAGCGCGACTGGTGCACGCGCGCCAGCGTCGGTGCTACGGCCACCGCGCGATCGAGGTAGTAGAGAGCTTGGGCACCGCCGTCGATCTCGGCAGCCCGCTCCAGCAACAAGGCAGCGAGCGGCGGAAACGTCTCGTCCGTTGCGCCACGTTCTAGCGCAGCCAGCGCGCCGACGCGGTCACCGCTGCTGAGCAACAAGTCGGCGCCGACGCCACCCGCAGCAGCAGCCGGCAAAGTCTCGACGAGCAGTCCAAGCGCCGCCTCGGCCCGCCCCGGCACCGCAGCATCCAGCTCACACAAGCTACGAACGATCTCCGGATGCCGAGGCGCCTGCTCCAACGCTTCCAGCAGTTTTTCGCGGGCTTCGTCGAGACGTGACTCGCTCAAAGCGTCGTCGGCCTCACGCGTGAGTCGCGCGAGCTCGAGCGCGCGCGTCGCGGCATCACTGGCCGCTGCCGGCGCAAACGTCGCATCGAGCGCCACCACGAGTTCGTCGAGCTCCGAGAACAACTCGCCGAAGCTCACCGCGGTCGAGGTTGGCGCGCGCGCACCGACCGCCGGCAAGAGCGCCCGCCCGATCCGTCCGCCGACATCGGAGATCGTCACCACGCGACCACTGCGACGGCCAAAGCCGTCGACCACCGCATCGCAGACGCGCAGCGCCACCGCGAGCGCCGGCGCGGCCAAGCCGACGCCGCGCGCGCGCGACACGACGAACCGCGCCGCACCACCATCGGCGGCCCACAGCAGGTCGAAAGCCAACGCGCGCCGCTCGGTCACCAGCCCCACGCCGACGCCGCCCGGCACCGCCCACACCGCGAGCGGCTTAACCAGCGGACCAAACGGCTCGAGCGCACGCTTGCCCGCGAAACGCGCCAGCTCGGGCAGCCGCAAGCGCAGCACGACCTCCTGCAGCTCGCCGCGACGACTGCGAAATCGAGGCACGCCGCCCGAGAGATCGACCGGGAACCGAAGCCCTGCGAACGTGAGCGACAGACGCTCGACGCTGAGCGGACCGATCTCGATCGGCTCGTAAAGTTCCATGCCGAGCGCGCCGCGCGTCACGGTGAGCCGCAGCGGAACGTGCGGATCCTCCGGCGGGCCGACGAGCGCCTTGGCGCTGGCGCTGTGGCGCGGCGGAACGGTGGAGGGTCGGACGGGAGAGCCCACTTCGAGAGCATAAATCGTAACAGCCTCAGAGGTGGTGTGAGCAAATTCCGCGAAACCGTCGGAAATGCCGCGGCTCGGTCCCGGCCGCCCGCGCCCTCCTTTAGTCGGTGCTGGACGAGCCGGAAGCGACCTTCTTCCGCATCCGCTTCAATACCTCCGGGAACCCGCCCTTCTTCATGATGCGGGCAAAGCTCGACCGGTAGTTCGCGACCATGCTCGAGCCCTCGGTCACGACGTCGACGATGCGTTGACCCGCCGTCTGGCTGCGGACCACGTAGTCGATGCTGAGCGGCTCCTCGCGCGCGTCTTTGGTGCTGGTGGCGACGGTTCGCACGACCTCGCCGTCCTTACCTTTTTCAGTCCCCTTGTACGCGACGTCGTAGCCGAGCGTCTTCTTAAGGTTTCTGCGGTAGCTGCTGCGGACGAGCTTGGACAACAGCGCCGTGAACTCGTCCTTTTCCGCGTCGGTCCGCTCAGCCCAATTGTCACCGAGCGCCGCCTCGGCCAGCACTCGGTAATCGAGAACTTGGTCGAACACCTTGTCGACCTCGGCGTCCGGCTTGCCTTGCTTGACCAATTTCATCAGCTCAGCCTGCTTCGTTTTCACGAAGTCTTCAGCGGAGGCAGCGAGCGCAAGCGGAGCCACAGCTAGCGCTAAGGAGCAAACGGCGAACGTCAGAAAGGTACGACGGAGAGTCACAGGTTTCCTCGACTGGTTTTGGGTTACGCAGTCGTTATACGCAAGGGGCGGGCCGAACTTTTCCTGATCGGGTGCTGGACGGACAAGAACGTCGACTTCCTCAGTTAGAATCGACACTTACCGACTAACTGCGAGTTTTGACCCGACTGGATAGAGGTCCTGCCCCCTGATCTGCTGTGCTTGGTCGGCACACCTCGACCCTCCGCCAGTTCACGCCTCGACGGCCGGCTCCATCAGCACCCGGAACGCCGCCCCGCGACCGGCTTCGCTGCGGACGTGGATCAGAAAGCCGTGCTCGTCGGCGATCCGCTTCACGACCGCCAACCCGACCCCCGAGCCTTGGCTGCGGGTGGTGAAGAACGCGTCGAATAGCCGCGGCATCGAGGCTTCGTCGATACCGACGCCCCGATCGACGACCGCGAGCTCCACGCTTTGCCCGTCGCGCGTGACCGAAACCCGCACCTCTTCGCCGGCTTCGCTGGCTTGGACGGCGTTTCGCACCAAGTTCCAGACCAACTGCCGCAGTTGCGCGCTGTCGGCCCGGACCAGCGCAGGCTTCTCATCGGTCGTGAAGGTGACCGCCACATCGGAGACGGCCCGCCCCGACTTGGCGGCTAGCGCCACGACCTCGCGAGCAACCGTGGCGGCATCGATCACGCTGAGGTCCGGCTTGCGCGGCTTCGACAGGTCCACCATGTCGGTCACGAGGTCGTTCAGGCGATTGGCCTCGCTTTGAATGATCTCGCACAGCTGCCGATCCTCCTCGTCGAGCGCCTTGCCGGAGCGAAGCAGCTGCACCGAGCCGGCGATCGAGCCGAGCGGATTTCGAATCTCGTGCGCCAGGCCCGCGGCCAGCCGTCCGAGCGCGGCCATGCGCTCAGCCTGCTCCGCGCGCTCCGTCGCCGCGATCAGCTCGCCGCCCGTCCAGCGCAAGCGGTCAGCCAAAGTTCCTGCCAGCAGCATCACGACCACCAGCACCAGTAGGTTGACCGTCACGTAGAAGGACAGCTCCTCCGATGAGGGCGCATACATGGCGGCAGGCTGATCGGGCGGCGGCAAGATCCAATGCTTGGCCAACGCCATCACCAGCGCCCCGTAGCAAATCCCGCCGGATACCGCGGCGACAGCGGCGCCCCGCAGACCGGTGAGCGCCGCACCGACCAAGCAGCTAAGCCCGTAGAAGGACGTCGCCCCGCTGGCCGCGCCGCCGGTCAGGTACACGATCGCAGTCCACGTGACCTGATCCAGGACCAGCTGCGTGTCCGCGAGCAGATCGACGTAGCGGCCACGTCGCAGGAGCGCGGCGTACAGCACGGTCAACAGAAAGCCGCTGCCGAACGTGAACAGCCCTGCGCGCAATGAGAAGTAGCGGGTCTCGTGCGGACCGCCCAAGTACAGCGAGCCGACCAGCGCCAGCGCGATGCTCATGAACAAGAGCCGCGCGCCGGTGAGCCATGCCAGCCGCCGCGGCAGCGCGGCCGAGCCGACGATCTCCGGAATGCCGAGCGTCAGCTTCACGAGGACGCCCGCGTCGCCGTCAGTCCGCCTTGATGTTGCCGGCCAGCGAGAAGATCGGCAGGTACATGGCGATCAGCACCACGCCGACCATGCCGCCGACGCCGACCATCAGGATCGGTTCCAGCGCCGAGGTCAGGGCCGCCACCGCCACGTCGGTTTCTTCTTCGTAGAAATCGGCGATCTTGTTGAGCATCTGATCGAGCGCGCCGGTCTGCTCACCGACCGCGATCATCTGCACGACCATGTCAGGGAACACGCCGGTCTCCGCTAACGGCTCGGCCATGTTCTTACCTTCGCTGATCGCCTGCCGGACGTTCATGATGCCGGTCTCGATGATCACGTTGCCCGAGGTGCGGGCACAAATTTCGAGAGCGTCAAGGATCGGCACGCCGGATTGAAGCAAGGTGCCAAGCGTGCGGGTGAAGCGCGATACGGCGATTTTTCGCAGCACCGAGCCCATGATCGGCAGCTTCAAGTACGAGCGGTGAAAGAAGCGTTTGCCATTCGGCTGACGATTCACGTACGTCACGCTGACAACGCCGCCGATCACGATGGCGATGAACAGCGGCAGGTAGCTGACGAAGTACTTGGAGATCGTGATCAGGGCGCGCGTGAGCACCGGCAGATTGTCGGCGCCGCCACCGAACTCGGCGAACATGCCCTCGAAGGCGGGGATAACGAAGGTCAACAGCACCGCCATCACGCCGATCGCGATCACGATCACGACGGACGGATAGACCATCGCACCGCGCACCTGGCGCACGAGCTTCTGGCGCTTCTCGAGGTAGATCGACAGCCGGCTCATAATGCTGTCCAAAATGCCGCCAACTTCACCCGCGTGAACCAGGTTGGTGAATAGCTCGTCGAACACGCGCGGGTGCCGGCGCAGTGCCTCGGAGAACGTCGAGCCCTGCTCGACGTTGTTCTTGATATCCTTGAGTACGACCGCGAAGTTCTTGTTCGACTGCTGGTTGCTCAGGATGTCGAGGCACTGGATCAGCGGCAGACCGGCATCGATCATCGTCGCGAACAGCCGCGTGAACGTGACCAGGTCTTTGACATCGACGCCGCCGCCGAACTGAATCGACTCGATGAACGACTTCTTCTTCTTGACCTTGACCGGGTTGAGCTGCTGCTGACGGAGCTTGTTGCTGACGGCGTCTTCGCTGTCCGCCTCCATCACGCCCTTACGCATCTCTCCGGAACGTGCGCGGGCTTCCCAAGTAAACTCAGCCATGAAGTTGTTCGCCTAATCCTGCCGCGTAAGAATAGCGATCCTGCTTCCTCGAGGTCAAAATTCGATCACAGGTAGCCTTCGCCAGCTCCAAGAACGGACACGCCCCAGCCTGCAAAAGCCGAGAAACGCAGAAATCTGCCAGATTCTGCAGCGCCACGTGATTGACGCGCGGGTCGCTCCGGCCGCCTGCGGCGGTTATGTAGGCGCTTCATTGTCTGTGCAGACGGGCGCCGCTGGCTGGCTGCCCGAGGGCGAAGCGAGCGTGGAGACGGTCTTCGACCTGGCCTCAGTCAGCAAGCCGGTCGTGGCCTGCACGCTGTTGCGGCTAGCCAGTCAGGGCGTCGTAGACCTGGGAGCGCCGCTCGGCTCGCTTTTGCCCGAGGCTCGGGGCACTCGCTCCGAGGGCGTACCGCTCGAGCTTTTTCTAGCGCACCGTGCCGGGCTCGAGGCGCATCGCCCGCTCTTTGCGGTGTTGTTTGCAGGGCGAGCGATGCGGCGTGAGCATGCTTTCCGCAACGCGGCCGAGGCACGGCGACCGGAATGCGCGGGCCCACCGCCTTCGGAGGGCTTTGCGCCCCTCTACAGTGATCTCGGTTACATTTTACTGGGTGCGCTGATCGAGCGGGTCTCGGGCGAAGCGCTGGACGAGGTCGTAGCCCGCGAAGTGGCCGAACCGCTCGGCATCAAGCTCGGCTCGGCGCGCCAGCTCCTTCGCCGGCTCCCAGCCTTCTCGAGCGCGGTGGCGCCGACCGAAGTAGTGCGAGCCCGCGGTGGCTGTGTGCGCGGCATCGTCCACGACGAGAACGCTTGGGCGCTTTCGGGTCACGCGGCGTCCGGGCATGCTGGCCTCTTTGGCACCGTGAACGACGTGCTCGGCTTCGGCGCAGCTCTGCTCGATGTGCTCGCCGGCCGGAGCGATTGGCTGAGCAACGCCGCCCTGTGGACGCTCGTCCGACCACGCCCGGGCGGGACGCTGCGGGCGGGCTTCGACGGCAAATCGGCGGGCGCCTCATCGGCCGGCGCGCTGTCCGGCCCGGAGACGTTCGGGCATTTGGGCTTCACCGGGACCAGCTTGTGGTGCGACCCAGCGGCCGGAGTTGTGAGCGTTTTGCTCACGAACCGCGTGCATCCGACGCGGGGCAACCCCCGCATTCGAGCCGCTCGGCCGCTGGTCCACGACGCACTGTTCGTTGCTGCAAAGGCAGTGTTGCCCGGCGCCCCCAACCCGTGACAGGATCAGCCGTTCATTTCCGGCGGGAAATGCACAGGCGACCGTCCTTTATGTGGAAGCTCACCATCGAGGATGACCAGGCGAACCGAACGGTCGTTCCCCTGGCTCGCGACGAGTACTCGATTGGTCGAGGTGAGGACAACACCGTCCGCCTCACGGAGCGCAACATTTCGCGGCGTCACGCGCGCATCACGCGCGAAGCGGAACGCTGGGTGGTGTTCGACGCTGGTAGCTACAACGGCTGCTACGTCAACGGCGCGCGCGTCAGTCAGCGCCACGACCTAACCCACGGCGACTTGGTTCAGGTCGGCGACTACCGCCTCGAGCTGGTCGACGAGGCGCTCGAGCAGCCCGCGCCCGGCTTCGACAGTAAGGCCACGGTCCCGGCAGCACCGCGTTCGCAAACGCTGCTCGGACAGCCCGACCGCTTGGTGATGCTGGTCGGCCCCACGCCGGGCGTCGAATACGCGCTCAGCAACGCGCCCCGAAACGTGATGGGGCGCGGCGAAGAGTGCGACATCTCGGTGAATCATCCCTCGGTCAGCCGCGTTCACGCCGAGGTGCAGGCGCTCGGCGACGGCCGCTACGAGATCGTCGATCGCGAGAGCGCGAACGGCATTCGCATGAACGGCGTCGAGCTACCGCGTGGCCTGCTCGACGCGCGCGACAACATCGAGCTGGGCGACGTGATCTTCAAGTTCATCCCAGCCGGCGACGTCTACGTTCCGGGCGTGGACGAGAGCCAACAGATCTCTTCGCTGGGTGGCTTCGAGGCGTCGCCGGGCGAGCAGCGCGGCATGACCACGATCGCCAAGGTGCTGATCGGCCTAGGTGCCGCAGCGCTTTTGGTCACGTTGGTCGTGGTCGCAGTGTCGCGCGGCGACGAGCCCGTCGACGTCAAGTTGAGCGCACCGATCAGCGAGCAAACCGACGCGAGCGCCAAGCTGTTGGCCGAAGCCAAGGCGCTGCTCGACAAAGGTGACCCTGGCGCGGCGCGCATGCGCGCCAACCAAATTCCAGAAGAGAGCAACCTACGCGACACGCCCGAGTTCCGAGCGATCCAGGCAACCTGGGCCGACCAACTCCTGAGTCGCGCCAGCAGCGCCGAAGATCCGGCCGAAAAGCGCAAGCTGTTGGAGGAGGTCGCTCGCGCGACCGCGGTCGATTCGATTCGGCGCAAGCGTGCCGCCAATGACCTGGCGGCGCTGGGCGGAGAGACCGTCGACGTGAGCGAGCTTCCGAGCGCGCCGCGCGCGGTACGCACCGGTCAAACTGGTGGCGGCACGGTCCCCGCAAAACCGAGCGAGCCGCGCGCGCCTGATCCTGTCGCTGAGCCGGCGCCGCCGCCCACACCGCCGAAAGTTGTGTCCGGGGGCGCCACGCTGGTGCGCAAGAATCCGTTCGATGAACCGGGCGCGGCCGAGATCCCCACGCCCGCGCCGGATGGCACGACTGATCGCAGCAAGCTGATGCAGACCAAGAATCAGCTGCTAGCCAAGTCACGCAGCGGCTCGGCGAGCGACGCCGACTTGAAGCGACTGCACGCGCTGTGTCGCGCGCTGGGCGATGCCTCCTGCAGTAACTGACACCTCGTCGCCGCGTGAAGTGTTTCGCTCGCGCCCGGTCGTGGCCGCGTTGCTGGTCGCCGGCTGCGCTCTGCTGTTCGAGCTGGCGCCAGGTCTCGCCCGGCTACGACTGTTCGGCAAGCGCCCGACCCACGATCCCGCCGTTGCCGTCGCGACGACGCTACCCGCCAGCTCGGTCGGTGAGAGCAAGCTCGGGCTCGAAACGACAGCGCCGGCTGCGGCTCCCGGCGCGACCGAGCTCGCTCCAGCCGAGGCGCAGGAGGCCAAAGCGCTCGAGCAGGCGCCGCCTGTACCGCTGCTCGATCCAACGGGCGTCGCCTTGGAGGGCTTCTTCTCCGCGCTGACCCGCACGGAGAGAAAGCTTCCCGGGGCTGTTACGCGCATCGCGCATTTCGGCGACTCGATCATCGTCAGCGACTATGTCTCGGGCACGCTGCGGCGCAAGCTGCAGACGGCGTTCGGTGACGCCGGTCACGGCTTCGTTTTGATCGCCAACGCGTGGCCGGCCTACTTTCACAACGACGTCAGCCGCTACGCGACCGCTGGCTTCAATGTGAGCCGCATCGTCGGCCCCTACGCCGCCGATGGGCTGTACGGGCTCGGCGGCGTCTCGTTCAGTACGCCGCCCAACGTGTTGTCGCGCGTCGGCACCGCCGAAAGCGGCGACTACGGCCGCAACGTCGCGAGCTTCACGCTGTATTACCTCGAACAGCCGAACGGCGGCACCCTGGAGCTCTCGGTCGACGGCGGACCGCCGAGCGAGCTATCGACTGCCGGCGCAGCGATTTCGAGCAAAACCCACGTCGTGAAGGTCGCCGACGGCTCCCACCAGCTGAGCCTCCAGACCAAGCGCGGCACGTCACGTCTGTTCGGCATCGTGCTCGAACGTGAAGGGCCAGGCGTGGTGCTGGACGCGCTCGGCGTCCAGGGCGCGCGGATTCGCTTCATGGACAAGCAGGACGACCAGCACTGGGCCGATCAGCTGAAGCTGCGCTCCCCCAACCTCTTGGTCTACGAATTTGGCGCCAACGAGAGCACCGATGGATTCTTGTACTCGATGGCCGACTACCACCGCACGATGCGCGACGTACTGGAGCAAGGGAAACGCGCGCTGCCCGGCTCGTCATGCCTGGTGATCGGTACGATGGATCGCGCCGCTAAAGTCGGCGACGAGATCGTTAGCTTGCGCGTGATGCCGGATTTGTTGGCGAACCAGAAGCAGGCCGCACTCGACGCGGGCTGCGCATTCTTCGACACCTGGACTGCGATGGGCGGCGTGCGTTCGATGCCGCGCTGGGTAAAAAAAGGCCTTGGCCAAGCTGACATGACTCACCCAACCGCCGTCGGCGCCGAGATCATCGGCACATGGATCTACCGCGCGCTCATGCACAGCTACCAGACTTACGGCAAATCCAAGCGCCCGGCCGAGTAGGCGTCGAGCAGCTGCTTGGACAACGCGCGCCCGAGCTCCTGATAACCCTTGGGGGTTAGGTGTAGCTTGTCGGGCTGTGCCAAGCGTTCTTTGGCTTTCATGCCTTTGGCGAAGCTGCCCTCCCCGCCCATCAGCTGTTGCAGGCTGACGTAGCTGCAGCCGAGCGGCTCGGAAGTTCTTTGCAGCACTGCCGAAACTTCGGCGACGCGCGGCACCGATGCTTCGCCGAGCGGTGCGTCGGTGGGTCCCAGCACCAAGCACGAGGCTTGCGGCGCGCCGTGGCGCACGCGCCGCACTAGCTCGCCGAGCTGCGGGCCGTACTTTTCGACCTTCAGCGCGTCGAATGCCTCGTTCGTGCCGTAGGCGATCACGAACAACTCCGGGGCGCGCCGCGCGACCTCGTCCACGAACGCGGCGTCGTTCCAAGCCAGCGGCGTCTCGAGGCGTGCACCGTCGATGCCCAAGGTGTCCAAGACTACGCCGGGCTTGTCGGCGCGCTCGATGATCACGCCGAAGAACCGCGACGCGCCGCGCTCGGGGGCCAAAACCAGCTGGCTCTTCAGCGCCGCCGTCAGTTTGAGATGCGCGATGCCGGACGCCGCGACATCCGACGCAGTCTTGGCGTCGACGCGCAGCTTACGCCCGCCAAGCTGGGCGGAGAAGCTGGCGCCCGGCGGCAGCGTGTAGGAAAGCTCGAACTCTGCGGCCGCGTCGCCCGCCGCGTCCCGCACGCTCGGTTGAACGGAGAAGCTGGCGCCGGCCTCGGGCACAGCGCGCGTGCCGGCGAGGCCGAACACACCGTCGTCTTGAACAGCGCGGCGGGCGGGCGGATCCGGATCGACGTTCCAGCTGCCGTCGCGCACTACTTTGACGCCCTCGTGTCGGTACGGCTTTGTGCCGATGCGCACGAAGCCGGGGCCGCCGTCACCGAAGCCCTCGGCGAGCGCGCTGCGCACCGTGCCGCTCAGAAAGTCGGCGTTGGTGTGCGAGTCCCCGAGCCACAGCACGCGCACGTGGCTTTTGCGCGCGCCCTTTTGCAACGTCGTCAGCGCATCGAAGAAGGTGGCCAGCGGACCGCGCGCGCAGCCCGCCTGCGAATCAGGCAATTTCGCCACGGGTTCGTGCGGCTGCGGTTTTGGCGCCGGGCGTGGCGCGGGCTTCGCGCTGCCTTCGGCGTGCGCGAGCTTTTGCGGTCCCGGCCGGGCACAGGTGAGCATCAGGCAAGACAGGCCGAGCCATGCTTGCCTCAAGCCACGACCTCGAAGGGTGAGGAAGCGTGACGTTCGTCGAGCCGCTCCGCGCGCTTCAGCTCCTCGGTCTCGTGCAGGACCGAATCCAAGTAGCCGAGCAAGGACGGCGCGCGCAGCCCGGCGCGTTCCAGTAGCCGATCGCCGCCGCGCGTCAGCAGGCGTGGTCCCTCCGCCCACTCCGAGAGCGCGCGCGAGCTTTGCTGCGACAGCCACAGCCCGGGGCTATTCAGCAGAATTCTCCCGAGCGCGCGCGCGTCGAAGCCGTGCTCCAAGCGCTTGCCGAAGTGCGCGGCTGCTTGCTCGAGCACCTCCGCCAGCGTTGGCGGCTCGGGATCGGCAAAGTGATAGGTGTGACCGCGCGTACCCAAGACCGAGACCGCGTACAGCGCTTGCGCGACGAAATCTGCCGGCAAAGCTTGGACTCTACGGCTAGCGCCGGGCGGCAGTGGCAAAGCGTCGGCCGACGCCCCCGCCACCATCGCCAGCATCCGGTGCAAGCCCGACGGGCGCGCGGAAGCTGCCTGCCCCGGCGCGCCCAACACCTGCGGCGTGCGCACGATGGAGATTGGAATTTCGGCGAATTTTCTGCGCAGGAACGCCTCCGCCAAGGCCAAGCTCTGGGCAGCCGTCGAACGGAAGCCTTGGCCGAGCGGCAAGTCTTCTTCGCTGGCCTCGCCCTGGTGATCGCCGAAGACTGCGCTGTTGGACAGAAACGTGACGTGCGCGAGGCTCTCAGCCACCTTCGAAAGCTCTGCGACCTCGCGCGCGCTACCCAAATTGACGCGGAACGAAAGCTCACGCGTGGCGCGCGGATCGGTCGTTTGATAGAGCGCGAACCAGCGATCGACGCGCGCCGCCAGCTCGGCGTATCGGGGCCGGGACAAACCGAGATCGATCGCGCACGGCTCACCCGGGATCAGTCGCAGCTGCGCTTTTGCCAGCGGCATTTTGGCCAGCAAACTCGCGGCCGCTTCGAGCTCGGTCGGCGGCACGACCAGCCACAACAGCGCATTGGGCTCGCGCTCAGCCAACAGCCGGACCAGCGCTTGCGCGCGAAAGCCTGGGAACCCCGTCACCAGCACGACGTCGCCGTCGAGCCTGTCGCGCAGCTCGGCGTCACGGCTGTCCGCGGCAGCAGGCGCGGCTCCCGGTGCGTCGCTGGTCACGGGGACCTATCTAGCGCAAAAACTCGCGCCACGGCGGGCAGCGCCATCGCCGCGACATCGAGCGCCACCACCACCTGGTCGGCGCGCTTGCCAAACGACAGCAGGATCGGCGCTTCATCCGGCCCACGGGGCGCGAGCAACCTGGCGTCGGCAAAAACGCCCAGCGCCGTGCGAGCCGCCTGCTCGGGCTGGCTTTTGGCGAGCCAGGCCGACGCAGCCAGCCGCGATGGCTCGGCGAACGGTGCGAGACCGAGCGCCTCGTCGGGCGAGATGACGATGTAGCCGACGCCGTCCCGCGCCTCCCAGCTCACGCTGAGCGACTTCGGGAATGGCACGCTCGCGCCGTGGCCCGCACTATGGAAGCGCAGGCGCGCACGACGCGGCCCTTTCGCCGATGTGAGCAGCTCGAGCGACGGCTTGCCCAGCGTCCCTGTGACCAGACCAGCGACCGGCGGCAACTCCAACAGCGAGAGCACGTTCGCCAGCGCCTCCGGAAACGTGCTGACCTCGCTGAGCTCACACGTGATGACGAGCGCGGGAGCTGGTAAGGGCACGAAGCCGACGACGGTGGCACCGTGACGCGACTTGGAAAATTCGTCGAACGCTTTCACGAGCCGCTTCGTCTGCTCCGCACTCAGCCGCTCGCCGAATAGCTGGGCTATCGACTCACCTGCCCCGGCTTTCTCGCTCACCTGCGCATCGCCGCGGATCAATAGCGCGGCGCGCGTTCCGGCCGGTAGCTGCAGCAACGGAGCCAACGAGCCAACGACGAGCTCGCGCGACAACAACGCGGCGGCTCCGTCGGCGCTGGGCGTGAGCGAAAGCTCGGCGCGCAGCCGATCCGCCTCGGGCGTGAGGCTAAGTGAGAGCGCGCGCGAGCTTTCCAAGACGCCGAGCCAAGACTCGATTGTGTTGTCGGCGCCGGCCAACAACACCTGCGGATCGGCGAAATCCGGAGGCCGGCCCTTGGCGTCCCGCTCGGCGCGATCACGCGCCGAAAGCGCGGCACGGCGCGCACTCCAAGTTTCGCGTAGACGCCTGGAGAGTGCGCCGGTCAGCACCTTCTCGGTAGCGTGCAGCGTGAGACCCGGCTCGGTGCGCGCTCGCTTCACGACGCCTTCAGTCACGAAGCGCCCGGCATCGCGCAACGCTTCCGGCCCGGTCGCGATCAACAGGTAGTTGCCGGAAACTCCGAGCGCGCCGTTGAATTCAGGCGCGCCGGGCGCCGGCAGCAGGCGTACGACGCGCGGCGCCACCTCCAAACGGCGGAACTTCGCGCCGTCCCCGAGCGTGAGCGACGCGACGAGTTCGACCCCGCTGAGCACGTGGATGCCAACCACGATGTCGGGCTCGGGAGCGTCTTTGCGCGACAAGATCGCGCCCACGATCGGCACCGATTCGTCGAGGCTGCCTGCGGCCGCGGGCGGCAACGACAGGCTGGTGGCGAGCAGCACCGGGAAGCTCGACGGCAGGGCTTCGGCGAAGGTACCGCCGAGCGAGCGGGCGCGCTGCCACGTCTCCTTTGGGTTGCCGACCGAAAGCTCCGCCACGAGCGCCGCCGGAGCCGGCACCTCCGCCAAAGTGACGGAAGCCGCCGGCGCGGGCGCTTCTTTCGAGCGACATGCGGCAAGCGCCAGAAACAGCGCTGCCCGAGGCAGTAGTCGAAGCGGCACGGCGCGCTCGCTCAGAACGGGATGTCGTCGTCCCCGCCAGCACCACCACCGCCAGCGCCACCACCGCCGCCACCAGCGCCACCACCGTAGTCCTGGTCGTCGTAGCCGCCGCCGCCACCACCGCCACCCGCCGGTGCGTCGTAGTCTTCGCCGCCACCGCCGCCACCGCCGCGACCACCGCCACCGCCGCGGCTGCCGCCACCACCGCCCCCACCGCTACCGGAGAGGATGATGTTCGAGGCGACGATTTCGGTGCGGTACTTCTTGTTACCTTCCTTATCGTCGTAGGTCGAGGTGCGGAGCCCACCCTCGATGAAGAGCCGCGAGCCCTTGGTCAGGAACTTACCGAGCGCTTCGGCACGTTTCCCCCAGACCACGACACTGTGCCACTCGGTGCGCTCTTGGCGGACGCGGTTCTTGTCCAGGTACGTCTCGCTCGTCGCAAGCCGCAGCTTCAACACGGACTGACCGCCGGAAGTGACGCGCAGCTCCGGGTCAGCGCCAAGATTCCCCAACAACATCACGCGATTTAATCCGTCGGCCATGGCTTCCTCTGAGTAGAGTCGTGGCCGCATCGAGCGGTGGCGTCAAGCAACGCCCGGACATTGTTTGGCCAGAAAAGCTGCGAGCTGCGAGCTGCGAGCTGCGAGCAAGACAAACACCACCGACGGCCGGCGGCAGCGCGCCAACTCGCAGCTCACGCCTCGGAGCTCGCAGCTATTAACCCGCGTTTACGCGGGTTTGCGTGCTGACAACGCCGGATTCGAGCTCGGACAAGAGCGAGGCAACTTCGCCGCGGATTTCCAGGAGACGCGTACGAAGCGTGACGCGCTTTTCCTGTTCGGCAGCGGCCTGTGGCTCGGCGCCGCCTTCGCGGAGCTTCTTGCGTGCGCCAGCGATGGTGAAGCCATGGCTGTACAGCAGATCCTTCACCGTGATCAGCTTCTCGACATCGCGCCGCGAATAGATCCGTTGCCCCTTGCGCGACTTCTGCGGGCGAATGGAACGAAACTCAGTCTCCCAGTAGCGGAGCACGTGCGGCTCGACGCCGACGATGTCGGAGACCTCGCCGATCCGGTAGTACAGCTTCACGGGGTGCTTGAGCCGGTCCACGTCAGGCGTCCTTCGCGGCCGTTTCGGAACCGCCCGGCGCCGTGCCCTCTTCACCGTTGAGCGCCTGCTTCAACAGCTGGCTCGCCTTGAAGTTCAGCACGCGGCGCTCGGTGATCGTGATCGGTTCGCCGGTTTGCGGGTTGCGCCCCTGACGCTGGCGCTTATCGCGCAGCACGAAGTTCCCGAAACCCGAGATCTTGATCTTCTCGCCCCGCCCCAGCGTTTCCTTCATGGTCTCGAAAACCAAGTCCACGAGATCAGCCGACTCCTTCTTGGAGAAGCCGCCGAGCCGCGTATACACGGCGTGTACGATGTCTGCCTTGGTCACGATGGCCTCGCTGCGAAGTGGGGTTTCGCTTCTCTCGAAGAGAAAATAGTACCGAGCCACCTCCGGAAGTCCATAAGTAAGACCGGAGAATCGAGCAAACAGGGAGTCAGGGAGACCGGGAGGTCAGAAGGAGAGATTTCCTCAGGCCCTTCGGGCCCAAGAAAAATCCCTCCCCAACCTCCCACCTCCCTGTGTTTCTCGCCTGACTTGTGGCTTGGTGCAGCGACCCTAGGCGGCCAGGCCGGGCAGCTCTTCGGCTTCGCCGGGCGTCGAGATGCGGTCGGGAGCCGGGACCGGACGGCCCAGCTGCTCGAAGACCACCTGGCTGGCGACGTAGCCGTAGCCGAGGGTGAACAACGCGGCGAAGGGGGCCGCGAAGTAGTGCGAGGTCTTGAGCGAGGCCACGACGCTGGCGGCGCTGACGAGACAAAGCCCGATCTCGACCAGCGGCAATTTTGCATGCTGGAAGTACCGAGCGGCAACTGCACCGCGCTTGGGAGTCCGCACGAACTCACCGGCCATCTTGGTCAGGCCATCGAACACCGCCGCCGTCAGGTGCGGCGCCAGACCTGCACCGAGCGCGATCAACGCCGGCAGCCGCTTGGCGGCACCCCAGCCCGAACGGCCCTGGGCCACCTCAGCCGTGATGTAGAACGTGGCGATCGACCCCGTGGCGCCGAAGCACAGCGGCAGATCGATCAGCAGCATCGTCTTCAAGTCGGTCGCCGGCATGAAGATCAGCGCCGGCAAGAGCAGCAGGCTGAGCATCACCATCATCGGATAAGCGAAATGCGGCAGCATGTGGAAGCACGCTTCGACGCGCTGACTGAAGCTGAGCTCCGACGACACGACGCGCTTGAGCAGCTTGCGCGCGGTCTGCACGGTGCCCTTCGCCCAACGAAACTGCTGCGCGCGGAAGGCCGAGATGTCTTCCGGCAGCTCCGACGGCGTGAGCACGTCACTGCGGTAAACGAAGCGATAACCGGCCATTTGCGCGCGGTACGACAGATCGAGATCCTCGGTCAGCGTGTCGTGCTGCCAGCCGCCAGCCGCGTCGATCGCGGCGCGGCGCCAGATGCCACCGGTGCCCGAGAAGTTGAACATGTGACCGGCGCCGAAGCGGGCGCGGTTTTCGACCATGTGGTGACCGTCGAGCATCAACGCCTGCACTTGCGTGAACAGGCTGTGGTCGCGGTTCATGTGATCCCAACGGGTCTGCACCATGCCGATGCGGGCTTCCTGAAAGTGACCGACGACCTGGCGCAAGAAATCCGCTTGCGGGATGAAGTCGGCGTCGAAGATCGCGATCAGCTCGCCCTTAGCGGTGCCGAGGCCATAGTCGAGCGCGCCGGCTTTGTAGCCGTGGCGATTCGGGCGCCGCACGTGCTGCGCGTCGATGCCGAGCGCGACCAGCGCTTCGACCGCTTCGCGCGCGATGCGCACAGTCTCGTCGGTCGAGTCGTCGAGCACCTGAATCTCGAGCTTGTGCGTCGGGTAGTCCATCTTGCCGGTCGCTTCGATCAGCCGAGCAGCCACGGTGGCTTCGTTGAAGATCGGCAATTGGATCGTCACCGTCGGTAGCGCGTCTTCGGCGATCTCGACGCGGCGCTCACCGACTTGGATGCGGCGGCGGTGGCGCCAACACTGGTAGACCAAATGCGCGCGATGTGCGCCGTAGGTACACAGGACGATCAGGACGGAGCAATAAGCCGCTAAGAGCAGGAGTTGCATCGGTTGCTGTAGAACCGACTACCAACCCCCGGCCCGGCGATTGTCACACAAATGTAATTCAGTGTACGGCCATGTCGGCGGAAGGCCGTTGTCCAGCCGAGCCGGAGCGGACGCCGCACGGCGTCCGGCGGACGTCACCCCTAGCGATTAGAACCCGACATCAGCGCCGCCCGGCGCCGCGGGCACGCCCGGCTTGAGCGGCTTTCCGCCCGGTTTGAGCGGGTGGGCGGGCTGCGGAAATGCCGGCGGGTGGTTCGGTTTCAGGGCCGCGGCGACCGGCGGAACCGCGGACGGCGCGACGGATGCCACGGGGTCGGGCGCAACGACATGCGGCTGGACGGCCGTCGGCTCGGTCGGCGGCGCAACGGGAGGCAGGGCCGCAGGGGTCGGCGCCACGGTCTCGGCCGGGCCGGGCGTCGTGGAACCGCCGCCAAGCGTCTTCAGCAGCAAGGCGCCGCCGATTGCCAGCACGACGACCGCGGCTGCAGCCGCAGCGATGATCGCTCCGGTGTTCTTGGCGGCGCCCGGAGCCGGAGTCTGGGTCGTGGGCGCGCCAGTCGCCATATGCAGCGTGTTGGCGTTGCCAGTGCTCTGGCTGAAAGCTGGGTTCGGGCCCGTGCGGTCCGCCGTTGGGTAAGGCGTGACCGGCATGATGCCGTGCGGGGTTAACGCGCCAAGACCCGGCGTGAGCGCGGGCGACGAATGGCCGTTCGGGCCGCTCGCGAAGCTCGGGATCGGGATGTCGCCGGTCGAGTATGAGCCGCGCACCGACAGCCCACACACGGCACCCAACGACTCGGCCAGCTCACTCGCGCTCGAGAACCGACCTTCCGGCTCGCGCGTGAGCGCCTTGGCGAACCAGGCGTCGAAACCCGGCGGAATGTCGGACGCCACCTGCGACGGAACCGGCAGCGGAGCGGTGCACAGCTTGACCAGCAAGTCGCCGACGGCTTCACCTTCGAACGGCAAAATGCCGACGATGCAGCGGTAAGCGATCACGCCGACCGACCACAAGTCCGAGCGGTAATCTACGCTGCGCAGACCGCGCGCTTGCTCCGGGCTCATGTAGTACGGCGTGCCCAGCACCGACCCAGTTCGGGTCGCCGACGAATTGCCGAGCTGGTTGTCGGTGAACTTCGCGATGCCGAAGTCGACCACCTTCGCGACGTCCGCGCCGTCTTCGTCGTCCCACACCAGAAAGACATTTTCGGGTTTGAGATCGCGATGAACGATGCCGTTGGCATGCGCGCGAGACAACGCGCGACACACCTGCATCAACATGCGAGCGGTCTCTTTCGCCGGCAGGCGCCCCAAGCGATCGAGCCGCTTGTCGAGCGGCTCACCGCGCAAGTACTCCATCACGATGAACGGGCGACCATCGTCGGTGACGCCGTGATCGTAGACTTCGACGACGTGCTTGCTGCGCAGCTTGGCGGCCGCGCGCGCTTCGCTCTCGAACCGGTTACGGGCCTCGGGGCTCTCCGCGTACTCGGAGTCGATGAACTTCACGGCGACTTGCGTGCCGAGCGTGATGTGGGTGCCTTCCCAGACCGAGCCCATACCGCCGCGACCGATCAGATTCGTGAGTCGGTATTTCCCCGCTACCAAACCGGGAGGAGCGACGTCCTGAGCCACCAAGCAACCAAGGTTACCGACGCTTGGCTGCAAACGCTAGATATGCCACCCGGCAAAACCGCTGGTCATTGTTTCCGATCCAGTCGACCGGGGGCCAGGCCCAGCGGCCGAGGAACCTCTGCTCACCCTCGCTCCCCGCCAGCTGGCGCCACGAGCCGGAGGCAACGGGTCGGCGCCGAGGTTGGGCATGTTAAGACCGGCGCGCTATGGCGACGCGGCTTTTTCCACCAGGCTCCGACGACGTCATCTACGTGGTCGACCTTTCGAGCTACGTGCTGCGCGCGTACCACGCCGTCGCGCCACTCACGAGCCCCAGCGGCGAGCCGACCGGCGCCGTGCACGGCATGGTCAACATGCTCGAGCGGATGCTGCGTGAGCGCAGTCCGCGTTTGATGGCAGTGGCACTGGATGCCGGGCGCGAGACGTTCCGGCGCCAAATCTACCCCGAGTACAAAGCCAATCGTCCGCCGTCTCCGGATGATCTGCGCAGCCAGCTCCAACGCTGCGAGCAGATCGTGCTCGGCTTTCACGCCGCCATCTACAAACAAGAGGGCGTCGAAGCCGACGACTTGATCGCGACCGTCGTGCGCCGCGCGCGCGAGCTGAAGCTCAAAGTGGTGATTTTGGCGGCCGACAAGGATCTGATGCAGCTCGTCGGTGACGACGTGATGCTGTGGGACACGATGCGCGATCGCGTGATCGGGCCGCCGGAGGTTGAAGAGCGCTTCGGTGTGCGGGTCGACCAACTGCACGACCTGCTGGCGCTGATGGGCGACAACTCCGACAACATCCCGGGCGTGCCTTCGGTCGGGCCGAAGACCGCGATGGATCTGCTCAAGGCGTACGGCACCCTGAACGGCATCTACGAAAATCTGGGGCAGATCACCAAGAAAGGCCTGCTCAAGAACCTGACCGAGTTCAAAGAGCAGGCGTTCTTGAGCCACCGTTTGGTCGCACTGAAGGACGACTGTCCGATCGAAGTCAGTCGTGAGGCCCTCACCTACCGCGGTCGCGACGTCGAGAAGCTGCGCGCGCTGTACACAGAGCTGGGCTTCACGCGGATGCTCGGGCTCTTGAACACAGACTCCCTGCCGAGCCCCAACGCAGGCCCGAGCCCCAACGCAGCGTCGACGCAGCACGCGGAGATGACGCAAATTGGCTTACCGTTGGGTGGGCCGGTGGCTGCAAGGTCCGAGCTGCGAGCGGCGAGTGGGCAGAGCGAGAGCGAGACGAGCAACGCACCCTCCCCGATTACGATCGCCGCCGACTATGGCGCGTTGTTCTCCGTGCAGGAGATCGGCGAGTTTGCGGCGGCTCTGAAGAGCGAGGGCGCGGCCGGCATCGAGGTCGTGACGACCGAGGAGAGCCCGACGCGCGGCGCGCTGGTCGGTTTTGCGCTGGCCGGCAAGAGCGGTCGCGCGCGCTACGTGCCGCTCGGCCATCGCTTCATGGGCGTGCCCAAACAACCGGCCGCCGCCGAGCTCAAGGCCGTGTTCGCGCCGCTGTTCGGCGCCGAGGGCGCCCAGCTCAGCGCGCACGACTTGAAGCGCACCGACGTCGCGCTGTGGCAAGCCGGCCTGCGCTTCCAGCGCTACGGCTTCGACGCATCGTTGGCGAGCTATTTGCTCGATCCCGAAGCGCGCCATGATCGCGTCTCGCTCGCGCAGCGCGAGCTCGGGCTCGTGACGGGTCCGTTGGCGGATTTGGGCAAGCCTGCGCGCGGCAAGCGCGTGCCGCTCGACGAGCTGCCGATCGAGCCGGTCGCTAGCTGGGCGTGCGAAAACGCCGACTACGCGTTGCGGCTCTCCGGTCAGCTCGCCGAAAAGTTGGAGGGGCACGGCTTGGGTGGCCTGTATCGCGACCTTGAGCTGCCGCTGGCCAAAGAGCTGTCGGATTTGGAGCTGAACGGGATCCTGATCGACACCGCCGTCCTCGCCGGCCTTGGCAGCGAGTGCGACGCCGAAATCAAGCGCTTGGAGACCGAGGCGCAACGCCTGGCCGGCCGCGAATTCAACCCCAATTCGCCGCGTCAATTGGAAACGCTGCTGTTCGACGAGCTTGGGCTCAAACCGCTGCGCCGCACCAAGACCTCGCGCTCGACCGACGCCGAAACGCTGGAATCACTCAGCGACAAGCACGAGCTACCGAAGATCATCCTCGAGTTGCGCCAAGTCGCGAAGCTCAAGGGCACGTACATCGACGCACTGCCAGCCTTACAAAACGCCAAGAGCGGCCGCGTGCACAGCTCGTGGGAGCAGGCCGTCGCTGCCACCGGTCGTCTGTCGTCGACCGATCCCAACTTGCAGAACATCCCGATTCGCACCGAGCTCGGGCGCCGGATCCGCGCTGCATTCGTCGCGCCGCCTGGCTACCAGCTGGTCAGCGCCGATTACTCGCAGATCGAGCTGCGCGTGTTGGCGCACCTGTCACAAGACGAGGTGTTGTGCGACTCGTTCCGCAGCGGTCAGGACGTCCACCAGCGAACGGCGATGGAAATCTTCGAGGTCAAGGCCGAAGAGCTCACGCGCGAGATGCGCACGCGCGCCAAAGCCGTGAACTTCGGTGTGATCTACGGCCAAGGTGACAGTGGCCTCTCGAAGGTGCTCGGGATTCCGCGCGCCGAAGCCTCGAACTTCATCGCTGCGTATTTCAGGCGTTATGCCGGGGTGCGGACGTTCATGACCGCTACGCTCGAGCGCGCGCGCGCCGGCGAAGCGGTGCGCAGCCTGCTCGGCCGACATCGGCTGTTGCCCAGCATCCGCAGCGCCAATCGCGCCGAGCGTTTGGCCGCCGAGCGTATCGCGATGAACATGCCGATTCAGGGTACCGCCGCCGACATCCTCAAGCTGGCGATGCTGGCGCTGCGCGAGCCGCCCACGCCCGGCGCGCGGATGGTGCTCTCAGTCCACGATGAGCTCGTCTTCGAGGTGCCGGACGCCGAAGTGGCCGACGCCGAAGTCAAGATCAAGGCGGCGATGGAGGGGGCTTACGCGCTGTCGGTGCCGCTCGAAGTATCGGTCGGCCACGGCCGCGATTGGAACTCAGCGCATTGAAGCATGACGGCTGAGCGCGTTCCGGTTGCAGTCTTGGGCGGAGGCCTGACCGGCCTGTCCGCCAGCTTGGCCTTGGGGCGCGCGGGCGTGACGCATCGGCTATTCGAACGCGAGGCGATTCCGGGCGGCCACGCCGTCACCACCGTCGAGCAAGGCTTCCGCTTCGATCGCACCGGGCATCTCTTGCATTTGCGCGATCCGGAAATGCGGGCGCTGGCCACCGAGCTATTGCCCGCCGAGCAGTACCGCCAGCTGCAGCGGCGGAGCGCGGTCTTTTCGCACGGCGTCTACACCCGCTACCCGTTTCAAGCCAACACGTTCGGCTTGCCGCCCGAGGTCGCGTACGCGTGCCTTGCCGGCTTCTTGGAGGCGCATTTCGCCACCAACAAGCCCGAGCCAAAGAGCTTCGAAGAGTTCTGCCTGACGCATTTCGGGGCGGGTATCAGCAAACATTTCATGCTGCCGTACAACGCCCGGTTGTGGGGCGTAGCGGCGAGCGAAGTGACCAGCGAATGGTGCCAGCGCTTCGTGCCGCTTCCCAAGCTGGAAGACGTCCTACGCGGTGCGCTCGGAGCGCAGGCGCCAGAGCTCGGTTACAACGCCAGCTTTTGGTACCCGGAGCTGGGCATCGGTACGTTTTCGGACGCGCTGGCGTCGCAGACCCCCGTCGAGCTATCGCGAGCGCCCCAACACATCGATCTATCGCGGCGCGTGTTGGTGTTCGACGCTGAGGAAGTGCCGTTCGACGTGCTGGTCAGCAGCATCGCTTTGCCCACGTTGCTAAAGCTGCTGTCGAGCGTGCCGGAGCCGGTCGCCGAGGCGGCCAGCAAGCTACGCTCCACGCACTTGCACTACTTCGATCTCGGCTTGAGCGTCCCGAATCGGAACCCGTATCATTGGATCTACGTACCGGAGGCTAAGTACCCGTTCTACCGCGTGGGCTGCTATTCGCATTTCAGCGACAAGCTCGCACCGCCTGGAAAATCCAGCTTGTACGTCGAGCTCGTCGATCGACGCGCGCCGAATCCGGAGCGTGCTTTGGCCGGCGTCGTGGCGGGTCTGCTCGAGCTCGGTTTGCTGCAAAGCGAACGCGACATCGAGCTCGCGCGGCTGCGCACCATCGACTACGCGTACGTGATCTACGACCATCAGTACCGCGCCGCGCTCGACGTCATCGAGCCGTTCTTGGCCGAGCAGCGCATCATCAGCAGCGGGCGCTACGGCGGCTGGAACTACTCGTCGATGGAAGATGCGCTGTTGATGGGGCGCAGTGCCGCGCGTGACGCGCAAGCCCTGCTCGGGAGCGCCGGATGAGCGACGCGCCGGAAATCTCGTTCGTGATCCCCGTGTTCAACGAAGAGGCGATCTTGCACGCCGCGGTGGTCGATTTGCGCGAGCGCTTGGCGCCCCACGGCTTGCGCTACGAGCTGATCTTGGCCGAAAACGGCTCGCGGGATCGCACCGCCGACGTCGCGCGCGAGCTTTGCGCCCGCTACCCGGAGGTGCGGCTTGAGCAAAGCCCAACGCCTAACTACGGGCAGGCGCTGCGCCACGGCATCCGAAGCGCGCGTGGCGAGCTGGTGGTCTGCGAGGAGATCGATCTTTGCGACGTCGACTTCCATCTGCAGGCACTCCAGCTTTTGCGCGGCAATCAGGCCGACTTTGTGATCGGCTCGAAACTAATTGGCGGCGCCCGCGATGCGCGCCCGCGGTTCCGACACAGCGCGAGCCAGCTCTACACCGGGCTGCTACGCGTGTTGTTCGATTTTCGCGGCACCGACACGCATGGACTGAAGGCGTTTCGCCGCAGCTTGGTCCTGCCGCTGGTCGAAGCCTGCCAAGTCGAGCGCGATGTGTTCGCCAGCGAGCTGGTGATCCGCGCCTACCGCGCGCCCTTGCGCGTCATCGAGATCCCCGTCCGCGTCTTGGAGAAACGCCCACCGTCGACCAACTTGGTGCGCCGCGTGCCGGCGGTGGTGAAGGACTTGTGGCATTTGACGTGGTCGATCCGAGTTAGGAGTTAGGAGTTGGGAGTTAGGAGCCACGGTCGACCAGTCAGGGTGTCGCGCAGCTGCAAACTCCTAACTCCTAACTGCCAACTCTCCTACCAGACTTCGATCGGCCAGCCGCGTTTTTGGGCGATCTTGCGCAGGCGCCGGTCAGGGTTGATGACGATCGGCGCTTTGACGAACTCGAGCAGCGGCAGATCGGTGATGCTGTCGCTGTAGAAACTGGCGTCTTCGAGGCGGAAGCCTTCGCGCTCGGCGACCTTGGACGTGCGCTCGATTTTCCCCAAGCCGTAACACAGCGGCTCGACGATCTGCCCGGTGAAGCAGCCTTCGAGATCGATCTCGAGCTCCGAGCAGATCACGTGATCGATGCCAAGCTCGGCCGCGACCGGCTCGGCGACGTAGCGCGTGGCGCCGGTGACGATAGCGACGAAGTCGCCGGCGTCTCGGTGCTTCTTGACGGCTTGGCGCCCGGCTTGCTGCAGCTCAGGCAGCACGTATTTAGGAAACCATTCCATGCAACTCTGCTCGAGCCAGCTCTCCGCCCGACCGCGAAAACTCTCGAGCGCTTTGCGCGCCACCTTCGGCGCGTCGATCACGCCCAGCGTGTATTGGGTTGCCCAGAGCGCCACGCGGAGCGCCTCCATCAACGACGCTTCGCCTTTATCCCTGCGAAATTGCGTGTAGAGACGTGCCGAATCCACCCGCAACAGTGTGCGGTCCATATCGAAGAGCGCGGCTTTGCGTACCAAACTAGAGGGTTGTAACACGCGCCGCTCGGTTGCACGATGCGCCGCCTTGGCCGTTCGCCTCGATATCCGCCCGCGCCTCACGCTCCCGCCCGAGCGCTCGGTCTCAGCGCCGGTGCGTCGACGCTGGCGTATGCCGCCACTGGCATTGCCCGCAGCCGGCTACTGGCTGGCGATGGGAGCGCTGACTTACGGCTTCGCCCACTTGGGTCCGTATCCACTCGAGCCCACGCCGGCCGAAGCGGAGCGCGGCCCCGAACAACCGGCAGCCGCCCCAGCGGCGTTCGCACCCCCAACCATTCCCGAAACCGTCACTAGCCCGACACTGCCGCTCGCCGAGGCGCCGCCCCCGAGCGAGCCCGAGTCAGCGGCGGCAGCTGAGCCAGCGCCGGTCGTCGCGACGGCGAGCGAGCGAGAGAACGAGAACGAGATTCGAGAGGACAGGAAGGCGGGAAGGCGGGAAGGACTCTTGGGTTCGAAACGAGACGACAGCGAAGAGCCCGAGATTCGCAAGGTCGAGGAGCCGCGGGTGGCGATGTCCTTTCCGGAGTTTACGGATTCGTCGCGACCGCAGAAGCGCGAGCGTGCCGCCGACGGGCCGCGGATCGATTCGCTGTTTGAGCCGGCAGGCGAGCGCCCGACGAAGGACGCCGCTCCGGACGCCCCGCCTCCACCAGCGAGCGACCCCAACGCTCCCGCCGTCGCGAGCAGTTGCGAGGCGGCGATCGCCCGCAACAACGAGCAGCTCACGATCGGGGCAGCGCGGGGCGCGCCCGACATTTCACGTGAAGCTTACGCCAGTATCTTGCAGAGCGGCCGCTACCTCAGCGGGTGCAGCATCCCCGAGCGCACGGTGTTCGAGATCTGCGCCGCGGTGAAAGACGGGCACGCCGTCGGCATCACAATCCTGAGCAGCCCGCCGAGCTCGAAGCTCAACGCCTGCGTCCGCAGCGCCGTCGCACGCCTCAAATTTCCGCAGAATGCCCGGCTAGACGTCACCCACACGCGATTCGACGCGGCTAGCCGTTGAGCCCCGCCGCTCGCCTGGGCTACAGCTAGCGGCCATGAAGATCCGGTTCCTTTTGGCGGCTGCCTGCGCCACCAGCGTCTATTTCAACGTACCCCTGGCGCGGGCCGATACGTCCACGATCAAGCTTCCCGGCGCTCACCCCGACTACATCTTCGAGGCCGAGCCGCACGCCCTGCTCGCGCCGTTCGACGACTTTCGGCCCGGCATCGGCTTTCGCGGCACGATCGAGCTGGTCGACAATGGCTTCGTCTCGAGCATCAACAACACCGTTGGCATCGGCTTCGGCGCCGACTGGGCCAAGGATCATTTCCGCGTGCCGGTCGTGATGCAGTGGAACTTCTGGCTCTCGCGCAACTGGTCGGTGTTCGGCGAACCTGGCGCACTGATCGATTTCGGCAAAAAGACGCTGCCGCACCCGGCGATCTACGTCGGCGGGCGCTTTCATTTCACCGACCGCATCACGCTGACGATGCGAATCGGTCATCCCACCGCCAGCGTGGGCGTCTCTTTCCTGCTGTAACCTAGCGTGTTGACTCCTCTTCCTATCGACGCGGTGCTGCCGGAAATTCGCGCCGCGCTCGCCACTGGTTTGCCGCTCGTGCTCGAAGCGCCACCCGGCGCGGGCAAGACCACGCGCGTGCCTTGGGCGATCCACGAAGCATTCCCGGCCGGCGAAGTGATCGTGGCCGAGCCGCGACGCCTGGCGGCGCGCCTCACCGCCGCGCGCGTGGCGAGCGAGCGCGGCCAGCGGCTGGGCGACACGGTGGGCTACAGCGTGCGCTTCGAGGAGGTTTCCGGCCCCAAAACGCGGATTCGCTACGTCACCGAAGGCGTGCTCTTGCGGCGTTTGCTGGCCGAACCGGAGCTACCCGGCATCGCGCAGATCGTGCTCGACGAATTTCACGAGCGCAGCTTGTTGACCGATTTGCTCTTGGTCTTGCTGCAACGCCTGCGCGTCCGCCGGCCAGAGCTCGGCTTGACCGTAATGAGCGCCACGCTCGACGCCGAACCAGTCGCGGAGCTGCTCGGCGCGCGCCGCGTGCGCAGTGAGGGCCGCACATTTCCGCTCGTCATCGAGCACTTGCCGGCGGCCGACGAGCGCCCGCTCGACAAGCAGATCGTCAGCGCCGTGCGCAGCGCGACCAGCAGCGATCAGGGCGACGTGCTGGTATTCTTGCCTGGCTCGGGCGACATCCGGCGCGCGCTCACAGCGCTCGAGCCGCTGGCGGCGGAGCGCAACCTGCTCGTGCTACCGCTGCATGGCGATTTACCGATCGCCGAACAGGCGCGCGCGGTCGAACCGGCCGGGCGACGCAAGGTCGTGCTGTCGACCAACGTCGCCGAGACCTCGATCACGATCGACGGCGTCACCACCGTCATCGATTCTGGACTCGCGCGTTTGGCCAGCCATTCGCCGTGGAGCGGCTTGCCCACGCTCACGACCGTAAAAATCAGCCGCGCCTCAGCCACCCAGCGCGCTGGTCGCGCCGGTCGTACCCGCGAGGGCCGCGTGCTCCGGCTGTACACCAAAGGCGATTTCGAATCGCGCCGCGAGCACGAGTTGCCCGAAATCGCCCGCGCCGATCTGAGCGAAGCCCTGCTGGCGCTGGCGGGCGCCGGGATCGGCCAGCCGCGCGAACTGGGCTGGCTGACTGCGCCGCCGGAATCGGCCCTGAGCGCCGCCCAAGACCTCTTGCAATGGCTCGGAGCGACAACCCCATTGGGTGATATTTCCGTGCTCGGCAAGCGGCTGCTCGAGCTGCCGCTCCACCCGCGCTTGGCGCGGATCGTGGCCCGCGGCGAAGAATTGGGCGTCGCCAGCGAGGCGTGCCTAGCCGCGGCGCTCTTGTCCGAGCGCGACATTCGCAGTGACGCCCGCCTGCGGATGGCGCCGGGCGTGCAGCGCGATCTCGGCGTCAGCGGTCCGTGCGACGTGCTCGAGCTGATGTCGCGCTTCGCCGAGGCCGAAGCCGTCAATTTTCGCGCTGACGGCGTGAAGCGCGCTGGTCTCGACGTGCGCACCGTGCAGTCGGTAGCGACTACCTTCCGCAAGTTGTCGAGCGGTGCTCGCAAACGCGCGGTGCGTCCCGATTCGCCAGAAGCGCTCGACGCCGCCGTGCGCCGCAGCATCCTGAGCGGCTTCCCCGAGCGTGTCGGCAAGCGGCGCCGCCCCGGTCATCCGGACATCGTCCTGTCGCAAGGCGGCTCGGCCAAGCTGAGCCCGACCAGCGTTGTGCACGAGGGCGAGCTGTTGGTTGCCGTCGCCGCGGACGAGCAGAGCAGCGGTGGCGGCCGCACCCAAGGCGCCGTGCGACTTGCCACCAGTATCGAGGCTAATTGGCTGCTCGAAGACTACGGCGCACGGATCGAGATGAAAGACGAGCTGGTCTGGAACGCCGACGCCGAGCGCGTGGAGCGCCGCGAAGGCATGGCGTTCGGCGCGATCTTGCTCGACGCAGAACGGGCCACTGCACAGCCGTCACCCGAAGCGTCACGGATCTTGTTCGAGGCCGCGAAATCGCGCGGCATCTTCAACTCAGTGGCGAGCGAAGGTTGGGGAGGCCTGGTCGCGCGGCTCGCGCTGCTGCGCGAGCATTTTCCGGAAGCCGGCCTGCCCGAAATGGCGGCCTCGCTCGACGACGCAGCCGCCGAACGGCTCTGTCAAGGGCGCGTCGGCTTTGCGGAGCTGCGCGACCTCGATCCGGCACGCGAGCTGCGTCAGTCGCTCGGCCCAACCGCCGAACGGCTGCTCGCCACCGAAGCCCCGGAGGCGTTCCGTCTGCCGGGCGGTCGCAACGCAGACATCAACTACGAAGCCGGCAAACCGCCATGGCTCGAATCACGGCTGCAAGACTTCTTCGGCATGAAGCAGAGCCCCCGCATCTGCCGCGGCAAGGTCCCGCTCACGCTGCACCTGTTGGCGCCCAACGGCCGCGCGCAACAAGTGACGAACGACTTGAGTGGTTTTTGGGAGCGCCACTACCCCAGCGTCCGCCGCGAGCTGATGCGCAAATACCCACGTCACCCCTGGCCCGAAGACGGCCAAACCGCCACCCCACCCGCCTGGCAACCCCGCCCCCCACGCCGCTGAGCGGGCGAGACCGAAACAACAGGGAGACGGCTGATGATTCATCGCATCTTGCCCGAGCGAGCGGGGACAACAGGAAGGCGGCTCACCATTGGTCTCATTTCAGCTGGTGGCCACGCCCGCTGATCCTGGCTTCTGGCTTCGTTTTCGCTCCGGTCCGGTGCTCACGTACCCACGTACGCTCCGCTCCGGTCCTCGCGAAAGCCTCACCAGAAG
>JBBSAB010000001.1:0-337948 GCA_038252755.1 Polyangiales bacterium | reverse complement strand
GGAAGGCGGGAAGGCGGGAAGATTTCTGTTGTTCGAACAGGCGCCTGAGGCCCAATCGCGATCCCCCGGCGTCCAGTTGCCAGTACCACCCACCCTAAATCTCGGCCTTCCCGTCTTCCCGCCTTCCTGTTGTCCCCGCTCGCTCGGGCAAGATGCGATGAATCATCAGCCGGCTCCCTGTTTGCTCGGTCTCGCCGATCGAGCGTTACGCCAGGATTTCGCTGATCAGTTTGTTGGGCGCGCCCTTGGTGTTGACGCCGAAGCTCTTCACGTCGAGGCCGAAGTAGGCGTTCATGATCGTGAAGTAAACGTCGCGCAGCGGCAGCTCGGCGCCGAACTGCACGTTTTGGTCGGTCTTGAACACGCCACCGCCGCCGCCGATCAGCGCGACCGGCAAGTCGTCGGCGTGATGATTGCCGCCGTGCATGCAGCTGGCGTACATCATGATCGAGTGATCGAGCAGGGTCCCGTCGCCTTCCTTGATCGCGTCCATCTTGGTCGCCAGCGCGGCAATCTTCGTGCTCTGCCACCAGTTGATGGTCGCAAAGTCGTTGTTGGCGTCGCCGCCGTGCTGCGAGCCGTGATAGTTGCCGCAGGTGCCGGTGCCAGCCGCCGAGCCCGTGGCCGAGAACCCGCGCTTCGGCACGTGATCGTAGACGAACTCCGAGCGTTCGTCCTCGAGCATGTAGCTGATGATGCGCGTGGCGTCGCAGGTGAGCGCCATGACGATCAAATCGTTCATGACGTCCATGTGCGCGCCCTTATTGTACCCGCCACCCGCGTTCGCCATGCCGTACGCCGCCTTGAGCGTCGGCGCGGCCATCGTGTTGCACAACGTACCAGCCTTCTGCATACCGCCGCTGATCAGCGTGGCCGCCTTCTCGGTCTCGCGCACCGAGGTCAGAAACTGATCCATCCGTAGCTGGTCAGCCTTACCCAGCAGTTTCTGCGTGCGCGTCGCGTTGGCGAGCACACCATCGAGAATGCTCTGGTTGAGCTTGCGAATCTTCTCGCGCTCCGGATCGGGCATGTCCGGGTTGCCACCGCCGACCGGCGCCGAAGCGCCCGTGATCGCGTCGAACACCTTGAGCGGGTCGATCTCTTTGTACAGCGGCTCGGTCGGGCTCTTCCATGAGATGCTGCGCGACAGCGAGCAGGGCTGACCGTCGCAGTAGCTCTCGATCGTCGACAAGCCGACCTGCAACGATGCCATCGCGGTCTGCGTCGCGTAGTTCGCGTGCTGGGCGATGATTTGGTCCGCGGTGGTGCCGTTGGCGTCCTTGGACTTGAGCTGTTCACGCACCAGCTTGGCGTCGACGCACGACAAGAACGTGCCGGGATCGCGGCCGTGGGAGGGCTCGACGTCGGGGTTGTCGGCCTGCGCCGGTGAGTAGTTCTCGACGTTGGTGAGCACCGTGAACTTCTTCTTCAGCGGCGCGAACGGCTCCAAGATCGGCGAGAGCTTCCACGCGTCGCCGACGCCCGGGTTAGCCGGACGCCAGAAGGTCGCGGTGCCGTTCGGGAAGAAGATCGGGATGAAGCGTTTCGGGAAGGCCATGGCTTGGCCGTGTGCCGTCCGCGGCGCCAGCGATTCCATCCACGGCAGGGTCAACACCACGCCAGCCGTGCCACGCAGCAACGTTCTGCGATTCATCAAGCGGTTCATCTCGAGGCTCCTTACTGCGCTTCCCCGCGACGGAACCGGAAGGTGTCCGCCTGGATTAGGTTCTTGACGAGGGCGGGCAACACCGCGGTGTTCGACGCCCACGCATGCGCGACGTTGTCGAGGTACGGGCGATCGGAAGGTTCCACGCCACGACCGAGGCTGTAGATGAAGAGCTTCTCGGCGACGCACGAGGTGAAGCGTGGATCGCTGGTCAGCATGTCGGTCAACCCTTCCAGACCAACGAACGTCTTGCCGTCCTGGATCTGCCCGCTGGCGTCGATCGCCGCGCCGTTCGGGTAGGTCGGACGGTACTGGCCGATGGCGTCGAAGTTTTCGAGCGCCATGCCGATTGCGTCGAACGTGGCGTGGCACCCGGCACACACCGGATTCTTGCGGTGCATCTCCAAGCGCTGGCGGATGTTTTGCGCTGCGGCCTCGGCCGTGCCGGAATCGCCGTCGAGCGGCGGAATCATCAGGTTTGCCGGCGGCTGAGGCGGCGGCGCGCACATCAGCTGGTCCAAGATCCGACGCGCGCGCAGCGTGGGCGCGGTGCGGTGGTGGTACGAGCTGACAGTCAAGAACTGGCCCAAGCCCAGGTAGCCGAAGCGATGATCGTCCTTCACCTGCACGAGCTGCATGCCGGTCCCGGTCGGCGCCGGCATGCCGTAGACCTTGGCCAGGTCGGCGTTCACGAAGTTGAAGTCAGCCTTGAGGAACGTGCTCCACGGCTGCCCGCCGCGCGCGAACTCGTTGAAGAAGCGGTACGCCTCTTCGGTCTCGGCTGCGGTGATGGCCGGCGTCCAAGTCGGGAAGACTCCGGTGTCGACGGCGTGCGCGGCGAGCTGGCGGATGCTCAGCCACTGGCCGCCGAAATTCATCACGAAGCGCTGGCCCTTGTCGTCGGCCAGTAGGCGCTCTGTCTGGGCGCCGAGCTCGCCATCTTCCAGCAGTTTGTTGCTGCCCGCAGCGTCGAGCAGACTCTTGTCAGGACCGCTGCTCCACAGGAAATACGACAGGCGCGAGGCCAGCTCGTACGCCCCGAGCTTGTGCGGCGTGGCCGAGCTCGGCGTCGGATCGAGCTCGATGCGATACAGGAACTCGGCGCTCGACAGCATCGAGCGCAGCACATGCTTGAGCGCGTTTTCAGGCGTTTCGCGCAGCGCGGAGGCGTCGCTGAACACCTTGCCGTAGATCGTCAGCTCCTCGGCAACGGCGGGCCGACGGAACAACTTGAGCGCGGCAGCCGTGACCACGCCCTGTGCGCAGGCGGCGTCGGCGGCGTTGCAGGTGATGAACGCCGACTTGAGCGCCGGCGTCGTCATCACCTCTTCCGCGACCTTGCCGGCCGCGTTGAAGAAGTTGGTGTACGTCTTCGTATCCATGCCGAGCAGCTCGGCGATGTTGTCGAAGCCGTACAGCTCGCCCTGCCCCTTTGACCAATCCGCCGGTGCCTGCGACACGCCGAGCGAGTCATGCAGCGAGTTGTTGTATTCGGCGTCGTTCAGCCGATGCATCGGCTTCGTACCGGGATCGACACCGACCTGGGGCACGTACGGACCGTCACCACTCTGCCCGTTGCCGCTCTGCCCGCTGCCGCCGAGGCCGCCGCCCTTGCCGCCACCGTTCGCAGTGTAGGTCGGGTCCATGTTGCCCTTACCGTCGCTGCCGCCGTTGAGGAGGCCCGTGCACCCCAGCAGTAGGCTGAGCGTCCCGGCCACTCCGGTCCAAGCGGCAATTTCTCGGCTTTTCGACGTGAGCATGGGGTTCTCCGGCGACGGCGAAACCGTCATCTCGGCGATTAGTCGCCAGCCCTGTTCACATCCGTGAAACTGAAATGCCAAGACCGCCGCTCAGGCTGGTCAGGCAATCATCAATATTTCCAGACACTTACCCACATATGAGCTGACAGCTATTGGAAACCGCACACCCGGATTTGGAATTTTCGCGCGCAGCTTCTCGCACCTACCGCGGCGTCATTTCTAACCCGCGGGGCACCTACAACGGCTTGGACAGAAACAGCGTGCGGTAGGTGACGCCCGCTAGGTCGAAGTCGCGAAAGCCGCGCTCGGCGTACAGCCCTCGCGCCTGCGCATTGTCTTCACGCACCTCGAGCGTCAGCTTGGCGCAGTCGCGAGCGCGAGCGCGCTCTGCCGCTGCGTTCAACAGCGCGCGACCCACGCCGCGGCCGCGAAACGCCGGCAGTACGGCCAAGTCGTGGACGTTGAGCAGCGGGCGCGCCGCAAACGTGGAGAAGCCGAAGAAGCACGTGGCAAGCCCAACCACCTGCTCGGCCTCGAACGCCAGCAGCACGAGCGCGCCCGGTTGCTCGCGCAGGGCCGGAACCAACCGCTGTCGCACGTCCGGATCGAGCGGCGCCGTGCCGCCCATTTCGTCCGCCGCGTAGCTGTCGAGCACTGCCAAGAACCCCGCCGCCTCGGCCGCGTCCGCCAAGTTTGCTTCCCGAATTTCAGTCGACAATTTCCGTGTTCTCCCGCGTGGCAAGCTAGCAGAGGACGCTTTGTGCCGCTCGTGTTAGGAACCGTTCGAAGCGCGTCGGAATCGCGCTCGGTCGAAGGCGATGCATGAACGAGCGCTGCCCCAAATGTGACGCCGCCGCGCTGACGGCGGTAGACCAGTCGCGTGCGCTGTGTTGTACGAAGTGCTCGGGCTTCTGGGTGCCGCCGCTGACGTTCAACGAGGCCGGCGTCATCGAGCGCCTGTTGGCCCGCGACGTGCGGCCCCAGCAGCCGCTCGAACAAGATCACCGGACCGGGCCATGTCCGGAGGGGCACGGCTTGTTACGCCGGGCGCGAGTCACCAATGCGGATCCGTATTTTTTGGAACGCTGCGGGCGCTGCGGCGGAGTCTGGTTCGATCCGGGCGAGTGGTCGCGCTTGGCCGAGGCCGGACTGTTGACCGACGTGACGACGTTGTGGAGCCCGGCGTGGCGTGAGCGGCTTTCGGACGAGCAAAACCGCGCATCGCTGGAGGCCGATCTGCGCCAGAAGCTCGGCAGCGAGACGTTCGAGCTGCTGGAAAACCTAGCCGACAGCCTGAGCGAGCAGAAGCTCGGTGGGCTGGCCCTGGCCTACCTGCGTGAACGCCTGCGCGAGCGGTAATGGGCGGCAAAATTCTCGGAATCTTGCTGTGCGGCGCCGCGCTCAGCTTGGGTTGCCTGAAGACGCCGGAACGCGCCGCGCAGTCGCCACTCGACTCGAACCTCAATCCGCCAGCCAGCTTCGCGGTCGACGGCAAGCCGTTCTGCTTCGCCGGCTCGAACAACTACTACCCAATCTTCAAACCCAGGCCGGTGGTCGACGACTTGTTCGACGCCGCGCGGGCGCTCGACCTGAAAGTCATGCGCGTCTGGGGCATGTTGGATCGCGGCTCGCTCGACGGCAGCGTGCCGAACGCCGACGCTGACGGTCAGAAGGACGGCGTCTACTTCCAGTACTGGGATCCGATCGCGCAGCGGCCCGCCTACAACGACGGTGAAGACGGCCTTCAGCGCCTCGACTACGTGCTGGCTGCCGCTGCCAGGAACGACATCAAGGTGATCGTCGTTTTGCTCAATAATTGGCGCGCATTCGGCGGCATCGACCAATATCTGATGTGGTACGGCCGAAACCGTCACCACGAGTTCTTCACCGCGCCGGAGCTCGGCCGGGCCTATCGCGACTGGGTCAAGCACGTCATTGAGCGTAAGAACACGATCAATGGCCGTGCCTACCGCGATGATCCGACCGTCTTTGCTTGGGAGCTCGCCAACGAGCCGCGCTGCAAAGGCGGCAACGCTTTCGACTCGAGCAGCGGCTGGGACAAGACGACGCTCACCCACTGGGCGAGCGAAATGTCGGCGTACATCAAGGCGCTGGACGGAAATCACCTAGTGTCGGTTGGCGACGAAGGCTTCCTCGACGGCGGCGGCACGCACTGGGCGTACAAAGCCAATGATGGCGTGGACCACGCCGCTCTGACCGCGCTACCGACGATCGACTTTGGCACCTTTCATCTGTATCCAGAAGACTGGAGCGCGTCCGCGAACTTCGGCGAAGATTGGATTTTGGCTCACCTGAAGCTGGCGCGCGAGCTGGGTAAGCCGACGATTTTGGAAGAGTACGGCATCAAAGTGAGCCGCACGCAGGGCAACCTGGGCGAGGTCAACCAAGGGTGGACCGAGCGACGCGACGCGTACCAGCGGTGGAACGATCTGTTGCTGAAGCACGGTGGCAACGCCACGTTGCCTTGGATGCTGGCCGGCATCGACGCGGACCAAGCCCGCTACCCGGACTACGACGGCTTCGCTTTCTACCGCGACGACGCGACCGGCAAGCTCGTCGCCCACTACGCCAAGGCGTTTGCGAACGCACCGGCGTGCCAGGTGCAAAAAACCGGCGCCGCACCGGCGTCGCCATTCGTGAGCGTGATTCACCCGACCCAGCGCGTCGCGCTCGGCTGGCTCGGCTCGGAGGCGCGCTAGGCCACCGCGCGCGCGGCCTGTTCAGGCTCGGCGCGCTTGAGCGTGAACGAGAACGTCGTGCCTTGATTGAGCTTGCTCTCGACCGAGACGCTGCCGCCCATCGCCTCGACCAGGTGCTTGACGATCGATAGCCCGAGCCCGGTGCCGCCCACTTCGCGCGAGCGCCCCGCGTCGACGCGGTAGAAGCGCTCGAAGACGCGCGGCAAGTGGCGTTCGTCGATACCGGGGCCATCGTCGCCGACGCTGACCGTCACAGCGTCGCTGGTCAGCGCCACGCTGAGCCACACGTGCGTGCCAGGACCGCAGTACTTCACGGCGTTGTCGATCAAGTTCGTGAGCACGTGCTCCATCGCGCGCCGGTCAGCCCGCACCTTGGGCAGCTCGCTCGGCATGCGCTCTTCGAGGGCAACGTTCTTCTTACTGGCGCGCTCACGGAACAAGCCGAGCACCTGCGAAAAGATCGGCTTCAGCTCGATCGCTTCGAAGCTGAGCCGGAAACCGCGCGCCTCGATCCGCGACAAATCCAGCAGATCTTCGACTAGCTGCTGCAACCGCTGCGCGTTGCGGTCGATGATGCCGATGAACGCCGTCGCCGCGGCCGGATCGTCGGCAGCGCCGTCGATCAACGTCTCGGCCGCCGAGCGAATCGCGGTCACCGGCGTGCGCAGCTCGTGCGACACGTTGGCCACGAAGTCTTTGCGCATCGACTCGAGCCGGCGCACCTCGGTGACGTCGACGAAAACGGCCACGAATTGCCGCTGCCCGCCCGGCATCCGCGCCACGCGCGCCAGCAGGCGCCGCGGCTTGATGTTGCCGATTTCCACTTCTTGCGTGGTCGGCTCGTCGTCGCCGGCCGCGGCGTCGAACAGGTCGCGCAGCTCAGCGTTGCGCACGACCTCGAGCAACGGCTTACCGATCGCGTCGGCCGGCAAGAGCAGCATCTCGCGCAGCGCTGGATTGAGCACGACGATCCGGCGCTTGGCGTCGAGCAAGATCACGCCTTCCTGCATGCCCTCCAGAATGCCGGCCATCCGATCGCGCTCGGCGCGCAGCTCTTTGAGCGACGACGAAAGGCCGCGCGCCAATTTGTCGAGCGTGCTCCCGAGCTCGGGCAGCTCACCCTCGCCCTCCAGACCCGAGCGGGCATCGAGATCACCTTCGACCATGCGCCGGGCCACTTCGTTCAACGCGCCCAGGCCGCGCGCCATGAAACGCTCCATCAAGCTGGCCATCACCGCTAGCAGCGCGAAGAACAGCAGCGAGCCGCCGATCAGCCACGCACGGAACTCGCCCAACGCCTCGTCCACGCCGAACAGCGGAGCGCCGACGCGAGCGATAGCCTCCGAACCGTCCGGCAGCTGAAAGCGCGCCGCCGAGTACAAGCTGCGGCCTTCGACCAAGAACCCAGGCGAGGCTTGACCGCGCGGTGCCGCGCGCGCCGCCACGAAGTCCGGCTCATGCGCGCGGCTCAGCAAAGGCGGCGAGCCTTCGGAGCTGACGATCGCGCTACCGTCCGCGCGCAGCAGCTCGACCGAGCCGTGAGCCTCGACTGCCAGGTCCTTCGCCAAACGCTCGAGCGCAGCCGCGTCGGACGCCGGCGGGCGTCGCGCCTCTGCCAGCGCCGCCACCAACTGCGCGCGGCCGGCGACCTCGCGCTCGAGGTTGCTCATCAGGTGCGCTTCGAACAGCGGACGTGCCTTGGCGTTCACGAGCAAGGCCGAGAAGACCACCACCCCCAACGCAAGCAGCCACAGACGAGCGCGCAGCGCTAGCTTCAAGCCGTCGCCTCTTCCGGCGTACCGACGAAGCGATAGCCGACGCCGCGCACGGTCTCGACGTAGTCGCGCGCTGCCTCGAGCTTCTCGCGCAGACGCTTGACGTGGGTGTCGACGGTGCGGGTCGTGATATCCGCCTGAATGCCCCAAACGTCGTCGAGCAGGGCGCTGCGCGACTGAACGCGGTTACGCCGATCGTAGAGCGTAACGAGCAGCCGGAACTCGAGCGCCGTGAGCTCAATCTCCGCGGCCTCGACCCACACGCGATGCGCTTCACGGTCGATGCGCAAAACGCCGAACTCGATGCTGGCTTCGCTCTCGACCGGCGCCTTGCCGCGCCGCAAGATGGCTGAAATGCGCAGCGACAGCTCGCGCATGCTGAAGGGTTTGACCACGTAGTCGTCCGCGCCCAGCTCGAAGCCGACCACGCGGTCGATCTCTTCGCCGCGCGCAGTAAGCATCACGACCGGCACGCCGCGCGTAGCCGGTGCCTCCTTCAGCTGCTTGCAGACGTCGGTGCCGCTCAGGTCGGGCAGCATCAAGTCGAGCAGGATCAGATCAGGGTGCAGCTCTTTGCCGAGCCGCAAGCCGTCACGGCCGGAGCGCGTGGTCGTCACGTCGTGGCCTGATTGTCGCAGGTTGTATTCGAGGACGGACAGAATGTCCTGTTCGTCTTCGATGATGAGAATTCGGGACATCCGGTCTGTTGGCTATCGGGCGCCTGTGACGGTTCGGTGACAGACGTGTATTAGTCCGGCGCCAGTTGCTATGCAACGGCCACCAGGTCGGCGCTAGGTGGCCGGCGAGAGCTCTGAGCCGGGCCCGATTCGCAGCACGTTTCCGCGCCAAACGACCGTGCGCTTCACCGCGCCGAGCGCCCAGATCCCGAGCAGCATCAAGTCTTTGCACAACCAGCACGGCAGCTCGCGCAAACGCAGCCGCGCGCCGCGCACGCGTGACAAGACGTGGGCGTCAGAGCCGAGCTTGAACAGCAGCCCGGCGCCGAAGAAGTCGCACACGGCCGCCCGCGAAACGAACCCGAGCTCGGCCCCACCCAGCAAGCAAAGCAGCCCGAGCAAGATGAACGGTAGCGGGCTGAGCAGCGGTTCGGCGAAGTAGAGCGCCGGCGCTATCTGCCGGCGCATTTGGCCCCAGCGCACGTGGCGCGCGCAAAACTCTTTCACGGAGCGATGCGCGCTGACCGACCCAACCACGTACGACGACAGCGCGACCCGAAAGCCGCCGCGCAGAAATTTCTGCCCGAGCACGTAGTCCTCGGCTAGCACGTTACAGACGCTCTCGAAGCCACCCAGCCGCTCGAGATCGGAGAGCCGCAGCAACATCGATTTGCCAATCACGCACGGGTGCGCGACCAACACGTCGGCGCCACACACCACGCGCATGATCAGCGCGTTCAGGTGCAAGTTATCGAGCTGCGCGCCGAAGTTCCGTTCGCCGGCGCCGCACAGCACGCTCGACACCAAGCCCACGTTCGGGTCACGCAGCTCGGACGCCATCGCGCGCAGGTAGTCGGGCCCGACGCGCACGTTCGAATCCGAGACCAGCACTTGGTCGTAACGCGCGTACGACTCGAGCGAAATCAGGTTGTTGACCTTCGGATTCAGGCCGGAGGTAAACACGCCAGAGACGACCTTGATCCGCACGGTCGGGAACTCACGGCGCAGTTGGTGCGCGATTTTCAGCGCCGGATCGCGCGCGTCTTCGGCGCCAAGCACCAGCTCGAACTCCGGGTAATCTTGCGCGGCTAACGAAGCCAAATTCTCGTACAGGCCGTCGTCGATGCCTTTGAGCGGTTTGAGCACGGAGATGCCTGGCGTAGGCCCGGTGTAGTCTCGTCGTCGGCTCACGCGCAGCACCGACAGATCGGTAACGAGCGTCAGCAGGAGCGACACCGCGGCAGCTATCGCCGAAGCGAAGAGCACTGCGTTCATCTGCTACTCCTTCTTTTGATTTTCGATCGAAAGAGTGCCGAACCCACGTGTCAGCCACGTGGAGCTGCGGAAAACTTGTGGAAAAGTCTAGGGCATCGTCCACGTGCGCGCTTCGAGCCGCAGCCAGTCACGAAACGCCGCTATCTCGGGGCGTCGGAACGTCTCGCGCAAGCCGACCAGGTAGTAGGCATTCCCAACCGCGAGCGGCGCTGTGTGCTGGAACGCACGGCGCAAGCGGCCCGCGCGCAGCTCGTCTTGGATCAAACTCCAGCGGGCTAGCGCCACGCCTTGGCCCCGCACCGCGGCTTCAACCAGCAGACTGGAGTCGTTCAGCTGGTGATGCCGCTGGCGCTCGGAACCGCTGAGACCGAGCGCCTCGAACAGCCGACGCCAAGCGTCTTCGTGGTCGTCGAACAGCAGCGTTTGCTGCAGTAGATCTCGAGGTTTCTTCAGCCGCGCAGCTTTTGCGGGCGCCGCAACGACCACGAAAAAATCCTCGAACAACTGCTCCGAAAGCAGCCCCGGATAGCGGCCCTTGCCGAAGCGGATCCCGACGTCGATCGGCTCCTGCGTGATCGGGAGATCGAGAGGTTTTGTTTGTTCGAGCCGCACGAGGGCACGCGGCGACTGCGCAGGATCCGTTCGCTATCGTCCGTCTCGAACCCCCCAATGCTCGCTCCCGATCTCCCGATCTCCCTGCGAAAGAATCTCGGGCCGCACGCGGTGGCCCAAAGGCGCTACGCGAGCTTCTGCAAGCGAGCTGCGGCGCGGCAGCCAAGCGGAGACGGATCGCTCAGCTAGCTTCTACGAGCGGCGCGTCGGCGAATCTGTAGCCGACGCCGCGGACCGTTTCGATGTAGTCGCGGGCGGCGCCGATTTTTTCGCGGAGGCGTTTGACGTGGGCGTCGACGGTACGGGTCGAGATCCGCGCTTCGATGCCCCAGACGTGGTCGAGCAGCGACTCGCGCGACTGGACGCGGTTGCGGCGGTCGTAGAGGGTGACGAGCAGCTTGAATTCGAGCGCGGTCAGCTCGACCTCGGCGCCGTCGACCCAGACACGATGCGCGGCGCGGTCGATGCGCAGATTGCCGAACTCGATCGTCGGTGCGTCGCTCGAGGTGGGCGCCTTGCGCCGCAATACGGCGCGCACCCGCAACACCAGCTCACGCACGCTGAACGGCTTGATGATGTAGTCGTCGGCACCCAGCTCGAAGCCCACGACGCGGTCGATCTCTTCGCCGCGCGCCGTCAACATGACGACCGGCAGCGAGCGAGTCGCTGGGTTGTCTTTGATCGTGCGGCAGACCTCGGTGCCCGGAATATCCGGCAGCATCAGGTCCAGGATCACGAGCTCTGGGCTCTCTTCCCGAACCAGGCGCAGGCCGTCCAGACCGCGTGACGCGGCCGAAACCTCGTGACCGGCAAGTCGCAGGTTGTAGTCCAGCACTTGCCGAATATCGGGCTCGTCTTCGATGACCAGGATGCGTGACATGACGATTGCAGAAGCGAATGCAATCGTTAGTGAGGTCTTGTGACCCTGCGGTGACAGGCGCGTGCCACCTTTCGATGAGCTACGAATAAGGCGCGAAACTCAGTCGAATTGTGACAACCCGATGACGAGTCTGTGGACAAGCTCGCTTCATCGGTCTCGCCACCGGGCGGCGTTGCCCTCGCGACACCTACGGCTTGACGCACATCTTCACGTGCTCGGTCTTGGTCTTCGTGCCGTCTTTGGCGCTGTAGGTCTCCGACTCGATATCCTGGCATTTCATGTTGCCAGGGCAGTCGGCGGGCGCCTGGCACGAGATGCTGCAGTAGTTGCCCGCGTCGGACGAGATGCAGGCAGCGTCGCGGCCGCTGCACGAGTCGTGCTGGGAAGCGTTGGCGCAGGAGCCGCCGACCTCAATCGCCTCCAGCTTGCTGGCCACGATGCCGGCGATGCTGAGCAGCGCGACGAAGATCGCGATCGCAATGAGCTTGGTTTTGGTGCTGATCATAGGATGCCTCGATTGGTCTGGGGAAAATGCGTAAATTCAGGCGCAAGTGCGGGTCAGGGTTGCGGCCAGCCAACTGACGCGATCGTGCACCGGCAAGATCATCTGCGTCATCGCGCGCGGGTCGTAGCCGATCATCATCAGGCCGGTGCCGCCGCCCAGCGCCGCCAGCACGTTCTTGCGAAACGGGTCCGAGAACACGACGCCTTCGGCATCGACTGTCAGATCGACCTGGGCGCACGCCAGCAGCGACTCGCGCACGCCGTTGGCCTGCAGCGCCGTCATCACAAGCGCCGCGTCATTGCCGAACACCAAGAAGCGCTTGTCGAGCTCGGGATCCGCCAAGGCGATGCGCTGCGGAAACTGTTGCTGCCACTCGTAACTTTTGTTCTCGATGAAGTTGTCGACCTTACTCAGCGTGCCGACCAAGCTGCGCTCGATGACCTGCAGCCCGATCCGCGGTGCTCCTGGCAGGCGCGCGGACCAGCGGCACCAGTAGAAGTTGGTGTTGTTCTGCTGCTTGCGACGAAAAAAATGCCGCACTTCGACGCCGGCGCAGTCGCGCACCCACTCCTGCCCCTGCTCGCCGCCCTCCTGGCCGAGTGCGCGCAGTGCGAGGTCCGCATGCTGGCTCAAGTCAGCGCCTTCGGCGCCCACGACCCGAAACCCGGTCTGCTCGAAGAACTCGCGAAAGGCAGAGCTTGCGAGCACGCTCCGCCTCGCCTGCTTCTTCTTGATCCAGATGAAGTAGGCGGCGTAGGCACCGGCAATCAGCACGACCATCGCCACCGTCAAGCGCGCGAACTTTCTCGAAGCATGGGCTTTCGAGCTACAACCCGCAGCTGACCGCGAATGCGCAAAGCAAAGCGTCAGACACCCGGCCTCGATCGCCAGGCGCGCTTGATACTCGCGTAGTTTCGCTGACTTACGACTACTTCACGTCGACGACGTAGCTCTGCCAATCCACCCCGCCGCGGCTGTCGCGCAGCACCACCCAAAGGTGGGCCAGCCCAGGCGTCTTGGGCGCCGTCCAGCTGCCGTCGCTGAAGGTTTCGGCCTCGTCTTCACGACGCCCGGTGTGGTCGTCCTCGAACGAGCCCGAGCCGGCGAACCAGGCGACCCGCATCGCCTCGCGGCGGTCAGTCAGCTTGCGGGTGAGTGGGTCGTAGTAAACGTACGTTTCGGCGCCGGCACAGCCCTTCGGCTGTGTGCAGTCGTCAGCGCAGTCCGTCGCCGACTCGTCCGAGCTGCAGATACCGTCGCCACATTGGCTTTCGCTCGGACAGCTCGGCCAGGTGGCTCGCAGGTTCAGGCGCTTGCCGGCACTGACCGGCAGTGGGTCGGTGGTGCCGTCGTCCAACGTGAGCGGGCTCGCGTCGTCGCCGTCGACGAGCACGTTGGCTAAGAGCGGGTGCTCGTTGCTGCGCGCACGTTTTTGATAGTCGTTCAGCTGCTCGCCGGTCAGGCTCGGCTGCCCGCAGAGGATGCCGGCTTGCGCCAAGGCCAAGATCGGGGGCGAGGAACCGTTGGGCGCGATCACCCGCACCGGCTGGTAGAAGCCGCCGGTGCCGTCGGGATCGGTTGGGCGCCCGGGGGCTTGGCCGGCCATGCGTTGCGGCACGTCGGGGCCGAACTGGCGGCAGGCATCTTTCGGGAGCTTGCCCGCAGCGCTGATGCCACGACCTAGGTCTTGAAATTGGTCGCCCGAGAGCTCGAGACAAGCGGCGCTGACGTCGTTGGTTTCCGCGACCGGCTTGGCGGCGTTGCAGAACGACCAGCGCAGCGGCACGTCGCGTAGGCTTCCGCTCGGCTCGACCACCAGCGCGCTGAGCTTGACGTCTTGATCGGGCCTGGCTTGAGCCGGCGTGACCCGCACGGCGAGCACGCGCCGATCGAGGATCTCCGAACTGCGGTCGGCGAAGGTGGGCTCGCAGCCCAGCGTCCCGACCGCGCCCAATAGAAGCCCCAGCCAGCAGCCGGGGTGCACGCGAAAGCCTTGGTTTACCATTCGAACCTCGCGCCGAGCACCGGTAGGATCGGCAGACCGCTGATGTAGCCGCGCTTTTGATAGGTGTAGTTGTAGACGACCTCTTCCGGATTGGAGCGATCTGTCACGTTCTGCACGTCGACGAACGCCTCGGCTTTGCCCCACGACCACGTGAAGCGCTTGGCGAAGCGCGCGTCGACCTGGGCGAACGCCGGGATGCGGATCGAGTTGTGAGCGCCGAACACCGGCTCGTACAAGTCGCGGCGCGTGCTGTAGAAGGCGCCGACCACTGGCGTGCGCGGGTAGCCGGTCGAGTAGCGGAAGCGCGCGCCTAGCTCGAAGCCTTTGCCCAAGTCGTACGACCCGACGATCGCCGCCACGTGGGTTTGGTCGTAGTCGAACGGCCGGTATTGGCCGTTCGGATGATCGAGGCGCTCGCTGCGCATCAACGTGTAGCTGATCCAACCGAAGAACCTGGCCGACAGCTCCTTGCGTAGCAGGAACTGAGTGCCGTACGCGCGGCCCTGGCCCTCCTGAACCAAGGCTTGCGCCAGGCTGGGCGTGGTCGAGTCGCTGCGCACGGCCAAGTCGGTCGAGTGCGAATAGAACAGCACCTGCTCGAGAGAAATGTCGTCGCGCAGCTTGAAGTTCACGCCGCCCAGCACGTGCGTAGCGTGCGACGTCCCCAGGGACGGATTGCCGAAAACCGCCGAAAGATCGTCACCGACTGGCGCCTGCGCGTACATGCCGATCGCGCCCTTGAAGCTGAGCTTGGGTAGCAATTGGTAGATCACGTTTAGGCGCGGCTGCGGCACCGTGGCCTCGTGCGCAAACCCGATCGACGGCGTGTCGCCGACGACCGGCGTCTGACGGCTGCCGCTGACGACGAATGGCTCGATGCGAAAACCGGGAATGACGTGCAGCTTGCCGTCGAACAGCCCTGCATCGATTTGCACGTATGGCGCCAAGGAACCGATCGTGGTCGTCCAGTCATCGGCGTTGACTTGGTCGCCCGGCTGCTGACCGAACACGTTGATGTCGCCTTCACGCGGCGGCAGCGTCACGGCACCGCGGCGCGAGAGGCTCGAGTGGCTGCCTTCGGCGTCCAGACCGACGACGATCGACACTTTCTCGGCCAAGCGACCACGCCACTGGGCGCGCACGCCGAACTCCGCTGACTTGACGTCGAGCACCGTCGGCGTACCGCCGAAGGACGACAGCGTCCGCGAGTGATCGGTGCCGCCCCAAGGCGTGAAAGTCAGGTTCGTGCCGTCCTCGAACTGGCGCTTGTAGGTGACGCCGAAGCGATTGAAGCCGCTGAGCGTGTCTTGAGTTTTTACCTGGGCCGGATCCGGATTGGAGACGGTGCGCGTCAAGGTGTCGCGCGAGATGATACCGATCGCGTCGACGCTCTCGTTCTGCCGCAAATCTTGAGAAATTTTGAATTGCGCGTCGTAGTAGTTAGGGATCGGAACGAAGTCGTTCACGTCCTTCTTGGTGAAGGCGTTGATCGTCTGGGCGAGGTAGCTCTTGCGCGCCGCGATTGCAAAGCGCGTGTGCGCGCCGAGTGGTGCCTCGACCATCGCCGCAGCGTCGATGGCATCGGCGGCGACGTAGCCGTGCACGCGATCGTTGCGCAGCGAGCGAGTATCGATTGTGACGAGACCGCCCAAGCCCCGACCGTACTCGGCGCCGTAGCCGCCAGGCGTGAGGTTAATGGCGCGCACCAGATCGCTGTTCACGGTCGAGCGCAAACCACCACCGTGATACAAAAGTGGGATCCGCACGTTGTCGACGTAGATGCGCGTGTCGTTGGGCGCGGCACCCCAAACCACCAGCTGTCCAGAGCCGAACGAAGCGCGCGCCACGCCGGGTAAGTTCTGGACGACCTTCAGCGTGTCGCCCCCGGTGCCCGGGATGCGTCGGCCTTCTTCGGCTTTGATCTCGGTGGTGGTGATCTCTTTCTTGATCCGCGGCGCGACCACCACGACTTCGAGATCGCTCTCTTCGCCCGCGGCAGCTTCCTCTTTCGGCTCGAGGGAGTACTTGACGCTCAGCTTCTGGAGCGGCTCGAGCTTTTCATCGGTCGACACGACCGTCAGGCCCGGCGCGTCGATTTGCACCTTGATCGGACCGAGCGGAACCTCTTTGAACTCGAAATGACCGTCGGCGTCAGTGACCGCTTCGCCTACGCCTTCGACGGTGATTTTGGCACCCTCGATCGGTTTTTTGGTGAAGCGATTCATCACCACACCGTCGTAGTTGACGACCGGCTGCTTCGGCTCTTCCTTCAGTACGAAGTCGTAGCGGTAGGTAATCTTGACCGGCGCTGGCTTGCCGTCGACCTCGGCCGGCTCGAAGCGAAACTTGGCGACCGCTGCCTCAGCAGCTTGGTCGAACGCTAAACCCGCCGACGTGATCACGGCGACGTCTTCGACCGTGCCCTTGTCGGTGATGGCGATCTGCAACACGACCGACGCCATCTTGCCGGCGGCCTTCTCCGACTCCGGGTATGGCGCGTCGACGAACTCGACCAACTTCGGGAGCTTGGTTAGCTTCCCTTGACGACCCGGAGTCTCGCCCGAAGCGCCCGTGGTTTGGGCGAATGCGGAGGGCGCTCGTGCGCATACTCCGAGCGTTACTAACGCCACGACTAAGCCAAGCTTCTGCACGCCCTTACTCTCCCAATGCGAAACGGAACGTGATCACGAATGAAGAACCGACAGATTTGCTGCACGCCGAACCGGGAGTGAACTTGATGCGCCTCGCCGTCGCGATCGAAGACTCGTCGAGACCGTGACCAAGACCGGCCAGCACCTGCACGTCGGTCACGTTGCCTTGCGCGTCGACGCTGAGCTTGAGCTTCACGCGGCCTTCGACCTCGGCTGAGCGCGCGTCGTCGGTGTACTGCGGCTGTGCGAAGCCGAGCGGCTTGGGCTTGGTCAGCTCTTCGGTGCACGGCGAATCGCCACCGGTGATCGCCTCTTTGACGGTGCCAAAGCTCTTTTCCTTCGGCGGAGCTGCGGTCAGCTTGCTCACGCCGCCCGGTGTGCCGCCGCCGGGGCCAACCGGCACGCCGACGCCAATCCCGGTGCCGCCCGGGCCAGCCATGCCGGCCATCGAGATGCCGAAGTCGGGCATCGCGTTCAACGCGGCGTGTGGTTGAGCGGCAGGCTCGGGTGGCGGCGCCTCGGGCGCGGGCGCCTTGAACATCGGCTTGTGATGCAGCACTTCGGGAGGCGCCTCGATCGGCTTTGGCTTCTCCTCGTCGTGCTTCGGCTTCTTTTTCTCCGACATCATCACGCCGATCGACTCGGTGTTCTTGTGCTCCGGCACCTTCATCGCGATCATGCCGCCAAGCAGCGCGAGGTGCGCGGCACCGCTGAACACGTAGACCGGTTTCAAGAAGCTCATGCGCGCCTAGTTGTTGACTTCGACGTTGATCGCAAACTTGAAGATGCCTTGGCCGCGCGCCACGTCGATCACGTGGACGACTTGGCCGTGGGGCACCTCTTTGTCCGCGGTCACGATCAGGTTGACGTCGGGATTCGACGCGTGAGCTTCTTTGAGCTTGGGGCCCAGCTCCGCCTCGGTGATCGGCTTTTGGTTGTAGTAGACGCCGCCGCCTTTGGCGATCGTCACCGCCGCCAGCGACTGAACCGAGTCAGCGCCGTTGGAGGTCTTCGGCAGCTCCACCTTCAGACTCTGCGACACGATGTACGTCGCCGAGACCATCATGATCACCAACAGCACGAGCACCACGTCAACCATCGGGGTGACGTTGATCTCGGTGATCATGCCCTTCTTTCCTGATTTTAGTGTGCCAGCCATGACTCTCTCCTTCAGTTCGTCGACGCGCTGACCAGCTCACGCTCGGCGGCAGGCGCAGGTTCGACCTCGCTCTGAGGCGGGTGTTCGCGCAGGGCGTGAAAGTCTTGGGCTTGCTTCTGCTCGGACTTGAGCAGCGCCATCATCTGTTTGGTGATGATCGACACGTTGGCTTCGATCTCGCCGACCTTCTTTTGCGACAGGTTGTAGCCAACGACTGCCGGCAGTGCAACGACCAGTCCGACCGCCGTCGCGACCAACGCTTCGGAGATGCCGCTCATCACGCCGCCCATGGCTTCGTGATTCTGACCAGCGCCGCCCAACTGGTGGAACGACTCAATCACGCCGATCACGGTGCCGAGCAGGCCAACGAAGGGCGCGTTGTTGCCCAGCGTGCCCAAGAACGTCAGGCCGCGCTCGAACTCCTTGCGCTCGCGAGTAATCGACGCTTCCAGCACCTCGGACACCGCGTCGGGACCGCCGTCGATCCAGTCGAGCGCCGGTCGAATGATCTTGGCCTCGAGCATCGTGCTCTTGTCCAGCAGCTCCTGGGCGCCGCGACGATCACCGTCGCGCAGACGCTTCACCAGATCAATCGCCAGCTTGTCGGCGTTGCCCTTGCCTTTGCGGAAGAACAAGAAGCGATCGAGCATGATCGCCATCGATACGAACGACAGGGCGATCAGCAGGTACATCACCCAGCTGGCGCCAAGCAGGGCTACCTTGGTCAGATTGTGGATCAGCATTTTTTCTATCTTTCGCGCTAGAAACTGAAGGTATTCATGAACAGGCCCGCGCCCGTGCCGTTGTCGGCGTTGATCTCGAGCAGCTGGCCATTCTGGTGGTAGGTCGCAGCTTCCGCTCCGTCTTCGTGAAGCTGCAGATCAAACGTCGTCGCGGCTTCGCCGCAGCTGTCGTACAGGTCGACCCAAACCAAGTAGTCGCCTGGCGTTGGATCGCCGGTAAAAACCACGTCTTCCTGCATCAGGCCGTCGAACGCGCAGCGGGCGTTCGAGTCGCGGCTCAACGTGCCCGACCCCTCGATCGGGCCGTCGGCGGACTTGTAACCCTGCGGCACGGTGCTGGTATTGGGACGCTTGGCGCTGGTGAGCTTGCCGTCCGGGCTCTGCACCTGCAGGTCGAGGTCGGCGTGGTTGTACCAAATCAGTGAGATGACTTTTTTGCCTTCCGGGACGAGGCTCTTGATCGTAAAGGGCACTTCGGTCGGCTTGCTGAACTTGCCGTGTACGTCGGTTTGGGCGACCAAAACCTGCTGCAAGCCGAGCGGAGCGGTCCTGGTGAAGCGAAACTTGAGCGACCAGTCGATGCCAGGATCGACCAGATCGGGTAAGCCGACGGGCAGCGTCCAGTAACCCTTGCCAGCGTTCTTCATCCGCACCGCGATGCCGTAGGCCTTCAAGCTGGCGCGACCGGCCATGGTCTTGTCCGGGCCGCCTGCGAAGGCGCCGGAGCTCATCGACGTCGTCGCCGGAATTTCCATGCCGCCGTCATCGGGCAAATTTCCCAAGTTGAAGGTAGCGCCCACGACCACCAGCGGCTCTTTGGTGCCGCTACCGTCACCGTAGGACGAGCCGCAACCGAACAGCACACTCACGCTGGCGCCGGCGAACAGAGCGAAGGCAGGAACGCGCGACATCACAGCTCCCCCTGCAGGCGGAAGGTGACGACATTATTCTTGCGATCGGCGGGCACGCCGCGCACGTCGGTCGCCAAGTGGTCGCGCACGATGTCCCACTCGCCGTACAGCTTCAGGCCTTCGGGCAAACGCAGGCCGACCAGCGGCGAAATGGTTGTGACCGAAGCCTTGGTGGGCACGACCTTCCCGTTCTTGCTCGTGAAGACGTCGGCGCGCGGGTCGTAGTAGTCGTAGCGCACGCCGACCAGCGCGTGCCGCGTGATGTCCTGCAGCAACGCCACGTTGTAGCCAAGCTGGCGATCATCGTGGCCGGTCGTGATCGGATCGGAGATGAACAAGCCGCGGTCCAAGTTGTTAGCGATCACGAACTCAGCCTGAAGCTCGGTCTCACCCAGGTCGGTCTTCACTCCGACGTCGAGGTCGGCGCCCACCGCCCAATGACCGAAGTTTTGCGATTTGCGCGGCGATGAGCCGGGGGTCGCGCTCAGCTCGACGTTGCCGATCTGACCGTCCTCGTTGAGATCAGTCCAATTCACCGTCGATTTGGCGCCGTCGTTTCCGCGAAAAGTGCTCTTGCCGTTCAAGAGCGAAACGCCGCCGGCGGCCCTGACGACGCTGCTCACGTCGGCTGAAACACCGATCCGCCCGATCACGTCTTTGGCGGCGTTCGGATCGCGCAGCGGAAAGCCGACGGGTTGTCCGGCAGGCTCGCCGTTGACGACCGCGACGCCGTAGTCGAAAAAGCCCAGCCTGCCCGACAAGCGCAGGCCGAGATCCGGCTCCGACGGGAAGAACGCGCGTGACGCCAACGAGCGCTCCATGAACGGGCGCGTCCGCGCGCCCTCTTGCAGCTCACGACCGAACGACGGCACGAGCACGCCCGCCGTGAGCGCGACCAGTGCCGGCTTGTCGTTGCTGGCACCGGCGCCGCGGTACACGCCGCTGATCTCGGCGCGGTGCACGCCAAAGCTTGGACCCCTGACGGTGTTACCGTCGAACTCTAGCAAGAACTCAGTGTAGCGGTGCTTCGATTCAACCTTGAGGCGTGCGCGCCGCAGCACGAATCGGTTCTGATTGAGCGGCTGACCGCCGACCGCCAACTGATCTTCGGATTCTTGACGAAACTCGAGCTGAGCCTGCGCGTAGGCGCTGACCTTCAGGCTCTCGAACCAACGGGCAGCGGCTGGCGCGGCCGGCTTCGGCTTAACGGGCGCGGGCGCCGCGTGAGCCGTTTTCTCGGCATCCAATCGTTGTGAGACCTGGGCCAGTTGGTCTTCCAACGCCTTCAGTCGTGCATCGCGAGCAGCGTCGGCGGCGCGCTCTTCATCGGACTTCACGGCGGCGATGGGCGCGGGCGCGGGTGCCGGCGCGTCCGGCGAGACGCCTGGAGCGGCAGGCTCGGCGGCCAAGGCCGGCTGCGACAGCAGCAGCAGCGTGCCGGCGGTTCCAAGACTTTTTGACCAAACGTTCTTCACGAAATTCACCAATCAGTAATGAAAAAGCAACAGAGTGGTAGGCAGACATCCGCCACCGTACGGCTTGCCGTCCGGTGGCGATGTCGGGGTCGACCGGCGTCAGGAGAACGTGCTCGTTGCCGCTCCCCTGCCGTCATCTTCAACTCACAGCAGATTCGGCAATTTGCCGTTCTTGATCGAGGTCAGCACGCTGTTGTCGAACGGCTCGCAACCGGTTGTAGGGCAATGGTTCAGGAACTCGTCGTGCGTCTTGGCGGGGCAGCTGTAGCACCCCTTATCCGCGTCGTCGGTGCAGTTGGCCGCACCACCTGCGCCACCGTCGACGACGACCGGCGTGGGACCAGCGCCACCGCCACCCATGTCTACGGGCGAGCTGCCGCCCGTCGGCGTGCCGGTCTTGCCGGCGCTGCTGCCCCCGGTCGCCTTGTTACCAGCCGTTGAGCCGCTACCGCCAGTGGCCTTCGTGCCGCCGCCGGGGGTTGGGTTGCTGCTGTCGTCGTCGTCACCGCAAGCAGCGGCGAAGGCCAAGATGCAGCCGAACGAGACGACCACCAGCGGATTCGTAAACAAAGATTTGTCGCGCTTTATCATTAGATTGCCTCGCAGAAGCCACGGCTGCAGGTGTTGGTCTTGTCGGTGCAATCTGCTTCGGTCGTGCAGACTTCGCAGGCAGTAATGTCCCCGCCACGCTTGCTGTCGTACCAGCAACTGCACGTCGGGTTCACGCTGGTGAGCTCGCCAATCTCGGAGTCTCGGCTCACCTGCATCGCGCAGACCGGCACCAGGTTCTTCTTGGTCTCGATCGCGACGATATCGTCGGCGAGGGTCGTGCCGGGCAGATCCTTTTCGCCGCGAACGTAGGCGATTAGATCAGCGGCTTCGATCTTGCTCGGCTTCTTGTCCGCGCCGACCTTCGTGTACATGTGGAGCGGACCCCAAATGTCGTACTTGCCGATGCGCACGTTGAGCTTGTCGCTGGCGCTCGACGACGAGTCCGGCCAGTAGCCACAGCTCTGACCCTTGGCCTGGAACGCCAAGCCGCGGACCGTGGCGCGCGCATCATCGAGCTCATTCGAGGCCAAGATGCCGATCGTGCTGTCGAGGTTCGTCGCGCCGCCAACACGCGTCACGATCTCGCCGCTTCCGCCCGCGACCGCGTGCTTGACGGGAGTCGCCGCGGCGTCGGTGTAGTTGTTCAGCGCCCAGCTTGCTGGAGGCAGGCCAGCGGCCGTTCCGATCATGCTCTGCGTGCCGGAGCCAGGACCACGAATCCACACGTCGTCCTTGACCGTCCATGGCGTGCCGTCGGCGTACGATTTTCCGGTGACGGGGTTGTTCGACGAGGGATCGAAGCCAAAAACCAGGTACGCCGCTTCGGCGCTGATCGACTGGATGGCGGCTTTCGCGCCCTTCGGCACGACGACGTTCATGACTTGGATTGGACCTTGGAAATCACCGACGCCGGCCGGAACCGCATCGACGCCAGCGCAGCTGGTGGCGAACACGTCGGACGCGCCGACGTCCGCTTTCGTGGCCGCCGGGACCGTGCAAGTGTCGGCCGAGCCGAGAATGCCGAGGCCAGCGCCGGTCGGCAGAGCAGTACTGTTGAAGATGTCGTCAACACCGACGCAGGAGCCTTGCGACACGTAGATCACGACTTCCGTCGCAATCAGGGCGTCGGTGATCTTCTGGGCCAGCGGCTTCAGCGCGCTCGAGCCAGCTACGTAGACGTGTGGCAGCGCCGGAAGGTAAGCGGCGCAATCACCTCTGTCCGTGGCGCGCGCCGCGCCGCTTGCCGCGAGAATGCTCGCGATGGCCGCCAAACTGGCCGATGTCCTGATTAGATTAATGTTCATAGTTCTCCAGTTCCCACCATCAGCGGGACGCGTGGACATTGGCGAAGGCCGATGACGTTCCGGTGTCGTTCCGGGAAAAACTACGCAACTGCCGCCCTAGAAACTCCACAGTCGCTTCGTCAAGCGTCACGCGAAAGACACATAAAACACACGCTCGTCTCCGGCGACGCGCCTTAGTGACGAAGCCGTGCGTGGCGTCGTGACGAAGCCGTGCGTCGTGTGACATGCACGGGACTCGTGCCTCTGCTGCCGAGTCCTTTTGCAACACGCCGCGCGCGGCCCGCCAGTCGGCAGCCGAAGCCGCCCAGCCCGCCAAGGGAAGCGAGCGAAATCAGCGTAGCTACGCGGAGTTAGAGGCCCGCTTTACGCGGCCGCGCAAATCGGTTTCTTTGGCGGCCCTCCCCGAGTGAGGCCAGGAGATGAAGTCGATGTCGATTCGGAAGTTGCTTTCTGTAGGCTTGTGCGCGGCGTTGATCACTGGCTGCGGATACAGCGAAGACGAATGGAAGGCCCAGCTCGCCAAGTACGAGCAGCTGTCGAAGCAGAACAAGGCCACCGAAGGTGAGCGCGCACACACCCAGGCCGACCTCGACAAAGCGCAAAAGCAAGTCGACGATCTCAAAGACCAACTGCAGAAGATGGGTGTCAATCTCGACACCATCAACCAGCAACTCGAACAGACTGGCTCCGTCAACAAGCAGCTATCCAAGAACGTCGAGGAACTGCAGCGCGCGGTCAAGGAATACCAGGAGCGCGCGGCACAGCTCGAGCGCATCAAGCAACGCTTCGAGCTATTGCGTGACAAGCTGAAGAAGTTGACTGAGCTTGGCTTGAAGGTCGAGATTCGTCGCAACCGGATGGTGATTCGTCTGCCCGGTGACGTGCTGTTCGCTTCCGGCGACGATAAGCTGAGCAAAGAAGGCGACAAGGTGCTCGACGCGGTCGCCGACGTGCTGCGCAACGACAAGCAACTCTCGGGTCGCTACTTCCAGGTCGCAGGCCACACCGACAACAAGCCGCTCAAGGGCGGTCGCTTCGGCGACAACTGGGGCCTGTCGGCGATGCGCGCGCGCCAAGTCTTGCTATACTTGGTCGCGCCGGTCGACGCGAAAGAGGGCGGCGGCGGCTTGTCGCAAGAGCGGCTGCACGCTGCCGGCTATGGCGACACTGACCCGGTCGCCAACAACGACGCCGACGACGGCAGGAAGCAGAACCGCCGCGTCGAGCTGGTCCTGATGCCCGACGTCGAAGAAATGCTCGACCTCAAGTCGCTGATTTAGCGGCTCACCCTCCCTGCGCGGGCGTCCAGGGATTCCGCGGGGTTGCATGCCAAACGAGCCGCGCGGCCGACGTCCAATCAAAATCTAAGAAACTTGCGGGATCGGGGTCGCGTAAGACTTGTTTGTGGGCATCTTCTAGCGCTCCCCTGTGGGCCGGTATACGACACGCCGGCTTGGACGCGTTGGGTAGCCCAGATACTTCCGCGAATACCGCGGAGGAGCTCATGGAGCGCTACGTCGACGGCAACGCTGACGCGTTCGAGGGGCTGTATCGCAAGCTCTCACCGACACTTATGGGCTACCTCCTCCGACTGACTCGCAACCGCGCCCGGGCAGAGGATTTGCTGCAGATTACCTTCACGAAGGTGCACCGCGCCCGCTCCAGCTACCTCAAAGGTGCGCCGGTTCTACCGTGGGCCGTGGCCATCGCGCGGCGCTCCTTTCTGGACGAGCGGCGGGCGGCTGCCGTAAGGAATGAAGACTTGAGCGCTGACGGAACGATGCCCGAACCACGCCCGGAAGCCCCAGCTTTACCGACGGAGATGTCGGATGCGCTCGAAATCGCACTGCAAAGATTGCCCGAGAGCTACCGGGAGGCGATCGAGCTCACCAAGATCACTGGATTGAGTATTCAAGAAGCAGCCAGCGTGCTTGGCACGACCGAAACTGCGGTCAAACTTCGAGTGCACCGCGGGTACAACCAACTGCGTAAAGAGCTAGAAACCTTTCAACGATCCGCATGACCCCCCAGCCCGGCAAGACATGACACAAAAGGACCCCCTCGCAGATCTCGCCTGGCCGGGCGCAACGGTCGCGCCCAGCGAGACGTGTACGCAGGCCATCAAGGGGGTCTGTACCAAGGGTCTGTGCAAAGAGCGCGGCGTCTCGGCGATCGGGCGCGCGCTCTTGACGATGGGTTTGTCGGTGGTGCTGTTGGCTACCTACACTTGGTACGCCGTGACCGATCACCGTCCGTCGGCGTGGGTCGGCACGGCGCTGTTCGGCGCGATGGGCTGGCTGGGCGCGCAGGCGCTGCTGATCTTCGTGGCGCTGGCGCGCCCGCCGGGCAAACGCGGTTCGCGCGCGCTGCGGCTCGGGCTGCTGGTCGGCGTGCCGCTGGTGTTCATGACTTACCTAGCGCTGATCTCGACCGAGCATTTTGCGTTCGCGAAGTTCACGCAAGGCCACTCGGGTGCCCACGCGATCGGCTGCGGGCTGGTAGCGCTGTTCTTCGGCTCGCTCGTCGCCGGCGGCGCGATGGTCGCGTGGCGCAAAACCGATCCGTACAATCCAGGGATTTCTGGTGCGATGATTGGCATGGTCGGAGGGCTCACGTCGGGGGTTGGCATGAGCGTGGCGTGTCCCAGTCATGAAATTTTTCATGCCTGCTTCGCACACGGCATGATCGTGTTTGCGTTGGCGGTAGCGGGGTTTGGGTTCGGGCGGCGATTGCTCGCACCGTGAACGCCACGACTGAAGTCCAGGGCGCTCCCGGGCGCAGCAAGCTATCGAAAGCCGTCGATTGGGCCATGTACGCTGGCATCGCCGGCCTCTTCGGCGTGCTGGTCACACGCGGCGCTTCGGGTCCGCATGAGGGTGCCACCGCCAAGCCGTTTCAGCTGCCGCTGGCGAACGGCAGCGGCGTGTTTCGTTTGGACGAGCAGCGCGGCAAGCCGGTGCTGATGGAGGTGTTCGCCAGTTGGTGCGGCGCCTGCGAGCACGCCGCGCCGATGGTCGACGAGGTGTATCGCGACGCCGAAAAATCGGGCGTGGTGTTCGTCGGCGTGAGCGTCGACAGCGACGCGCGTGCGGCGCGCCGCGTGCAGGAGAGCTGGCCGATCGCCTACCCGGTAGCGGTCGACGACGGCAGCGTGCAGCGCGCCTACGGCGTCTCGCTGTTGCCGACGTTCGTGCTGATCGACAAAGACGGCATGATCAAGCGCGTGTCGGCAGGCGTACCTTCGCGCCGCACGCTGTCACGCTGGCTCGCCGAGCTGTAGTTTCTGGGGCTGCCGCAGCGCAGACCGCTTGCAGAAGCTGCCGTGACGTCGCGGGGCCGACGTGCGCGAGCGTCTCGGGCTGCTGCCGTCCTGATCGCACGTGCCGATAACCTCCGGGATTAACAGGGAGGACGGGAGGACGGGAGGAACGGGAGGACGAGAATTTTTGGGTTTCGAAACGCGCGCCGCCGTGCGGATCCTGCACCGTCGCCGCTCGATTCGCACCGCTCGAACAAACAAAAACCTCCCGTGCCTCCCGTCCTCCCGTCCTCCCTGTGAAGATTCAGGAACTGCGAAACGACAGCACAGAAAGCGAATGGCCCGAGACCGCGCTCCGCGTGGCGACCGCACGGGTTTGCCTGGAGACGATACGGAAGTTTCTGCGATTGGAGCTGCAACTCGGCAGCCCCAGATGCGACGAAACTCTCGAGGCTGTGGCCGGCCGCCTGACGCCGGCTTGAGCCTACTTCTTGGCGTTCGGGTCGGTCGAGCTGTTCGGTTCCGCGCCGCCGGGCATGCCCGGCTGGCGCATCAGCATCTGCCCGTCGCGCTCGTGCGGGACCGGCTGCGGCCGCGCTTTGAAGCTGCCGTCGTCGACGTCACGCGAGACGGCTTTCCAGATCTGCTGGTCGCGCTCGACGCGGATGATGTGCCGCTCGGGCTTGGGACCCGTGCCGGTGGTCGTGATGCGCGACACCGAGTGCATCGGGTCACGCTCGAGCAACTCGGCAGACACTTGGACGGTGCTGCGCAGGTCGGACGCCTTCTGCACGCACGCCGGATTGGCGTCGCACGCCTGCTGCTGCTGCTTGACCTGCTCGGCCATCGGCCCCTTGGCAAGCTCCATCGCGCCGCCCCAGCTCTTGGTCGACCAGCGCAGCTCGAACTCCATCGCAGCGTCTTTCGGGTCGCGAGCCAGATCGACGAGATCGACCTTGCGCGGGTCGCGCGTCTCTTTCGGCGGGTGGTAGTTGCAGCCGCCGCGCGCGAAGATCCACATGCACAGCGTCATGATGCCGATCACGCCGAGCATGCCGATCGTCTGCTTGGTGGGCGAGTCGATCTCTTCCTCCGTCATTGGCGGCGGAGGCGCAGGCGGCTTGGCCTTCTTCTTCTTCTTTTTCGGCGCCGCGATCGGCGCCGCCGGCTGCTCCGGCTCCGGCGACGCGGTCGCCTTGGTCGGTTCCTGGGGCCCTTCAGCGCTCGACATGCCGGCTTCGGGTAGCAAGGCTCCAGGATTTCCGCAACCGGCCCCGCCACCGACCGACGGGGGGGTATGCATCGATCGGCATGGATCCTCGCTGGGATGGCCCTTTCGCTGGCCGGGTGCGCCGGAGCCGCTCCCCTGCCGCCGAAGGCGATTGCCCTCAACCGCGCGGGGGCGGAGGCCCTAGCCCAGGGCGACCTCGAAACCGCGGACGCCCGGTTGAGCCTAGCCCTCGAGTACAGCCCACGCTTCGTCGAAGCGCTGGTCAATCAGGGGCTGGTCGAGCTGCAGCGCGGCAACTTCGACCGCGCCCGCGAGCTACTCACCCGCGCCCGGCGGCTGAACCCCGACGTGGCCCAGCCCCATCACGCGCTCGGTATCTTGGCCGAGCGTCAGGCGCGCCCCGACCAAGCCTCGCGGCACTACTACGAAGCCTTGGCGGTCGATCCAGGCTTCGCTCCGGCACGCGCCAACCTGGCGCGACTGCTGTTCGACGCTGGCATGCTCGAAGAAGCGCTGGTGCAGTTCCGTCGTTTGAGCGAAGTCGCGCCGGACGAGCCGCAACCCTGGCAGGGCTTGGCCGAGACACTGCTGCGCCTCGGGCGCGTCGACGAAGCCGAAGCGGTGACTCATTCCGCGTGCGAGCGCTTCCCGGACACACCGGAGCTGACGTTGCTCGCCGCGCGCAGCCTGATGCGCAAAGGTAACGTGCCGCGCGCGATCGATTTGCTGTCGCCGCTCGGCTACGGTCGCGACGACGTCGCTGCGACTGCACTCGGCTGGCTCGCCACCGCCGAGCTGCTGCGCGGGCAGCCGCGGCTCGCGGTGGGCGCCGCCAAACGCGCGCTGGCGCTCGACCCTAGCTCGCCCGTGGCAACCTACGCGATGGCGCAAGCACTCGAAGCGCTCGGCGACCCATCGGCCATGCTCTGGCAACGCCGCAGCAAGCAGCGACGCTAGGGCGACAAGCCCAGCGGAAAGCTCTATGCTCCGCGCGCGTGACGAGCCTGACCGCCGAAAGCCTCTCTCCCAAGGCCGTCGCTTTCCCACGTTCGCTGGTGCGCTTCTGCAGCCGGGCACAAAAGAGCCTGTGGGGCCTGCGGCTCGGGCGGATCTACGGCTTCGGCATCGGCTTCAGTTACGCCGTGCTCGCCTGGGTCGGACCGCCATCGTTCGGCACCTCGGCCAAGCTTTGGGCGCGCGCGCTGGCCACGGCGTCGTGGGTAGCTGGCATCGGTGCGCTGTCGCTAGCGACTGATCTCGCCGCGCGTGACGCCGCCCAAGGCCTGACGGGTCTGGCCCGACTGCGCGGCGTCGGCGAGCGCGAGCTCGAGCGCGCGCGCTCGATCGCCGGCGCCCTACGTCTCGGTACGACGGTGCTGGTGCCAGGCTGGATGCTCGCCGTAGCGCTCTTGCTGCGCTTCCGCACGCTGCACGGGTCGGTGGTGGCGCTGGCGCTGGCACTGCTGACGATCCCGTACGCGGCGCTGGTCGGCGGCATGCTGGCACCGCTGGCGCGCGCGTGTAGCGGCTGGCTGCCCGGGCGCGGGCGGCTGCTGTTGTTGGCGCTCGTCTTGGGGCCGTGGCTGTTCGGTTCGGGTATGGGCCTGCCAGTGCCAAGCGTTCCGGGAGCGTGGTCGTGGCTGCTCGAGCAGATGGCCAGGAGCTTTCGCTGATGCGCGTTCAGCTACGCGCTGCGGCGCTCGGTCAGCTGCGCGGGGCCGAGCTCGACCTGACGCCGGGTCGCTACGTCGTGCTGTCGAGCGAGCGCGGGCCACTGTGCAGCCTGGTCGCGGTCATGGCTGGTCGCGAGCCACCGCGCCACGGCCAGGTGCTGCTCGACGGCATGGCGCCTGCGGCGTCGCCGGAAGCGCGTCGCAAGGTCGCGGCGCTGTTCGACGAGGAAGCCTTACCACCGGCCAAGACCGTGCTCGCTGGCGTGGCCAAGGCGCTCGGAGCGCGTGGCGCCGCGGGAAATACCGCCACCCAATTGCTCGCCGACGCAGACCTCACGGAGCTGGCCGGCCTGGCACCCAGCGCGCTTGGGCAGCGTGAGACCCGCAGCATCGCGCTAGCGCTGGCGCTCGCCCACGACGCGGCCGAGCTCCTCGTGCTGCACGAGCCGCTGACGACGCTGGTGCCCGCCGCGTTCGTGCTCGCTCGGCTCGACGCGCACACGGCGCGTGGCGCGCTCGTGCTGACCACCACCACCAGCACAGCTGATGCGACCGTGTTGGGCGGCCGCTGGCTGTGTGTCGAGCTCGGCCGGCTCCGTGAAGGCGAAACCACCACGCCGCGGCTCGGTGCCGGACCTTGGCAGCAGGTGCTGGTCGAAAGCAAAGACGCGCGTGCGCTCGCGCAGCTGCTGCTCGACTCAGCGCACGGCTTGTCGACCGAGCTCGGCGCCGCGTCCGACTCGCTCAAAGTCAGCGGTCCCGCGCTCGACGTCACCGTGCAGGAGCTGATCGCCGTCGCCCGCCAGCACGATCTCGAAATCCGCCGTATCGAAGCCGCCGTGCCGCCGGTCGAGGCGTTGTTGGCAGCGCGCGCCGGTTTTGCGCGTGGTGCGTACGAAGCGTCTCGCGCCGGGTTCGCCAGCGCGCCCGCGCACGGGCCCGCGCGCGCGACGGGCGAAGTGGGGACACCATGAGCGTTCGTGCCGGCATCGACCTGGCGCGCGAGCGCCTCCGTCAACGCGCTACGCTGGTAGCGGCTGGGCTAGCGTTGTCGTTCGAGCTCGGCGTCGCGGTGCTCGAGCGCGCGCGCGGCGCGCTCGGTGCCGCTGATCGCGCGCTGTCGGGTGGCGCCTTCGGCGTCGCCTTGCCGCTGTTTTGCTACTTCTTGGTCGGACGCGTCTGCAACGGGGCGAGCTTGCGCGAAGCAGTCTTGCCGCTCGCGCGCCACGGAATGGATCGACGCGAGTTGACGCTCGGGCTCAGCCTGCCAGCGGCGCTGTTGGCCGCAGGCTTCGCCGCGTTCAGCAGCCTCGCCGTCGTGCTCGTGACACGCGGGCTGGGCGACCCAGCGTTGGCCGGCGATGCCTTGACCAGCATTTGGATCGGGGTCGTCTCGGGGCCCGCCTACGTCGCTGCGCTCGTCGGAGCTTCCGCCTATGGTCGACGTGGCCAGGGTCGTTCATGGCTCGTGGCAGCGGATTTTCTACTAGGTGCGGGCGACTCGTTTTTGGCCTTTCCATGGCCAAAAGGCCACGTAAGAAACCTGCTGGGCGGCACTGCAGTGCTGGAGCTATCGCAGCTGGGCGCGCTGCTCGCGCTGCTCGGCACAAGCCTTGCTTTTATGTGGCTCGGCACGCTGCGCAATCAACGCTGATAGCTGGCGCTCCCCGCCGGCCACGGCTAGGCTCTGCCAACTTGCACAAGGTCAGCTATCGCTTCGACGACTTCGAAGCCCTCGAACAGGCCCTCGACGCGGAAGATACGAATCTCGCGCTCGATGGCGAACACGTCAAAGACGGGCAGTGGCTGTTGGCTACTTTCGTCGTCGGCGAAGAAACGACCTCGGTCGCGGGTCGCGTCATCGATCGCGGGGACGCGCTACGACTCACGTTCGAAGAGCGAGACCAACTCCGCCTACGACACTTCGCCAACGGCAACGGCCGGCGCTCATCGCGCTCGCTGGTCGCGGCCGAGCAAAGCCTACCGCCCGGCAGCAGCGCGCTCGTGGTCAGCGGCAGCGCGCCAGTCGCTGCGATCGTCGGCCAACTGATTCAAGGTTGGGGTGCGAGCGTACAGACGGTCGGCAGCGTCGAAGACGCCCTCGATTGCCTGCGCCAAAAGGCCGTCGACGTCATCGTCCTGGACTCGCTCTTACCCGGGCTAGATTGCAGCGATCTCTGCCAAGCGCTGTCGCGCTCGCAAGGCGACGCGCGTCCCTGCGTGCTGCTGCTCGGCCAAGACCCGACCTGCGCCGACGCCCACGCCGCGATCGCCGCGGGCGCCGACGATTTCGTCCAAAAGCCCTTCCGCGCCCAAGAGCTCCGCGCTCGCCTCGTCGGCCTGCTCGAGCACAAGCTCTGCGGCTAGCGGCTGCCGCAGCGCAGCCAACCTCGCAGAAACTTCCGAAGCGTCCCTCGGTCGTTCCGCGCGACGCGAGCGCGAGACAACAGGAAGGCGGGAAGGCGGGAAGATTTTTGGGGTGGGCTAACTGCTCACGTGGAGGCTTCACTCGCGCGCGAGGGCGATGTCGTGGACCGATCCCCTCCCCCGGAGGCAACGATTTCTTGTTTGCTCTTGGCAAACAAGAAATGCGTTCTCGCCCCTTCCCGCCTTCCCGCCTTCCTGTTGATTTCCTCTTCGGCGAAAGGGGCCCGCAACCGGCACGAGAGCTTCTGCGATGAGGCTGCGGATTGGCAGCCCCTAGCTCCTCACTGCTCGCGAAACGCTTCAGCCGGCCGCAAGCGCGACGCGTGCACCGCAGGCCAAATCGTCGCGCACAGGCAGACCAGGATCGCGAAGACGCCGACCAGCACGAACTCGATCGGCCGGACTTGCACCGGTAAGTGCGAGATGAAATACACCTTGGGGTCGAGCGGCAGCGCGTACACGAGCAACAGCTTGCAGACGATAATGCCCAGCGCGAGCCCGAACACCGTGCCGAACACGCCGATGATGCCGCCCTGGTAGAGGAAGGCGCGCATGACCGCGCTGTTCGAGGCGCCCATCGCCTTGATCACCGCGATTTCCTTCTTCTTGTCGAGCACGACCATGATCAACGTCGCGATCACCGTAAACGCGGCGACCACGATGATCAGCGCTAGGACCAAGCTCATCAGCAGCTGCTGGATGCGCAGCGCCGTGAACAAGCCGTGGTTCAGCTCTTCCCAGTCGAGCGTGTGATAGACGCCGTTGGCCAGCCGATGGTCGATTACGCGGGCTACGTCGCGCGCGGCCTCGATGTCCGACACCTTCATCTCGACGCCGGTGACGCTGTCGCCAGTGTCGTAGAAGGCCTGAGCTTCGTACAAGTCCGTATAGACCAGCTTCGAGTCGTACTGATCGAAGCCGGCGTCGAAAACGGCCGTGATTCGAAACTGCTTGGCGACCGGCGCGCGCATGTTGCCGTGCGAGTACGAAAAACCGATCGTCGGGCTCGTCACCTGCAGGCAGTCGCCCAGGTTGACCTCGAGATTACGCTTCAATGTGACGCCGATGATGATGCCGGGCAGCTTCTTGATCGCCGCCGCGTCGCGACACGGGTCGGTGTTCAACTCGGGCGGCAACGCGTCATCGTCCGGCAAATCTCCGGCATAACCGCCGTCGGGGACGATGTTTCCGACCGGGCCGCCCTGCGGCACCACGAAGGCGTCGGCACCCGCTTCGGCTACACCGCCGTCGGTCTTCTTCGCGTCCGGCGCGTCGCTCCAGCTGCTGGCGTGCGAGCCCAGGTCGGCTGCCGCGAACGCTTCCGCCTTCACCACCTCTTCGATCTGCTTGATCGCCGAGCCTTTGGCTGGAGCCGCGCTCGCGTCGGGAACGGCAGACGCGCCTGCCGACGGCGCGGGGCGCGGCAACGGCGGCAATGGGTCACCGTCGGCACCCGGCTCGTTCAGCCGCTGCTCCAGAGCGTCGTCGATTATGCCTTTGCGACGGCGATCAGGCGGCTTGGAATCGGTGAGGCGCAGCCCATCTAGCGACCCTTCCACGATGTGGCGCGGCAGATCGAGGACGGCTTTCACCTTGCTCGGGTCGACGCCTTTGAGCAGCACGCCGGTCGCGGTGCGATCACCGTGGGTGATCATCATCGGGTTGATCACGAACGGCGCCACGCCGGTCACGCCGGGCACCGATTTCATCTTCTCCATGACCTGGCGGTATTCGCGAAAGTCAGTCGCGTACTTCAGCACCAAGACGTGCGCGTTGACGCCGAGCACCTTCTCGCGAAACTGCGCCCGAAAGCCGCCGGTCACGCTCATCACCGTCGCGAGCGCGCCCACGCCGAGCGCCACCCCGAGCGTTGCGAACATCGTTCCAACCGAGATGAAGGCTCGCTTTTTCGAGCCCATGTAGCGCATCGCTAGGTCGAGCGGGAAACCCATCAAGCGCCGCTGTAGCAGCTTTTGCTCCAAGTCGCGTGGGCCGCTCGCCGCCAGACACCCACCTTTCGCGACTGCACCGGCGCGCAGGCTCGATGGCGCAAGGTGTCGCTCCCCTGCAACGGTTGCGGACCGTCGTTCACGCTCTTGCGCAAGGGATCGCAGCGGATCGGCCATTTATTCAAATCAGGGGCTCGGGCCCACACTTTGCATTGCGGATCGCAGGTTTTTGACAACCACCAAGGCCAATTGTAGCCATGGTGGAATCGCCGCCGTAGCTGGACTATGCATAGAGCGGCGGGGCGGCACGGACGTAGGAAGCACTGAGCGGACTCGATGACGGATCAGAACAAGCCGATGCCCAAAGTCCCACCGCGGCCGGTGCGCAGCGTCGGTTCGAGCGGCAACTGGCCATCGAATCTCAACGGGCCCGCATCGGGCACGGGACCAGCGAGCGCGCCGATCGGTGGCACACAAATCGCGCCACCGTCCGTGCCGAGGTCCGAGCAACGCACCGAGATCGCCACCGCGTCACCCTCCAGTGCGCCCGGGGCTCCAGGGTTGAAGGTCGTCACGATCTCGCCCGGTAGTATCTCGTTTCCCGACAGCGAAGAGGTGACGGCTTCGCGTCTCGTGAAGATGCGCCAGGACCCGTACCTGGGCGCGACGATCGACGGCCGCTACAAGGTGGAAGCGCTGCTCGGTGAAGGCGGCATGGGCGTGGTGTATCGCTGCGTCCACACCATCATCGGCAAGAAGGTTGCGATGAAGGTGTTGCGTGCCGATCTCGCACGCGACGCCGAAGTGACCGAGCGCTTTCTGAACGAAGCCAAATCGGCTTCGACCATCGGCAACGCGCACATCATCGACATCAGTGATTTCGGCCAATTTCAGGACGGCGCGACCTACTTCGTGATGGAGTTCTTGGTCGGCCAACCGCTGACCAAGATCGTCGAGGGTGGGCAAGCCGTACCGGTGCCGCGCATCATCAACATCGCGCGTCAGCTGGCTGAAGGCCTGTCGGCAGCACACGCGGCCGGCATCGTTCATCGCGATCTGAAGCCGGACAACATCTTCCTCATCCATCGCGGCGGGGAGAAAGACTTCGTCAAAATCCTGGATTTCGGCATCGCCAAGGTGTTGACGTCGGGTGAAGGCGCCAAGCTGACGCGCGCGGGTGCCGTGTTCGGGACGCCGCACTACATGTCGCCCGAGCAAGCCGCCGGGCAACCCGTCGACCATCGCGGCGACGTCTACTCGTTCGGCGTGATTTTGTACGAGCTGTCGAGCGGCCGCGTGCCGTTCGACGCCGACAACTTCATGGGCATCTTGACGCAGCACATGTACAAAGCGCCGGTTCCGATCCGTGCGCTCATGCCGCAGCCGCAAGAAGTACCGCCCGGGCTCGAAGCGATCGTGCTGAAGTGCCTGTCGAAGCGCGCCGACCATCGCTACCAATCGATGGACGAGCTGATCGCCGACCTCGACAAGCTCAAAGCCGGCAGCGTGCCGGACGCCGTGCCGGAAATGATGTCGCGCTCGGGCGGATTCAACGTGCCGGCCGACTATTTCGCGAAGCCGCACATGCCGGAGCCAGTTCCGGCGTCGCCGCTGAGCGAGCGGCGCAAGAGCAAGTGGCCGCTGATCGCTGGCTTGGCTGGCGTCGTCGCCGCCGTGGCCATCGTGGGCGCCATCTTCGCCCGGAGCAGCCAGAGCCGCGCGCAAGCCGACTCACTCGTGAGCCCCAAGCCAACGACGGTGTTGGCCCCGCCCGCCGCGACGGCCGCGCCCGAGACGCTCACCCTGACCAAGCAGGTGGCGATCGCCGTCTCGCCGCAGGAAGCGCACGTCTACCAAGGCAACAAAGACTTAGGCGTGAGCCCAGTCTTGCTCGAGGTCGAAGAAGGCAAGAGCGTTGCCCTGAGCGTCCGCATGGATGGCTACAAAGAGCTCGAGCTCGCGGTCGATGGCTCGAAGCCACGCGAGACCGTCAAGCTCGAGCGCCTCGCGCAACGCGGCGGTGGTGGCGCGCGCCCGGTGCCCAAGAAGGCGCCCGAGGCCAAGCCCGAGATCAAGCCCAAGAAAAAGCCCGGTATCGGCGGCGGCGAAATCGTCAATCCTTGGGATTGAGCGCAACGCGGTGCGCTCGACTCAAATGTCGTCGTAGGTAATGTCTTCACAAGTCACGCCGCTGGCGGGTGCAACCCAACTGCCGTTCCAGACGGGCTCACCGTCCATGATGTCGGTGTAGAAGATCCAATCTTGCCCGGCTTCGATCTGAGCCGCTTGGACGTTGAGGGCGGTCATTGGATCGTCGGCGTCGGCCAGCGATAGGAACACGTCAGGGCCCGAGGGAATCTCCGTGCAGGCGTGGCCGGTCGCGGGGACACACTCACCGGTCTCGGCGGTGAACGTCACCTGCTCAGTGCCGCTGCCCACCGTCAGAATCATGATCGTGGGTTCGCCAGCGAAGGACAGGGTGTTGCAAAACTTTGCGACCGCCGGACTAAACAGCCCCTGGAAGACCATGCTAAATCGCGTCTCGTGACGAGCATCTCCACCCAGAAATTGCAAAGCGCCGTACCGAGCGAGGTGCGCGAGCTGTGCCAGCGTTTGAAGGAGGCGGGGCACCGCTCGTGGATTGTTGGCGGCTGTGTGCGCGATGAGCTGCTGCGCGAAGCCGGCGGCGCCGACAACGACGCCATGCACCACGGCGATTGGGACATCGCGACCTCGGCGTTGCCCGAGCAAGTGACGAAGTTGTTTCGGCGCGTGATCCCGACCGGCATCCAGCACGGCACCGTCACGGTGCTGATGAGCAAGGGACAATACGAGGTCACGACGCTACGTGGCGAAACGACGTACAGCGACGGTCGCCGCCCCGACGCCGTGTATTTCGTCGACGACATCAAAGACGATCTGGCGCGGCGTGATTTCACGATCAACGCCATCGCCTACGATGTGCTCGAAGATCGCTTGATCGATCCGTTCGACGGCGCCGTCGATCTGGCGCGCCGCACGCTGCGCGCGGTCGGTGTCGCCAGCGAGCGCTTCGCCGAAGATGGGCTGCGCGTGCTGCGCGGCGCGCGCTTCGTCGCCAGCTTGGAGCTGGAGTTCGAGGCCGAAACCGCGCGCGCGATCGCGCCTTCGCTCGACAGCTACCGCAAGGTGAGCGCCGAGCGGATCCGCGACGAGTGGCTGAAGACGATGAAGGCAAAAAAGCCGAGTCGCGCCTTCGAGGTCATGAAGGATCACGGCCTGTTGGCGATCACCGCGCCCGAGATGCTGGAGTCGGTCGGTTGCGAACAGAACAAATACCATGCGTTCGACGTGTGGGGACACGCGATGAGCTGCTTGGACTCGGCGCCGCTCGCGCCAACGCTACGCGTCGCGGCGCTCTTGCACGACGTCGGCAAGCCGCGTTCGCGCGCGTTCAGCGACAAGACCAACGACTACACGTTCTACGAGCATGAGCGGATCGGCGCCGAGATGGTCGAGCCGCTTTTGTCGCGCCTGCGTTTCTCGAACGAGGAACGCCAACACATCGTGGCGCTCGTGCGACACCACCTGATTTGCTACGATTCGAGTTGGTCGGACACCGCCGTGCGGCGCTGGATTCGACGCGTGACGCCCGAGTTGGTGCCGGATTTGTACCTCTTGAACGAAGCCGACGTGCGCGGCAAAGGCCGCGACTGCAGCTTAGATTTGGCGGCGCTGGCGACGCTAAAAACTCACGTCGAGCGGCTCTTGGCGGCCGGCGCGGCCTTCAGCACCAAAGACCTGGCGATCGATGGACGCGTGTTGATGCAGGAGCTGGGCATGAAGCCCGGCCCAGATTTGGGCCGAATTCTAAAGGCGCTGCTCGACGAGGTCGTCGACGACCCGACTCGGAATCAGCGCGAAGCGTTGCTCGAACGCGCGCGCGCGCTGCTCTGAATCGCCGCGCTGCGAACCGGACTCAGCGCGGCAAGATCGCGATCGCGTAGCCGACCGGCGAGAAAGGCTCACGCTGCTTGGCCGGAACCTGCGAGCCGAACCACACCCCCGTCGAAGGTCCGCCGTCGAGGTTCAGCGCCACGCGGCAGCCAAAGCCGCGCGGCGGCAGCTCGCGCATCAACGTCGCACTCTCGAACAGCGTCGGACCGTCACCGCGCGGCGCGGCGATCACGATGAAATGCAAGCTGCTGCCGACCAGGCACACGACCGTGCGCGCCGCTCGCCGACCATCATCGCTGTGGATGCCCGGCTTGCCGTCTTGCTCGACGATCAACGGGAAGCTCTGGACCGCGAGCTCGGGCTCGAAGGCGAGGCCCGCGAACGGACCCAAGTAGACGCCAGTTTTGCCGAGCGCCAGGACGCCGCCTTTCGACGTGTCGCTCTTCGGCGACAGCTGTGTGCCGGCGTTCTTGAGCCACGTGCTGGGCCGAAAGTCAGCCTCGAAATAGCCGCCGTTCACGACCGCCAAGCCGCCAGGCGGCAGCAGCTGGGCCAGCGGCGCGCCGGTTTTTGCCAGCTCGATTTCGAGCCGTAACTTGCTCGGATCGAACGCCAAGTCGCTGAAACCCCAGAGCGTCGGAGAAGCTGTGAGCTGCGAGCTGCGAGCTGCGAGGGAGCCACTGCGGACGCGGAGGCCGGCTACTTCGAGGTCGCTCGAAACCGTCAGGGCCGATCGGGGAGGCGGGTCGCTCGAAGGCGCGGTAGACGCGCGGGCAACCGGCTGTGGCCGGGTGGGATGGCGGCAACCTGCCAGCATCAATAGGGCCAAGCCGCACCCGTACGCCGCGCGCGTCATCGCCTAGCCCCAAGCCTGCGTCGCCAACGCAAAGCGCTGCGGTACTTGCCACGGCATGCGTGTGGCGCCGCGCGCCATCTCGACGCGCACCGCCTGTTCGCGCAGCCCGAGGCTCTGCAGCCACTGCCGAAACGCAGCGTGCTCGATCGGAACATCGATCCGCACTGGGTTCTTTGCCGCGGCGAACAGCGCCGAGGCCAGCGCGCGTGCGCCCTGCTCGGTTTCGGCCAGAATTGGCCCGACCAGCTGGCCCTCGCCCTGCACGCTCGCCAAACCGAAGCCGCGCTCGCCTGCACCGAGCCAAACCTTGGAGCTTGCCTCGCGAAAACGCGCACGCAGCACGCAACTGCGGTCGCAGCCGGAAAATTGGCGATCGAGCTCGACGGCCTGTTCCGCATCCTGCAGGGGAACGACCGAGCCCCCGTCTCCTGTTCCGAGCTCGGGCGTGCCGGTCAAGATCACCAGCTCGCCCGATGCCTCGAACCCTCGCGACGCGTAGAGCGGCCGTCCCAGGTCGGTCGCGCACAGCCCCACCGGCGTGCCTCGCGCGTCTGCGTCGGCCAAAAAACCGTCCAGCAGTCGCGCGCCGAGCCCGCGGCGCTGCCATTCGGTTGCGACGATCATCTTGGCGAGGGTGGCGGCCGTCCCGAAGTTGCCGAGCGCGCCCTGGACAACGAGGCGACCCTCGTGTCGAGCTCCGCGCACCTCAGCGGCTTCATGCAGCACTCGCCATTCGCTCTCGACATCTTTCCAGCCCACGCTCTGCGACAGCGCCACGTTGGCGGGCACATCGGTCAGGGCGAGTCGTTCGATGTCGAAGGTCGGTTCGCGGGCGCTCATCTTGGCCGCCAAAGCGTGTCACGCCGCCCAGAAAGGGGAAATCCCCTGCTCGGGCGGGCGATTTTGAAAACTGATGGCGGCGGGACGGGTTCGCGGTAAGTGGTGCCGCATGCCTGAACAGCTCATCGCCGACGGCCAGGTCGTCATCATGCAGTACACGCTCCGCGCCGACGATGGCGAGGTGCTCGACGCCTCGACGGCGGACGAGCCGATGGCCTACCTGCACGGCGCTGACAACATCGTCCCCGGCCTGGAGAAGGCGCTGACGGGCAAGGGCGTTGGCTTCAAGGACAAGATTGTCGTCGCGCCCGAGGATGGCTACGGCGAGCGTGACGAAGACGAAGAGCCCGACACGATTCCGCGCAAAGCCTTCCCGCCCGACATGGAAATCGAAGCCGGCATGACCTTCATGGCCGAAGGCCCCAACGACGAGCACGCGCCGATCTGGATCATCGGCGTCGAAGGCGACAAGATCATCGTCGACTCCCAGCACCCGCTCGCCGGCAAAACCTTGCACTTCGAGGTCGAAGTCATCGGTATCCGTGCCGCTACGGCGGACGAGATGGCCCACGGCCACCCGCACGGCCCGAGTGGACACGAAGGTCATCATCACTAGACGCCTCCGGTCGACAGCGGGGTTGCTGTCAACCCGCAGCCCGAATCGCAGAAGCTCCTGTAAAGTCTCCCGGCCAAACCGCACGGACGCTACGCCGAGCACCGGCCCGGGCCATCCGCTTTCTGGTCCGTCGTCGCGAAGTCCCTGAATCTTTCGCAGGGAGATCAGGAGATCGGGAATTTTTCGTTGTTCGAAACGTGCGGCATCGAACGGCGACTGCGCAGTTGTCTGTCGACGGTGCGAGTCTCGAAACCCCAAATTCTCGCCTCCCGTCCTCCTGATCTTCCTGCGAAAGATTCAGGCTCTCGGCGCGCGCAACCGGGACGGGAGCAGCCCGAAGCGCCCGCCCGGTACGGCCCGGCGATGCGACGCAAGCTTCTGCAGGCAAGCTGCGACTTGGCAGCCCCAAAGAAAAAGGGCGGCTCCTTTCGGTGCCGCCCTTCCTTGCTTCAGCGTTTGCTCTGTTCAGGTCCCAGAAGTGGCGGGCTTCGGGGCGCCGAAGATCGAAGCGGGACGCCTCTTCTCGGCTTTGTCTTTGCGCTTTTCGCTGTAGGTCGGGATGATCGTGCGTTGGCGGGGCGGGAGATCACGGCCGGCTAGGACGGCTTCGATTTCCTGGGAGTCGAGCGTTTCGCGCTCGAGGAGCGCCGTCGCCAAGGCGTCGAGCTTGTCGCGGTTGTCGGTCAGCACCTGGCGCGCCTTGTCGTACTGCTCGTCGACGATGCTGCGCACCTCTTGGTCGATCTCGGTGGCGGTCGTCTCTGAGTAGTCCTCGCGGCGCGACGTCATTTCGCGGCCCAGGAAGACGCTCTCTTCGTTTTCGCCGTACGCGACCGGGCCGAGGCGCTTGGTCATGCCCAACTCACACACCATGGCGCGAGCCAGGCGCGTGGCGCGCTTGATGTCGTCTTGGGCGCCGGTCGTGATCTCGGAGAACACGATTTCTTCCGCGACGCGGCCGCCGAGCGCCATGGCGATCCGCGCCTTGGTTTGTCGGCTGGTCATCAAGTGACGGTCTTCGGTGGGCAAGAACATCGTCACGCCCAGCGCGGCACCGCGCGGAATGATGCTGACCTTGTGCACCGAGTCGTTGCCCTCGACCAGCTTGCCAACGAGGGTGTGGCCGGCTTCGTGCCAGGCAGCGGTGCGGCGTTCGCTCTCGCTCATGACCATCGAGCGACGCTCGGTGCCCATCAGGACCTTGTCCTTGGCGAGCTCGAAGTCTTCCATCGTGACCGAGTCTTTGTCCTGGCGCGCGGCGAGCAGGGCCGCCTCGTTGACCAGGTTCTCGAGATCAGCCCCGACGAAGCCAGGCGTGCCGGCCGCGAGGATGTTCAAGTCGACGTCGCCCGAAAGCGGCACCTTCTTGGTATGCACTGCCAGGATACCTTCGCGGCCGCGAATGTCCGGGCGCGGCACGGTGATGCGACGGTCGAAGCGACCGGGGCGCAAGATCGCCGGATCGAGCACGTCGGGCCGGTTGGTAGCGGCGATGATGATCACACCTTCGTTCGACTCGAAGCCGTCCATCTCGACCAGGAGCTGGTTCAACGTCTGCTCGCGCTCGTCGTGGCCGCCGCCCAGGCCGGCGCCACGATGACGACCGACCGCGTCGATTTCGTCGATGAAGATGATGCAAGGCGCGTGCTTTTTGCCTTGCTCGAACAGATCACGCACGCGGCTGGCGCCCACGCCCACGAACATTTCGACGAAGTCGGAGCCGGAGATGCTGAAGAACGGCACGCCGGCTTCACCCGCGATAGCGCGGGCGAGCAGCGTCTTGCCGGTTCCAGGAGGGCCCATCATCAAGACGCCCTTCGGGATGCGGCCGCCGAGGCGCTGGAACTTCTTTGGGTCCTTGAGGAAGGCGATGATCTCTTCGACCTCGTCCTTGGCCTCATCGATACCGGCCACGTCGGCGAAGGTGATCTTGTTCTGCGATTCGCTGAGCAGGCGCGCCCGACTCTTGCCAAAGCTCATCGCCTTGCCACCGCCAGCCTGCAGCTGACGCATGAACAGGTAGAACATGACGATCAGGAACAACATCGGCAAAAGGATCGTCAGCACCGGCCCGACCAGCGGGCTGCTCTCATCCTTCTGGTAGGTGACCTCGACGCCGTTCTTGACGAGGTCGGCGGCTGCATCGTCATCCTTGACCGGGCCCACCGTGCGGCCGCGGCTCGGGTCGCCCTTGCCACCGGCGTTCTTGATCAGGAACGTGTATTCACGATCCTTGATCTCGACCTTGTCGATGTGGCGCGCGTCTTTAGGCGCCTTGGTGAGCGCGATGAACTCGCTGTAGGAGATGTCGGGGCGAGGCGGGTTCTCGATACTGAGGAAATGCCAGATCGACAAGAACGCGACGAGAACGACTACCCAGAGAAGAAGAGTCTTCGGCGGTTGCTTCACTCGAACCTCTACAAACGAAAAAAAGTGCCGGTGTGGCCCAATCGGATCATGCCACCCATGGCCTGAAACGTCGATTGCCCAAAATCACTTTTCTTTCCTGTTTCCAGCTTATGACTTGATTTCCCGAGGCCGTTTCACGAACAAATCTCTGCCCCCGGCGACTCGGATGGTGACCGAGCGCCCCAGACGGCTCGCCCGCAGCGCCTGTTGGATTTGGGCGCGATTCATCTCTGCTTCGCCCTCGCCTGGCGGGAGCCCGCTGAACTCGGGCAAGCTCGCCCCATTCAAGGCGTCTGCGAGCGCGTTCAAGTGCCGAACGATCTGTGGGGAAAGTCGTTCGAGCAGCGGTAGCGCCTCGGCTCGAACCCGAACGCGCAAGAACGCCGCGTCCCTGTTCGACGGATCTTCGGCAAAGTCGAGGCAATGCCGTGTGAGGTGCAGGAGCACATCACGTTTGCCAGCCCTCACGATTGGGCGAATTATGTCCTGCGCACGCGGAGCAAGCACCGCAAGTCCCCGCGGCCCAGCACCGCGTAACAAGCGTAGCAGCACGGTCTCGGCCCGATCATCGGCGTGGTGAGCCGTGGCGATCAGCGCATCGTGTGGCGCCGCCACCTCGCGCAGCACCGCGTAGCGCGCGTCGCGTGCTCGAGCCTGGAGGTTGCCGCCGCGTTCCAGTGCCAAGCGAGAACGCGCGAACGGCACGCCTAGCTTCGAAGCCAGCGCCTCGGCTAGGTCGAGCTCGCCCGCTGCCTCGCGACGCAGACCGTGGTCCACCCCGTGCGCCAGCAGCTTGAAGCCGAGCTCCGGCGCCAAGCGCCCCAGCACCGACAGCATCGCCTGCGAGTCACCGCCGCCCGACACCGCTGCCAGCACGGTTCGCGACGCGAGCGGCCCGCACTCCTCGAGCAGCGTGCGGCGGACGAGCGTGATCAAGGTCGGCGGATGCGAGCGCGGCATCGGGCCCCTGTCACTGGAACGGCTGCGCCGGCTGACCGCGCTGAAAGAAGAACCGAAACTCGCCGTGCACGTTCTCGCTGGTGACCTTAACCGGATCGATTGCGTCGACCAAGTCGCGCGGATCGGCGAAGCGAACGTTGAACACCGCGTCGGTAAGCCGGGCGTCGCTGTCTTCCTCGTTCAGGTTGCCGCTGAACAGAGAGTTGAAGGTAATTTCTCCCTCCACCGAGTAGGTCGCGCTGTTCTGCTCGTGGCAAGTCTGATGCAAGTACAGCGACAGCGACACCAGCGGCCCTGGCTCCCCGGTCAACGGCTGACCCGGCGGCGCCACGCCCGGCGGCAGCCCAACCGGAATCGGCTTACCCAACATCGCTGAGCTGCGCACCGTCTTCAGATCGTTGACGAGCACGGTCAGGCCGTCGGAGGCTTCTTCGTTGTTGTCGCCGCGCTGCACGCGAATTTGCAGCGACTCACCCCGATACGGATTGGCCGCGAAGAAATCCGGCTGCAGATCGAAGGCGCCGTCCCAGCAGCCGTTCAGGTACAGGCGGTCGGATTGCACCAAGCCGTGGCCGTCGCCCACCGTGCAGCCCGTCACGCAGGCGAGCCCGAAGACGAGCCCGAAGCACGCCCGCCACGACGTCAAGGCGCAAGCTCCGAAGCGGTCGCGGTTGCGGTCGCGGTCGCGGTCGCGGTCGCGTCCGCTTTGCGGATCAAGCCGCCGCCGAGCACGCGCGTACCAGCATAAAAGACCGCGAACTGTCCGGGCACCACGGCCTGAACCGGCTTCTCGAACAACACGCGCGCGCCACCAGACGCCTTGATGATGCGCGCGGCGAGCGGCGTACCGCGGTAACGAACCTGCACTTCAGCGGACAACGGCAGCTCGAGATCACTCGCCAAGCTGACGTCGCCGAGCTCGGCCGACACTGACATCAAGCGCTCCAGCGGCCCAAGCTCGATACGGCCTTGCTCCGCGTCGATTCCGACCACGTAGCTCGGCTTGCCCAGCGCGACGCCCAAATTGCGGCGCTGGCCGACCGTGAATTTATGCACGCCGGCGTGCTCACCCACGACCTTGCCCGTGTCGTCGACGATCGGCCCCGGGCGCAAGCGCCCTGCGGCGCGGTCACTGACGAAGCTGTCGTAGCGACCGGTGGGCACGAAGCACAGCTCTTGGCTCTCGCCCTTTTGCGCGCCGGGCAACGCGAGCCGCAACGCCTCGGCCCGCACCTCGGCCTTGTCCGAGTCGCCGAGCGGGAAGCACAAGCGCGAGAGCGTGGCGTCGCCCAACATGTGCAAGAAATAGCTTTGGTCTTTGCTGGCGTCGCGCCCACGGTGCAGCTCGGTGCGACCCCCCTGCTCGACCAACCGCGCGTAGTGCCCGGTCGCGACTCGCGAAGCGTCGAGCTTGTCGGCCAACGCAATCAGCTCTTTGATCTTCACGCCGCGGTTGCAGCGCACGCACGGGCTCGGCGTTTCGCCGCCCAGGTAGCCGTCGACGAACGGCTCGATCACCTCGCGCTGAAACAGCTCACGCCGATCGAACGCGTAGTGTGGAAAACCGAGCGCGTCGGCGACCCTTCGCGCGTCGTGAATGTCTTCGGGCGCGCAACAGCGGCTCTTCACGCTCCCGTCATCGGGGTAGTCCCAAAGATGCAGGGTGACGCCGACGACGTCGTAGCCCTGCGCCACAAGGCGTGCGGCGGCGACGGAGGAGTCGACCCCTCCGCTCATCGCTACGATAATGCGCTGGCGCGTCACGGGCCGAAGAGTAGCCGGCTTTGCGCGGCAGGCCCGAGAACGCTCGAAAATGCCCGATTAGTGCGGAGAAACTACGGTCTTTACGGCGGTCGAGGCGCGATCGACCAGCTTGCCGACCAGGTCTACGGCCTCGCTGTAACGGTAGATGCCGGCTTGGAGCGCGATCAGCTGTGCTGAGTCGAGGCTGCCGAGATTCCCGTGCGAAGCGCTGGCGATCAGCGCCTCGCCGCCGTCGACCGCGCGCCCGACGCCCTTGAGCGCCTTCAGGAACGCTGCCTCGCCGGCGGCTCGCTCTGCAGCGGGCGCAGCGGGCTCGCGACCACCGGAAACGGACGGTTCGACCGGCACCATTTCGTAGCGCGGGCTCTCTCCTCCTATTCGCATGCATGCCGTTCGGTCAGCAGCGGAGCCAGTTGTGTCATTTCTCCGAGTTCGCCGGGCAGGGCGAACGTAGTCAAATGCCACGCTCGCGAGCTAAGTTGCCCCATGAGCTTCGATCCGTTGCGGGGGCCGCTCGGACCACTTCTGGGAATTTGGGAGGGCGACAGGGGAACGGACCTCGCGCCGTCGGACAACGCGGAGGACAACCGTGAGATTGCCACGAGCAACTACCGCGAGCGGTTCGTGTTCGAACCGACCGGGCTCGGAGCCCTAACGGTCGCATCGGCGAGGGATGAGCCTTTGACGGAGCCGAACGCAACGCCTGCTGCTCGACACAGCGAAGGTGGCATGCCTTCGACAACTACGGCGGCGAGGAGCTCATTGACTGAGGTCCCGCAGGCAGCCCCTCCGGGCTCGCGCATCGCCCGCGCAAACCAGGCCTACCCGCTAAGTTTCCCGCAGCCGCTTGGCCAGCCGTTGCATCGCGCGCGTGTGCAGACGGCTTGCCCAAGACTTGCTGAGGCCGAGCGACTGCGCGACGTGGTCGAAGCGTTCGCCTTCGAGGTAGTGGCGACGGACGAGCGCGGCTTCTTCTTCGGGTAAGGCTTCGATCGCGTCTTCTACGACCTGCAGCAGCTGCGCGCGCGACACGGCTTCTTCGGGGGTGTCGGCGGTCGAGACCTGCACGCGCTCGCCCTCTTCACCGATGCTGGTCGGCGCGATCAGCCCGACGGTGATGGCAGCTGCCATCGCGGCCAAGTGGTCGCCCAAGGCTTGGTCGGCCTGCGCACGCGTAGCCTTGGCCGGCGCCGTGAACGCATCGTCGGCGGCGCCTTCACTGACCTTCAAAGCGGCGGACAGGCCGTTCAAGCGCTCGTAAGCGCGGCGCGGCAGCTGAGCCACCGAGCGAACCCCATCGATGATCGCCCCGCGCACACGGAAATTCGCGTAGGCGCGGAATGGCACGCCTCGCTCGCTGTCGAACTTACGCGCGGCGTCGAGCAGGCCCTCGCGACCAAAGCTGCGCAAGTCGTCCAGCTCGACGACGGGCCCCATCGTCCTGCAGATTTGCCGCGCCACGATGTCCACCAGCTCGAGCTGAGCTTGGAAACGTTCCAAAACCTCAGGCGGGTCCGGGGCACGCGCGCCGGGCTTGACTGAAGAGGGGCTCGGCGGCGTGACCATCCAGAGGCGAGATCTATCAAATCGCCGCGGTGCCGGGGTTTCGAATCAGGCCGAAGCGTGGCATATTGAGCGCATGTTCCGCTGGGGCCGAGCCTCGGTAGCGTATGGCCTGATAGCGATGGGTGCGATCGCGGTCGGTCACGGCTTCGAGCGCGGCTCACTTCTCTCCTATGCCGGGCCGTGGCTGCCGCTCGCGGGAGCCGAAGGGCTGGCGTTCAGCCTGGTGCTCGGCGCGGCTTTCGCGGCCGCCGTCGTCATCGGCACGCGGCTCTTGGTAGAAAATGTAGGCTGGGCGAAGAATCTCCATCGTGATCTGCGGCCGATGACCCTGCGGCTCGACGGCGCTGGCATCGCGGTGATCGCGCTGCTCTCGGGCGTGGCCGAAGAGTTGGTGTTTCGCGGGCTGCTGATGCCTTGGATGGGCCTGTTGCCCCAAGCGCTGCTGTTCGGCGTCGTGCACGCGCAGCTCAGCGGTCCCAGCCGATGGGTCTGGGTGGGTTGGGCGACCGTGGTCGGCCTGGCGCTCGGCGGCATCTTCGCACTGAGCGGATCGCTATTCGGCGCCATGTTGGCGCACGCGCTGATCAACGGGCTGAATCTGCTCTACTTAAAGTCGCACGACACCGCGCCACCGCGAAATTCGCTAGGTGGTTTGCTGTCGGACCGCCGCTCGCCGCTGCCGGAACGGCGCTCGCCGCTGCCCGCCGGCCGCCGAGCCTAGGTAGCCGCCAGCGACGTCGCCGCGCGGCTGGCCGCCAGAACCGACACACAAACGGTGCCTGGGCGCAGGGTAGCGGTCGTGTGCCAGCGTTCTGAGCTATTCTGGTGGCAGTACCCCCCGACCAAGAATGCCTGCGCTCGAGTCTGGTCACCCCGAGGACCGTCCCAGAGTCCTCGTCGTGGATGACGAAAAGTTCATCCGCGACATCATTGCCGACTTCCTCGGTATGGAAGGCTACATCGTGCGCACGGCCGAGGACGGGACCAGCGCGGTCACCGAGCTCGAGCGCGCGCGCTACGACATGGTGATCAGCGATCTGAAGATGCCCAAGATGGGCGGCCTCGATCTGCTGAAAGAAGTCGCGCGCGTCCATCCCGACACGCTGACGGTGATCATGACCGGCTTCGGCACGGTCGAGACGGCGATCGACGCGATGAAGCGCGGCGCATACGACTACATCCTCAAGCCGTTCAAGGTGGAGGAGATCGTGCACATCGTGCAGCGCGGGCTCGAGAAGCGTCGACTGTCGGCCGAGAACCTGCGCCTGCGCGAAGCCTTGTCGCTGTACAAGGTGAGCGAAGCCATCGCCGCCAGCCTCTCGCTCGACGAAGTCGTGTCCACACTGTCGGAGAGCGCGCTGTCCGAGGTGCGGAGCGATCTGGTCATGACCTGGCTGGCTGATGGCGAAGGCAATTTCGCGATCCGCAGCTTGAACTACAGCTCGCTCTTGGAAGAGGGCGAAGAGCTGGGCGAGCTGGATCCGGTCAAGGTCACCGAGCGGCTCAGCGCCGGGCCGATCATCGAGCACGGCGCGCGCGCGCGCGAAATGTTCTCAGCGCATCCGGCGCGTCAGGTATCCAGCCTGATCATCGTGCCGCTCAAGATGCGCGATCGGCTGCTCGGCTTCGTCAGCACGGTGTCACTCACCGCCAGCCGCCGCTTTGACGAAGGCCAGCGGAAGCTGCTGTCGATCATCGCCTCGCGCGCCGCGGCCGCCATCGAAAATGCCAGGCTGTACGAGGACTTGCAGGCGACGTTCCAGCAGACGATCCAGAGCTTGGCGCGCACCATCGACAAGATGGACCGCTACACCTCGGGTCACTCCGAGCGCGTCGCGCGCTACGCGACCAACCTCGCCAAGTGGCTGGGCCTCGATGAAGCGCAGATCGAAATCGTACGCCACTCGGCGTTGATGCACGACATCGGCAAGATCGGCTGCGTGATGAACTTGAACAAGGCCGGCAAGCTGACGCAGTCGGAGTACGAGGTATTCAAGCGTCATCCGGCGTATGGCCGCGAGATCTTGGACCCGATCAAGTTCCTCGGCCCGGTGATTCCGGGCGTGCATTTGCACCACGAGCGCTGGGACGGCCGCGGCTATCCGATCGGACTTTCGGGCAAAGACATCCCGCTGATCGCGCGCATCATCGCGGTCGCCGACACCTACGACGCGATGACCAGCGATCGGGCTTACCGCCGTGCGTTGCCGCACGAGGTCACGGTCAGCGAAATCGAGCGCTGCAGCGGCACACAGTTCGATCCGGATATCGCCGCAACGTTCACCGAGCGCATCGAGCTGCTGCGTGAAGAACTGCGCGCGACCGGCGTCGAGCCACCAGAATAACGACGAGATGTCGCGACAGCTGGCTGGTTACTTTCTGGGAAGGCGTGACTACCGCTGGTGCTTGAGCTTGCAGGAGCGCTTGCATGAAGCGCGCGTCGCTGGCGGCGTGGGCGATACGGTGCTGTTCGTCGAGCATCCGGCGGTGATCACCTTCGGCCGCGGCGCGCACTCGGAACATCTGCTCGCGTCGGTCGAGCGGCTCGCCGAGCTAGGTGTCGAGGTGGTCGAAACCGGTCGTGGCGGCGACGTCACGCTGCACGCCCCCGGCCAGCTCGTTTGCTATCCGATCCTCGATTTGTCGCCGGATCGCCAGGACGTGCGGCGCTACGTGAAGGACCTGACCGAGGTGATGCGGCAGGTGGCGGAAGGCTGCGGCGTCGCTGCCGGGCGCTTCGAAGAGCACATCGGGCTGTGGGCAAACCGCGCGTCACCGCGCGCTTTTTTGGGGACCGAATCCGGTTCGGATCTCGTCAAGCTCGGTGCGATCGGCGTGCGCATCTCGCGCTGGGTGACGATGCACGGCTTCGCGCTCAACCTTGCGCCCGACATGCGGCTGTTTTCGCTGATCGTGCCGTGCGGCATCAGCGACTTCGGAGTGGCGTGCCTGGCTGAGCTGATGGACGGCCCGGCGCCGAGCGTCGAAAACGCTGCCGCTCAAGCCTTCGCGGCGCTGACGCGCGTGCTGGGCGCGGACGCCGAGCGCTCGACGTTCACGCTCGGCGAGCCGCCGGCGATGATCAGCACGTTGGCGAACGGCGTGCGCTCCGACGCGCCCTGAATGCGGCAGCGCAAGCCGGCGTGCTCCAGCAATGCCGTGAGCTCGCTGGCGGCACGATAGTGCGTCGTTCGTCCGCGATTCAGGCCGATTTTTCGGGCGCACCACTCGAAACTGCGCGTTACGCTACTGCGCGCCGAAGGATCGGCGTCGAGCTCGCGCACGAGCAAGCGACCACCGGGGGTGAGCGCGCGCGTGGCGGCGTTCAACAGCGCGTCTTGCTCCGCCAGCGGCAAGTAGTGCAGCACGTCGATCAGCAAGATCGTGTCCGCCGGCGGTAGCTCGGCGGCATTCAGATCGGCGGCGAGAAATTCGGCGTCGGGGCCGGCGGCGCCCGCAACCTCGATCTTGCGCGCGTCGGAGTCGATGCCCACGACGCGCGTGGCACGCCCGAGCTCAAGCAGCAGCAACGACAGCTGGCCGCGCCCACACCCCAAATCGAGCACCTCGCCAAAGCCACCGTCGAGCTCGGTCAGCAGGCGAAACACCGGATCGAAGGCCAGCTTGCCGGCGACGTAGAAGCGATCGGCCGGACGCACGCGGTCGTAGCGGGCGCGGGTGCGCTCGATGGCTGCTTCGAATGGCGAAGCGACGCCCGGCACAGCTACGGTGCCGGAACCGCGCCGCATGGAGATCAACCAAGCCAAGCCGAAACCCAAGAGCGCGAGCAGCGCGCCCACGACGACGCTACCGATCAACAATTGCCGCGCAAAGCCGACCGCGCCGGTCGCGCGCGCCTGCGCGACGTCGAAGGCGACGAAGCGCCCCGTCGACAGGTAGGCGCCGGTCTCGACCTCGCCGAAGATCAGAAACGGCGCGACGAACGGATTGGAGATGTTGGCAGCCAAATACGCCAGCACCGCGTCGAGCCGCAGCGGCAAGCAAACCGCCAACACCAACACGAAATGCAGGCCATACAGCGGCTGACAACCGATAAAGAGCCCGATCGCGACTGCCGAGGCGGCTCTTGCCCGAGACCCAGGCGTGCCGCGCAAGCGCTGCCACAGCCCGAGCAGGAATGACTTCACGCGCCCGGATGCTCCGATCGCGCGCGCTGCGCTTCGGCAAGCTTGCGATACATCTGCGCGCTCTTGTGATCGGCGTCGCGCGCGAGCACGGCGTCGAACTCTTTGATCGCGGCGTCGTGCTCGCCCGCCGAAAGGTGCATCACGCCGAGCAAGAGCCGCGCTTGGCCGTAGTTCGGGTTCGCTTCGCGCGCGGCTTCAAGTTGTTCGCGCGCGCGGATCGGCTGGTTGGTGTCACGGTACAGCGTGGCGAGCTTGGTGCGCAGATCGGCGAAGCTGGGGCAGAGCGCCACGGCGCGCTCCAGCTCGAGCACGGCTTCTGGCGTCATGCCGGCGTCCAAGTACGCCTGGCTGATCTCGGCGTGCATGTTGGCGATCTTGCCTTTGGCGAACGGGTCCGCTTTGGCCGGCCCGCCAGATCCACGGTGGCGGATCTGGCTGTAGATCTGGCGCGCGGCGTCGTACTTCCCGAGGTCGTTGTACGTGACCATCAGGTTGAGCTGCGCCTCGGTGTAGTTCGGGTTCAGGCTGACGGCCTTCTCGAAGTAGCGTTCGGCCTGACTGAAATCGCCTTTGGAATGGGCGATCACCCCGAGCATGTCGAAAACATCCGCGAAACGATCGGTTTCGGCCACGACCTGCCGCAGCAAGTACTCGGCTTTGTCTAGCTCGCGCTTTTGGTAATGCTCCCTACCCAAGAGGAGAAGCTGCTTGACGTGATCGTCCATGCGCCCGGTATGGAACCCCGAAACCTGCAGGAAAGTACAGGGGTGGCCGAAGCCGCGCGCGATTTCGGTGAAAAAACCCGCTGCAGGTGACAGCCACCTCCGCGAGCCGAACCGGCCCGGCCGCGCTTGCCGCGCTGGGGGTTCCTTGCTAGTTCGCCCTCGTGGCCTCACCGCCGGGCGCCGGTGGTTCCCGTTACGCCGGCCGCGTCGTCGATCCCGACGTGCGCGATGACGGCGAGATGGAACCCGAAGTCGAGCTGAACCCCAGCCCCCGGCTTGCGCCTGCCGTGATTTCGACGGGAGAAGAACCGAGCGGCGAGCCAGACGCCGACGCCGGCCCGCTCGCCGAGATGCCGTCACGACCGGACGGGTCGGGCCGCGGAGCCGAGGTCCGAGAGCGACTGCTGGCCAAGGCGCGCGCCGCCGAGCAGGCCCGGGCGAGCGAGCCAACGAGCCTGGACGACGAGCTCGAGGCGGTCGGGCGAACCACGGCTACCGTCACAACCGGCGCCGGAGACCTCGAGGACTTCAAGCCATCGCCGCCGTTCGGTCGCGCGCCGTCGGCGCCGTACACGCCAGCCGCGCCGCGTGAGCTGTCGCCGACGTTGGTCGCGATCTTCTCCGTGCTGGTCGGCATGGCAACGATCGCTTCGATCACCGCGCTGTTCATGAGCTTGGAGACGCGCATGCCGGGCTCGAGCGCGGCGACGCTCGCGGTCGAGACCACGCCGAGCACCGAGCCAGTAGCGCCGACGGCGCCCGAGCCGCGCGCGAAGGCTAAGCGCCAACGCCAACGGGTGCCCGGCCCGTGGCGGCTTTCGGATGCGAAAGGCGACGCGAAATATCGCTTCATCGAAGGGAAAATCGGCACCGATTCGTTCTTGAAGGCGCTCGAAGCCGCTGGCGCTTCCGAGGCTCAAGGCTACCGCGTGCTAGCGGCCATGCGCGGCGTGCTCGACCTCGACAAGTGTAAGAAGACCGATCGCTTTCAAGCGTTGCTCGAACGCGGCTCGGGTAAATTGTTCACGCTCGAGTACTTGGCCGGCACAGAAGACGTCTACCAAGCCAAAGAGATCGACAGCCGTCTCACCGGCAGCAAGCTCGACTTGAAAATCGAGCGCGGCCAAGTGCTGGGTGCGCTCAGCTACGACGGCTCGAGCTTTGACCATTCGGCGGAAGTCGCCGGCTTCGACCCAGGCTTATCGAAAGTCGTGGCGCGCGCGCTCGACGGCCACATGTCACTCGACGAGCTGGACCGCGGCGACGTGATCCGTATCGTGGCGCAGGAAGTGACGGTATTGGGGGAGTTCACGCGCTACGCCGGCGTCGAGGCGCTGGAGCTGATCCGCGTCGATCCGAAGAAGACGCACCTACGCATCTACTATTCGGACGCGCCAGGCGTGCGCGGCTACTACGACCACGACGGCAAGGCGCCGTTCGAGGGCGGCTGGCGAAAGCCGATCAAAGACGCACAGCGCACGTCGCCGTTCAATCCGCATCGCGTCAACCCGGTGCTGCATAAGGTGATGCCGCACCAGGGCACCGACTTCGGTTCGCCCGTCGGCACGCCGATCGGTGCCGCTTCATTCGGTACCGTGAGCTTCGTCGGACCGGCCGGCCCCGCCGGCAATCTGGTCAAGGTGAAGCACCCGGGTGGTATTGAAACTGGCTACGCGCACATGTCGCGCTTCGCCGAAGGCTTGAAGGTGGGTGACACCGTCAAGCGCCTGCAGCTGCTCGGCTACGTCGGCAACACCGGCCGCTCGACGGGGCCGCACTTGCACTTCAGCACCAGTCGCGACGGCGTGTTCTTCGATCCAGAGACGTTGAACCTGGACGGCATGCGCCAGTTGACGCCCGAAGAGCGCGAAGCCTTTCGGCCGCTGATGGCGAAGTACGATCCGATGCTGGACGGCATCGCGATGCCGGAGCGCTTCGCGCCGCTCGTCGTGGCGCGTGCGGAGCCGGTCGCGGCAGCGACGCCTTCGGCGGGGGCCCCCGCAGCGTTAGCTGACGACGCAGCGGGAGAAGGCGACGACGAAGGCACGCCAGCCGCAAGCGCTGCAGGACCCAGCGTGCCCGTGCCCGCGGTCGCGGCCGCCGCCGCCGCCGCCGCACCTGCTGCGGCACCCGCGCAAAAACCCGGCGGTTCTTCGGTCTATTTGAGCGACAAAGAGCTGCGCGACGCGCAGTCGGCGACCGACGACGGCGAAGTCGAAGAGTGAGCGGAGGCGCGACATAGCTCGTCGAGCTCGTGGGCGAACCAGTCGAGCGTGCACGCGCCGCGCGTGCACAGTAGCTCGACCAGATACTCCTCTTGCTCGACGCTTAGCTCGCAGAAATATTCAGCGTCCATGCTGAGTTAGGAGTTAGGAGTTAGGAGTTAGGAGTTAGGAGTTGGCAGTTCGAGAACGAGGCGAGGCGGGACGCGATGGCCAGCAGCAACCTCAGCCGGCAGCCCAAGAGAGGCGGCTAGGCAAGCGTCGCTACGAGATCGCCGAAATCGACTTTCGCGCAGCTCCCAACTGCCAACTCCTAACTGCTAACTCGATGGCCGCCGCGTCAACCGCAACGTAAAGACCGCCCCGTGCGGCAACGCATCCTCGACGCGGACGCTGCCGCCGTGCGCTTCGGCGATATGCTTCACCAGCGATAGCCCGATGCCGGAGCCGCGTACCTGCTTGCCGCGCGCCGCTTTGCCACGCACGAAGCGATCGAAGATGCGTTTGCGATCTTCGGCAGCGATGCCGGGACCCTGATCGGTGACACGCACTTCGGCGCCGCCCGATACAGGGCGGACCAGCACACTGATACGTTTGCCCTCGGGCGCGTACTTCAGCGCGTTGTCGACCAGGTTGATGACGGCGATTTCGACGGCGCGCTCGTCGAGCTGCAGCTCCGGGACGTCTTCCAGCGCAAGCTCAAGCGTCACGCCGTCGCGCTCGGCGCGCACGCGGCATGCCTCCACCGCGCGCCCAACCGGCTCGGCCAAGCGACCGGGAGAAAATTCGTACGCAGCCTGTCCACGCTCGACCTTGGCAAAGTCGAGCACGTTCTCGATCAGCGCGTTCAGGCGATCACTCTCGTTGACGATGATCGACAGGTACTGATTGCGCTTCTCTTCGGTATCGGCGCGGCCCGTTTGCAACAGCTCGCCGAACATGCGCACCAGCGCCAGCGGAGTCTTTAGCTCGTGCGACACGTTGGCAACGAATTCGCTCTTCAAGTTGGACAAACGCCGTTCGCGCTCGGCCGCGATCAAAATCACGAACAAGCCCGCAATAACGACGACGCTGGACAGCCCAACCAGCACCATCTCCAGCACCCGTCGCCGCGCCACGGCCGCCGCCAACTCGGCCGCGCTGTTCATGGTCACGTTGAGCGTCCATTTGTACAGTGTGGTCTCGAATTGGCGCCCGAGCGTGAGGCCACCGCCCTTGAGCGGCGGTCCGAACACGATCTTGCCGTCGGCGTCGACGATGTTGACGCGGCTCTGCTGCATGTCCGAGTACAGCGCCGGAAAGACATCGTGAACGATCCGCGGCACGTCGTGCCAAACCACGACCAGAAAATGCCGCTCGCCTAGCTCTTGCTCCCAGTGGCTAAGCAGGTAAGCCTTCTCGCGCTCGACTTTGTGCAGGTGACGCAGCTCGTCGATCGGCGGTTTTTCGAGCTTGAGCTCGGGCAACAACCGATGCACGAGCAGCCGACGAAAGCGCTCGGTCTCGAGCTCAGGGGCGCGCGAGGCCAACGCGACCACGTTGTGCGTGGGCGAGGCCAAGTCGAGCAGGAAGACCGCGCGCACGGTCGGCGTCTGCAGCGCCGCCGTCTCCAGCCACTTGCTGCCAAAGTCGGTGCGCTGCGTGAGATCGAGCACCGAGCGCACCGCGTTGTCTTGCTCGATGATGCGTTTGTCGAGCCGATCAGCGCGCTCGTTGGCGAGCGAGAGCGTGGCCTCGACCACCGACTGCTCGCGCAATTTCTCCAGCTGAAAGCTGGAACGAAACATCACGCCCGACAGCACCAGTACCGCGATCACGATCGCCGGCAGCACGAAGAACGTGAGCAACTGCCCACGCCGTGTCCGGTCCGTCGCCATGGGCGAGACTCTATCTCTTTAAGATGACGTCGGCGTCGAGCACGATCGGGCGGTTGACGAGAAATTCGGCAAACTGCTCACAGACGTAGTCGATCGCATTCTGTTCGGTCTGGTGGAAAGGCGCGTCACCGAGCGGATTGACGACCTCGACCAGGCCCAGGTAGCGGCCACCTTGCCTGACCGGCCCGCACAGCGCTCGCACGGGCTTGACGCCGAGCGCCTCCCAGCGCGGACCCAGCACGCGCGGGTCATGGGCGATGTCGTGGATTGCGACCGAACCAGGCCGGCGCATGACCGCGCTGAAGAACGGGTCCGCGTCCGCCGTCCGCTGCAGGATTACCTGCATCGTACCGGGACCCTTGGCGCGCACGACCACGAACTGACGCGTGTTGATGTCGAAGACGTGAATCAGCACGCCCTCACACGGGACGATCGATTCGACGGCGGCCAGCATGAACTCCGCGCCGTCTGCGATGCCGCGCATGAAGTGCAGGTCGTGCATCGTCTCGAACAGCTCGCCGATCAGATCCTCGCCGGCTCGACGCCGCACGGCGGCCAGGCGCGGCCGCGAAGCGCGCGCCGCGCTGGGCTGCGAGGGCATTTTCTCGCGCGTCAGCGGAATCGCGACGGCTTGTGGATCGGATTTGACGGCGTCGGGCGCCTGCAACGACGTGGGCGTGACTGCGACGACCAGCGGCGCCGCGGCGGGCGCTTCAACCGCGGGGGCGGTAGCAATCACGGTGGCAACGGTGACAGGCGCGGCGTCCGAAGCCGGTGCTGCGACCGGCGAAGCCACGACTGCCGGCGCCGCCGGTGGAGCCGAGCTCGAGATCTGCACCACCGCTACGGGTTTGATCGAAGGCGCTGGCACTGACGCTCGAGCCGGCGCCGTGCCGTCGAACAAAGGGAAAGTGACCACGGGGTTTCCGCGCCAATCTTTCCAAGCCAGCGTTCCGAGCGGCGCGCGTTCGGGGCGCTTGTCGAACTTGTGGTCGAACACCGCCAGCTGAATGAACTTCTGCCCGGTGCGATCAGCCAGCTCACGCGAGAGATCACGGAATGCAGCCCACAGCAACGCTTCGACCGAGCCACGGCTCACCCCCGGATCGACGACGTACGCCAATTCACGGTAGGTGATCGGCGATTCGGCGGTGGGCTCTTCTTGGCGCTTGCGCAGCAAGCTCGACGGCGGCGGCATGTCGATCGCCGCGCTCGGTTGTGTGAAATTCTGGGGCGGCGCCACTGCGGGCCCAAGCCCCTGTGGCAATGCGGGCGCGGCTGGGATCACGTCTACGGGCACGGTGATGCCTGCCGGTGGCTTGGCGGAGGGTGCGCGAACAGAGCTACCCGGGCGTGGCGGAAATGCCGAGTTCGACTTGGTCGTGGCCGGCCCAGCCGCGGGCGCCGCAGCAGCTGCCGAAGCGACAACGTGGATCGCGCTGGTTGGCGCGATCGGCGACAGGGCGCTCGAGGGTACGCCGGCGTACGGCTCGGCGTGAACGAACGCCGGCGTGGGCGCGGCCGCCATCGGCGCGGGCTGAGCTGCGGGGGGCGTAGGATCGGGCGCGGGCGCAACGACTGGCGTAGGCGCCGCAACCGGCGCAACCGGCTCAGGTGCCGGCGCAACGACGACTGGCGCGGGCGCAACGACGACCGGTCCCGACACGACTGGCACTGCGACCGGGGCGGGCGCCGCAACGACGACCGGTGCCGCCGCCACTGCCGGGGCTGGAGCAACCGACGGCGCTGACGCCGATTGTCCGTTCAGATGAGGGACATCGGGGCGAGCCGCTGACTCAGTGCTGAGCTCGGCATCCTGGGGCGCTTTGGCCACGACGAAGCGCAGCTTCTGTTTTGGATCGACGGCACGGTAGCCATCGTCGAGCAGCTCGATCGAGAACTTGGAGAGCGGGCCGCTGTCGCCACGCAACTTGCGGGCCTCCTGCAGTGCCGCCTGCCACTGCTTGGCCTCGACGCAATACTTCTCGTCGGAACTATTCTCGCCAACGCGAGAGACCTCAACGAACCATCGCATCAAAATTCAGTTGCCGAAGTGACGAGCGACCGGGACCCGCGGTCTTCCTAAAAACGTTCTCCCCACGCCGACGCGGGGACCGCAAGTAGAGCGCCTCGAAGGCGGCCCCGCAAGCAACAACGACTGAAAGAAGCCGTCTGCCTAGGGGTAGCGCTGAACGGATGCATGCTCTGTCATCCACGCTCGCGCATGCGCGCCGAGGTGCCGCAAGCACTTCACATCATTTACAAAAATGACTGCATGCTGCCGGCACCCTCGGGGTACTTGCCCTTTTTCTCGGCTCGATTTGCGCGCCGCGCCCCGGCCAGCGGACCCGCGCTCCTGGCTGGTAGCTCGCCGTAGTACAAGCGCCGAAACGTGAACGATACGCTCCTAGCCCGCGTGCGACAGCGCCTAGCCGCGCTCACGCCGCTCGAACCCGTCCTCTATGGGCTTTGGGCGGGGGCTCTGACGTTGCTGTGCGCGTGCCGCTTCTATTCTTCGATGAGGCTGCAGACCGCGTACGCGGATCTATTTTTCGATCCGCACGCGTTCGACCGCGCCATCGACGGCGCGCTGGGGCCGTGGTCGGCGCCGCTCGACGACGTCTTCATCCATTTCGATTTCGCGCGCCAGACCGCGCGTGGTCACGCGTTCGAGTGGTCGCCCGGCGCAGGCTACTCGAGCGGCGGCACCAGCTTGCTCTACCCGTTCGTGCTCGTCCCCGGATTTTGGTTCGGCCTCGGCGGGCTCAACTTGATGCAGTGGGCCGCCGTGGTGGCTTGCGTCAGCGTGTTCGGCTCGCTGCTCGCGCTGCGGCGCCTCTTCCGCGGCCTGCCGCGCTGGACGAGCTACCTCTTGCCACCGGTGCTGCTGTGCGTAGGCGCGCTCGACTGGTCGCTGTGGAGCGGCATGGAGGTGGCGTTGTTCTTGGGGCTGTGGTCGCTGTCGATCGTTGCCTGGGACGATCTGCGCGACGCCGCTGACGGCGAAGGCAAGCCGATCACCAGCGCAGCCTTACTCGGGTTGTGCGGCTTACTCGTGTGCGCGACCCGGCCCGAGGGCATCGGCGCGCTGGCCGTGTTGGTTGGAGCTGCGCTCTGGGAACATCGGCGCCGAGCGCCCACGCGTTTGCTGCTGCTGTCCGCGCTGGCGCTGACGCCAGCCTGCGCAGTGTTGATCGGACACGGCATAGCAAACCGCATGTTGACCGGGGACTCCACCGCCGCCGGCGCGCTGGTCAAGCTCGAGATGCATCACCCCTACCTGACGCGCGCGGACGTGATCGGCGCCTGGTGGTTTCATTTCAAGTACCAGGTGCTGCGCGTCACGCAGTACCACTTCTCCGACATTTCCTGGACAGGTTGGAGCGCCTGGCTGATCGCCGGCTACGCGCTGTGGCCGAAGAGCACGCGCCGCGCGGCCGTCATCCTCTGGTTATCGCTATTGACGTGGGTCAGTATCGTCGCGCTCAACGGACAAGTGCGCTGGCAAAACGAGCGCTACACAATGCCGGCCGTGGCTTGGCTGCTCACGGCGGCGGCGCTCGGGCTGGCGGCCGCGTTTTCGCAACTGCAGGCCCAACGCAAATGGACCTATTTACCAGTGGCTTTGGGCGTGCTGTTGTCGGCGCTGTTCATGTGGCGGCAGGCGCCGCGCTTCCGTGAGCAGCTGTGGTTCTTCGGCCGCGCCTCGCGCAACATCTACGATCAGCACGTGCGCACCGGGCGCAAGCTGCGCGACGAATTCCGGCCGCGACCGAGCCGCGTGCTGGTCGGCGACGCCGGCGCTATCCCATACATTTCCGACCTTCCGGCGCTCGACATCATTGGCCTGGGAGGATTCCACGGCTTGCCGTTCGCGCGCGCCACGCGCCAAAACGTCGCCGCGGGCATCGAGCTAATCGAGCGGCTGAAGCCTGCCGACCGCCCGGACATTCTGGCGATCTATCCGGGTTGGTGGGGCGATTTTCCGCTGTGGTTCGGGCGCCGCATCGACGAGGTCCCGGTGCGCGGCAACGTGATCTGCGGCGGCGCCAGCAAGGTGCTGTACCAGCCGCGTTGGGAGTCGCTCGATCGCAGCGAGCAGCCGTTCTCACTCGCACCCGGCGAACATCGCATCGACGGCATCGACATGGCCGACTTGGTGAGTGAAAAGCAGCACGGCTATGCGCTCTCGAACGGCTCGGTCGGGCAGGTACTGATGAAGCTGCTGCCGAATCCGACGCTGCCGCGCGAAGACCTCTGGGACGCCGGCCGCATCGTGCCGCAGGGCGTGCGCGAGAGCTTCACGCTGTCCGGGCTCGATCCCGAGCGCGCCGTCACGTTGATCTTACGCGCTACGCCGACCGAACCCGTGCCGCTCGAGCTCGAAGCCGATCCCAACGTCGAAAAGCGCGTCGAGCTGCCGCGCCGCGACGGTTGGCTCGAGCAGCGCATCGAGCTTGGTTCGCCCGGCGTCTCGCGGCTTTCGGTGCGGCTCGAAACCAAGCGCGGCGAGCACGTGCTGTTCCACGTCTGGGCCGTGCAGCGCGAGTAAATAGATGCGGCGGTCGCACTGGCTCGCTGTGTTGTGCCTGCTGGCCTTCGCGCTGTCGTGCGCGTACGTCGCCTACTATTTACGCGGTGGGCCGCGCATTATCGACGCGACCAGCTATTTTCTCGAAGCGCGCAGCCTGGCCGCCGGTTCGTTTACGTTTCACGCGCCGGATCCGACGGCTTCGTTCCGTGGTCGCTTTCTGCTCGCGAGCCCCGACGGTCATCAGCTGGGTGTGATTTTTCCGCCTGGCTTTCCGTTCGTGCTCAGCCTGGGCATGCGGCTGGGGGTACCGCTCTTGGTGGGCCCCGCGCTCGGAGCATTGCTGGTCGCTTGCACCTACGCGCTGGCGCGCGCGCTCCGGCAAACCGCCAGGGTCGCGATGCTGGCGGCCGTGCTGTCGGTGCTGTGCGCGGCGCTCCGCTACCACACCGCGGACACCATGTCGCACGGCCTTGCGGCGCTCTTGGCGTGCGCGACGCTCACTTTCGCGCTCGGCCGCAGCTCGCAGTGGCAAGCGCTCGGCGCCGGGCTCTGCCTCGGCCTCTTGTTCGCGACCAGACCGATCAGCGGCGGCGTCGCGCTGTTGCTGGCGGCCTACGCGCTCACGCGCGAGAATCGTCGCGCCTGGCCGCTATTCTTGCTCGGCATGCTGCCCGGCATCGCGCTCTTGCTCGCGCAGCAGCACGCGCTGACCGGCCGTTTCTTCGGCTCGACGCAGCTCGCCTACTATGCCGCGTCCGACGCTCCGCAGGGTTGCTTTCGCTACGGCTTCGGCGCGGGCATCGGTTGCCGCTTCGAGCACGGCGACTACGTCTCGCGTTTCTTGCCCGACGGCTACGGTCTTAGTGCCGCGCTGCGCAACTTCGTCGTGCACCTGGCGGCGTTCGCGACCGACGCCACCAACGCCACGCCGCTCACGCTGCTCGCTGGCTACGCGTTGACGCGACACTTCCGCTCCCCACTCGTGTTGCTCGGCGCCGGCATCTTGCTGCAAGCGCTCGCCTACGTGCCGTTTTACTTCGATGGGAACTACCCAGGCGGTGGCGCGCGGTTCTTGTGCGAAGCAATTCCGTTTTGCCAAATCTTGGTCGCGCGCGCCGCTTGCGATCTGCGACTGACTTGGCTCGCTCCACCGATCGCAATCGCCGGCTTCGCGCTGTATGCGCGGCACGGCCACGAACAGCTGCGTGATCGCGAAGGCGGGCGGCCACTGTTCGAACCCACGGTCGTGGCGCAGTCCGGTGTCGTGCATGGCCTGCTCTTGGTCGAGACCGACCACGCCTTCAACCTCGGGCACGATCCCCGCGGCGAGGACGCCCGAACGTCACTCGTCGTCGCGCGTGCCCGCGATGACGCCCACGACCGCGACCTCTACGAGCGCCTGGGCCGGCCACCGACCTACCGCTACGTCTGGGACTTCAAGCGCCGGGCCCCCCCGCACCTCCTCCCCTATGTGCCGCCGGAGACGCCCCGCCTGGAGGCCGAGGCGGAGTGGCCAGCTCCGCTCGAACGGGGCAGCGCCTACCCCCGCGCCTACCCGTGCGCGTCACACGGCAAAGCGCTTCGACTGCTACCCGGCACCCGGGCCTCCTTCGCGTTCGCTGCGGTAGGCGGGCCGTCCGGAGTGGAGCTGGGCTGGCTGGGAACCACCCCCGCCGGTGCCCACGTGCGAGCCGGCTGGACCGGAACCACGTTGACGGAGCTCTCGGCCAAGGGGCCCGGCTGCAGCATCCTCCTAGTCCCCGGCCACCCAACCAACCCCGACGCCCGCCTGGTAATTGAGCTGGTGGACGGAGAGGGTGCCCTCGACTTCGTCCAGCCTGCGGCCCAGACGTGGCGATGAGCGAGAGCGGAGCGAAGCAAAGAGCGGGACCGAGCACCTGCCCCAACCCCGTAACCCGTTGACAATTCAGACTTTAGGGGGGAGCATCGCCTGACTAGTTAGCGTTGGTTCACCGGCTGAGGGAGGCGACCCGCGAATGACGAAGAGCGAGCTCATCGAGGCCATCGCAGCACGCGGCGAGCTCACGAAGGCGCGCGCGGAGATGGTCGTCAATTGTGTCTTCGACGCAATGACCGAAGCGCTGCAACGTGGCGAAGGAATTGAGATTCGCGGCTACGGCAGCTTCACCGTGCGCCCCTACAAGCCTTACGCCGGAAGAAACCCGCGGACCGGCCAGCCCGTGCCAGTGCCAGCCAAACGCTTGCCCTTCTTCAAAGTGGGCAAAGAGCTGAAAGAGCTCGTGAACGACAGCCGCCACATCCCCATCACCGGGGGTGACGAAGGTGACGACGACGACGATGATGAAGACGGCGACGAGTGAGTCGGAAGCTCGCGCTTGACCCGTCACCTTTGCTCATTGGACGCCGCGCAGCACTAGTCGGAACGCTTTCGCTAGCTTGCGGGCGTGTGCCGGCCAAAGTCGTCGCACCCGCGCCGCCGCCACCGCACCGCTATACCGGCCAGCTCGAGGACTACGTGCCTGCTGCAGGGCTGCGCTGGCTCGTGCGCGGCTCGCCCGCAAAGCTCGCGGAAAGCCAAAGCTTTCACCCCGCGCTCGAGCTCCTGCTCACCAAAGAGCGCTTGCGCGCAGTCGCTCAGACGACCGGGTTTGCGCTCGAGACCTTGACGCGTGGTGTGATCGCCGGCTTCGACCTCGGCACGCTTTACCTCGCCGAGTTACCGACAGCGACTGCCCACGAAGCACGCGCGCGCTTCGTGTCGCGTCAGATCAACGAGCCCAGGCAGCGCAAACCCGACCCCCATGTCGTGGTTTTGACTGGCATGAATGAGGGGCTTCCGATCGGGCTTGTGACGATCGACGACCGCGTCGTCGCGTATGGCGTCGGTGATCCCATGCTGTGCCGCGTCGTAGAGGCCTACGCGCGCCGCAAGCTCAAGGCCAAGACGGCTTTTCACGGCGCGGCCCTCGCCGGACTCGACGCCGAAAGCGCTAGCGCGCTACTCGCAGCACACGTGCCTGGTCCGTTCGCGGAGCGATGGCAAAATGCCGCAGGTGGCCTGCTCTCGATCACCACCGCACTCTCAGCCAAACTCACGCCCACGTCGCCCGACCACGCCACGCTCGAGATCACGCTCCACGGTGACTTTGCGGGCAGCAACGCGCCTGAGCGGCTCAGATCCACCTACATGTCGGTTGCGAGCAGCTCCACCGGTGGTTTGTTGGGTTTGGGCTCCGCCCTCGATGCGCGAACCGTGACGAACGCGCAAAGCGACAGCGTCACATTGATGGTGCCACTGCCACTCACCGAGATCGCGAAAGGCGCGCACACACTCACTAACGGTGATCTCCTTGATATTTTTCGGCTTGCGCCAGCCAACGCTGGAGTGTCCGCACCTACATCGGCGCCAGAGTTACGCTAGAAATTGCAGCGATTTCGACGATCTATGCGATACGTGCGGGGATGGATTGGATTGACCAAAAGCGGCCGATGATGTTACGACCCTGGCCGTGCTGCACTGCGGCGAGCGGGATGAACGAACGGCAGCCAGCGCTTGAGCGTCGGTGGTCAGAGGTGACTTCGTGGTGAAGCCGAAGTCACGAGGCGGTCGTGTCGCCGCCCCTGCCCTAGTCGAACGTTTAGTTCCCGCGCAAGCAGGTCAGGAGGGCAATTTGTCGGTTGAAACTATTCGCATCAACTTCAAAACCGGTGACATGGCGGTACATCCCGCACATGGCGTCGGTGAAGTACAAGACATCGAAGAGAAAGACTTCGGAGGTCGCAAGACCCCCTGTTACGTGATCAAGATCAAGGACAGCGGTCTCAAGGTCATGGTCCCGACGGAAGCTGCGTCACGTGTAGGCCTGCGCCCCGTGATGAAGAAGAAGGAGGCGATGAAGATCCTCGACATCTTGAAGGCGCCCGAGGTCGCAGTCGATCTGCAGCCCTGGAATCGCCGCTTCCGCGCCTACACTGAAATGCTCAAGAGCGGCCTGCCATCGGAGATCGCCAAGGTTCTCCGCGACATGTACCGCCTGAAGTTCGACAAGGACCTGTCTTTCGGCGAGCGCCGCCTGCTCGACCAAGCCCGCAGCCTGCTCGTTCAAGAGCTGGCGCTGGCCAAAAAGGTCGCGCCTTCCGCCATGGAAGGCGAGATTCAGCAGATTTTCTCGGCGTAGCTGCGGCTCGAGAGTTCACAGCGAGACGGGGAGTTTGAGAGGGTTTGTCCTGGGCCTGTCGCGACCGTCAGGCCCAGTCCAAACCCGCCTGTCTACCTGTGGGTCTCGCCGTCTAAAATCCTGCCTTTCCTCCCCGTCTCCTGTTGAATTCTCATAATTCCAGCGACGTTACGGGGCTGTCTCGTGGTGGGACTAAAGAGACCAACGGTCCGGCCGTCTTGAGGGGGGCATGGAATCTCGCGCGCTGTTGGCACTTGGCAGGTTTCGCCGTGAAGAGCGCGCCGCGCTCGCGGTAGCCGCCGAGCAAGCCGCGTTCGAGCTCCACGCGGTCGACACCAGCGAGGAAGCCTCTGATTGGCTATCCAGCCACGACGCACACGGCGCGTTGCTCGAGAGCGAGCAATCCGAGTCGTTGGCGGTCGAGGCGCGTAGCAGCGCCCGCCACATCCGGCTGCCGATGTTGGCGCTGGCGCGCAACGTCTCCGATCTGGCATTCAACGACGCCTTCAGCTGGGGCGCTGACGACGTGTTGCCGTTCGGTGAGATTCGCCCGCTGCTGACGCGACTGCGCAACCTCCCGCGCGAAGCGGCCGAACCGCCGAAGACTGGTCGCGGTAGCGCGCTGATCGCCGAAGCCGACCGCACACGCCGCACCGTCGTCGCGCGCGTGCTGCGCAACGCTGGCTACGACGTGACGTTCGCGGTCACCGCCGACGACGCCGCTAATTTTTCGGAGCGCCCGGACCTGACCTTAGCCGTGATCAACGCCGAGCTGATGCCGAATGCTCGCCCGATCGTCGAGCGTGCGCGCGGTGCGGGCAGCAACGCCAACTTCATCTTGTGCTGCGCGCCACGCGATCTGCGAGCTGCGCGCGAGGGTTTGGGCGAGTTGAGCGGCATCGCTGCGGTCGACGGCTTTGCAGCGCCGGAAAACGTACTGTTCGCGTCGAACGAGCTGCGCGCCGGCAGCGTCAACAACCGCAAGACCCCACGCCTGCTGTACGGCACGACTGTCGCCTTCCGCGGCGCCGGCCGCGAACGTGACGACTTGGGCTTCACGTACAACGTATCGAGCGGCGGTATCTACGTGCGTACGCTGGCCCCGCCAGACGACGACGAGACCTGGATCGAGCTTCGCCCGCCGCGCAGTGATCGCCTGGTGCGGCTGGTTGCGAAGATCGCTTGGCGCCGCCGCTTCAATCACAACGAGAACGCCACCGTGCCGCCGGGCTTCGGCGCACAAATCGTCGACGGCGCTCGGGCCGATCTAGCCGCCTGGCACGCTGGCAACGAAGCCATGCTAGCCGCCCTCGGCTGAAACCCGTTCTGTAAAAAGCAAACCGCCCGCCAAGCTCGGACTCTGGCGAGGCTTTCGGGAGGAGCGAAGCGGAGCGTACTTGAGTACGTGAGCACCGCAGCGAAAACGAAGCCAGAGTCCGAACTCAGCGGGCGTGCTCAACCGCCAACACGAGGCTACGCTGCGCGCCATGAAGATCTACACCCGCACCGGCGACAAGGGTGACACTGGGCTATTCGGCGGCGTGCGCGTTCCGAAAGACGATACGCGCGTCGAAGCCTACGGGACGATCGACGAAACCAACGCGGCGATTGGGCTTGCGTTATCGCACTGCCAGGTACCGCTGGTGACGAGCGTGCTCGGCGAAGTACAGAGCGATCTGTTCACGCTCGGCGCGGAGCTGTCGGCGGCGAGCGGCCACGAGTCGCGCCTCGGTATCCAACTCTTGACTGACGCTGATGTGCTCAGGCTCGAGCACGCGATCGATGAGGCGGAGTTGCCGCTACCGCCGCTCAAGAATTTCGTCCTGCCCGGCGGGCCGCCCGATGTGGCAGCACTGCACTTGGCGCGCACGATAGCCCGCCGCGCCGAACGCCGCGTACTCACGCTCTCCCAGCGCGAGCCGGTGCGACCGACGGTGCTCGTGTACCTGAACCGCCTTGCGGACTTGTTATTCGTGCTGGCCCGGCGTGCAGGGCACGAAAATGGCGCAGCCGAGGTGCCGTGGGCCCCGCGCGGCCAGCGCGCGTGAACGCCGGCCGTTTTGGGCTACGATGCCGGCCGTGGCCATCAGGAAAATCGCACAGATGGGCGAACCCGTACTGCGTAGGGTTGCGCGCCTCTTGAGCGTCGAGGAGCTCAAGAGCCCAGCGATTCAAACCCTGATCGATGACATGATCGACACGATGCACGACGCCGACGGCGCCGGCCTGGCCGCGCCGCAGGTCTACGAGTCGGTCCAACTTTGCGTGATCGAGATCACCAAGAATCCGCGTTACCCAGACGCGCTGGATATCCCACTGACGATCTTGGTCAATCCGGTGGTCACGCCAACGGTCACGAGCCTGCTCGATGCGCTGGCGCCCGAGGACTCGATCGCCATGTTCGAAGGCTGCCTGTCGGTCGCCGGCTTGCGCGGCCAAGTCGTGCGGCCACGCCGGGTGCGCGTTCAAGCGCTCAACCGCCATGGCGCTCCGCTCGATTTCGAGTGGGAAGGTGTGCGCGCCAGCGTGGTGCAGCACGAAACCGATCACTTGAAGGGCGTGCTGTACGTCGATCACGCCGACAGCAAGAGCCTGATGTTCATGCGCGAATACGAGCGCTACGTGCCGCGCGAAGAGCGCATCGTCGATCGAGGCGCCCCGTGAGTCGCTTCACCCCCGGTGAGCTGATCTCCGGCAAATACCGAATCGTGCGACTGATTGGCGATGGCGGCATGGGCATCGTGTACGAGGCCCGCCACGAAGTGCTCGGTTCGGGCGTCGCGTTGAAATTTCTGCATACGGATCTGGCGAAGCGTCCCGGCTTGACCCAGCGCTTCCTACAAGAGGCGCGCGTCTCGGCCACGATTCAGAGTCCGCACGTCACGCATGTCACCGACGTCGACACCGCCCAGGACGGGTCGCCGTATCTGGTGATGGAGCTTTTGCACGGGCAGGCCCTGCAATCCATGCTCGATCGACAGGGCAAGCTGCCGGTCGATCAAGCCGTAGATTTCGCGCTGCAGATGTTGGCCGGGCTCGAGGCAGCGCACGCCACCGGTGTCGTGCACCGCGACATGAAGCCGGACAACGTGTTCGTCACGCCGTCGGCTGGCGGCCCCTTGGTCAAGCTGATCGATTTCGGCATCGCCAAGCTGCGCGCCTCGAGCGAGTTCACCAAGGGCCTGACGCGCGCCGGTGTGGTGATGGGCACGCCCGAATACATGGCGCCCGAGCAGCTGCTTTCGGCCCAAACTACCGACCATCGCGCCGATCTCTACTCGGTCGGCGTGATGTTGTTCGAGATGCTTGCCGGTTGTCGCCCGGCCGATGGTGAAGACGCCGAGGTGATCGTGGCGGCCGTCGAAGGTGGCCGCGTGCGCCGGCTAAGCGACGTCGCGCCAGGTCTATCGCAAGGCTTGGTCGCGCTCGTGGAACGGGCGATGCAACCCAATCGCGAGCAGCGCTTCGAGAGCGCCAGCGCGATGCGCTTGGCTTTGGCCCAATTTGCAGGCCAGTTGAGCCATGCCGGGCGACTAGCAGCGACGGCCGAGCCGCTCGCCCCATTGCCAACGCCCGCGTCCGCAGCGCTGTTGTCGTTGCCCGCGCACATCACCAATCCACCAGCAAACCCGGCCGTGCCGAAGACGCTGCCGCCCGACGGTCCACCGCTGAGCGTGAGCCAGCTCGGCGCCGCGCGTACCAGCATCTCCGAAGGCGAACCGGTCATGTCGCAGATGCCGCGACCGCAAACCGGCACCGCCATGGGCGGCCCGTCGCCGTATGGCGAGCCACCGCCTGCGTACGGCCCACCGCCGGGCTACGGCGGCGCTCCGTACGCGGGTTCGCAGCTGCCGCAGCAGCCGGCGCGCCCCAAAGGTCGCTCGGGCGTGTTGATCTCACTCTTAGTGCTCGCGGTGCTGGGTGGCGGAGGAGCGGTTGGTTACGCCGCCTATAGCGCTGCGGATCGCCAGCGCACGCTCCCACCACCGCTGCCTGATGCGGGAGCCGAGCTCACCCCGCAACCCAGCATCGAAAAGCTCACACCCGATGGCCCGCTCGACGCCAACGGCGGCAAGGGCACGAACCCGATCACGCCCGTTCAAGGCCATCTGCCGACCGCCACCGGCACCAAACCTCCGACCGGCAGCGGCGGCGCCGGAAGTGGCGGCACCGGCAACACCGGACCGGTCGTGATCGGTACCGGCGGCTCACCGGTCTTTCAGCTGCCCTTCCCACTGCCGAGCGGAATCCAGATCCCGACGGCTCTACCGTCAGGCATCCAGCTACCGCCGGGCATCACATTTCCCCCGGGGTTTCCAGGGCTTCCGCAGACACCGCCGGCCACGACACCGCCGACCGCGACCCCCACCGCGGCAACGCCCACCGCCACGCCGCCGACCGCGCCGACCACCAGGCCCCCGCGTACACGTCAGAGCGGCAAGCCCTAGCCCGACCCGGAAATCGGAGTATGTCACGTCCACGAAACATGACTGAAAGCCGCGCGTGCGACAGCCAGTCGTATGGTTCATCATTCGCGCCGTACAGAGAATCCAAGTGAGCTCCGCCCCCCCTTCTGAGGATTTCCTGCGCTCGTTCGCAGCTTCGCTGCCCGAGAGCTATCGCGGCAATTTCGACGCGAGCGCGATCGCAGCGCATGCGCGCATCGCCCGCGAACGCGAATCGGCGCCCGCCAACATCGGCGCGTTCTTCTCGAATCGGGTGCCCGGCGCCGCCGTTTGCGTGGTCGCCGATGATCGACCGGGCCTGTTAGCGACGATCAGCGCCGCGCTCGTGCTGTGTAACCTGGACGTGATCGAAGCTGAAGCCTACACGCGTCGGGTCGCGGGCAAGCACGACGAAGCTGTCGACATCTTCTGGGTTCGCCACGAGAGCGGAGGCGAGGAGCGCCTGCGCCTCTCGCACGAAGAGACGCTGCAGCTGCGCCAGACGCTGATTGGGCTGATCGACGGCAAGCTCGACCGCAAACGCGTCGATCCGTCGGCGCGCTCGGCGTTGACGCCAGCTGCCAAAGAGACGGTCGTGCGCTTCATCGAGGGCGAAGACGGCACTTTCGCGACGCTCGAGGTCGAAACCTTCGACCGCTCGGGCCTCTTGCTGTCGCTGTCGCAAGCGCTGTTCTCCCAGCGGGTTCAAATCGTCGGTTCGCAAGTGAAGACGCGCGGCGGTCGCGTGTTCGACCGTTTCCACATCGTCGAATTCGACAACAAGCCAATCTCGCCGGCACGCCGGCTCGAAATCCAGGTCGCCATCTTGTCGGCGATTGATCCCATCCCCGACGACGACGAGGCGATCAGCGCGCAAGCCTGATAGCGGGCCAATCCGCCTCATCGGGGCGAGTACGTTGGGCCCAGCGTGCGTTCGAGCCTTAAGGTAGCGCCGCAAGTCGGTCGAAAACGGCGCGTTACGCGTGTTCGCGCGTTCGGCCCACGCCTTGCACCCTGCGCCTCCTGACTGAAGGAGGACCCACCATGACTTCCCGAGCTCACGTTTACGACTACTCGTTCGATGGCGATGCGCGGCGACCGCGACGCCAGCTGCGGTTCCGAGAGGACCCGATCGTCCTCCCGAAATCGAGTATTTGGAGCACCGGTGGAGGCTTGGTTGCCGTAGTGGTCGCCGCCGGCGCGCTCGTGGTCGGCAGTGCCTACGCGGCGTATCACACCCAGCCCGCAACGCTGACCGATACACCGAGCCTACCGCTCGAACGCGATTGGCAGCCCCCGTCGACCAATGTTCGCGCTCAGGTCACGAACCTGCTGAGTGGCCCTGCACTAGCCGTACCGAGCGTCGCTTCGTCGACTCCCGGTGGCGACTTCGAAACCGACACGCCGATCATGTCGAGCGACGCCCACGAAATGACCATCGATGACTCCGCACCTGGAGCCCAGTCGCGCTTCCCGCAAACGACGCCAAACCCGTTAGCGCCTGACGACCGACGCAGGCTCGTGCCGGACCCGACGACGACGCCGCCGGACGCGATAGCGCCACCCAACTCGGCCCCCGAAACCCCAACTCCGTTGCTCAATCCCGAAAATCCGTACCGCTAGCGCTTAGAGCAGCTGCAAGAAGGCGAGCAGCGCGCTGCGAGTTTCTGGCGGGAGTTGGGCGAAGCCCGCGTTGGCCGGCGCGTCGTGGAGCGGGCCGGCGGGGCTTTCGCGGAACCGGTCGAGCACGTTCGCGAGATCCGGCGCGGTTCCGTTGGTGAAGTAGCGCGGCTTGAGCGCGAGTCGGCGCAGGCTAGTGATTCGCGTGCCGCGCTCGTGCACGTACGGCAAGACGCCCGTCTTGGCGTAGTCGCCGCGCGCCCAAACCAGCGGCGCATTGCGGCTGAAGATCAAATTCGGCCAAGTGTCGAACGGAGCTTCACTAGCCGTGTCATCGGAAAACAGCTGCGCGCTGTGGCAACTCGCGCAATGGTCGCGAAAACTTGCCGCGCCCGCGGCCTCGAGCACCGAGAAGCGATCGCGCCCCTGGCTGCGCGCGTTCGGCAGGTGCGAAAAAGCGTACAGAAACTTCAACAGCGCCCCGCGCAGCTCGAGTGGACCCAGCTGACCGCGGTCGATGCCCAGCTCGTGCAGCCAAGGAAGGCCCGCGGTCTCGAGCGTGAACCACGGATCTTGGCCACTGCCGGCGCCGGCCACGCGAAACTCGTTGTGGCAAACCGAGCTTAGATCCGGGTCCATCGCGCGCGAAAAATGCGGACGGTTGTTGGCCAGCCCGAACAGCGGCTTGGTCACGACGCTCACGTCGTTGCGACCCGTGTAGTGGACACGGCCGTCGACCGCGCCTTCGAAATGGCACGTCTCGCAGCTGAAGCGCGAGTGCGTGCCAAGGCTGCGGTTGTCGGGCGCCATCAGCTCCGTGAAGAACAGCGCTTCGCCCAGCCGCACATCGGGCTCGGGGCGCCGCTCGGGGTCGACGCGCTGAAAATGGCTACCGGAAGTGTCGAGTTTAATCCAAGCGTCGAACAGCGGGCTCGCATAGACGACGGTACGACGCTGCGGGAACAGCGCATCGCTGACGCCCGGCGGCGCGGGTTCGGTCTCGACCTCGGGCGCTACGTGCCAATCCTTCCCCCACGTAGCGTGGAGCAAACGGCCGCTGCTCGCGCCCAGCACGTCCAGCGTGAGCACGTCCGAGCTGGCGCTGAGATGCAGCGCCTTCGGCAAGACCACACCAAAGTCCGAAACATTGAGCTCGGTGAGTTGCGTGAAGCCGTTTCCGCCAAGCTGATACAGCCACACGAACGAGTCGATGTTTTCGAATTCCCCATGCGCGCGCACCAGCGGCTTGTCTTCAGCACCCGCGACCGCCACGACCAGGCCGCCTGGAAACGGCGACCGATCCGTAGCCGCCATCGCCCACAGCGTGCCGTCATGCCGAATCCGCCCTATCTCGCGCGTCGGTACCCCGCGCGGCCCCAACTCCAGCACCCGCAGCGTGCGCTCGAACAGTGAGTTTTCGAGCAGGAAACGCCCGTGCCGCAGCAGCCGCACGCCACCCGGCAACGCCGCGTATCGGCCCAACTCGCGACCGTCCGCAGCGAGCGTCAGCAAGTCGGAGCCGTCCGCGGGCAACACGTAGACAACGCCGCCCTCACCGCAAGCCAGATCGGCGATGCCCGCCACCGGCAGCTCGCGCTCGAACGCGACTGCGGCCGCACCTTCTAAGCCAAGTCGCAGACGCACCAAGCGCCGACCGTGACGGCTCGCGATCCAGGCGTCGCTCGACGCTACGCAGAGCGACGTCGGACTCTCGGCTAGTGGCACGCGCCGAAGCTCACGAAGCTCGGTGTCGAGTGTGACCAGAGCCTTCGCGCCGCGCAGCACACCGACGAAGCCAGACCCGGTGGCCGCGATTCGGTACGGATCCGCGCCACTGGCGTCGAGCCAAGCCGGCTGCTCACGCGGCGAGAACGCACCGCGAATACTCGCCTCGAGCTCACGCAACGCACGCACTCGCTCTTTGGAGCCAACCTTCGTGGCCGGCGTCGACTGCTCAGCGGGCGGCGACCGACGCGTGGGGCACGCGCAACCGAACGCGCTGAAAGCACCTACCAAGCCGAGCAGCAACGCCGCGCACGCTGCGCGTGCCCAGCTTCGCCAAGTCGACTCTTCCGCCAGTCCGAGCACAACGACTTGGCTAGTCGTGATGCGCCTACACTGCAATTCTCGAGTGTCTCGTGGCGAGACGACGTGTCTCAAACTGAGCGAAAGGCACTCGTTCAGAGTTGCAACGCGAACCACGCGAAGTGTGCGACCTTCGGCAAAAATCCGGCGCTTTTCGCCTTCAAGACCCGTCGCAGAAGCTCGGCACGACTCGTGCTCAATGCTCGGTCGTGACCGAGGACTCCGCGAAGCAACGACGTCAGCTCGAAGCCCAGGTCGAGCGCTGGACTGCAGAAGCCAAGAAGCTCGCCGACAGTGGCAAGGAGGCCGCAGCGCTCGAGCTGTACCGACGCGCGGCGGACGAGCTGCCGGGCGCCCCGTGGCTACAACACCGCACGGCCGAGCTAGCGCGAAAGCTGAAGAAGAACGACGCCGCCATCACGTACTTTCGGCGCGCCGCCACCGCGTTTCAGATCGCAGACTTCTCGAAGCGTGCGGTCGCGCCGCTGCGTACGGCCTGGTCGCTGGCGATCGACGGCTTGCCGACGACCTCGAGACTGCTGGTCGAGCTAGCCGTCGAGCTGATGCAGCTCCACAAGACGCTCGGATTCGCCGCCGACGCTACGGTCACGTTCGAACGCACCAACACCGCGCTGCGCACCTGCGGCTTCTCCGAGATCGCCCCGCACGTGCTCGACTCGATGCAGCGCGAGCCAGCGTCGGCGCGAGCCTCGGTTCCACCCAGCTCGATTCCGCCAAGCTCTCGGCCCAAGCCGGGTAGTCAAAGCTCGTCACCGCCGATGTCTGACGTAGCGCCGCGCGGCTCCGGCTCGCCGCCCGCCGAAGGCTCCCCGAGCGCCCGGAGCCGCGCGTTGGCGCGGCTTTTCGGGCGTCGTTAGTGGCGTCGCGCCTGGCGCCGTCGGCCGGCGCCGTGCGTTAGCGACGCCGTCGGCGACGCGCGGTGGCTAGGCCGAGCACGCCGAGGATCGAAACCAGCGCTGCTAGCGGCGCGTGGCTTGAGGCCGGTGCACTCGTGCGACAAGCGCAACCACCGCCTTCGAGCACGCCGTCATCGGCGGCATTGCCCGCCGTGCCAGTTCCAGCCGTTGTGCCGGCGTTGCCACTGGTGCCCGCGACACCACCGCCGCCAGCCGTCGTGCCGGTGCCGGAGTTGCCGGCCACTATCGCCGAGCCGCCGCTTGCCTCACCGCCCGCGCCGCCTTCGCCGTTGCCGGGCCCGTCGTCGCTGACGTCGTTGGGATCGGTCTCGCCGGAATCCACCTTGCCGTTGTGGTTCGCGTCCTCGACGCCGTCCTTCACGCCACCGTGATCGGTGTCGGGGTCGAGCGGGTTGGTGGTGGTACCGCCGTCGGCGTCGGCCACGCAGTGTAGCTTGGTCACGTCGGTGCCGACGGCTGAGCAGTCCTTGCCCAGCTCGGTACCGTCGAACAGGCCGTCGCCGTCGCTGTCCGGGTCGCGGGCGTTGATCGTGCCGTCGCCGTCGGTGTCGTCGGCGAAGTTCGGCTCATCGCCGTCCCTCACGCCGTCGTCGTCACTGTCAGCGTCCGTCGGATCGGTGCCGAGCGTGGCCTCGGTGCCGTTGGAGAGGCCGTCGCCGTCGCTGTCTTCCAGCGTGCCGTCGTCGGCGCCGTGGCCTGCTGTGGGGTCGGTTTCACCGGCGTCTTTCACGCCGTTCAGGTTCACGTCCTCGTTACCGTCCGTCACGAGACCGTGATCGGTATCGGGATCGATCGGGCTGGTGACGGTCGCGCCTGCGTCGCCATCCGGCACGCAGTGCTTTTGGGTCTTGTCGGTCGCCGGATCTTCGCAGTCGAAGCCGAGCTCGGTGCCGTCGGCCAAGCCGTCGTTGTCCGAGTCCGGGTCGAGCACGTTGATCAAGCCGTCGCCATCGGTGTCGTCGGACGGATTGGCTTCGTCGCCGTCCTTCACGCCGTCATCGTCGCTGTCGGCGTCCTTCGGATCACTGCCGATCGCCTTTTCTTCGCCGTTGGTCAGACCGTCTTTGTCGTCGTCCAACAGGTCGGCGTCGTCAGCACCATGACCCGTGGTCGGATCGGTCTCGCCGGCGTCGAGCTTGCCATTGTGGTTCAGGTCTTCGGAGCCATCTTTGGCGCCACCGTCGTCAGTGTCGGCGTCGAGCGGGTCGGTCTTGGTGGTGGGGTCAGCGTCGGCGATGCAGTGGGTCGAGTTCGGCGCCGTGCCTTTGCCGTTGCAGGCGAAGCCCATCTCCGTGCCGTCGAACAAGCCATCGTTGTCGCTGTCGGGATCGAGGGCGTCGATGCTGCCGTCGCCGTCGCTGTCGTCGGCCGGGTTCGGCTCCGCGCCGTCCATCACGCCATCGTCATCGCTGTCGGCGTCGTTCGGCTTGGTGCCGATCTTGATCTCGGTCACGTCCGGAATACCGTCGCCGTCGGTGTCGACGCAGTCGATGGCGCAGCCGCAGGTGTGATTCGGCAAGCACTCCGGCTTGGTTGGGTTCGTGCAATCGGCGGCCAGCACGCACTCGACGCAAACGTTCGGCGCAGGCGTCGTGTCGCAGATCGGCGTTGGTGCCGCGCAGTCGGCGTTGGTACCGCATTTGTCGACGACGACCTCGGTCGGCGGCACGCCCGCGCCGTTGCCGTTGCCGTCGGTCGGATAGTCGTCGGCCGGCGCACCCTTCGCGCCCTCCGCAGTCACGACCGCTTGGTTGAAGATCGAACCGGTCGCGTTGGCGTCGACCGTCACCTTGAACTTCACCACCGTCGTTTGGTCGATCGCCAACGAACCGCCCACGGCGGAGGTCGCGCCCGTGCCGATGCGAACGCGAACGGTGCGCGTCGCGGCGGTGTAGTCGGCCACGTCGTCGCCCGTGCCATCGGTAAAAGCGCCAACGCTCGGCGGGCCGGCGCTGATGCTGATGCTCTGCGGCACGTAAGTGACGCCAATCGGCAGCGCGTCGGTCATCACGGTGCTGGCAGAGGCGTCGTTACCGGTGTTGGTAACGGTCACCGCGTATTCGAGCACGTCGCCGGGGCGGAGCGGCGCGCCGTTGATGTCAGTGAACGTCTTGCCCGACGTCGTGAAGTCCGGCTTGAACGTGGAGATCGACGTGATGAAAGCGCCGAGCGCGTAGGTGTCGGCGTTCGCTCCGCTCGAGGCGACGATCGTGGCCAACTTGTCGCCGGCTTTGAGCTGAGCCTTCACGTCCACGACGTCGAGGTCGATGCCGGCCATGCTGGCGGCCGCGCCGGTGAGCCGCGGCATGTCGCCAACGTTGGAGACGGGCACGCCGAAGCTACTGCGCGTGCTGTTGAAGAAGTTGTCAGCGGGATTGGCAGCGTTGCTGACCACGACACCGTTGAACGACAGCGCGTCACCCGTGTACTGCTGCTCACCCTCGTACGCGACGACGCCGAGCTTCGCGTCGAAGCCGGCCTTCGGCACCAAGAAACCGTCGATCGTGACCTGCGTCTGGCCGCCTTGCGGCACCAGATCGAGCCCGTCGAACAGCGCCAGATTGCGCGGCGGATCCGTGGCGAGCGAGTAGAAGACGACGACCGACCAGCCGATCATCGGCTCGTTGCTGTTCAGCCCATTCAGCTCCAACGAGCCAATGTCGCTGACGCGGTAGGCGCCGCCCTTGTTGGCCGTGACGATATCGGTGATGTCTGCGGTCGATTGGTACCAAGTGCCGTCGGTGCGGTTGACGAAGTACTGACTGTCGGCGGCCTTGACCGAGTCGAGCAGCGTGCCCGGGCGCTCGATGCGCACGTTGGTGTCGGTCGACGCCACGCCCGCCATCTCACCCGCCCAATAGATGCGCGCGTAGGTGACGACCGCGCCGTTTGGAATCGTCAGCACGGCCGTGCTGCGAGCCTGCGCCGCCGTGAAGTTCTGGCTGGCCGTGGCTTGACCCAACGCCGGGTCGTCCGAGCGCCAGAACACGTCAGGCGCGGTATCTCGAATCGCGCCGCCTTGCCCGTTCGGGCAGTCGACGGTGCCGAGCACCGGCGCGGGCACGCCCGCGTTGTTGGCGCACTCGAAGCCGGTGGTGTTGCCGAACAGCACGAAGTCACCGCGCTGGTCGATTTGCTTCCTGAGCGCGGGTGCCGCGTGAGCGAGCGTGGTGCCGCACGCGGCAGACAGGGCGATCAGGCTAGAAATAAGGCGTTTTTGTCGCATAAGGGGGCTCCTGATCACTCCGAGAACGGCGATCCGTCCTTCTCGAGTATGTGGAATTCGACGCGGCGGTTATTTTGTCGACCGGCGTCATTGTCGTTGCTGTCGATCGGCTTGGTCATGCCGAAGCCCTTCGAGGTCAGCCGAGTCGCGGCCACGCCATGCTCGGTGAGCCACTTCATCACCGACGCTGCACGCCGATTGCTCAGGTCGAGGTTGTGGCCCGCGGCACCGCGGTTATCGGTGTGACCTTCGACGCCCAGCTTCGTGAACTCGGTGTGCTCCTTCATCAAGGCCAGCACTGCGTTCAGGATGCGATCGCTCTCCGGCCGAATCTTGGCGCTGTTGTTCTCGAACTCGACGCGCTCCAAAATCTTGATCTGACCTTGCTCGATGCGCGCCGCAGGGCAGCCGTTCTTCTTCGGATCGGGATCGCGCGGGCCGGGCGCCTCGGGGCAGGCGTCTTCGGGGTCGATGATACCGTCCTTGTCGGTGTCCAACGGCTGCGGGCAACCGTTGGTGAGCGGATCGGTCGTGCGGATGCCGGGGTCGTTCACGCACGCATCTTCGTCGTCGAAGATGCCGTCCTTGTCGGTGTCCGGACGCGGGCAACCGTTCTTCTCCGGATCGTCGCTCTTGATGCCGGGCACGTCGGGGCACGCGTCGTCGACGTCCAAGATGCGGTCGTGATCGCGATCCCCGGGCGGCGGGCAGCCGTTCTTCTTGGGGTCTTCGCTCTGCACGCCCGGCTCGTCCGGGCAGGCGTCGTCGCGGTCGAGGATGCCATCCTTGTCACGGTCAGCCGGCGGTACGGGTCGCAGCACCAGCGGCTCTTTCCTAGGTTCCGGCGCCCATTCCACGGAAAGCAGGCCGCGCACCTGCGGAGCACCGAAGCCGCGCGTCAAACCCGGACCGACGCCTGCGCCAACGCGCACGTCGTCCGTCACCTTGTAATGAGCACCCAGCAAAAGCTCGAACGGCGTCTCACGCTTCGAGAAGAAGGCGTCGCCGCTCGTCACGACTGTCGAGCCAAACAGCTCCGGACCAAGCACGAGCTTGCCGTCGTTGCTGCGGTAGCCGATCGCCGCGGCGATCACCGCCTCGCTCCCTTTGGGCGAGCCGTTGAAGCCGCTGTCGTTGGCGCGGTAGAGCACGCCGAGCTTGGCGGCGTACACCAAGTTGCCGATGTCTCCGCCCAGCAAGAGGCGCGGCAACACGCGCACTTTTCCGTCGCTCGCGAACGCTTCTTGGCTGCCAGTAGGCGCGAAAACCGCTACGCCTGCTGCGAGCGAAATCGGCGAGCGGTAGCTGCCGAGTAGCCGTACGTCGGCGGAAAGCCGCAGATCGCCGACAGCCGCGCCCTCGGCGGCCTCGAACTTCGTGCCTTGCACGGTGCCGCCATCACCGGCCTGGTAAGCCAGGATCGGCAGGTTCGCACCGAGGCGCAGGCGATCCCACAGCACCACATCTGCGCCCAGGTGGACGAACAGCTGGTGCTTGATGATGTCCTTCAGCTCGTCGCCGTCACGGTTGTATAGGACGAGCGGCTTCTCACTAAAGTCGCCGGTGGCACCCAGCATCACGCGGCCATGGCCGCGTAAATCCAAGGAATCAGCCGCAAACCAGTCGCTGCCCCGCTCCGCAGGATCGAAACGATCAATAGCGAAGCCAGCGCTTTGGGCGCGGGCGGTCGAGGGGAGAAGGGCGAGGAGCGCTAGGGCACAACCGGCCCAGCGCGACGAAGCAAGCAACATAGAACCGGCAGCGTAACCGATTCCGCCGCGCGCGTCACGCCTCGCCGAGCCGCGCCAGCTGTCTCACGTCTCGCTTAGAAGCGAGACCCGGGCGCCGTTCGGCTCAGTCGTTAGCAGTGCACGCGCTTCCACCAATGAGGAAGCGCGACTCAAAGCGGAGACGAAGTCGTTCAGTTCGCCGCGCATGCGAATCAGATGACGCAGTTGCTCGGGCTTGGTCGCGTTCGGCCACGGTGCCCAGACCCGGGCCGCCCGCGCGAACAGCTGCTGGTAGGCCGAAATCTCGAAGCGCAGCGCGAGCTGGTCGAGCAGCAGATGTGGAATTCCGATCCCGAGCAACCGCCGCAACACCGCGTTGACGAAGCTCATCGACAAGCTTTGGTTACCACTCGGCAACGGATGCAGGCGCACGAAGTTGTAGTGAAACGCCCCCAGGGCGCGAAGCGCGGCTGGCACGTCGCGGGCAGCTTCAGCCGCGTGCGCGGCGCTGAGCGCGCTTCGCAAAGCCTCGAAATGCTCGGGGCGAAGCGGGCGCGGCGGCAAGAACCACGGGCGGGTCTCGGCCTCGGCCTCGTCTGCGGCGCGCGCGCGCACGACCCGGCCCACGTCGAGCGCACCGACGCTCAGCTGCCGTTCGTCCGCAAGCGCATCGCCGTCGTTGACGCTTTCGGCCAGCAGCTGCCAGTAGTGAACGCCACCGAGCAACGGAACGCTGACGCGCGCGCCGCTGGTGATGATCGTCTCGGCACCGCGGTGTTCGATGCCGCTCGGTACTTCGTAGAAGCTTCCGGGCGCCGGACGCTTGCGCCCGAGCAAGCTCGCCGGCAGATAGAACGAGCTGCGGCTCTCCGCGTCGTTCTCCCCCAACAGCAGCACCTCGTGCAGCTCGAGCAATAGCGCGCGCAGCTCTTCCGAGGTCGTCGGAAGCTCGCGTTCGGCCAGGCGCCGCTGCACGGCGATCGAGTTTCGCCAATACGAGCGCACGACCTCGTACGGCGAGCCTGGAAAGCGCACGAGCTCCACGGCAGACAAGTCGGTCTCCAGCCCGGCGATCGCCGCTGGAGCGAAAAGCACGCGCGAAAACGCCTGCTCCATGAAGCCGGTGGTTGCCGCGCCGAGCTCGATCGTCAAGCGTGAGTAGCTGCACGGCAGCTGCGCGAACAGCTTGCGCAGCTTGTCGAAGTCGCAACCGACGAGCGGCAGGCGCGCGCCGCCGGGCAGCTGAACACAAGCGCCGTCGGCCGTGCGTACGACCTCCGCACCCGGCGGCGCTACCAGCTCGTCGCTCGGCTCGGGCGTGAAACGGCAGCGCGGTGTATCGAACAAGTAGCCGTCTTCACCGCGCGCGCGCGCAGCAGTGTCGACGAATGAGCGGTAGGCCTCGAGGCGATCTTGATTCATTGCAGCGCTTCGCGGAGGCCTGCGTCGGTGGCCGGCACCAGCTCGAAGCCGGGCGGCGTTTCGCGTGCAGACACCGGGTAAGCTAGATCGCGGTAGCGCTCGATGATGTCGTCGAGCCCTTCCGACAGGACGCGCGAGTTTGGGTCCAAGCCGCGCACGATGCACAGCCCCGACGGCGCAGTGGCCACGATCTTCACGCGCAGGTCCGGCCGGTGCTCACGCAAGATGTTGACGACTTTCCACACGTCACCCACCCAAAAGTTGGTCCGCCGCTCACGGCTAGCGGTCAACGGAACTATCGGCAAACAGTCATGCAGGATGACCACCCCATTCGGCTGCGACCAGGCCTCGACGTGGATGAAATCACGCAGCGCATACTCGAATAGATGCATGCCATCGATGAACGCCAGGTCTAAGAGGTGTGGCCCGAGCGCCTGCGCCCGCGACTGGCGCGCGAAAAATGCGTCGCTGGTTTCGTGAAAGACCTGCGCGCAGGCCGGCAGCAACTCGCGCCGCAATTTCGATGCGTCGGGGTCGACGCCAATCGCGCGCTCGGCGGCGTGCGCGAACGCCAACGTCGCGCCGGTCTCGACGCCGATTTCCAGGTAGCTGCGCGGTCGCACCAACTCGTGCACCCGCCGGAGCACGTCGCGGTACGCTGCTCCCGGCAGCCGCAGACTCGCGAGTAGGCCATGGACACCCGGAAAATCCGGAAAGCGTTCGACCAGATCGACCAGCAGCTCGGTTGCGTGCGCCGCGTCGCCAAAGTGCTGCGCCATCTGTGCGCGGTAGAACAGCGCCATCAGGTGCCCGGGGTCGTCCGCCAAGACTTGATCTACCAGAATCATCGCGCGCAAGTGCTGGCCCAACCCGAACAGCGCCGCGGCGTGGATCAGGCGCAGCGCCGGCTCGGCGCCGCCGGCCTGCGTCTCACAAATCGCCGCCGCGGAGTCGAGGCTGCCGACGCGCAGCGCGTGGGCGGCCAACAGCACCAAATCTGCCGCGCTGAGCGGCCCGAGCGCGCCCCGCAGCGCCTCGGGGGACGAAAGGTAGTCGGGGCCGGCGGTCACGCGACCGAAACTAGCAAAATCCGTTGACTGAGCCGGGTCGTACTGAAGACAAGACCCGTGAAACGACCGAAAACGCCCGGATTTCTTGCCGACGAGCTGCCACAGGACCGAGCGATCCGGCTGTCTTTCGCGCGGCTGTCGGCTGCGGTCACCGAGCTACCGCTGCGTTATGCGCCGTTCTTCAGCCGGCTCTCCGAGCTGTGGGAGCTGCCTGAGACGCACGTGGTGACAGAGCTAACGCGCGCCAAGGATCCGCGAAGCTGGCACGTCACGCTGGTGCGAGGCCTGAAGACCTTCGAGGTCAAGCGCGACGCGGCCCCGTTCGCTGGGAACGCGCGCTTGCTGCACTTTGCGCCTGGCGTGCGGCTCCCGCAGCACGGGCACCGCGGCCAGGAACGCGTGCTCGTGCTCGAAGGCAGCTACGCAGACGCTTCGGGCTTCGAGGTTCACGCTGGCGAGTCGCAAACCATGACCGAGCACAGCCTGCACGAGCTCAACATCCTGGGCGACGTGCCGTGCGTCGCTGCGGTCAGCGAGCACGGCGTAGATTTCGGTGTGCTTGGTCTGCTCGGCACCTGGCTGAAGCGCTAGCCGACCGACGCCAGCCGTTAGAGCGGTGGCAAGCCCGAGCGACCGAGCGCGCCGAGCGAGGTCGCGCCCAAACCGATCGGCGCAAGCGCTTGCATGTTGAGCGCGTCGACGCGGTAGCTCCAAACCTCGTTCTGTACCTCGCTCTTCACCGTCAGCGCGCTGGTCACGCGCTGCGGCCCGGTCAGCCGGAACTTCTCGAGCTGCAGGCCATTTTCACTGGCGCGTGCACGAAGCAGCGGATTTTTGAATAGCGTGTCGACGAGCCGCCCGGTGTCGAGCCAGAGCCGGAAATGGTGCTTATCGGGCAGCGCCGCCAGCGCCGACTGATGCGCGGCGTCGTCCTTCAGCGTGCGGTCGCCCTTGGAGAACGCCGCCTCCGCACGATCACACAAGCTGTTGCCGCCGGCGGTAATGAACAGGTGCTTATCGAAGAATTTGACGCGCAAGCTGACCGGCAAGGGCGCGCCGCGCGGGGTGAGCGCAAAGCCTGGACCGTCTTCGGTCAGCGTCGCTTCGCGCACGGTCGGGATGATCTTAGCTTTCAGCTGCGCGGCCAAGCGCCTGTACTCGGTGTCGTCCTTGAGCTGCTGGACCCAAGTGATGTTGAACTTGGCAGCCGCTTGCGGCCCCTGCGCCAGGATCGCAGCGTCGAGCGCCACGTCGGCGGGCGCAGCCATCGCCAACACGGCTTCTCCACCCAGACCCTCGACGAGCTTGGCCACGCTCACGCCGAGCAGCTGCTCCATTTGCGCGAGCCCCTGTTGCGCCTCGCGCTTCGAGCGCGGATTCGCCGCTTCCAGCTGATCGAAGATCAGCTTCTCGACGTCGGCGCCGGTCATCTTCGTCTGCGTCTGAAACGCGGCGTAGGCGAACGTCTCGGCCGGCAACCGATTCGGCAGTTCGAGCTTGGCGGGCGCCTCGTAGTTGGAGGCTTTCGGCAATTTGCTGCCGATGATGCGACCGGTCAGGCTCGTCACGAAGCCGGCTGACTTGACCGTCAACATGCCGGTCATCGGACCTGCGGGCTTGAAATAGCTGTCGACGATTTCCTTCACCTTCGGGTCGTCGATGCTCGCGAAAACCGTCGGATCCAAAAACGCGGTCAGGCGCGCGCTGCTGTCGAAGTCCTTCGTCGCAGTCTCGTAAGACGGATTCGAGCTTACCGCGGCGGCCCCCTGTTCGATGACCTTGGCCAGATCGGTGACGAACGCCTCGGTGCCGAAGCTGAGCAGCTTCTTGTCCGGAAACCAAACCAACACTTCTTTGCCGTTGCCGAGCTCGGCGTCGGCCAAGCCCTTGAGCAACACGTCTTGACCGACGCTCGACAACAGCTGCTTCCGCGTCAGCTGGTAGCGCTTGCCGGTTTGGCCAAGCGCGCCGGACGCCACGAAGCGCGGCGACTTGAGCAGCGCTTCGACCGGCGCCGCGCTGGCAAAGCCGATCGCGAATCCGGCTTCCGGCTGCGTCGAGAGCTTGCGCGCTGCCGCGCCCACGGTGCGCGAAGCGACCAGGAACGCGCGCGCGTCATCGAGCGAAATATCGAAAGCTTTTGCGACGGAATCGGCGGTGTCGTCGAGCACCTTCTTGTCGTCGCGCAGCGTCGTGTCGAAGTATTCGACGTCTTTCAAGTCGAGCAAGAGCTTCGGCAAGCTGGAGACTTCGATCAGCATCTCGGAGTCGCGCGGCATCGTCGCGGACATTTGCGGCGCGCCACCGCTCGAGAAGAACAGCAGGTAAGCGCCGACCGCGCTGCTCACCAAAAATACCAGCAGGACTCCGACCAGCCCGACGATCAGCAGCGTGCGGCCGCCCTTCTTCTTCTCTTCGGGGATGGTTCGACGCGGGCCGCCCGGCGGCATGGCCTGCGCAGGTGGACCGTAGCCGGGCGCGGTCGGGCCAGGACCGTAGCCACCCTGTTGCGCTGGCGCGCCGTAGCCACCCTGCTGCGGCGGTTGCCCGTAGCCGCCCTGCTGTGGCGTCGGACCATAGCCGCCTTGCTGCGGCGGGGGGCCGTAGCCGCCTTGCTGCGGCGGGGGGCCGTAGCCGCCTTGCTGCGGCGGGGGGCCGTAGCCCGCCGACGGAGCCGCTGCCGCTGCCGCGCGTTGCGCGAGCGCATTCGCGAACGCCGGCACTTGATTCAGCTGCCACCACTGATTCTGACCGACCGGGCACACACCGCCCTGCGTGAGCTCGCCCGACTGGATCATCTGCACAATGCGACCTTCCTCGTAAGGTCCCTCGGGCGCACCACCGCGGTTCAGGTAGAACATGGGCCGGTCAGAGTAGACCGACCCCGGCAGCGGTTCAATCGAGCCAAAACCCGCTCAGTCTTTGGTTCTTTCTGGTGCAGCGGCGCCCGCGAGCCCTCACAGCAGCGGCAAGACACTCACATCCACCGCGACGACGAAGCCGTAGCGGAAGACGTCGAGCGGCTCGATCTTGCCAGCGTTCTCGCTCGGGCGCAGCGACGGAACGAACGTAAGCGCCGGGCCGAGATCGAACGGACCGATGCCGACATACGGGAAGATGCCGGGCGCGAACACTTGTTCGACTCGCACCTCGGGGCTCGCCTTCGCCGAGACGTCCATGTCGTCGGTGACGGTCTGGTTGGTCGTCGTATCCTTCACCTTGGGCTTGTCGGTGCGGATCGACGCGAGCGCGCCGAGATCCAAGAGATTCATGTGCAAGCCCAGCCGCCAGTTCTTGCTGAGCCCACCGTGAATATCGACGCCCACCATTAGCGTCGGGGCCATGCTCCAGCCGTTGCTGACTTCGCGCGTCGGCGTGGGCTTCTGCAACACCTGTTCGTAGCCGAAACCGAAGCCGACCATTCCGGTCAATGTGGCGCCGATCCGCGCCTCGTTCTTGCGGCGCCAAGAGCCGAGCGGCAGCGCAGCGTCTTTCAGCGTTTGTCGCACGTCGTCGCTCGACTGCGCCTGCGCCAGCCCCGCCGCCAAGCTCAGAGCATTGCGAGCCTTGGGCGGCAAGAACTGAGCGCTGAGCTGCGAGGCTGTCACGATCGCGCCCGCATAGTCCTTGTTGAGGACCTGTGAGAACAGCGCGATCGAGGTGTGCACGTCCGCTTCAGCCTTCGGCGCGACGTAGATCATGATTGGCACCAGCACCTGCACGGCCGCCAGGGTCATGTCGATTCGCGCTTCCGGCGACGGGTGCTCGTGATAGGTCGTCACCGCCCGGTCGAGCGCGAGCAAGCGCCGCAACACCTCCTGAATGACCTTCTTCTCTTGCTCGGTGAGCGTGGGGTCGCTGCCGACGCGGCGTTCGAGGTTTGCCGAACGCAGCGACTCGCCGCCGAACCCGCGATCGCCACCGAGCAGCTGCAGCTTGACGTGCTCGCCAAGCGCGCTCAACGCGTCTTTGAACTTCTCGCAGTGTTGCTTGACGAGCGGTTTTTCGAGCACCGGCTTCAAATCTTTCAGAAGCTCGGACAAGTCCGCGCCGTGTGCGATCTCCTCGGTCGTACCCCACGCGAAGGCCACCGCGCAGGCCACGTTCGTGTCCTGCTTCGCAATTTCGGCCACGGCAAAATCCGGTAGTCGTTCGAGATCGGCCTTGGCCGCCGCCCGCAGCGCGGACGGTGTGGCCCCAATCACCGGGTCGGGCGAGTCGGGATTCAGAAGATCACAGGTCTTCGGCAGGTACGGCAGAGCGGGCGAGTCCTTCGCGCAGAGCCGACGTCCCAACACCTCGGCGGCGAACAGTGACATCTCTTGCTCGGCGCGCTCGACGAAGAAGTCAGCGGCGCCGCTGATGATGGCAGTCTGCAGGGCTCCTCCGGCCAGCGGTGTGCGGGCCCCGGGCTCTCGGCTTGCAGACGCATCGCGTGCGCCGGCGATTCCTCGGCCCGACGCTGGCGCCGTGCAAGCGAGGGCCTGCACGACCGTCGCGCCCTGTGCTTTGCCAGCGGCATACTCGTCGCAAGCCGTCTGTACCTGGTCGTCACAAGCCGCGAGGGCGTCATCACTGGGCGGTGAGCACGTGTCGTTCGCACGCGCCAGCAGCTTGCGGTATTCGGCCCGCGCCTCGGCGACGTTCTTGGTACAGGTGGCCGGCGCCTTCAACGCGGCATCAAAAGCCTCGTTCATGCTCGACCGCAGGTCCGCACTCGCGGCCTTGAACGCGGCGGACGAGATGCCGCCGTCGCGGGCTCGCAGATCACACAGCGTCCGGGTGACATTGTAGCGACGCTCGACCTGATCTTGTAACAGTGCGGCTTGCTTCACACAGTCGGCGCCGCTCGCCGCGCCGACATCCTTGAATCCTTGCTCCAGGATTGGCTCCAGCTTGCGGGTGCTGTCGAGCTGCTCCTTCCAGGAAAGGCCACCCGAAACCCCAAACTTCGCGCACAGCGCATCTACGTTGGCCGGAGCCGCGACGGTAGGAGCCAACGACGCCGGAGTCGTGATCGCCTGGAAAGCAGGCGAATCCGGCGCCTTCGCCGGCGGCGGCGCCGTGCCGCCGCACGCTTGAACGGTGAACGCAAGAAACGGAACCCAAAGAATCGACGCTCTGCTCATGTAAACTCCGAATCGAAATCAGGTGAGGCGAAACGGCGGCGCGTTTTTGAGCGCCGCCGGCGCGGAAAGCTCGGGGACTTGCGTGTAACCCGCTTGCGCGAGCGAGGCCTTCACTCGGCCGAGCAGCTCACTCCGGGTGAGGCCGTTGCTCTCGCGCAAAAGCTTGCAGAAATAGAAGGTGAAAGCGCCGTTGAACACGCCGTCAATTTGCGCATCAGCGGCGGTTTGGAACTCCGCGCACGCCGCCCAAAGCGCCACCGGCGATGGGTTGGCGTCGCGCAGCAGACGCCGCACCGGCAAGCTCTGACCAGCATGCCGGGTCACGATATCGACCGGCGGCTGCGCGAAACGCGGCTGACGGTTGGGATCCGTCGCGGCCGGCGTGGGACTGGGAAAACCGGTCACCACGCTACCCTCACCGGAGTGACAGGCATCGAGAATGACTTCCAACACCACGCCGGCTGGTACCCGCAAGTGCTGGCGCAGGTAGTCGTCGGTGATGAAGGTGCCGTCCCAATCCATATCGTAGGGGCACAGCAGCTCGTCGAGACCGTCCTCCAGCTCATCACCTTCGCGGTCACGCACCTGCGAGCCATGCCCGGAGAAATGGAACACGAGCAAGTCGCCTTTTTTGGCCCCGTCCACCAACCACGCGAGCCGTCGCTCGATAGCCAGCTTGGTCGCGCGATCATGGGCGACGGCTCGCACTTCCTGGGCCTCGAACCCCGAGACCTGCGTCAGTAGCTGGACGACATTGCTGACGTCGTTCCCGCACCCTCTCAGGTTGGTTACGCTCTGATACTCATTGATACCGACGAGCAACGCGCGACGTGCCATGACCGCGGACGATAGCTTGCCCCTCGCCGATTCATAGCGAGCAAATCATGGTCATTTCTCTGCCGCAAAAAGCTGACGCAGGACTTGAGCGGTCGGCGTCTTCGAGCGCGCCACGATCCGCGGGGCCGCGCTGGCGACGATGCGCCCGCCGCGCTCGCCGCCTTCGGGGCCGAGCTCGATCAGGTGATCGGCGCCGGCCATGACTTCGGGATGATGCTCGATCACGACCAGCGTGTCGCCGCGCTCGACGAGGCGTGAGAGCACGCCCATCAGCCGAGCGACGTCCGCCAAGTGCAGACCGGTCGTGGGCTCATCGAGCACGTACAGCGTCGCGTCTTGGGCTCGCGTTTGCGTGAGTTCAGCGGCGAGCTTGAGGCGTTGCGCTTCGCCACCGGAAAGCGTGTGCGAGCCTTGGCCGAGCGCGATGTAGCCGGCGCCCAGATCGCACAGCGTGCGCAGCGGCGCGGCCACTTTCGGGTGATTTTCGAACACGCGCACGGCGTCTTCGGCCGTCAGCTTCAAGACATCGCCGATGCTGCGATCCATGTAGTGCACCTCCAACGTGCGCGGCTCGAAGCGCAAGCCGTCGCAGGTGGGGCAGGCCGAGACGACGTCGGGCAGGAAGCTCATTTCGTGCGTGATCGCGCCTTGTCCTTCGCACGTCGGGCACTGACCGCCGCGACCGGTGTTGAACGAAAACCGCGACGGTTCGAAGCCGCGCAGCTTGGCGTCGGGCGTGGCCGCGTAGATGCGCCGGATGTGATCCCAGATGCCCAGAAACGTCACTGGCACCGAGCGCGGCGTGCGCCCGATCGGTGACTGGTCGACCGAGACTGCGCGCTTCAGGGCCGCGCCGCCGGTCAGCGACTTGAAAGGGCCGGGCGCTTCGGTGACCAAGCCGAGCTTCTGCTTCAGCGCTGGCAAGAGCACCTTGCGCACCAACGTGCTCTTGCCGGAGCCGCTGACGCCGGCCACGACCGTGAAGCGCGCGAGCGGCACAGAAATGTCGACGCCCTTCAGGTTGTGGGCACTGGCGCCGGTCAGCACCAAATGGTCGTGCTTGGCGCCGATCGCCAACGCTTTGCGCAGCGCGGGCGGCGCCGACAACGCCTGGCCAGTCGGCGAATCCGGGTGCGCGCAGACCGCAGCCGGAGTGCCCGCGACCACGATATTTCCGCCGCGCGTACCGCCGCCAGGCCCAAGATCGATCAGAAAATCCGCCGCGCGGATCGTCTCCGAATCATGCTCCACGACCACCACCGTCGAGCCCAGGTCGACCAGGCTGCGTAAGTTGGCGATCAGCCGACCGGTGTCGCGCGGATGCAGGCCAATCGTCGGCTCGTCCAGCACGTAGAGCGCGCCGGTCAAACCTGCCCCGAGCTGCGCGGCCAAGCGCAGCCGCTGCATCTCGCCGCCCGACAACGTCGCGGCCGAGCGATCGAGGCTCAAGTAACCGAGCCCGACCTGGACCAGAAAGCGCACGCGCCGTAGCAGCTCGGTCAAGATCGGTGTAGCAATAAGAGCCGAGTCGCCGGTGATGTGCAGCGCCTCCAACCGTTCGAGCAGGCTCGCTACCGAACGCGCCACGATCTCATCGTAGTGCTCGCCGTCGAAGCGCGCCGCGCGCGGGATCGGTGACAAGCGCGCGCCGTGACAGTCGGGGCAGGTCACCGCTGGTGCGGCGACCTCGACCACTTTGCGGCCGCGCTTCTTGGTCGGCGCTTCCGTCAACACGCCGCTGCCTTCACAGCGTTCACAGCGACCTTGCTTGGTCGCGAACGAGAACCAACGCGGGTCCAGCTCGGGCGCCGAAAAGCCGCACTGGGGACACGCACTCTGCAGCGAAAGCAGCTGCTCTTTCCCGACTGCATTCCGCAGTTTCACGGCGCCGCCGCCGAGCTTGAGCGCGCGCTCGAAGTCTTCGCGCGTCAGGCGCTTGGCGTCTATCTTCGGCACCACCACGAGATCGATGGTGTGCTCTTTGGTCTTGGCGAGTCGCGGCGGGTCGCTCGTCTTGACGAGTACGCCATCGCAGTACGCTTGCTCAACGCCGGCGCGCTCGGCGGCGGTGAACACATCGAGGTACGTACCTTTGCGGGCTTGCACGACCGGCGCAAGCAGGGCCTGCCCGGCGCCGCTGCGCTTCAAATTACCGAACACCGCGTCGGGCGTGGTGTGTGAGATCGGTTCGTCGTGGTCGGGGCAGTACAGCACCGCGAGCTTGGCGAACATCAGCCGCAAGTAGTGGGCGACCTCGGTGACGGTCGCGACCGTCGACTTGGCGCCGGCGCGCGTCGTGCGCTGCTCGAGCGCTATCGATGGCGGCACGCCGCTGACGCGATCGACGTCGGGGCGCGGCATCGTCGGCAAGAATTGCCGAGCGTACGGCGTGAGCGTCTCGAGAAAGCGCCGTTGACCTTCGGCGAACACCACGTCGAACGCGAGCGAGCTCTTGCCCGAGCCGCTCGGCCCGGTCACGACGCTCAGCTTGCCGTGCGGGATATCGACCGAGACATCCTTCAAGTTGTGCTCGCGCGCGCGCACCACGCTCAAGCTGAGGGCGGCAGCGCCGTTGGTCGTTGGACGGCGTCCCGAAGGCTTTTTGGCGCTCTTTTTTTGGGGTTTCTGGCCGAAATAGTCGCGCAGCGCGGCAGCCGTCTTCGAGTCGGGGTTCGAGAGCTCACGCGGTGGGCCCACTGCGAGCAATTGGCCACCGCGTGTGCCAGCGCCGGGCCCCAAATCAATCACGTAGTCAGAATTGCCGATCACGTCGAGATCATGCTCGACGACCAGCACGCTACCGCCCGCCGTCACGATTGCGGCCAACGCCTGCAGCACCTGCTTCACTTCGTCAGCGTGCAGGCCGGCGCTCGGCTCATCGAGGATCAAAAGCGCGCCGCGCAGCTCTTCAGAAAGCGTACGCGCCAACTTGAGCCGTTGCGCTTCACCACCCGAAAGCGTTGTCAGCGGCTGGCCAATCCGCAAGTAGCCGAGCCCGAGCATCGACAGCGGACCGAGCGCGCGTTGAATCGGCGCCTCGGATTGAAACGTGCTCAACGCCCGCTCGACGGTCATCTCGAGTACCTGGGCGATGCTGACGCCGTTGCGCTCGACCGCCAGCACCTCGGGCTTGAAGCGCAAGCCTTGGCACACCGGGCAAACCAGCCTCACGTCGGCCAGGAACTGCATCTCGACCGTCTCGAAACCTTCGCCGGAGCAGGCATCGCAGCGCCCGCCTTCGACGTTGAACGAGAAATGCGAAGCCGTCAGTCCGCGCGCCGCCGCCGCCGGCACCTTGCCGTAGAGCGTACGCACACAATCCCAAGCTTTCGTGTACGTGGCGGGGTTGCCGCGCGACGTGCGGCCGAGCGGTGACTGATCGACGAGCGCGACGCGCTTCAGCGCTTCCTGGCCGGAGAGCGCCTGGAAAATACCCGGCATTTCCTCGTCAAAATCGCCAAAATGCCGCGCCAGCGCGCGGTACAAGATGTCGACGCTAAGCGTGCTCTTACCCGAGCCACTCGGTCCGGTGATCGCGCACACGACGCCGAGCGGCACGTCGACGTCAACGCCACGCAAGTTGTTGGCGGAGGCGCCACGCAACTGCAGAAAGCCGCTCGGCTTCCGCACCGGCTCCGTGCGGCGCACGATGCCCGCCATCGCACGTGCGGTCGCGGTCTTACCCGCACGCGCAGCTTCGGGCGTGCCGTCGAACACGATCTGCCCGCCCGCTGAACCTGCGCCAGGCCCCAGCTCCAACACGCGATCTGCCGCGCTGATCAACACCGGATCGTGCTCGACGACCAGCACGGTGTTGTTGCGCTGCGCTAGCTCGCGCACCATTTCGGCCAGCGGCGCGACGTCGCTCGGGTGAAGCCCGACGCTAGGCTCGTCGAGCACGAACAGCGCATTGTGCAGCGACGTACCGAGCGCCGCTGTCAAGGTAACGCGCTGAGCCTCGCCACCTGACAAAGTGCGCGCCTGGCGATCCAACGTCAGGTATCCGAGGCCGACGCGATCCAGGTACCCCAAGCGCGAAGCCAGCTCGCGCCGCGCCAAATCGCCCTGCGCGGTGGTCGTTTTGAGCGTTTCGATCCGCTGACGCGCTTCACCGATCTCGAGCGCGTGGTAGTCGGCGATGCTGATGCCACCAACGCGGTACGAAAGCGCTGTCGGGTTCAGGCGTCGCGCCCCGCACGCAACGCATGGGTCATACGAGCGGTAGCGCGCCAACAGCACGCGCACGTGCATCTTGTAGGTCTTGGTCTCGAGCCATTTGAACCAGCCAACGACGCCAGGAAACAAGCCTTTGTGCCAGCTTCCATCACCCTCGAGGATGAGATTCTGCTGTGTCGCCGTGAGCGACTGAAACGGAACGTTCGTCGGAATGTCGTGACGCCGGCACAGCTTCTTGACCTCGGCGCGCTCCCACTTGGTGGAGCCACCACGCCAAGGCCGAACCACGCCGTCGTCGAGCGAGCGCGACGGATCCGGAATCACCTTCGATAGATCGACGCCCAACGTGCGGCCGAAGCCACGGCACGTCGGGCACGCGCCAACCGGCGATTCGTAGCTGAACAAACCGGCGCGCGAGCCTTCCAGCGGCTTGGCGCATTCGGGACACGCGAGGCCGCGACGAAGCCCGAGCTTGGCTTCGCCGACATGGACCTGCAGAAACCCAAAACCGCGCTGCCACGCCGTTTCAATCGCCGCCGCGACACGCTCACGTTCCCGCCCGCTGCCGACGCGATCGATCACGACGTCGAGCGCGCCCAACTTGGCGGCGACCGACGGCTTGACGACGTCAATGTCCTGCGCTTCGCCGCCGATCAGCAGGCGTCGGTAACCTTCGCGCGCGAGCTGTTCGCGCACCTCCAAGTACTGTTCGCGCCCCTTCACGGGCACGGCGTAGCTGATGATGACGCGCGCGCCGTCTGAAGCCTGCGCCACTCGCTCGGCAGCGCGAGCGACCGTGAGTTCGACTCCTGGCAGCTCGTGGTCGGGGCACACCGGCACCGCCTCGCGCAGAAACAGCGCCGCCAAGTACGGCTCGATGTCGGCCATCGTCGCGACGGTGGAGCGCGAGCTCTTCACCGGCGCACGGCGGTCGACGGCGATGCCGGCCGGCACGGGCTCAAGCCGCGTCATCGGCGGGCGCTCGAGCCGTTCCAAGAATTGGCGCGCGTACGGGCTGAAGCTCTCGACGAAGCGGCGCTGACCTTCAGCGTACAACGTGTCGAGCGCCAGGCTGCTCTTGCCCGCGCCACTGACGCCGGTAACCGCCACGATTTGCCCGGGCTCAAGCGTGACGTCGACGCCCTGCAAGTTGTGCGTCCGCGCGCCTTCGAGGATCGTCTTCTGCATCCGGGACGGGCAACGTAGTGCCGGCACCCCAGTCTGACAATCGGGCGGGGCCGCTCGGGCCCGACAAGCGCTCGCGTGACCGGTACCTCGCGGTAAATGCGGGCCGCTCGCTCTGCCGCGGTCACGCTGAGCGGGCGCGCTCGCTCGCGGGTGAGCAAGGGCCAGCTGCTGCCGCAGCTCACTGTCAGTCACTACTGACCTCGACGCCGCAGCGCCGACCACCGCACAGCTGTCGCTCACCGTCGGCGCTAGTGACGCCTGGGCGAAGACGATTCCGATCCCGAGCGCCGCCAACGTCTACAAGGAGCAGTTTGCCTCACCTTGTGCGCTCGATGAGCAGGGCCAGCTACTGTTTCACCTGAATAGTCACGGCCAAAACACCTACCAGCTTCACGATCTGTCGAGCCTGCGTTGAGCGTGCGGCGCAAGTTGCCCGGCGCGCGCGCGCATGGCTAACTAGGATCCTTGAAAGCTCGCATTCTTCAGCTCGTCGCGGTGCTTTCGAGCACGTTGTTTCTCCCCGCATGCGGCAGCACCGAAGATGGCGCTTCGCCGATGGCAATCGGCGGCTCCGGTACGATCGCGCCCGGCGATGCCCCGACCTGGCACGCCGACATCGCGCCGCTCGTCGCGTTGCACTGTCAAGGTTGTCACCAAGACGGCGGTATCTCGCCGTTCAGCCTGCAGACCTACGCGCAAGCCAAGATCTGGAGCCCCACCTTCGACAGCGTGCTCCGGAGCGGCATCATGCCGCCGTTTTTGGCGAGAGACACCGCAGACTGCAAGCCACGCTACGGCTTCAAAGACGATCTTCGGCTCAGCGACGACCAAATCGAGCTGTTCAAGCGCTGGAGCGACGCCGGTTCCCCAGAGGGCAATCCGAAGACAGCCGCCGCGCTGCCCAGCCCGCCGGAGCTGGAGCTAAAAGACGCGCAAGTCAGCGTCACGATTCCATCGCCAGTGACGCTCGACGGCAACAGCGACAAGTTCATCTGCTTTTCGCTCGCTCCTGATCTCACGCCGCTGACCGCTTCCGGCGCTGAAGCCGCGCTGCTCGGCGACCGCGTGCTGATCGACGGCGTTCAGGTGCACCCAGGAAACGCGGCGATCGTGCACCACGTCTTGGTCTTCACCGATCCCGATGGCCAGAGCGCGGCGCTCGCCGGAGACAAGGGCTACTACGACTGCTTCGGCGGACCGAAGCTCGACTCGCCCGGGCTACTGATGGCTTGGGCTCCCGGCAGCACGCCGGTCATCGCGCCCGAGCGCGTGGCGATGACGCTAACGAAAACCGGCCGGCTGGTGATGCAGGTTCACTACCATCCGACCGGCAAGCCCGAGACCGACTCGGGCACGTCGATTCAGCTCCGCCGCTACGACGCTGGCATTCCCGAGTACGTCGCGGCCGCGACGCTGATCGGCAACGCCCGCGCGCCAAAGCCCGGCGGCATGGGGCTGCAGCCTGGTCCCGACGACGGCGCCACGCCCGAGTTTCGCATTCCAGCCGGCGCCACCGCACACACCGAATCGATGCTATTCCAAATCCCGGCCAACATCCGTGAATCGCGGATATGGGTCGTTGGCTCGCACATGCACTACGTCGGTACCGACATGCGCATCGGCATCACGCGCGGCACGCCGGGCGCCGAGCCCGCCGACGAATGCCTGCTCGACACGCCGAAATGGAACTTCAACTGGCAGCGCGGCTACGTCTACGACACGCCGATCGACCAAGCCCCGATGATCAAGGGCGGCGACATCGTGAACCTGCGCTGCAGCTACGACAACAGCATGGACAACGAGTTCGTGCGCGGGGCGCTCGTGCAGCAAGGCCTGACCGAGCCGCGCGAGGTCGTGCTCGGCGAAGAGACATTGGACGAGATGTGCCTGGGCATCTTCGGCATCGCCCAAAAAGTCTCCGATCTGCTCAAGTAGCCGACGGCCAGCTAGTTTGAGGCGTTCGGAGCCGCTGCGTGCTTTCCTCGAGGTATGCGCTCCGGTCGCTTCTGGTCTCTGGCATCCGTGGTCTGCTTGCTCGCCTGCAGGCGCGAGCAGCAGCAGCAGCAGCAGGTAGCCGAGCCGCAACGGCTCGCTTCACCGCCGATCGTCGGCGAGGTCTGCTCGAGCGGCGTGCGCTGTGGAGCTCCGAAGCGAGCGCTCGGCTGCGTGCAGGGACGGATACGCGAGCTACCTTGCCGCGGCCCGGATGGTTGTGCGCAGCACGGCGACGGCGTTGCCTGCGACAACACCCTGGCGCTGACCGGCGACGCGGCTTCGCAGGCTCGGGGGCCTCTCGCTCGCGCTCACCTGGCGGGGTTAGACCAGGCGCGTTCAGGCCGACCTCAGCACGTGCCAACCCGCCCGAGAGCAGGTGCACGGCACTTGCGACACTTGCCAGCCACAACCAGCGGCATTTGACGGTCATCGACGGCCTCCGAAGCAAGAAAGACCGCGCCCCCCAAACGCGGCTCAGCAATTCAGCTGTGGCCTCCCCAGCGCCGCAAATCTGAGCGTCGATTTCGGCTGAGCATCGATTTTTTGACCGTAGCCCGACGCAGCTTGCTCAGCGCGGGGTCTGCCCGCATATTGCCGCCCCCCAAGGTCGATCGATGGTGGCAGACAAGAAAAAAGGCGGCGGCGACCGGCTCATTTCCAAGAACCGCCGCGCCAGCTTCAACTACGAGCTGGGCGACGCCTACGAGGCAGGCCTGGTGCTGATCGGGAGTGAAGCGCGCTCGCTCCGTGAAAACACCGCAGATTTGACCGACGCCTGGGTCGACATCGACAGCCGGAACGAAGCCTGGGTGAAAGGCATGCGCGTGCCGCCGCTCAAGCACGCCTCGTTCGGCCACGACGAGCGCCGTCCGCGCAAGCTGCTGCTGCATCGCGAGCAGATCGACAAACTGCGCGGCTTGGTCGAGCGCGACGGCATGACGTTGATCGTCACCAAGTGCTACATCAAAAGCGGACGAGCCAAGCTCGAGTTCGCAATCGCACGCGGCAAGAAAACGCACGACAAGCGTCAGGCCTTGCGGACGAAGATGGACGAGCGCGACGCCGAAGCCGCCATGCGCCGGGGACGCAAAGGATGACGCTAGCGTTGGTGCCGCACGCCCCCGTTGCGCTGCAGCTGAAGCGCGGTGGCGGCGACGCTTTCATCGTCGAGCACAAGGACGACTTCGTCACGCTCTCCTCGACTGCACCGTCACCGCCCGGCTCCACGGTCGAGGCGACGCACGCCAGCGCCGACCGCAGCGTCACCGTGCGAGTGAAAGTGCGCGGCTGTCGTAAGCATCCTCTGCCGGACGGCCGAGAGGGCTTTCGCATCGAAGGTCGCTTCGTCAGCCTGACGCGCGCGGAGCGCGAAACCTTGTTCGGGTCTCATAACGAGTCAAATCCGGGATCCACATCTGAAACATAGTTCGCGAACGAGACACGCAGTTGAAGCTCCGACACGCGTAAGTTGCTGAAATGTGGTGAGCCAAGCACTGGCACGCTCAGTGCAATGTCTACAAGTCAGGCGACACTCGAAGCCCTCCGCTTCACCGAGTGGCTCTCGTTCCCGTTCCCCCTCCTCCCTGTTTCTCTCGAGTGTCGCCGTCCCGTTCTCAGCGGCCGGTCGCCCCATCCCTGGCGTCCGGACCGCTGTCCTCTCCTCAACGGGCCGTAGTGCAATCCCCTCATTACGGCCTGTTGCTCTTGTTCCCAACGGGTCTCGGTGACTCCCCTCGCCGAGACCTGTTGTTTTTTTCCTCGGTACCCCGCAACGCCGTAGCGCGTTCCGGGGTGCCGGCTTTTTTGTCGGGCGTCAGCGCGGCGGCGTAAACACTACGCCGAGCGAGCCGCTCCACCAAAAGCCGCTCAAGCGCTCGAACGCTACTGCAGTCGAGTACGGCACCGCGCGCATCACGCCGCCCGCTTCCAAGCCCACCACCGCGCGCAGCTGACGCGAGAGCCTGAGCTCAAGCCGCGTCGCCCCGGTCAACCTGGCCGTCCACGAGCTGTTCTGATCCACGAGCCCATCGAGCAACCGCGCCTTCGGTACCTGCACCAGCAACGCGGCGGCGTGCAGGCCAAGATCGAGATCGAGCCCGCGCGTCAGGACCAGTCGATACGCTGGACCCAAGCCAACACCTTGCAACTCGGTCCGGAGCTTCGGCGTTAGCGAGCCTGCCCAGAGCTCACCGCCCACGTCGAGTCGGAGTGGCCCGTGCAGCGAAAGCTCGCCGGACAGGCGCTGCCCAAACAGAAGCAGCTTGCCAGGCGACGCGCCAATCGCGAGCTCCGGACGCAGCGCTGTCGGTCCGTCCTGGGTCCGCTCACGCTGCTCCCGGGCGCTGGCCTCGCTGGCTTTACGCAGCCGCTCATCGCGCAGCAACTGCGCCTCGCGTTTGCGGGCCAGGCGTCGCCCCAGCTCGGCCGCTGCCAGAGCGACACGCCGCGCCACCAGCTGCGGATTCGCGCCGGCGCCGCTGAGCGTGCGGGCTCCGTGAAACTCGCCGCGCTCCCACAGCTCGACGCGCACGGCTCCGTCCCGACGCCCGAGTACGCGAAAGAACAACACCGGCGCACCTCGAGCGGCGCTGCTGGCCGGCACCGCGACGTCGGACAGCTCGAGCGGCACCAACCGCCGCGCACTGCGTGAATCGACGACTCGCTCCGCGGGTCCATCGATTTCGACGACGACGCTGGCCGGAGCCGCGCGCGCGGTCAGGCTGAACACGCACGAAAGCGCGAACGCGAGCACGGCCGCAAAACGCCAAGCTCGAAGCGGCTCAGTGCTCGCGCGCAGCTGCTGGCGGCGCGGCCGGCGCGTCGGCGCCCGGCTCGGTCGCGTCGTCGTCGTCGTCGGTATCGGCCTGCGCCCCAGCGTCCGGAGCAGCACCGAGCGCATTGAGTCGCTTGCGAAGCTCAGCCAAGCGTCGCCCTTTGGGGAAATTTTGGGCGTACTCTTCCATGGCGCGGTTACCAAGCTCCAGATTCCCTTGGGAGAGCGCCGCGTCCACCTGACGGGCGGCGGCATCTTCCGCGAAGTCTCCGGTCGGTGACAAGCGCCGATACGTCGCGTACGCCTCGGCGGCGCCGGACCTGTCTCCTGCCTGCTCAAGCAAGTTGCCGAGCGTCCACGCAGCTAGCGGAGCTTCTGGGGCGGAATCGTACGCCGACAGCACCCGCCGTAGCGCCTGGGCGGCTTGCTCGCGACCACCCGAAGCGCGCGCGATATCGGCGAGCACCAGCAGCTGGTTGGCCGAGGCGCGCCCCACGACTTGCTCGAAGCCGCCTTCGCGATCCAACGCGGTCTTGGCAGCGTGGAAATCGCCGGTCTCGGCCAGCGTTTCCCATTCGGGCGGGCCCGTCACGGGTGCGGGCTCGCTCGCCACTAAACCGGCAGGCTCGCCGTAGCTCTGTGCGTATTCGACGGCGGCTTCGCCCGTCGGCAGCGCGCGCGGTGACCGCACGCGTTTCTGCGCGGGCAGAGTGCGACGTTGGGCAGCCGGCGCCTCCGGCTCAACGGCGGGACCGGCACCCGGCGTTGGCCTGGCTTCGCGCGGCTCCGCCACCGCGGCCACTTCCACCGACGGCGCGTGCAGCCGCACACCGAACGCCACGCCCAAACCAAAGATGCCGAGCGCCGCGACCGGCAGCCACCAATTCAACCGCTCAGCGCGCGGCGCCCCGGTTAGATCCAGTTGCAGACGACGCCACACGCGCTCGACTCGCTCAGGCTGAGCGTGGCTCTTCAGAGCCTCTTGGGGGATCTCCGGGAAGCTAGCGCGGGTCATGACGGGTTCTGCGGGAAGGGAGCGACGAAGTGCTCACTGAGAAAACGTTGGGCGCGGGCAATCCGCCGTTTGGCGGTCGCCAGCGAACAATCCATCATCACGGCGACTGTTTCCAAACGGTGTCGCTCGACGTACCGCAGCGTCCACGCGATGCGATCGTCGGCGGCCAGCGTCTGTAGCAGCGCATACACCTGGGCAAGCAGCGCGCGCGCTTCGGGATCAGCACCGACGGCGGCGATGGTTTCAATCTCGACCGGCTCGGGCGTGGTGAGCCCGAGCGCCCGCAGCAGCTTACGCCGGCGTAGGCGCGTGCGAACCAGCCGCACCACGATGCTGCCGAGCCACGGCCGGAACGCCGCCGAGTCGCGCAGATCGTCGAGCCGCTCTTGAGCCTTCAAGAACGCGTCGTGAACGACGTCCTCGACGTCGGTGGCGCTACCTTGAATGCGCGCCGCCAGGTTGAACGCGAACTCGGCGTGCCGGCGGTAGAGCGTCTCGAACGCGCGCGCTTCGGAACGACGCGCGCGACCGACCAGCTCTTGGTCCTCGGTTTCGGTGGCAGCGACGTCTTGCGCTTCAACCGGCGCGCTCGCTTCGACGGGTCCGGAAACCCGTTCCTCGGCGGACGCAGCCTCGTCCAATGATTCGGACGAAATCAGCCGAAGGCGCGGCGCTCTCCTGATGGCTCCCATACGCGGACCCAGATGATGGACGCAGCAGCCGAGCTTTTCGGCTCAAATCGACCGGCCAAAAGACCAAGACAATCCAACGCGCCGCCTAACAGCTTGGATTGTTTCAGGTTATTGAAATGAGCAGCGTCTTTGCGCTTTGTGCGTGAGCCGGATTGAGGTACTCGAACGTCTGTTCCAGGTCCGAGCCTAGTGGTTCGGCAATAAGGAGGATCCCCAATGTCGATTCGCACTTTGATCGCGCTCGGTTCGTTCGCTGTTCTCGCGGCTGCTTGTGGTGGCGAAGCCACCCCCGAGCCGGCCACGCCCGATGCGGCGGCGGCTGGTGAAGCCAAGCCCGCTGACGCGGCGGCTCCGGCCGACGGCGCAGCTCCGGCTGACGGCGCAGCTCCGGCTGGCGACGCAGCAGCCCCGGCCGCCCCGGCCGAAGAGAAGAAGTGATTCTTCTCTCACTCTAACGAGTGGGAAAAGCCAGGAAGCCGAGTCCGCAAGGGCTCGGCTTTTTGCTTTTTGTAGTGTCGCCGCGTGAGCGGGCAGGCCTCGTCACCGGCCGCCCAGCTGGGCGGCCATATTTTTCTGTTCTCCTCCGCGCCTTTGGAGAGGACGCCACGCGACCCAGCCGTTCCAAACCGCAGCGGGCGCTCGGCCTCGCCGAGTGTCTTCACTCCGGTCTTCCATTTCGATCGAGATCTGCTGACGCCAAGGTCGGCCGACCTCGTTCCAGCTCCCGCCCGTTCGGGCGCTCGCGATCGACGTACAGACCTCGGGTGCCTGGGATGAGCGGGCGGCAAGCAGCCGTGGAGACCAACCGCAACCGCCCGGCTAGCAGCAACCTGACGGTTCGGGTGCTCGAACCATCAAATCCTTCCCGCCTTCCTACCGCCTTCCTGTTGTCTCGTTCTCAAGCAGCCGTGCGGGCGAGGTCGACGACGAGGCGCGTGCGGCCAATCAGCAGCTCGTCGCCGTGCGCCAATTCTTGTTCGCCACGGATGCGGACGAAGACGCCGGTGCGGGTGCCCAGATCCGTGAGGACCATGGCGCCAGCTTGTTCTTCGATCAGACAATGCTGTTCGGCGACCAGCGGGTCGTCGGGGAATACCAGGTCGCCCACCGCCGAGCCGATCTGCAAGGTGTTGCCGCGAGCGACGACGCAACAGCCGTCGGCGCCGCCTTCGAACACCTGCGTCACGCGGAACGACGACGGCCACTTGGGCGAAGAGTAGAAGTAGGTGGGATCCGGATCGGGGCCGTCGTCGGAGACGGGATTTTTCTGGATCCTCAGCAGCTGATCACCGACCACGAACTCGTCGAGCATCTCGAGCTCGACCGGCGTGCGGATGCGCAGAAACACGCCGTTGCCGCCCTCGAGATCCTCGAGCCACAGCCGACCATCGCGGAAGCTGAGCAGCGCCTCTTCCGGGTGACAGAAGCGCTCACCCGGCAAGCCGATGCCGCCGGCAGCGCCGACCAGCACTTCGGTGCCGGGCGGATCGTAGCGCTCGGGACCGCCGGTCAGGCTGCGCAGCACATGCAACGTGAAGTGCACCTTCGGCGCGGCCGGCGTCGCAGCGGCAGCGGCAGGCGCGGCCACGGGCTGGACGATCACGGGTACGGGCACTGCGGCGGGCGCGGCCATCGGCGGCGCCGCGGACGACGCCGGGGCTCCGGCCTCGGCGCGCTGCTTCTTCTGGCTGGCCAGCTTCTTGATATTGTCGACGTTCGGCGGCTCGGTGAGCAGCGCCATGCCGCCCAACTCACGCCCCGCGATCACGTTGTCGAACTTACCTTCGCGCAGCAAAAGCACCATCTCGAGGTGCTGCGACTTCATGAGCGCGCGGACGAACTCGGCGACGTCGGTACGGGCGACCGCCTCGGCGTAAGAGCGTTTGTGGCTCTTGATCACGCGTCCGCCATCCGCAAAAAGGTGCGTGATGATGTGCGGTTGATCCAAGCCGCTGTCTTCCGTCTGTACGTGGAAGACCTGGTCGTGGGCCTTGATATTGTTGTTGAAGCCCATCTGCGCGCGCCGAAAGCTCGGGCGCTTCATTTCGGCTTCGAGCCGGGCTAGCTCTTGCGCGCCAAAGTGCTGGATCGCCTGCTCGAGGGCGGCGTGATCCCCAGCCACCCCCTCCATGCGTTCGAACGCCATCTGCGCGACCTTCGCGCCCGGGTCGATGCGTAGGGCCTCGGCCAGCAGGTGCTGGCCTTCGCTGTCGTTGACTGCCGCGGCCCAAGCCGCCAGCAAAGCCACCGCCTCGTCAGGCCGCGCTTTGTCTACTAGCCACTGGGCGACACGAGCTGCGGCTTCGCGTTGTTGAGTGAGGCTCGGGGCGGCGGACATGCTGCAGGGCTCGGGAGCCCCGCAGCATACTTGAGAATGCCTGGCGTAAAAGACCCGTTCTTCAGGGGGCCGGAATAGGGGTTTCAGGCGCTTTAGTAGGGTCCGCCCCCGCCCCCGGCACGGCTCGTCGCTCGGTCAGAGGCCGCACTCTTCTTTGCACAGCACCAAGTCGGTTGGCTGACACACCATGTCACCGCAGCTCGAGCCGCAGTCCGCCTTGCAGAAATACTTCTCCAGCTCGGTACTACAGACACCGTCGCCGCAGCAATCCCTGGGACATGAGGTCTCTTCGCCAGCGTCGCACTTTTTGTTACCACACAGGCCCTGCATGCCGCAGTCGGCGGGGCACGTCTGTGTCGTTTCGCCGGCGTCACAGACGCCGTTCGGGCACTTGGGCGGAGCTCCGCAGTCGGCGGGGCAGTTCTGCATGTTCTCGCTCCGGCTGCAGACCTTGTCACCGCAGAAACAGTCGCCGCACGAGCTAGTGTCTTCCTGCGCGTCGCAGATGCCGTTGCCGCAGGTCTGGTTGCACTCGCCGGGACAGCTATTCCAATCGGCCAGATCACAACGGTTGTTGTTGCAGGTCAGGCCGCATTCTTTGGGGCAGCCGGCGCTCTGGTCGTAGCCCTCGTCGCAGAAACCGTTGCCGCAGGTCAGGCACTCCTCGTAGCAGTTGTTCGAGTCGTCCAGATCCAGATCACACTGGCCATTGCCGCACGATTGGCACTCGCCCGGACAGCCGTTTTGGTCGTCCCAGAAGCCATCGCAGACACCGTTGTTGCAGGTGCACTGGTACGCGCAGCCGTTGTTGTCGTCGTAGCCGACGTCACAGAAGTTGTTGTTGCAGGTCTCGCACTCCCAGCCGCAGCCGTTGACGTAGTCGTCCTTCTCGCACTGGTAGTTGCCGCAGGTGACGTTCGAATTGCACTGGTAGGCGCAACCGTTGTTTTGGTCGTAAAGGTACTGACAACTCGGGTTGTTGCAGGTCTGGCACTCCCAGCCGCAACCGTTCAAGTCGTCGAGGCCCGGATCGCAGACGAAGTCGTCGCAGGTGTAGGGGCACTGCCAGGCGCAGTTGTTCGACACGTCGTAGCCGTAGTTACAGCCCGGGTCGTTGCAGGTCTGGCACTCGCCGGGGCAGCCGTTGAGCGTGTCGTACTGGCCGTCGCAGGCGTTGTTGTTGCAAGTGTACGGATAGATGCACTGCTCGGGGCAGCCGTTGGCGGCATCCCAATCCCAGTCGCACGCTCCGTTTTGGCAGCTGCATTCCCACGGGCAATTGATGTAGTCGCCCTTGTCGCACTGGCCGTTGCCGCACAAACAGCTGCCGTTGAGGCAGCCGCAGTCTCTGCAGGTGTTGATGCTCTCGCCGCGATTCGGCTCGCACACGCCGTTGCCGCAGGAGCAATCCTGACAGGTGTTGACGTTCTCGCCGTAGCCCGGCTCGCACACGCCGTTGCCGCAGTTGTTGATCGGGCAATCGCTGGGGCAATTGAACGGGTCGTTGCCTTCGCAGATGCCGTTGCCACAGAAGCTGCCGCAATCGCCGCAGTTCTGCAGCGGCTCACTGCCGTTGCAGATGCTATCGCCGCAGTAGCAATCCTGGGGGCAGATATCCGGATTCTCGTTGCCTTCGCAGACAGCGTCGCCACAGCGGATCGGCGACGACCCGCCAATGCCCGCCGTTGAGCCGCCGATGTGCGACCCACCGGTGTGCGACCCACTGGAGCCGCTGGTGCCTCCATCGCTACTGCCGCCGTAGATGGGCAGCTCCGCGCGACCACACGCAGCCGGGAATGCACCAAGCAGCGCGACGACAGCCAAGGACCGAATAAGCGACCAAAATTTCATGCGAGTTTACCGCCCCTCACCTAGAGCAAGCTCCGGGCCACACCGGCCCAACACCCAACCAACCCAAAACCACAGGCACATTGTGACTTAGGACCTGACCGATGTGCCAGTTTTGTTGGTAACCCTGGCACATAAGCTGACACCGCCTCCGCGAACGCACCGCGTCACCGCTGAACGGATGTCCGCACTCCTCTCACTCCTACGTGCCCGGTGCCGGTGCCCGTGCCCGTGCCTGACGGTCCCTAAGCCATCTTGATTGGGAGAGGCCCTGCCTGCCCATGCCTGCGCGCGGCGCGCGCGGGCTGACAGCCCGCGCCAGGAACGTCGGCCTCTACAAAACGGAACCGGGCGGCGTCGTCAGATTTTCGGGCACGGGCACCGGCACGTTTGAGAAACAGCACCTAAAAACGATGGGCTCAGCTCTGACCGTAGCTGGTGTTCTCGAGCAGGATGATGTTCGTCTTCGAGCGCGTCTCGCCAGCGTTCGTCACGTAGACGGCCGGCTTGTCGACGATCGGGCAGACCTTCTCGCACGCGCCGCAGCCAATGCACAACGAGGGGTCGACGTGCGGGCGCTGCACCTTAACCGTCTCCATCGTCAGCGCTTCGCCTTTAGCCTTGTACTTGCTGGCGCGCTTGGGGACCTCGACCTCTTCGGCCCATATCGCTTTGGGGGAAGTCGGGCAGAACTCTTCGCAGACGATGCAGGGCGTCGCCATCGCCCACGGCAAGCAGCGTCCTTGATCGTACATGGCCGTGCCCATCGAGATCGGCTTCTGCTCTTTGCCGGTCCTGTCGTCGCGGCCGGTCTTCTGAAACTCCGTGATCTTCTGGATCGCGCCGGTCGGACACACCTGCCCGCATAGCACGCAGCTGTATTCGCAGTAGCCGATGCGCGGGATCAAAATCGGCGTCCACAGGCCTTCGAGGCCGGCCTCGAAGAACGCCGGATGTAGGGCGTTGTTTGGGCATACCTTCATGCACTCGGCGCAGCGAATGCAGCGCTCGAGAAACTCGCGTTCCTCGACCGCGCCTGGCGGGCGAATCACTTTCTCGCTGTAAGCCTTGTCGGGCCAGTTCGCGATGCGCATGGCCGGGATCGCCACGGCGCCGGCCGCCGCCGACGCCATGACCGTGCGCCGCTGCAGATCCGGCTTCTGAATCGTACCTTGGCGGTTCGGCAGGAAGCGGAACTTGATCACGTCTTCCGGGCAGGCGGTCTCGCAGTTGAGGCACATGTGGCACTCGTCTTGGCGGTGTTTGACGCCGCCTTGCGGGCTATCGGCGCCCTGACAATTGACGAGGCACAGATTGCAGTCGGTGCACTTGCTGTGGTCCTTCACCATCCCGAACAGCGCGAACCGCGACATCACGCCCAAAAACGCGCCCAGCGGGCACAGCGCGCGACACCAGAAGCGAGGGATGAAGCGATTCATGAACAGAATCGCCACCAGCAAGAAGACGATCAACCACGTCTGGTGAAAGTAGCTCTGGTTCGCCGTCCACAGCTGCTGCGCCAACACGTCTTGCGCGCTGTCGGCAGCCATCTGCAGCGGGCGCACGTTGCTGGTCGCGATCACGTTGCTACCGTGAATGCCCAGGTACTGCAGCGCCGGAATCACGCCGAGGCCAATCGCGCGGACCGCTACGCAGATTGGATCGAGCAAGCCACCGATCGCGCTGCCGGCGACGGCCGCCGCCAGAAAGCCCCACATCAGGTAGTACTTAGCGGCTTGCCAACCGTGCGTCTTGTTGGCTTCGACGCGCGCGCTACCCTTCAAGTAGCGGCTCGGAAAAATCCAAGCGAAGAAGTGGTGCAAGGTACCGAACGGGCAAATCCACCCGCAAAATACGCGCCCGAACACCAACGTCAACGCCACGATCACCAGCGACCACGCCAAGCCGCGGTAGACGGCGTGCGTGCTGAGCAGCGTCATCGCCGCGACGAACGGATCCGCCAGCAAGAAGCCTTCGACGGGGAGCGGGAGTCGCACCGGCTCACCCGACTGCGCCGCGAAGGTGCCGCGGAACGCGGTGTGCGCCAGGAAGTAGAAGAACAGCGCGAAGAACCCGATCTGCGACGCGCGGCGTAGCCAGACCAAGTTGGTGATGATTTTACGCGCCGGGATGCCGGAGCCGGGCCGCTTCTTCTTCAGCTTGGCCTGCGGAACAACCTTGGCCGGCACTCCGGGAACGGCCGCCGCGGCGGCGTTTACGGTTGGAGCCGTGGACCCAGATGTCTGCGCGATGACTGGCAGGCGCCGTCGCGGTCGCTGACCTTGTTCCTGGGAATTCAACAGGAAGGCGGGAAGGCGGGAAGGATTTGATTGTTCGCCGGGCCCTTGGCCCGCAGCAGAAGCGCTCGACGGTACACGCAAGTCGGGCGACGCCTCGGCTCGCCCACCCCCAAAATCCTTCCCGCCTTCCCGCCTTCCTGTTGTTTCGCTCTCGCTCGCTCGAGGGGCGTCGAGGCTACCCACGCGGCCCGGCGCCGCTGACACGAGCCACGGAATGACGTTCGGGAATTGTTCGCCGGGCGAAGGCGAACCGCTGTGCTGCGACGCGGCCACTAGACCTCGATTTGAGGCACTTCGTGCCAGTTCATGTTGCCGATGCCGCGTTCGTGGCCGAGCTTCAAGTACTTCACGTTCTCGGGCTTCTCGCCGATCAGGGTGCAACCATAAGCGTCAGACGCGACTTGATCGAGGCTGGCGATGACTTGATGCATGTCACGCGCATCGTCGATGTTGCCGCCCTGCGGCCCATTGCGCAGCAGCACGCGCGTGGCGTCGACGATCGTCAAAGTCGGGCGCATGAACGTCGCCAGATCGGCGATCGATACGTCGATGTTCTGGTGCAAGCGATTGCGGCGGCCGCCGAGCATGCCGTACCAGTTCTTCATCCCGCCCGTGAACTTCGACAAGTTGTGGTGCTTGGCGACCGGCACGTTGATCACCTTGTCGGCGTTGACGAGCGGCGTGTACACCGGCCACAGATCGAGCACGTCGCCCTTCATGCGCAGCTCACGAAAGCGGTGCGCTGAAGGCAAAATCACCGTCGCGCCGAGCGCGTAGGTCGCTCGCCAGATGCCCGACTTTTGAAAGCAGCGGTTCGGTTCGTTGCACGACGAGTCGGTAACGATCACCTGCTTGGCGCCAGCGTCGAACGCCAGCTTCACCACCTCGGCCACCACGCGCGGATTGGTGTTCGCGGCGTGGATCGGCATCCTATCCCAACCGATGTTCGGCTTGACGGCCACGATGTCGCCGTTCGAGATGAAGCGCTTCATGCCGCCGAGCGCGTCGACCGCTCGCCGCACCAGCTCTTCGGGCTCTTGCGAGCTCTTGGCGATCGCCAGCTGCAGCCCCGGGTCACCCTTGATCCGAAAGTCGCGCACCTGGCGTTCACCTGCCGGCGCCGCCAGCCCATAGCCGCCGTAGTCGTAGAGCAGCCGCGCGCTGAGCGCAGAAGCGCCCAAAACAGCACCGGTCAGGCCGATCCGCTCTAGCGCCTCGCGCCGAGAGGTTTTTTCAGCAGCCACAGGGTGCAAAGTGTCTGATCGCTGCGGAGCCGTCAAGTTTCGTCCGGTCCCAAGTCCGGCACGTTAGTCACATGAAAATATTGATCATTTAGCTGCGAGCCCCGAGCTGCAAGTTGCGAGCACAAACAGGGGGAAGCCCCCAAACAGCTGAAATCCATCGCACAGGCCGCTGCTCTCGCAGCTCGGAGCTCGCAGCTAATCTCGCGCGGTCGCTTGTACAACCTCGAACAGGGCGCTACAAACGCGCCCCCAATGCCCCCCAGCGGTTCCCCGCATGAGGCAGGAAAGAGCAAAATGAAAGACGGCATCCACCCCGCCTACCAGGCCGCGCCCGTGAGCTGCGCCTGTGGCAACAAGTTCGAGACCCGCTCGACCCGGACCGAGCTCCAGGTCGATGTCTGTGCTGCCTGCCACCCGTTCTACACGGGCAAGCATCGCCTCATGGACACGCAAGGCCGCGTCGATCGCTTCCGCCGCAAATACGCCGGCAACGCCGCCGTCGCCGCCGTCGCCGACGCCGTCGCCGCAGCCGCAGCCGGCGCCGCAGCCGCAGCCGACGCCGCCGCGCAGAAGTAGCTCGCGCTCCGAGTCCCGAGAGGGATCAGCGGGAAGGCGGGAAGTTTTCGGGCTTGCCCGACTTAGAACTTCCCGCCACCGCTGCTTGTTGCCGCCTCGTCGTGCGGGGCGATTCGTGACTCTGCGCAAGCGGTGCCCTGCATCGCGCGCTCGAACCCCAAAAATCTTCCCGCCTTCCCGCCTTCCTGTTCGCTCGCCCCGGACACGACCGTAGGGCGTCGCTATAGTAGGAGAGAGATGTCGAACCAGCCTGCCGTGATGGGTCCGGACGGAGTCGCGAGGCCGTATATCGGCGGGCAGGCGTTGCTCGAAGGCGTGATGATGCGCTCTCCGCATGCGTTCTCGGCCGTGGTGCGCCGGCGTGACGGCTCGCTGGTCGTCCGCGAACGCCCGATGGCGGATCTGCGCAAGGGTGCCCGCGCCTGGCCGATCGTCCGCGGCATGATGGCGCTCGTCGAAGCCTTGAAGCTGGGCAGCCAAGCGCTGCGCTTCTCCGCCGAAATCTTCGAGCGCGATCTGGAAGAGGAAGAGAAGGAGCAGGTGGCCAAGACGAAGGCCGCCAGCACCACCAGCCTGCTGTCCGCGCTCGCGCTGCCAATCATCCACCTGATGACTGCCGAGCCGAATCTGTCTTCATCGAGCCCGACCGAAGAGCCCAAGGGCAAAGGTTGGATGGGTATGGTCAGCGTGGTGTTCGCGATTGGCCTGTTCGTGGCGTTGCCTCAAGCCTTCGCCGAGGGTGCATCGCGCCTGTTCAAGCTCAACCTCGACCTGCGCTCGCCGTTGTTTCAGCTGCTGACGGCCACGGCCAAGCTGACCATTCTGGTTGGCTACATGCTGCTAATTCGGCGCCTGCCCGAGATCTATCGCGTGTTTCAGTATCACGGGGCCGAGCACAAATCGATTTACACCTACGAGTCCGGCGCCGAGCTCACGGTCGAAAACGCGCGTAGCCGCACGACGCTGCATCCACGCTGCGGCACGACCTTCATCGTGATGGTCGCGCTGGTCTCGATCTTGGTGTTCAGCGGGATCGGTCCGTTCTTGCCGCAGCTGGGGGTGGGCAAGCTCGCCGAGCATCTGCTGTTCTTCGTGCTCAAGCTGCCGTTCATGCCGCTGATCGCCGCGATCACGTTCGAGCTGCAGCGCGTGCTCGCCAAGTACTGCTCGACCGGGCCGCTTTCGCTGCTGCTCTGGCCCGGCTTCTTGGTGCAGAAGATCACCACGATCGAGCCGGATGATCGCCAGCTCGAGGTCGCGCTCTCGGCGCTGCTCGTCACCTTGCGTGTCGAAAAGGGTGAAGCTTCCGTGCGTGACGCCGACGCCACGTTCCCCAGCTATGCGGTGCTCGCGGAGCCGGCCCAAGCCGCATGATCCCCGCCGCCAAGCTCGAGTCACTGTCCCGGCGTTTTGCCGAGGTCGAGCAGCTGCAGTGTGATCCGAAGACGCTCGCGGATCCGCACGCGTTGACCACGCTCAATCGCGAGCGCGCGCAGCTATTGCCGGTCGTTGAATCGTTCGCCAAGTGGACGCACCTGACCAAGCAGATCGCCGACGACAAAGAGGCGTTGTCCGATCCAGAGCTCGGCCCGCTCGCCGAGGCTGAGCTGCCCGAGCTCGTGGCGGCGCTCGAGAACCTCGAGCGCGCGATTCAGATCCAGCTCTTGCCGCGTGATCCGAACGACGAGCGAAATACGATCCTGGAAATTCGCGCCGGCACCGGCGGCGAGGAAGCCGCGCTGTTCGCCGGTGATCTGTTCCGGATGTACACGCGCTACGCCGAGACGCGCGGCTGGCGGATCGAGATCATGACCACCAGCGACGCTTCGGCTGGTGGCATCAAAGAGGTGATCGCGTTGGTCACCGGTCAGCGCGTGTTCTCCAGCTTGAAGTACGAGGGCGGCGTGCACCGCGTGCAGCGCGTGCCGGCGACCGAAGCTCAAGGCCGCATTCACACCTCGACCGCGACCGTGGCCGTCTTGCCCGAGGCCGATGAGGTCGACGTCGAGATCGACGACAAGGACCTGAAGGTCGACATCGCGGCTTCCGGTGGTCCCGGTGGTCAGGGCGTCAACACGACCAACAGCGCCGTGCAGATCACGCATTTGCCGACCGGCATGATCGTCAAATGCCAAGACGAGCGCAGCCAGCTGAAGAACCGCGCCAAAGCGATGAAGGTGCTGCGCAGCCGCTTGCTCGACATCGAGATGCAGAAGCAAGCTGACTCGATCCGCGACGAGCGTCGCGGCATGGTTGGCGGTGGTGATCGCTCGGAGAAGATCCGCACCTACAACTTCCCGCAAAACCGCCTGACTGATCACCGCATCGGGCTCACGCTGTACAAGCTCGATCGCGTGATGGAAGGCGACCTGAGTGAGATGCTCGACGCGGTCGTCGCGCACCACCAAGCCGCGCTGCTACAAGCCCAAACGCCCCACGGGGACAGCCCGTGAAAGCCGAGGTGGATCTGGACGCGCTGCTCGCGGCCCTGATCCTGGCGCCTCGCACGTTCGCGCGGAATCGCTTCTTTACGCTGTTCCAGAACCCGGAAGCGGCGAAGATCCGCCGCCGCGCCGCGCGCATCCGCGGCATCTTGCGTCAGCTCGCCGGCACGCCCAAGCCGGCCGCCGAGATCGTCGGCGAGCGGGTCATGACCGACGGCCAAGTGTTGCTGCGCTACCGCGTGGAAGAGCTGAACTACACGCGCACCGCCGCGCTGTCATCGCTCGAAGCCGCCACGCTACGCTACGCGCTACACCGCTCCGGCATCGCCTCGCTCTCGCACGAAGAGCGCACCGCGGTCGAAGCCGCGCTGTCACGGCTCGGCGAAACGCTGGGTGTCGGCAACGAGCTGCTCGAGCGCCCGGCGACGCCAGCCTGAGCGCCGCTTACTGGCGGGCAACCTCGAGCGCGCCGGCCAATGCGCGATAAAAATCAGCGCGCAGCGTGGGATCGAGCTTCTCGGCGCCACTGCTGAGCGTGAGGAATAGCTCGCAGGCGCGTGCGTCGCTGACGTCGCGGCGCTTCACGTCGGCTCGGAACTGCTCGCGCGCTTCGGCCGGCAGCAGGTCGGCGATCGCTGCAAAACCGTGGTCGATGGCGCCGGCCGAGACCGCGGGCGGCGGCTTCCGTTCGAGCCGCAGCGCCAAGCCGCGCGCCAGCATGTCGACGTAGGCCTCGAGCGCGTCGTCGCCGAGCGCGGCGATCGCGGGGCCGAGGAAGGTCTCGTCGCCACCTTTCCAGAGGTGCGCGCAGTCAGGCTTGGAAGCGCGTGCAACGCGCGCGCGTGTCGCGGCCCACAGCTCGAGATCGCGTGGGCTCAGGTACGGGACGCTGCGCAAAGCGAGCTCGCGCGCCAACAGCCGCGCCTGAGTCGGCGTGGCAGCGCTCAGCTTTTGCTGCACCTCGCGCTGCTGCATCACCGGCGCCAGCGCCGCGTCGAGCAGATCGTCGAAATGTGAGGCGACCAGCTCGGACCGCGCCGACAGCCACCACAGCGAAAGCCCGAGCGGCACCAAACACACGAGCCCGAGGAGAACGCGACTCAGGCGGCGCTTGTCCTGGGAAGCCATAGCGGCGCCCATGCTCACACGCCACGCCGGCCGGCGCACGGTTTTGGTGGCGCCAGCGAGAACATGCTTAGCTTGCCGCCCGCCATGGGCGCCATCGCCGAACAGATCCGTATCGACCGCTGGCTCACGGCAACGCGCGTTTTCAAGTCACGCACTTTGGCGCAAGCGGCCTGCGACGCGGGCCACGTGCGGATCAACGACGTGTCGGCCAAACCCAGCCATTTGGTAAAAATCGGCGACGAGGTGCGCGCTTTCGCGCCGCGCGGCACGATCGTGTTCGTCGTCAAAGGTTTAGCCGAGAAGCGACTATCTGCGGCGCTTGCCCAGCTGCTGTTCGACGATCATTCGCCGCCACCGCCGCCGAAAGAAGAGCGCGTCGCGGTGCGTGAACGCGGCGCCGGTCGCCCCACCAAATCCGACCGCCGCGCGTTGTCACGCTTGCGCGGCCGCTAGCGTTCGCGAAACACGTCGACGACGCGCTGCCACGCAGAAGTCTCTGCGTCGGACAGCGGCGGCGAGCTGGCCGGCGACGCGCTCGGCGCGGCAGCATCGCGGCGCACCAGCGCCAGCGACGCGCTTTCGACGCGCGCGATCGCGCCGCCAGCGCCGACGCAAAGCGCGGCCAGATTCGGCCCCGTCGCGCGGCGTGGCGCTGCCAACAAGCGAAAGTGTGCGACCGGACCGCGCGCTTCGAGACCACACACGTTGCCGCGCACCGGATCGGCGAACGGATCCGGCAAACCCGGCAATCCGGAGTCGATGAAGCCGCCCAGCGTGAGCGCGGGCACTGGCCCGCAAAGCCCCAAACTGAAGCCCTTCAGCTGCGCCGCGGTCTCCAGCTCACTGAGCGGTGTCTCGCCGCGAAACGTGGCGATGCCGGAGACCGCGTCGACGCCTGGCAAAGGCTCGCGCACGCTGTGCGGCGGCGGCGCGCGCAGCGGCTCGAAGGTGCTCGGATTGAGCAACGAGTCCGGATCCCAAGCGCGCCGCAACCGCCGCAAGGTATCGAGTCCACCGCCCAGCTCGGCATCGAGCCAATGCGCCTTGCTAGTCCCAACGCCGTGGTGGTGGCTGAGCGACGCACCCTCGGCGAGCGCGGCGCCGAGCGCGGAATCGAGCAACGCGTCGTAACGCGCCAGCGCGTCGCCCGCGCGCGTGGCAACGAAGGTGAAATAGATGCTGCAGCCGTCCGGGTAGGCGTGAGACAGATGCGCCAACACCAGCGCATGGGCGCCGGCGGCTTCACGCACCGCCGTGTAAACGCTCGACAACCGCGCCCAGGTCGTCGCTACCTCGAGCGTGTCGTTGAAGGCGCCCTGCTGAAACACCTTCGACTGCCGATAGCTGACGGCGTAGCGGTGCTTCAACCAAGCGCGCGCCGGTGCTTCACCCAAGCTTTCGCCGGCAAGCTCGCGCAGCAAACGCTCGGCTCGCTGCAAGTCGTCGGCGGCTTCGTCTGCGCCGCCCTCGAAAATCAAGATCAACGTCGCCGAGCCGCTCACGAGACGCTCGAAGCCCGCGACGGCGGCGTTCAGCGCACGCGGCAACCCCAACGCGGCGCGCAGCCAAAATCCGTTCGGAACGCCGGAGCTTTGCGGCTCCCGCCCACGCTCGTCAGCCACCTTGCCGCGGCTCAGTAGGTACGAGTCGATCGGATCGTACAGGCGCATCACACTCGGTCGCAACCCGGCTTGCATCACGCGCTGCATCGCCTGCGCGCCCAGCTCGAAGCTCGGCATGCGAAAAGCCGCGAACGCGCGAGCTTGGGGCGTCGCGTGCAGCCGCAAGCGCGCGCTGGTGATCAGCCCGAGCGTGCCCTCCGAGCCGATCATCAGCTCGAGCGGGTTGGGCCCACCAAAGCGCCGCGTGAGTCGGGCGCGCTCGCCGGTGCCGAGCACGCAGTCGGCGCTCTGCACCATGTCCTCGATCTTGCCGTAGCGGCTCGAGCACTGGCCCGCGCCGCGCGCCGCCAACCAACCACCGACCGTCGAGCACAGGATGCTCGACGGGAAGTGCCCAACCGTGAGCCCCTGCCGCTCCAACAGCGCTTCCAGATCCACGCCAAGCACGCCGGCTTGGACGTCGACCACGCCGTCAGCTGGCAGCACGCGCACCTGCGTCAGCCGCTTCGTGTCGACGACGATCGAGCGTGGGCTCGCCCGCACCGCGCCGCATACCCCGCTGCCAGCTCCATAGGGCACCAAGCTGATGCCCTCTTGCCGGGCCACCGCGACGACCGCTTCGACCTGCTCCGGGTGCTCCGGCCACACCACGAGCGCGGGCTCTGGCCGGCTCTGGGGACCGCTTGCCTCTTCGATTAGGTGGCGCGGCCAGGCGTCACGCGCCGCAGCCGACCGATCGACGGCCCCCTTACTGGAGGAAATCCCGGGCAAGAGCTGCCGCACGGCGTCCGCCAGATCCACCTGGGTGTTGTACCCCCAGAGCCACGGGACGTATACCGAAGCCAGAATGCGCGCTTTCTTCGGCTGCTTCGTGTGCTTGGCCCTGGTCTTGACGCTCGCTCAATGCGGCAGCGACAGCGCGACCAGCGGCGGACCCAAGTCTGCGGCAGACGCTGAAACCGGCTCCTCGAACTCGAGCGACAGCGACGGCAAGCACGCGAGTGGCGACAGTGATGAGGAGTCATCGAGTGCCAACCACGCGACACCCGAGAAGTCGAAGGGACCGAATTGCGATGACGGCACGTGCAGCAAGTGCGGCAGCGGCATCTGCCCCTCGGGTTGGTACTGCGACGAAAAAGTCAGCGGCGGCGCGGCGTGCAGTTGGCTGGCGGAATGCGCCGAAAAGCCCACGTGCGGTTGCATCACTCGCGTGCTCGGCGCGAGCTGCAAGTGCCGCGAGGAAGAGGGCGGACTGAAGGTCGCGTGCGACTAGCCCGATGCACTGCGTGAGACGCAGGTGCGTTTTTTCACACCCAATCGCACAGACTCACGCTCCCGCGGCACTCAGCAAGATCCACGTTCTAAACGCGGAATCTGTGAGCTATCCAAGATGAAACGTCGCGTCGAAAAGCCGCGTATCGCACCTTCACCGCAGCACACGTGACGCGCGCGAAGGTCCATGGAAGTGCAGCTGAATCACCCAACGGGCTGAAAAAGCAGGTCCTGAATGAGTTGGAATTTTTATTCTAATTCTTGGAAATTCGATTCTTTTGTTCTATTTTGTTTGGACATCGCCGTCAGCGCAGGTATCTTCTGTTTCCTAGGCCGCACTTCGGCGCCATTGCAGCAGGAGTTGGGATGAGAACCGTCAAAACGCTAGCGTTTCCACTGTATTTCGTTGGTTGTGCAGCGTTGGTTGCCGCGGTCGCGGCTTGCTCCGATACCGGCACCACACTGCCGGACACCGGCGGCACCGCAGGCACGCCGAGCGGCACGTCGGGCAGCAGCTCGACGGCTGGCATCACCGGCACCAGTGGCGCGACCTCGTCGACCGCCGGCACTGAAGCCGGCGGCACCACGGCCACGGCAGGCACTGGCGCGGGCGGTACGGCAGGCACCGGTGGCGCCGCAACGGCAGGCAGCGCCGGCACGGCCGGTAGCGCGCCGGCCACGTTCGATCGACCGAAGGGTCAGCTGCCAAACATCGCGCGCGATCCGGCCAACGTCGATGTGCCGCGTGACCAGTGGAAGAAGGACCTCGTCTCGCCGACGATGGACAACCTGCACCATCACAATCAGCCGACGGTGCTGAACGGCTACCTCAACCTGAACGGCAACGAAGAGTTCTGGTTTTGGGACATCACCGACCCGGCCAAGCCGACGCAGATGACCGAGTACCTGACGCCCAACCGCGACCCGGTCGGTGGCCCCAAGAAGGAAGGCGAGGCCGAGTCACACTGCGTTTCTTACGGCCGCTACGGCGACAAGTTCTACGAGGTCACGACCGGTGGCAAGGGCGTCGACATCTGGGATGTGACCGACCAAAAGGCGGTCAAGCACATCAGCCAGATCAAGCTGGCTGGGATCGATTACGGCGATTTTACCGCGGCCGTCTGGGGCTTGAGCTGGCAGGGCAACTACATCTATGTCGGCGGCACCGATCAAGGCCTCTACATCCTCGACGCGCACGACCCCCTGAACATCACGCTCGCCAAGCAGCTGCCGACGTCCAAGTTCGGCACCGTAAGCGCGGGTCCGCTCGACGCGATCGGCAACGTGCTGGTGATCACGACGCCGAAGGAAAACGGCGGCATCGCCACGATGGATATCAGCGACCCGCTGAATCCCGTCTACATGCACTCGATCAAACCGGCCAAGAGTTACATCGGTCAGTTTTATCGTCATTACGTGTTCTTGCAGTCGCCGCTGCGTGCCTGGGACGTGCTGACCGATCCGTACAACATCGGTAAGGCAGACATGCCGCTCAGCTCGGTCACCACTTCGGGGAGCGAGTACCTGAGCTTCGGCGACAACAACCTGTTCTTGGGTCGTCTCCGCCCCGACGGCGGCGCCACGGTCTACGACGTGACCGACCCTTCGAAGGGCATCATCAAGAAGAGCACCGTCTGGGGCCGGTTGGATCTCGGCGGTCTCAACGACGACCAATTCACGCTCATGATCGGCAACCTGCTGGTGATGGGTGACGATCAGGAGCCGTACGCTGGCACCGTGATTGCCCAATGGTCAGCCGCGCCGGACAAGATGGCGCCGATCGTCGATACCGTCATCCCGCGGGACAAGGCGACGGGGCAGTCGGTCAAGAGCCGCATCGGTATCTCGTTCACGGACAACATCGAGTTCGTGACGGTGAACGCGGCCAGCTTCATCGTCCGCCCGGTGGGCGGCGAGCCGCTCAAGGGCACATGGGGCTCGCGCATGGGCGTCGTCAACTTCTCCCCGAACGAGGACTTGAAGCCCGCGACCACTTACGAAGTCGTCCTACCCAAGGGCGGAATCACCGACCTGGTGTTGAACGGCATCGCCGAAGATTTCAAGTCGACGTTCACTACCAAGTGACGTGAAGTTTGGGCGTGGCGCGCCCCTGATCTGTCGAGCAAACTGTGCGGACGGTGCATCATTCCAAGTTCTTGGTCGGCACTGTCCTCGCGGCGACGGTTTGGGCGGCGCCGGCCCTCGCCCTCACTGCAGATGTAACGACCAAAGGGTCGTCGCTCGTTGGTGACACCTTCACGTTCAGCGTGAACGTCACGGACGCCGTTGGTACGCTGAAGTATCGGTGGCTGGTCGGCGACGAGGTGGTAACCGACTTCGAGGTCGGGCGCCCTTCGATCGACTACGCCTTCCCGAATCCGGGTCACTATACCGTCGCGGTCGCGGTCCGCGACGAGTCGAGCACGACGAGCAGCGAGCCGCTGACGCATCTGGTGCACTACCCGGTGACGGAGAAGCGCCCGAACATCTCGACGACGATCGTTTACGACGCCCAACGCAACCGCATCTACAGCGTCAATCAGGACAACGACACGATCAGCGCTGTCGATCCGATAGCGCTGATGAAGGTCGGCGAGCTCGCGCTTTATAAGGATCCGGAGGCACTCGCGCTCGCGCCGGATGGCAAGCTCTGGGTCTTGCATCGCGACGACTACGCGATCGCCATCGTAAACCCTGACACGTTTCAGGTCGAGCGCGGTTTTCGGTTGCCCTACGCTTCACAGCCGATTGGCCTGGTGATGAGCCCTACCGGCGACGCTGCGTACGTCACACTGATGGCCACGGGTAAGCTGCTCAAGCTGAACCCGGCGACTGGCGATGTGCTGGGCGAGTTGATGATCGGCTCGTCGGCGCGGGGCGTGTCGGTGGCTGCCGACGGCAAGCGCGTCTTCGTGACGCGCTTCATCTCCGGGCCAACGGGTGGCGAGGTCGTCGAAGTGGACGGACCGACGTTGTCGGTGGTCCATCGCATCGTGCTGCCGCCCGACACGACGACCGTAGAGGGCAGTCAAAAGGGCCGCGGACTTCCCAACTTTCTATTCTCGGTCGGCTTAACGCCGGACGCGCGTGAGGCCTGGGTTCCCGCGAAAAAGGACGACATCTTCCGTGGGTTGGCTCGGGTGGGTGGTGACGAGATCGTGCATCTGCCGCTTAGTCAGGACAACACGGTTCGGCCCATGGTTTCAGTGCTCGACCTGTCGGAGACCGTCGAGCACCTGGAAAGGCGCATCGACAACGATGATCGCGACCTGCCCATGTTCGTAGAGTTCAGCCCGCTCGGCGACTATGCGTTCACCACGCTGGCCGGCTCGAACGCGATCGAGGTGCGGGACGTCTACGACCCGTCGACACAACGGACTCTGTTGACCGACGCTGGCTTGACGCCTCGCGCCACGGTGATCGGCCCGAACAATCGGCTGTTCGCCCAAGGCTCGATGGGGCGCAACATTGCCGTCTTCGACATCGCGAGCATCCTCGATTCCTCCGACATCAAGTCGAAGCACATCACGGACATTTCGGTCGTAGCAAACGAGAAGCTGCCGCCCGACGTGTTGCTCGGCAAGCAAGTCTTCAGCAACTCTGCCGACGGTCGGATGACGGTCCAAGGTTACCTGACATGCATTACTTGCCACCTGGACGGTGGTGACGACGGCCGAGTCTACGACTTTACCAGCCGCGGCGAAGGCTTCCGCAACACGATCTCGCTCCGCGGCCATCGCGGTATGGCCCAAGGCAACCTGCTCTGGAGCGGCGCATTCGACGAGGTGCAAGACTTCGAGCAGGAGATCCGCGGTTTGTTCCTAGGCCATGGCTTCATCGCCGACGATGCTCTCGCCATTGGCACACGCGCCCAAGCGCTGGGGGATCCCAAGAAGGGCCTCAGCAAAGAGCTCGACGGTGTCGCAGCGTACCTGACCACGCTGGATCACGTAAATCCGAGCCCTTTCCGCAACGTGGACGGCACGATGACCGCCGATGCTGTGGCGGGCAAGCAGCTGTTCGGTAAGCTTGGCTGCGACTTCTGTCACTCGGGTCCTGACTTTACCGACAGCGCGCGCGGCCGCCTGCACGACGTGGGCACGCTCAAACCCACCTCCGGCATGCGCAACGATGGGCCGCTCTTGGGCCTGGATACGCCGTCGTTGGTGGGGGTATGGGAGACGCCGCCGTACCTGCACGACGGCTCGGCGCCGACGCTACGCGACGTGCTGACCACCGCCAACGCCAACGACCAACACGGTTTCACCAGCTCGCTCAACGCGCAGCAGCTCGACCAGCTCGTCGCATTCATGCAGCAAATCGACGGCGATCAACAGCTGCGCCGGCTTCCGTTCGAGCCCGAGCTGCCAGGTGGCGGCATGGGCGGCATGGCCGACACGGGCGGTATGGGTGGCGACACGATGATGCCGATGGCCGGCAGCGGCGGAAGCCCCGGTGCAGCCGGCTCGGTCCCACACGTCAGCAAGCGCGAGAGCAGCTGCGCGCTGGGTAGCGGCAGCGACTCCGGCTCGGCGTCGTGGCTGCTGTTCGCGCCATTCGTGGTCTGGTATCGCCGGCGCCGCAGCGCACCCACACGGAGCGGAGGCGCCGCGTGAAGCGCGTAGCCATCGCGGCGGCGTTCGTGCTCGGAGCCGTGGCCTGTAGCTCGCCCGACACGCACCCGATGAATCCGGCCGCGGCCGGCACTGCGGGCGTAGCCGCAGCGGCTGGCAGCGGCGGTGCTGGCGGTAGCGGCGGTGCCGCTGCTGGCATGGGCGGCATCGAGCCCGCGCCCAGCTGGGCTGATCTGCCAGCGGTTGCGACGCCCGATCCGGAGCTGGGCATCCTGCCGTCGCGCGAAAAGCAGTACGAACAGCTGTGCGCAACTCCGCGCAATGATGCGTTTTTCAAGCGTATCTGCGGTGAGGTGCGTCCGAACATTCCGGATCTGGCAGGCCTGCTGCGGCTGGTCGGGCTCGATCAAGATCGCGCGTTCGCACTCAACGGTAACTCGACGTCGGTGGTCGCCAAGAGCGTGTCGGCGTTGAACCCACGCATCATTATCTTCCCGCGCGTCGCGCCGACACTGGAGCAAAAAGACGACTTTACGATCGTCGGCTTCGTCCGCGGCGAGCACTTCGCCGAGGTTACCAGCCGCGATCCGATGACCGGCGAGCCCAATTTCTACCTGCTCACTTTCGAGCGAGGCTGCGACTACACGGGCGGCTGCGACTTGGCCAGCAAGCTCACCGAAGAGGTCGAGCACGACTGGACCGCGTACAGCATCTACGCCGAGACGGACCTCGAGAACACGTCGGTCGACTGCTTGGCGTGCCATCGCCCAGCCGGCTTCGGCACGAAGAAGATCTTGCGCATGCAGGAGCTATCCAGCCCTTGGCTGCACTGGTTCCCGCAGCGCTTCGTGCAACGCACCGATTCGGATCGGGTGCTGACCGCGCAATTCGCGGACGTGCACGGCGGAGACAAGCAGTACGGCGGCGTGCCGATCGCCACGATTCAGAACGCGCTCGACGAAGGCAGTGGCGCGCAGCTCGAGGCGTTGCTGCGCGCCGAAGGCTTCGGCGAACAGCCGAATGCGTTCGACCCGCGCATCGAAGCCGAGGCGAAAGCCGGCCAACCAAGCCCGACTTGGCTTGCGCAATGGACGCTGGCAGCCCAAGGCCAAGCCATCCCGGTGCCGTACCCGCTGGCCGACGTCACCGACGAGGCCAAGCGCACCGCCGCGACTCAATCGTACAAGAACGTCGTGGCGGGCACCGCCGGGCGCGAAACGTTGGTCGACATTCGCGACGTCTTCTCCGCCGATGCGATCGAGAAGCTGAGCTTCGTGCCGAAGCCGGGCGCCGACGGTAAGAGCGTCTTGGTGCAGATGTGCTCACGCTGCCACGACGGTCGCGCCAACCCCGAGATCGGCCGCAGCAACTTCGACGTGCTCAAGCTCGACACGATGAGCGCCGACGAGAAGCAAATCGCCCTGCAGCGCATCCAAGAGCCCGAAGGTTCGATCAAGCGCATGCCGCCCTGGCGCTCCGGCACGCTAACGCCCGAAGCCCTAACGGCTGCCATGACCGAGCTCTCGAAGTAGCCACACGGCTCTGTCAGTCTCCCAGATTTCAAACCAGGGAGATCGGGAGTTCAGGAGTCGGGCGGGCCCGCTTCGCGCTGCCGCCCGCGAACGGTCGGGCGCGGCGAATCTCGGGCGCGACTCCAAGGAAATGATTTTTGTTTTGGTCCTGCAAAACAAAAATTGCGTTCCCTCGCAGGACTCCCGATCTCCCGATCTCCCTGTGAAGATTCGAGTCGTTACGGAGTGTGTCCCGGATCCGTAGGTAGCGGGCCGCCCAGCTGGGCGGCGGACTAGGCCTACCTACGGCCTTTGCGCGAGCATCAAGATGCGCGGCGAGGCTTGGCCGAGGAAGACGCCGGGCGTGGCTGGGTGGCCGCTGACTTCGGTGACGCGGAAGCCGACTTCGTGCAGCAGCTTGCCGAGCTCGTGGAACGAGTAGAGCCGGACCGAGTAGGTGCATTCGCGCGTGCGACCGTCGTCGAGGATGACCGAGCGTTTCACGCGTAGACGACTCGTGAAGTAGTCGATGACCGCGTCGTCCATGCACACGCACGAGTCGCCTTCGAACCACACCGAGCTGGGCGTGTGGGCGGCCACGAAGTCGCGGTTGATGACGTCGACCAGGAACATGCCGCCGGGACGCAGCGCCCGGAAAGCGCGCTCGGCGACCGAGAAATTCTTATCTTCCTCGAAGTAGCCGAAGCTGGTGTTCCAACAGAAGATGCCGTCGAACATCTCCTCGAACGCCATCTCGCGCATGTCGCCTTGGAGGAAATTGATCTTTTGCGAACGCTCTTGGGCAATGTCGGCCGCTAGCGCCAGCTGGTACAGCGAGAGGTCGTAGCCGACGACGCCGTAGCCACGGCTCGCCAGCTCGACCGCGTGCTGCCCGGAGCCGCAGCCCAAGTCGAGCACCACGCCGCCGGGCGCGACGCCCAGGCTCTCTTCGACGAACGTCACCTCGCGCTTGATCTGCTCGTCGCTGACCTTCCAGTTGGCGCGCACGAAGTCTTCGCTGAACAGCTCTTCCCACCAGGCGCGCTTCTGCTTCGACTTCTTCTTCTCGCCATCGGGCGAAGTGATCTCACGCGCCTCGGCTGGCGCGGTTGCGGTTGCGGCTGGCGCGGTTGCGGCTGGCGCGGTTGCGGCTGGCGTGGCTGCGGCTGGCGTGGCTGCGACGGGCGCGGCGTCGGCGACAGACGCGCGCTTCGGCGGCGGTGGCGGCTGCGGCTTGGCCTCGGCCCGGGCCTCGGGGCGGCCCGACGGCGCCGGCGGCGGCATCATCGGCGTCATCTCTTCCGGCGGGAGCGACGGCGAATCCTCGCGCGATAGCTCTTCGACCGGAATGCGATCGGCCGAATCGGGCGCGATGTCTTCGGGCGCAAGCGCTTCGGCGTGAGCGACGGCTTCGGCCTGAGCTACGGCTTCGGCCTGAGCTACGGCTTCGGTCGGAGCGACCGCTTCGGCCGCAGCAAACACTGGCGGAGCTGGCGTCGGCTCGTTCGGAATAGACGGCGCGCTCAGCATCGGCGGAGCCGGCGTCTCGAGCGGCGCGGGCGACGCCGACGGTCTCGTCGGTGTGTCTTCGTCGAGCTCGTCGTGCGTGAGCGGAATGTCGGGCGGCGCCTCATCGACTGGAATGTCGACCGCGAGCGCCGCCAGCACCTCGGGCGGCGGGGGCGGCACGGGTGATGGTGCGCGAGCCACAACCGGCGGCGGCTCCGGCGCAGCTTCGAGTGTGCTGTCTAGATCTACGGGCGAGGCCGGCGGCGGTGCTGGCGGCGGCCGCGAATGCGTGCCGACCCGAATGATGCGCTGCGCGAAAATTGCGCTGGACTTGGGCGCGGGTGCTGCCAACACCGGCTCATCAGGAACCGTCGGAACCTTGTCGCGCGGGCGCGGTGGCTCGCTCCGCGGACGAGGCTGCAACAGCTCTTGCGAGGGTCGCGTCTCCGGCCCGGCGCTGCTGAGCGGCGTGTCGGCCGCGACAGCGTTGATGGCCGGCTGCGAGCGCGGACGCGGTACCGGTGGGCGGCTGCCCGTCGCCGCTTCACTGGTACTAAACGCGCCAGCGTCTTTAGCCAGTGCCTCGCCGATCGCGCGCAGCGAGTCGCTGCCGGTGAGCGCTGCCGCGACCGCGTCACGCGAAGACATCGACGCATCCTGAAACGAGATCGACGGCGTGCTCGGTGCCTTGAGCGAACCGATGTTCATCGCTGCTTCGCTGGCCGGAGGCGGGCTCGAGCCGGGCTGATTCGAATCACGCTTCGGCTTCGGTGGCGGGGCCAGCTTGCGCGAGGTCGGCAGGACCGAATCGTGGCGTGGCGTCGGTGCTGGCTCGGGGTCGGGCGACTGCGCCACGACCTCGACGTCGTCTGCGTCGGACGCCGCGTCTGCCGCAACGGGAGGAGCGGCCTCGTCTGGGGCCGCTAGCTGCGCGTCGTCCGAAGCCTCGCTCATGATGCGGAAACCAGCGATTGTCCCAAGCGCACGACCCCCGTCGCGCGCGTCAAGGTCAGACCTGGCTCGAACAACACGACCGCGGTCGAGCCCAGGTGAAACATACCAATCTCGTCGCCACGCGCGACCTCGCAGCCCGGGTCGATGACGTGGGGACCAGGCGGTACGGCAGGCGCGTCGAGTGCGCTGACACTGATGCGGCCGACGATCGTGGCGCCGACCATCACGACCGTGACGCGACCGAGCGTCTCGGTGTCGATCACGATCGCGACGCGGTTGTTCCTGACGAACAGCTGCGGCACGTAGCGCTCACCGATGCTGTTGACCGGAAATAGGTCACCCGGAATGCCACGCAGCAGCGTGACCTTGCCGTCGACGGGCGAATGGACGCGGTGATAGTCGCCGGGCGCCAAGTAGACGACCGCGAATTGACCGCCGGAATAGCGGCGAGCATCGCGCTCGTCGCCGATCAGCTCACCCGCCTCGTACAGCTGACCTTTGACGTGGATCTGCGAACCCGTGTCGATGCGCCCAAGGCACGACAACTTGCCGTCTGCGGGGCTCACGACCGGGTCCGCGCTGATGCGGCGCGCTCCCTTCTTGAGCGGCCGAGTGAAGAAGGCGTCGAAGCTGGGGTACGAGCCGAGATGGCCCTCCGCTTCGTCCATGTTCACTTCGTAGGCACGGCAGTAGGCACGTTCGACCGCGCGTGCGACGCCGCTTGGAATCGGCTGATCGCACAGGCGACCGACGGCCCGGCTGAGGTGGACGCGCGGTAGTACGCGCAGTATCTGGGCGGCGGCGAAGGTACTGAGGCTCACCAAAAATCCGTTGAACTTCGCGGAAATCGACCGCCCATCGTAGGGCTACCCGAGGCCGCTGGTCAATCTCGGGGGAGCTTTCGCGCCGCTTCGCACAACGCACGCCAGTCCGCGTTGGGTGCGCCCGGCCTGCTCTGTCCTCCGGCCGCAGCCGCTGCGGTCAGAAAGCCCGGCTCATCGAGCGCAGTTCCGATGGAGAACCGACCCCGGCAGGCGACTTCTTCCGCCAGCGGGTCGGACGCCAGGCCTAGCTCGAACGATCGGTCGGACGCTGAAGCGTCGGTCTTTTCGAGCAGCCGTCCGCGCAACGCGAACCAAGGTCCATATAGGCCGTCAATTTCCGTTTCTGCACCAAGCCGAGCGGCGGCCTGCTCGGAATCGTGTCGGGCCAGCTCGGCGCGGGCGACGCGAGCGCGATAGACCGGCTCGTTACCCGAAATGCCAGGTGCCAAGGTAAGCGCGGCTTCCGTGGCGTAGCCGTCGTCGAGCAGCAGATCGCCCAAGCGCGCTCGACGCGCCAGATCTCGCTGGTCGAAACCACGCGGGGGCGCAGCCGCGGCGGCCTGTGGTGCGAGGCCATACGACGACTCGAGTAGATGCTTTTGCCAGCGTCGGTTCCAGGCGCTGAGGTCGTAGCCGGTCACGCTGCGCAACGCCGAATTCGGATCATCGACGGCTAGGCCTTTGAGATCCGTAAACAGCAGCCGGAGCGCCGCCTCGCCTTGCTCGTGAATGAAGTAGCCCATGAAGCTCTGCACCTCCGCGTATGCGGTCGACGCCGCTTCGGGCGTGGGCAGCATGGCGATCGAAGGTCCGAGCTTGTCGATGCCGACTTGTCGACCGTGACGCAGCGCGCGCGCGGCGGTGTCTTCGGCCCAGTCTTTGGGATCGAACGGGCGCGGCTCACGCCAGCGAATCTCTTCGCGCTTGGCGATGCCTTCCTGTAGCCACAGCGGCGCGCGATCACGCGTGGCGCGCGTGACGAGCAGATGCGTCAACTCGTGCGCCAGCGTGTCTTCCCAGTGGTAGCCCGAGCGCGTGGCTTGCGGCGAGATGATGATGATGCGCCCGAAGCGCGCGACCGCCAAAGTGCCGGTAGTTTCGGCATTCTCGAGCGGCAGGCCCGTCACCGCCGACAGCGAAAACAGGTCACGCACCATGTCGATGCGCAGCGGCCGCGGCAGATCCACGCCCAGCTCGGCGCCGATCCGATCGCGAGCCTGCGCAGCAACCTTGAACACGAACGGAGCGAACACACGATCGGCGTCATCTTGCAGCCGCAGCCAGATGCCGCGCTGCTTGTCTTCGACGACGAACCCGGCGGCGGTGGCGTGCGCGCAACCGCGCGCGTACTGCGCCAGCTGTGCACCTTCTTTGCTCTCGGTGACCGCCGGATTGGAGAACACGGTCGCGGCGCCGACGCAGTCGCCCAAGTAGAGCAACAGCCGCCCACGCTCGAGCAAGAACTGCGGTGTCTCGGCGTCGATGCCGCGAGCCAACTTTTCGGCTCGCCCGAGATCGATCTCGGTGATGGCGTCGGACAACGCGCGCAGATCTCCGGCGCCGAACAGTGCGGCGCGCGAGGGCGCTCCGAACACCGTCAGCAGTGCGACTAGCGTGACCAGAAACGTGCCGAGCCGTTTCATTTCAGCAGGCCCTCCGCGTAACGCTTCACCGCTGGCCCGAGTCGCCCACCCTTGTCGCGCGCCAAGCCTTCGAGGACCCGCTTCCGGAAAGCTTCGGTCTTTTGGTTCTTGTCGCGGCCAGGCACGCCGGCGTCGGTGCGCATGTCGCCTTTGTCTCGGTCATGATTGCCGTGTTTTTCCTGCGGCTCGTCCTTCGGCTCGTCCTTCGGCTCGTCGCTCTTGTTGTCGTCGTCTTGCTGATCGAGCAAGCGCTGGGCCTCGCGCTGTAGCGAAAGCGCCCGATCACCTTTGCCGTTCGAGAGCTCCTGCGCGGCCTCACGCATCAAGCCTTCGGCGCGATCAAGCGCTTGCGCAACCTCACCCGGCAGCGCCGCCTCACCGTGACTGCCGCGACCGGAGATGTTCTGCGCGCGTTCGGCCATTTCTTGCTCGCGCTTGCCAGATTGTTCGAGCGCCTCTTTGGCGCGCGCGCTCTCGCGTTCATGGGCCTTCTGCAACAGCTCGTCGATCCAAGCGCGTTGCTTGTTAAGCTCTTGCTCGGCGCGCTGCACGGCGTCCGAAGCGACGCTGCTGCCGTCGTTCTTCTGTTTGGCGGAGTTCAACTGCTGCTTGGCGCTCTCGGCGCTCTGCTTGGCGTCTTTTAGCGACAAGCGCGACAAGCTTTCGGCGGTGGCGCGGCCGTGCTCGCGCGCCAGCGCTGCGGCCTGCTCGGATTTGGATTGGCCCGGCGCGTAGTCTGGGAGATCTTCGAAAGCGCGGCGCAATGCTTCGGCGTGCTCTTTGGCTTCGCGCTGTAGCTCTGGATCTTGCTCCGCTTGTTCGGCTGATTCGAGCGTGTTCTCGACCGAGCTGATTTCGCCCGAGTGCTCGTCGGACAGCTGCTGCAGCTCGCGCATCAACTCTTCGAACTGCTGGTGAGCTTGCGACGCCTCGGGCGACGGCTTGCCCTTGCCGCGTCCACTTTGCCCGCCGGATTCGACGCCGCCGCCCTCTTCCGAAGCCGAGCTGAACGACGGCTTCGGTCGCCGCAAACGCGCCGCCAAGTGCCGCGCCGCCAGCTCTGCCTCCAAGTAGCTCTGCGCTGCGAGGCCGCGGCGGATCCGCCGCAGCTCGCCCTGCGCGACGCTGCCGATGTCGGCGCCCAGGCTGCTGAGCGTCAAGAGTGCGTCGGCACCTTTGGCGAGCACCGGCAACGCCGTGTCGAGGCGCCGCGCCGAAGCCGCGCGCTTTTCGGGGTCGAGCCCGAGCTTGCAGCCTTCGGCCACTTCGTCCGCTACGTCGCCCAGACGCTTGGCGACGCCCTCAGCGTCGTGATTACCGGTAGCGCGCTGCGCGGCGTCGACGGCGAGCAGCACGTCTTCCAATCGGCGCACGTACGTCTCGCGGGTCGGCGCCGGGCGCTCGAGCGCGCGCGCTTGCCCGAGCAAGAATGCCTTGAGCGGCTTGGGCACGCCGGCACCGGCGTAGCTCGCGTCAACGAAACGCCGCAGCGGCTCGAGCGCAGCGTTCAGCTGTTCGACCTGAGCTTTGCGCTGAGCGTCGGCAGCGACGCTGGGCGCGTCCTTCTTCGAAGCCGCGTCGGCGTCGCGCTGGGCCTGAGCGTAGGCGCGAATCAAGGCGGCACGCGCCTCTTTCAGTGCGGCGTAGCGCGCCGCTTCACCCTCGCCAATACCTGGCGGGATGACGGTGATGGCGCGACTGACTCCCCACTTTGCGCCAGCCACACCGTCGTTGTCGCGTGCTTCAATCGTGACTTCGACCGGGAGGAAGCTGCGACGCAGCAGCGAATCGCGCGGCGAGAGTGCGTGAGCGCCGGTCCGCTGCTTGACCTCGCCGTCCAGGCGCTCGAGCGTGCGCCGATCTTCTCGGCCGCCAGCGCGCAACACGACCGCGACCTCGCGGATGCCGTGGTCGTCGCGCACGGAGTAGCGCAGCTCGAGCGACTGCAGATCTTTGAGCAGCACGCTGCGCGGCGTATCTTCCAGCTCGACATCGGGCGCCTCATCGACGACGGGGCGCACCGAGAGCGCGTCGGCCTCGACGATCAGCACGTCGCCAAAGCGTGCCGCCACCTGCAACTGTACCGCGTGCACCAGGACCCAGCGCGCCACCATGCTGCCCGCGCCGTCACTCACGAACGGCACCTCGCGCCCTTCACCGACGAGCACCAGCTGGCGCCCCTCATGCTCAGGAACGCCCTGGAACACGATCACGCTGCCCGCAGGCTCGTGCGCTACTCCTTCCGGGAATAGCGAATGGCTCTCCGCGCGCAGGTAGGCCGGAGGCTGCGACTCCACGTGCAGCGAAGTGAGCCACGCCATCGCCAGCGGGGCTCGCCCACCCCGGGCCACCAGCACGTTGAGCCCCTCCAACACTCGCGCCGGATCGAAAGCCAGCGCTGCGCCCGCTGACACCACGACCAGCAGCAGCAAAAGCCGCGTCCGGTCGGCGCTGCGCGCGGCCCACTTGTCGAGCACCCCCGCGGGCGCCTGGGTGAGCACACGCTGAAAGTGCAGCTGAGCCAGGTCCGCCGATTCGCCGAAGTCCTCCGCTGGCGACGGCTGCCCGGGCGCCCGCTCGACGAGCGAAAGCGCCCGCAGCGCTCGGGCACCGATCGTCGGCTCGGCGCGGAGCAACGTTGCGGCGATCAACCGACGCCGATCCGCCAACGTGCGCCGCGCGTGCATCACCGCGAAAACCAACGCGGAAATGCCCATCATCAGCAAACAAGCGCCGGCCAATCGCAGCGAGCCCGTGCCGCGGCGCGCGAGGTGCGCGGCCAGCACGATTCCGAGCAGCACCAGCCCCCAACCAAGCTCACGACGCGCGCGCCCCACCCGCGTCCGAAACCGAGTAGCGAGCGCATCGAGCGGCGCTGGAGCCGCGACGGAAGGCGAGCGCGAGGGCGGTATCGAGGAACGGCGCGGCGTGGCCATAGACGGGCGGAGCATAGCTCGGAACGGAACGCCGAGCGCTCGACATCCCGGCGCGCTTGGCTCATGCTTTCAGCCGACAAGCCGTGATCCTCGAAGGCGCCCACCGGCTGCGCAGAGTGCTGCTCTCCCTCCCCGACGTCACCCTTCGGGTCGGATGGCTCCGTGCGCATCTCGGTGAGCTGCGCGACGCCGAGGCCGCGGACCTGCTCTGCAGCCTGTGTGAAGACGGCGAACGCGCCGATCCCGATTCGCGGGAAGCGCTGTTGGTCGTGGCGATGGTGCTAGCCGCCGACGGCGACTCACCGTTCGTCGAACGGCTGCGGCAACACGCCGACGAGCGGCGATTGCTCAGCTTGGCGCGGTTGCTGCGGCGCAGCGGCGACGGGCCGTTGTCTGGGCGTTCGCGGACCGAACCGCCCGTGCCCGACTACGGCACCGGGCGTGAGCTCACGGTCGGCGAGCGCCGCAGCTTGGCGCGCTCGAACAATCGCCGCGTACTCGAGAAACTGCTGCGCGACCCGCATCCGCTCGTGCTCCGGCAGTTGCTGGGCAATCCGCGACTGACCGAGGACGACATCGTTCGGCTGGCGGCGCGCCGGCCGCTGCACAGCGCGATCGTCGAGACCTTGGCGGAGAGCCCGCGCTGGCTGCGTCGCCCGCGTGTTCGCCTCACACTGCTGCTCAATCCCGGCACGCCAGAGCCGGTTTCGATGCCGCTGTTGGCGGTCTGCACACGTTGCGAGCTGCTCGAGGTGGTGCACGGCGTCGATGCGCCGCTGACGCTACGCGGCGCCGCCCAAGAATTGCTCGAACGCAGTCCGCCGCTCCAAAAAGGCTCGGAGACTAGCAAAGTGCTGCAGTAGCCGGACGGCGTTCCGTGATTGGTCTCGTCTCGACGGGTGCGGTCCCGCAGCCGCGTGGCGTGGAGCCTTGACAGCCAGCCCCGCGCGCGGCTAACCATATGGTTAAACCATGCGGTTGGCACAGAGTGAGCCAGACACTAAAGAGCGCATCCTCGCGGCAGCAGAGGCCGAGTTCTTGGCCTGTGGCTATGACCGCTCGCGCATGCAGGCGATCGCTGATCGAGCACAGATCAACAAGGCGATGCTGCACTATCACTTTCGCAGCAAAGACGAGCTGTTCGCGCAGATCTTCCGCGACAAGGCGGACCAGCTGTTTCCCCGGGTGGAGGCGAGCCTTCGCCAGCAGCCCGACTTCATCCGCTTCATTTGCGAGTTCGTCGATCTGTACGTCGCGCATCTGATCGAAAACCCGTTCTTGCCGTCTTATCTGCTGCAAGTCTCCGCGCATCACAGCGAGCTACTCGAGCAGGTCAAAGTCGACATGCCCAAGCGGCTCGTGGCCGCCTTCGAGGCTGCGGCGAAAAAGCGCGCGATCAGGCCGCTCGATGCGCGGCAGTTCATCGTCTCGCTGCTCGGCATGTGCGTGATGCCGTTCGTCGCCAAAAATCTGGTCAAGGCCTCGCTTGGGCTCGACGAGCGGGAATACGACGCCTTTTTGGCGGCCCGCGCCGCAGAGGTCAAACGCTACGTGGTGCTGCTCTTAACCCCCGAGCGTCGCCGTACGAAGGAGCTGTAGCATGCGGACTTCATGGGCTTTGGTGTTGCTGGTTGGTGCGAGTTTGGTTGCCCTGGCGGGGCCGGCGCGCGCGGAAGGTGAGCCTAGCGTCACCCTCGACGCGCTGCTGGAGGCGGGGCGTAAGCATCACCCGGCGCTCGCCAAGCAGCCGCTGCTCGCGCAATCGCTCGAGCTCACGCAGGCCAAGCTCAACCGGGCGTATTGGCCCCAGCTCTCGCTCAACGGCCAGGCCAGCTGGCAATCAGAGGTGACCAGCATCGACATCCCGATCCCCGGCGCGGCTCTTGCGCCTCCGTCCAAGGATCAATACCGCGCCACCCTGGACCTCAAGCAAAGCATTTGGGACGGAGGAGTGACGGGGGACCAGAAGCACGTCGCCGAATCACGCTCGCGCGTGGAGCACGAGCGGGTCAACGTGGAATGGTACCAAGTCCGCGATCGCATTCTGCAGGTCTACTTCGCGGGTGTCGTGCAGCAGGAGCTCAAGGTCCAAGGTGAGTCGCTGCAGCGCTACCTTGGCACGGTCGTCGACAAGGCCCAGCTTGCGCTCAAGAGCGGCACCCTAACCGAGCGCGATGTGCTCTTGGCCCAAGGCAAGCAGCTCGAGGCGCGCCAGTCGCTGGCCGAGGCGACCGCCCAGCTTGCCGGCGTACGACGCAGCCTCGAAGATCTGACCGGTTCCACGCTGGCAGATGGAGCCGTGCTGGTCACGCCTGAAGCGCGATGCGCCGCGCCCCAAAAGCACCCGCCGGCCACTGCGCTGCGGCGGCCCGAGCTCCAGCTGCTGACCGCGCAAGGCGCGCTGCTCGACGCGCAGGAGCAGCTCGACAGGTCCTTCGACCTGCCACGGCTGGGTGCATTCGCGAGCGCCGGCTACGGCCGCCCCGGTTTCAACTTTCTCAACGACGATTTCCATTTCTACTTTATCGGTGGACTGCAGCTGACCGTGCCGCTGACTTATGTCTACGCCGGTACGCGGCAGAACGGGCGCGAGCAATTGGCGGTGCAGCGCTCGCTCGTGGCGCGCGAGCGGGACACCGCGGTCAAGCAGGTGAACCTGCAGCTCGACACCCAAACCACCGAACTTGGCCGCCTCGACGCCGTGATCGCCATCGACGAAGAGCTGATGCAGGTGCGAGAGCGTGTCCGCAAGCAGACTGAGCTCCAACTGGAGCTCGGCACCGCCAGCATGACCGATCTGATGAACGACCTCACTCAAGAAGACCAGGCGCGCAGCCGACGCGCCGTGCACCACGCCCAACGCAACCTGGCTTGTCACCAGCTAGCCCTGATCAAAGGTGATTTATGATCCACCCGACTCTTACTCGAACCCTGCTCGTGGCCGTGTGGCTCGCGGGCGCCGGCTGCACCTCCAAGCAAGAGGGGCACGACGCCAGCGGTGTATTCGAGGCGCGCGAGACGATCATCTCGGCCGAAATCTCCGGGCAGATCGTGGCCATGCCGATCGAAGAGGGCCAAACCCTGCCGGCCGCCGCGGTCGCGGTCGAGATCGACTGCGCACAGCTGATCCTGCAGCGCGATCAGGTCCGAGCGTCCGACGTGGCCATCACCGAGCGGACCACCGAGGCCAGGCCGCAACTCCAAATCTTGCAGGAAGAACAGAAAGCCACCGAAGCTCAGCTAGCGGTGCAGCGCGAGCAGGTCGAGGTGCTCGAGCGGGAGCGCCAACGTTTCGCCACGCTCGTCGCGGCGCAGGCTGCGCCCGCCAAGCAGCTCTCGGACATCGAGGGCCAGATCGCGATCTTGAAGCGGCAGATGGCCCTGACCCAAGGCCAAATCGCCATCACCAAACAGCGCGGTGCTTCTTACAAGGACCAGGTGGTGCTGCAAAACCGCGCCACCGAAAGCGAGCGCACGCCCACTCAAGCTCGCATCGCGTCGATCGAAGAGCAGATCAAGAAGTGCAAGGTGGTCAACCCGATCGCCGGTACCGTGCTCAGCAAGTACGCCGAACAATTCGAGTTCGCGACGCCCGGCAAGCCGCTCTACCGCATCGCCGATCTCAACGACATCGTGCTGCGGGCGTACATCACCGGTGACCAGCTGGCCCAGGTGAAGCTCAACCAAAAAGTGCGTGTCTTCGTCGACGCGGGCGCCAAAGCCTACCGCGAGCTGCCCGGCACGCTGGTCTGGCTATCTGACAAGGCTGAGTTCACGCCAAAAACCATTCAAACCAAGAGCGAGCGCTCGAACCTGGTTTACGCCAGTAAAATCCGTGTAAAAAACGACGGTTCGCTCAAAATCGGCATGTACGCCGAGGTTGCCTTCTAAGTGCCTGGGGCGGTGAACTGATGGCGGCGGTGGTCGTCGAGGGTCTCGGCAAGTCCTACCCGCGCGCTGAGACGCCGGCGCTCAGCGATGTCTCTTTCCAAGTCGAGGCCGGCGAGATCTTCGGCCTGATCGGCCCCGACGGCGGCGGCAAGACCACTCTGATTCGGATCCTGACGACGCTGCTGCTGGCCGATCACGGCACCGCGGCAGTGCAGGGCCACGACGTCGTGCGTGACTTCCGAGCCATTCGCAGCCTTGTCGGCTACATGCCGGGACGCTTCTCGCTGTACCAAGATCTGTCCGTCGCCGAGAACCTGGCGTTCTTCGCGACCGTGTTCGGTACGACGGTCGAGGCCAACTACCACTTGGTCGCCGACATCTACAGCCAGCTCGAGCCGTTCAAGACGCGCCTGGCCGGCAAGCTCTCGGGTGGCATGAAGCAGAAGCTTGCGCTGTGCTGCGCGCTGATTCACGCGCCCGAGGTGCTGTTCTTGGACGAGCCCACCACCGGCGTCGACCCGGTCTCACGCAAGGACTTTTGGGGCATGCTGGGGCGCCTGCGCGACGGCGGCATCACGATTGTGGTTTCGACGCCGTACATGGACGAGGCGGCGCGCTGCGACCGCATCGCCCTGGTGCAGAAGGGCAAGATCATCGCGCTCGACACGCTGAACGGCTTGCTCGAAAGCCACGCCACCGAGACGTTCGCCGTCAAGGGCAAGGCGCTGTTCCCAATCCTCAACGATCTGCGCGCCTACCCAGGCACTCGTTACTGCTTCGCGTTCGGGCAAGAGCACCACTTGGTGCTCGAACCCGATGCAGGTGGTCCCGACGCCGCGCTGGCTTACTTGCGCGGGCGCGGGCACGAGGGCGCGTCGCTCCGCCCGACCCGGCCCAACATCGAAGACGTCTTCATCGACCTCATCCACGAGCAAACACATGACTGAATGGGTGATCGAGGCGGAGAACCTGACGCGGCGCTTCGGCGACTTCACCGCCGTCAACGCCATCAACCTGCAGGTGGCCGCCGGTGAAATTTTCGGATTTCTCGGCGCCAACGGGGCGGGCAAGACCACCGCGATGCGCATCTTCTGCGGCCTGCTCGAGCCCACCTCCGGCCGCGCCACCGTCGCCGGCTTCGACGCCATGACCCAAGCCGAGCAGATCAAGCGGCAGATCGGTTACATGAGCCAGAAGTTTTCGCTCTACGGCAAGCTCACCGTCAAGCAGAACATCCGTTTCTTCGCCGGCATCTACGGGCTCTCAGGCCAGCAGGTCAAACACAAGACGACCGAGATCGTCGAGCGGCTCGGCCTGGCCACGGCCGCCGACAAGCTGGTCGACGACCTGCCACTCGGCTGGAAGCAGCGCATCAGCTTCGCGGTCGCGACGGTGCACCAGCCCAAGGTGGTATTTTTGGATGAGCCCACCGGCGGCGTCGACCCGATCGTTCGCCGCCAGTTTTGGGACATGATCTTCGAGGCGGCATCGCGCGGCATGACCGTCTTCGTCACCACTCACTACATGGATGAAGCCGAGTACTGCGATCGCGTCTCGATCATGGTCGACGGCAGCGTGGCGGCGATCGGCAAGCCCGCCGACTTGTGCGCCGAGCATGGCGTGGCAAACGTCGACGAGCTGTTCGTCGCCCTGGCCCGAAAGGCGACGCGCCATGGCGACTGACCGGCGCGCGCTGCCCCACGTCAGTGGCGTCAAAATGTTCCGCGCTTTTGTGCTCAAAGAAGCCAAGCACGTCTTGCGCGACCGCCGGAGCCTATTCATCCTGCTCGGGCTGCCGGTCGTGATGATGCTGCTGTTCGGCTTCGCGCTGTCGAACGAGGTCAAAAACAGCAATTTCGTGGTTTTGGATCGCGCGCCCGACGCATCGACCGTAGGTCTTGCCGATCGCATCGCCGAGAGCAGTTATTTCACGTACTCGGGCCGCGTCGACAGCGAAGCCGAAATCGCAAGCTGGTTTCGGCGCGGTGATGCGCGCCTGGCCGTGATGTTTCCGCCGAACTTCGACCACGACTTGCGGCATTTGGGGCACGCACAAATCCGCCTGATCGCCGACGCCTCTGATCCGAATACAGCCAGCACCGTCACCAACTACGCGACGGCCATCGTGGCTCAGTATCAGACGGAGCTGGGCGGTAGTCATGTGCGGCCGGGCGCAATCGCGGTCGAGACGCGCATGCTTTACAATCCGCAGCTCAAGAGCAGCTACATGTTCGTGCCCGGGGTGATGACGCTGATCTTGATGCTGCTCGGCGCCATGATGACGTCGGTGTCGATCGTGCGCGAGAAAGAGCGCGGCACGATGGAAGTGCTGTTGGTCTCACCGATGAATCCGCTGATCCTGATCCTCGGCAAGGCCGTGCCGTACTTGGTTCTGTGCCTGATCGACGTGCTGATCATCCTAGCCTTGTCTTACGGCCTGCTCGACCTGCCGACCGGCGCCAACCTGCCGCTCTTGCTCGCGGAGAGCCTGCTCTTCATCGTGGCGACGCTCTCACTGGGCCTCGTTATCTCCAACGTGGTCCAGCAGCAGCAAACCGCTATGTTCGTTTCGCTGGTGGGCCTGCTCATGCCCTCGCTGGTGTTCAGCGGCTTCATGTTCCCGATCGAGAACATGCCGTTGCCGCTGCAGGTGATCAGTCACGTCGTGCCCACGAGGTGGTTTTACCAGATCGCCAGCAACATCATGATCAAGCACTTGGGGTTCGCGGCGATCGTCAAACCGACGCTGATCTTGGCGGGCATGACCTTGGGACTGATCGCCATCGCCTGGCGTACCTTCAAGCAAAGGCTGAGCTGATGCGAAACCTCTTCTACATTTTGCAGAAGGAATTTCTGCTCATCTTCCGCGACAAGACCATCTTGCGCATGATCTTCATCATGCCGGTGATGCAGCTGCTGCTGATCCCGCTAGCCGCGGACTACGAGGTCAAGCACATTGCGATCGCGATCCTAGACCAAGATCACACGAGCGACTCGCAACGCCTAATCCAGAAGGTGGCGGCCTCGAACTACTTTCGCATCGTGGCGACTCCCGTCGACTACCAGGCAGGCACCGAGCTGATGGAGCAGGGGCGCGCCGACGTCGTGCTGACCATCCCTCCGGGTTTTCAGCGCGACTTGGCCAAGACCGGGCACAGCTCGCTCCAGCTTGGCGCCGACGCCGTCAATGGCGTGCGGGCCGGGCTCGGCACGGCCTATGCGCTGGCGATGGTGCGGCAGTTTCAGACCGAGCTACGCACGCAGTCACCACCCGCGCTGCCGAGCCCGCTTTCGCCCGTGATCGAGGTCACGACGGCTAGTTGGTACAACCCGCACGTGTACTACCCGGCGTTCATGGTGCCGGGCTTGCTGCCGATCCTGGTCACGATGGTCGGCGCGTTCTTGTCTTCGCTCAACATCGTGCAAGAGAAAGAAGCCGGTACCATCGAGCAGATCAACGTGACGCCGATCCGCAAGCACGAGTTCATCCTCGGCAAGCTGATCCCGTTCTGGGTGCTGGGCATGGTGTCGATCACGATCGGTATGCTGGTGGCGCGCGTCGCTTTCCAGCTCTGGCCGGCGGGTTCATTCTTGACGATTTATGGGTTTGCCGCGCTGTACTTGGTCGGCGTATTGGGCATTGGCTTGTTCGTCAGCACCATCACCGAGAGCCAGCAGCAAGCCACGCTGATCTCGTTCTTCATCATGATGGTTTTCATTTTGCTCGGCGGCCTGTACACGCCGATCGAGAGCATGCCGCGCTGGGCGCAGCAGATCGCCGCCTTCAACCCACCCGCGTACTTCATCTCGGTCGTGCGCGCCGTCTACATCAAGGGCAGCAGCGCCGCGGATCTTTTGCCGACGCTGGCCAGGCTCGCGGGCTTTGCGCTGTTCTTCAATGCCCTGGCGATCTGGAGCTACAAAAAGCGCAGCGCTTGAGACTCGGCCTGATGTGAGGCGGCGCGTGGCCTTGGCGCGGCGGCGCCCTCAGCCTTCTTCTTCTTCTTCGGCTTCCCAGCGCGTGAGCGCGTCGAGCGTCACGTTCTGCGCGCAGGCCTCGCAAAACGGCGGCTCCTCGAAGCGCACTTCGTCGCCGCGGGTCCACATGAACAGCCCCGACCCAGCCGGCTCGACATCGAAATGCTCGCCACACTGGTCACAGTCGAAACCCGCCGGCGGCTCGGGCGCGGCTGGCGCCAAGTCAGGCGTATCGAACTCGTGAATGATGGGCTTGGGCTCGTAGATCAATCGGACCCAACGAGCCTATCGCGTACCCAGCCAAATGCCAGCGGCCCGAGCAGCGAGGCAACAGGAAGGCGGGAAGGCGGGAAGATTTTGATTGTTCGAGCACGCGACTGAGGGCCGCCGGCTGCACTCGTGTCGAACCAACCGCGCCCCCACCCCAAATCTTACTCTGACCTTCCCGGCTTCCCGTCTTCCTGTTGTTTCCCTCTCACTCAGCCGCCGGAGCCGCGACTTCGCCGGTGGAGGGGGCGGGTTCGCGGATGTCGCAGGATTGGGCCAAGAGCTCGATCACGTCGAGGTTTTGGATCTCTTCTTCTTTGGACTGCGATTTGACGCCGTCCTTGAGCATTGTCATGCAGAACGGGCAGGCGCTGGCGATCGTGTCGGGTGCGTGTCCGTGCGCGTTGCCGCGGTTGGTCGGTGCGCCCAAAGCGTCGACGAGCTGCAAGGTGCGCTTCACGTTCATGCGGTCTTTGTTCTGCTCCTCCATGAACATTTGCGCGCCGCCAGCGCCGCAGCACAGGCCCTTCTTCTTATTCCAGCCGTCGACCTCGACCAGCTCCACGCCGGGGATCGCCTCCAGAATTTGACGGGGCGATTCGTAGATGTCGTTGTAGCGGCCGAGGTAACAAGAGTCGTGATAGACGACGCGGCCCTTGACTGGCTGCTTCGGCACCAGCTTCTTCTCCGCCACCAAGCCGAGCATGTAGTCGGTGTGATGAATCACCTCGAATTTGGCACCGAAGTCGGGGTACTCGTTGGCGAGCGTGTTGAAGCAATGCGGGCACGTGGTGAGGATTTTCTTGATGCCGCCTTGCGCCTTGTAACCGTTCAACGTGGCGGCGTTCGTCTCCGCCAGCATCGCGAACAAGTATTCGTTGCCGGCGCGGCGCGCCGGATCGCCAGTGCACGTCTCTTCCTCGCCCAGAATCGCGAAGTCGACGCCGGCCGACAGCAAGAGCTGCGCCGTAGCGCGCGCGATCTTCTTGGCGCGATCGTCGTAGCTCGCGGCGCAGCCGACCCAGAACAGCACCTCGGCGTCGGGCTTTTCCGAGAACATCTTGAGCCCCAAGCCAGTCGCCCAGTTGGTGCGATCGACGCGTGCCAGGTTCCACGGGTTGCCGTTGGTCTCCATGCCCTCGAACGGCTTGGCTAGCTCCTGCGGGAACTCGCCCTTGATCACCACCAGGTTGCGGCGCATCTGCACGATCTTGTCGACGTACGTGATGTTGACCGGGCATTGCTCTTCGCACGCGCGGCACGAGGTACACGCCCACAGCACGTCCGGATGGATGATATTCGGCACCAAGTCGACGGGTTTGAGCGTCTTCTCGGTCTCCAGCTCGGTTTCGCGGGAGTAGAGATGGTCGCGCAGATCGAGCGTGAATTGCTTCGGCGACAGCAGCTTGCCGGTCTTGAACGCCGGGCAATTGTCGGAGCAACGGCCGCACTCGGTGCAGGTGTAGAAGTCGAGCACGTCCTTCCAGCTGAAGTGATTGATGCGCGCATAGCCGATCCGCGCCGACAGCAAGTCTTCGCCTTCGGTCGCCTTCTCGACAGCTGCCATCAGCTTTTCGGTGGTTTCCGCGAGCGGGCGCAGTCGACCACGCGGCGTGAGGTCACCCAAGAACACGTTCGGGATCGCGGTGATGATGTGGAAATGCTTGGAGTGCGGCAGGATGTTCAGGAACACCAACACCAACGTCGAGTGCGTCCAAAATCCGGCGTGCGCGAGCACGACCAGCGTCGGCACCGAAAGGCCGCCCACCAGCTGCGCGAGCAGCGAGCCGCCCGGATCCGGAAACACATGGTAACCGGCGCCCTGCGCAGCGCCGAGCGGCGCCAAGAGCGTGCCGGCGCGCGCGCACCACGACGGGTCGGCGTCGCACAGGCCGGCACCGAAGCGCTCGCGCAGCGCGATGCTGCAGCCGTCGTACAGCAAATCTGCCAGCATCATCGTCATGATGATGCCGAGGATCACCAGACCCTCGCCGCTCAGCGTCATGCGCTTCTCGCGCTTGATCGCGCGAAAATAGACGAACACGCTGGCGCCCGCGATCACCAGCATCGCGAAGATGTCTTTGACGAACGAGTAGATCTGCCCGAGCGGCACGCCCAGCACCGGCTCGTGCCCGAGCACGAACAGGTTGAACGACGGCTCGAAGCCGCGCCCCCACAGCATCAAGGTCCTCAACAGCAGCACACCGAAGCCCATGAAAATCAGCTGATGCGCCAGCCCGGCGGCCAGGTAGTTGCGCATCTTCTTCTGATAGAAGGCGAACGTCCAAACCGCCTTCAGCCGATCACCGATTCGGTCGGTACGGCTCTCCCACGTGGCGTCACCCACCTTCAGCAGGTGCCACCGCCGCCGCGCGCTCCACGCGAACGCGCCGCTCAGGGACACGATGATCAGCGCCATCAGGATCGGATTCATGCGGAATGGAGTTTAGCCCCGCCGCCAGGCCGCAAGCCAAATCAATTCAATCGCGCGGTTAGCCAAAGCAGCCAGGCAAGGCTGGCTGCAGCGCTAGCCGCGGCCGGACATGCGCAGCCAGATCAGCACTAAAATCCACAGCACTAGTGCAACGATGACGATCACCCGCGTTGCAGAAACGCCACGCTTCGCCGGTTCTTCCAGGAGCCCGGTGGGCATCTCGTCGCTGTCGACGATCGACGCCGGCGGACGCTTGGACGGCACGCCACGCAGCAGCTTGATGTTCGGATCCGGCTCGGAGCTGGGTACGACTGTCAGCAGCAGTACGCCGCGCGGCAAGTCCGAGCCCGGCTCGGGCAGCCCACCTTGCTCGGGGATGCGCAAGGTGATGCCGCGCGAGTCGGGCAATTCGTCACTCGACCTTGCGGGCAGCGTGACTTCGACCACTTCGGCGGGCTCGTCGCGCTTGCGCAGCGTGATCGCACCGGAGCGTCCGCAGGCGTCGCAGCCCCCACCACCGCACGTCGCACACGCCAGGTTACGCGGCAGCTCGAGCTCGACCACCTCACCCACGGCGAGCCACTCGCGACGCACCTTCACTCGGTGCAGCACGTCTGGACCACGTGGTCCCTCAACGGCGCGGCTCTTCACGCGAGCGAGGACTTCGGACAACAGGCCTTTATACACTAGCCCGCGTTCGCGGCGGAAGCGGGCTCCTCCGCATTTTTCTGGAGCTTCTCCCGAGGTTTGGGCGGATTGGCGCGAACGCATTAAATTGCCGTACGGGCGCCCTAAAGGCATAGTCCCCGCCGCAATGCCGACCGAGCTACGAGTCTGGATGGACCCGATCGAGCACTCACAGGTGCTGGCCGCGCTCCACACCCTGGCCCCGAGCCGTTGCCTCGAGTGGGGCTGCGGCGGCAGCACGCAGAGTTTGCTTCAAAAGTGCGAATTCGTACGCGAATGGGTGAGCGTCGAGCACGATGCCACGTGGTTCGAGCAAGTGCGCGACGCGATCGAGGACCCGCGGTTGTCGCTGCATCACGTGCTACCCGATCGCCCGCTGCCCCCCGGCAAGCAGTCGGATGCCGACCAGAACGCCTGGAATGCGCGCACCGAGCACGAGCCGGAGCTGATGCAGAGCTACGTGGGGAAGCCGCGGGCGCTCGGCGGCGCTGCGTTCGACTTCGTGCTCGTCGACGGCCGCGCGCGCCGATTCTGTATCCGTGAGGGCTTCGACCTGCTGCGCTCCGGCGGGCTCTTGATTCTGCACGACGCGCAACGCACCGACTATCACGATGCGCTGCGCGCGATGGGCACGCCGGTCTTTCTCGCGCCGTGGAAGCAGGGTCAGGTCTGTCTCTTGCGCAAGCCCTGAACGCGCCATGACGGCTGCCAAAGCTCCCCCAGCGCCGCGGCGCCCGAGTCCGTCCGCGCAAGCCGGCGCGTTGGTGTTCGGCACCACGCTCGCGACGTTGTCGAGCGCGTTGCTACCGCTGATGTTGGTACGGCTGATCGGCAAAGCGGACATCGCCGAGCTGATGGCGTTGGTCCTGGTTTACGAGACGGTGGCGCTGATCACCACGCTCGGGTTTCCGCAAACCCTGATGTACCACTTGCCGAGCCTGGCCAAGCCGGAGCGGAAAGCCGTCGCCAAGCGCGTCGGCTTCATCATGCTGGCGCTAGGCGCGTTGTCCGCCGCGGTTACGGCCGCGATCGGTCTTTGGGGCGAGAATTTGCCCGGCGCGCTGGCGAGCGAAGCCGGCGCGCGCATCTCACTGCGACCGCTGATCTTACTCGCGCCATCGTTATTGATGGAGCTGCCGTCGCGCGTGGTCCCCAACCTGCTGGTCGCCGAGCACCGCGCCAAAGAGGCATCGATGCTCGGCGTGGTGCGCACGATCATCACCACCGCGGCGACGCTGATTCCGGTCGCGCTCGGCTACGGGATTTGGACCGTGGCGGCTTGGTATTCGGTGTCGCGCTTCGCGTTTGGGCTGTCACTGCCGTGGGCGATTCGGCTGGCGTACGGCGCCGAAGCGTCGCCAAAAAGCTCGATCAGCCCGAAGCAGTTGTTCCGATTCGCTCTGCCGCTCGGCGCGACCGACATCGTGTCGCTATTGAATCAGCAGTTCGATCGTTGGCTGATCTTGCTCAGCTTTCCGGCCGCCGCCTTCGCCGACTACCAAGCCGGCGCCTGGCAGGTGCCGGTGATCAGTACGATCGCGTATTCGGTCGGCGCGGCGTACATGCCGTCGATGGTCGAGGCGTTCAAGCGCGGCGCCCCGCGCGAGGCGATCGCGACCTGGCGTTCCACGATCTTGAAGGTGAGCTTGATCGTGCTGCCGGTGACGATGGGCTTCGTGGTCGGCGCGCGCGAGCTGATGGGCATCATGTTCACGAAGGCCTACGTGGGCGCCGCGCCGGTATTTCAGCTGTACTCGGCGCTCACGCTAGGCCGTGTGGCGGCGTTCGGGTCAGTGATCGTCGCCGCTGGGCGCCCGCGCTACGTGCTGCAGGCAGCGTTCTTGTCGTTCGTCGCCAACGTCGCGCTCGCGATTCCGCTCACGCATTTCATCGGCTTCATTGGGCCCGCGTTGGCGACGGTGCTGGCCTTCATTCCGACGGTCGCGTTCTACGTCTGGGCGATCGGGCGCGCCGCGGGCCTCAAAACCCGCGAGGTGTTCCCGCTCCTCGGCTACCTACGCATCCTGGGTCTGGCTGCCGTCGCAGGGCTGGGGGCGCTGCTGGTCAAACACCAGTTGGCGGATTCGGCCGCGTTGTCGTTGCTGGCCGCGGTCATGGTGACAATCGTCGCGTTCGCGGTGCTGGGTAGCCTGACCGGCACCATCGCGCGCAGCGACTGGCGCTATTTGCGCGACTGGACGAAGCTCAGGTTCGCTCGCTGAGCAGCAGCGAAAATTCGCGCCCGCTCGGCTGCGCGTCGAAGATGCGGTAGCCCGCGCTCTGGAGCGCGGCTAGCGCTCGCTCCGTGCGCGACACCGGGATGCCGTGCATGCCGTGGTGAAACTCGAGCAAGATTTGTCGAGGCCGAACCGAGCCGCGTAGCAAGTCGTCAAGCACCGAATACTCGGCGCCTTCGACGTCCATCTTGAGCACGTCGAGCGAGGCGTGCCCAAGCTCGGCCATCAAGGTGGCGAGGCGCCGGACTTGAAACTCCACGCGTGCGGCAGAGTCGCTTCCAGGAGACTCGAGCAAGCTGTGCGAGATGTGGGCGGGATTTTTGGGCGGCGCGAAGCTGGCAACGCCATCGTAGTCGGCAACGCCGAGCTCTCGAACCCGCAAAGCTGCTGGCACGTTCTGGGCGTTCACCCAGGCAATCGAGCGCGGGGTGGGGTCGAAGCCAAACACCTGGCAGTCGACGCGCGCCAGCAAGGCCAAGTCGAATGAGATGTCTTCACCCAGGCCGAAGGAATAGACGATGGCGCCGGGCGCGATTGAGTCGAGCACCACACCGTAGCCGCCATAGTCGCTGCCCAGGTGTTCGAACGGCACAGCCAGCTCCACACCTTGCCGCGGCTTGCCAGCCAGGCGGCGCCGGACGCCACGCGCGACATCGATCAGACTGGCCAACGGCATACGAGTCGCTTTGTAGCATAAGCCGCGCCACGCGCCGGCGAGCGCGTGGTACACCCGGTGCGGTCCATGCCGACGCGGATCCCCCGCAGAGTCGTCCACTATTCGAGGCTCGATCCCGACACCACACGCGGCGGCGTCGAGAGCTTCGCGCACAACCTACGGCTGAGCTTCGAACAAGTAGAGTTCATGACGCCTGCGACGCGCGACGAAGCGCGGGTGCGTCGCGAACGCCTGCCGGTGATCTGCGACAATCAAATGGTGCTGGATTGGCCGCGAGACGTCCCGTTGATCGGCTTTCGGCACGGCGCAGCTTGGCGTAAATTTCGAGTCACTCGGTCGATCTACGACCTTGGCTTGGCGGCCCGCCAGCTGCGCGCAGCTCGCAGGCCGAAGGTCGCTTGGACCTCCTGCGCTCACTGGATTGACGCCGCCTTCACGCGTGCCGCGGGCAGCCCTGGCGCCGCAGTCATCTACCACCCGGTCGACCTGCAGCGCTTCGACGGTCAGCTCGACAACGCAGGCTCGCGGCTGGTCCTACACGACGCTCGCTCCGAGCACAAAGGGCGCGACGTGCTCGAGCGACTCGCCCGCGCGCTGCCCGAGTACCGCTTCGAAGCGCTCGCATGTGCCAGCGCTGAGGTGCCCAACCGCATGCGCAAAGCCGCGGCCTTCGTCCACCTCAGTCGCTACGAGGGCAACAGCATCGTGTGCAACGAGGCGATGGCGATGAATCTGCCGTGCCTTTTCAGCCGCGTGGGCTTGATGCTCGACAGCGATCAAAGCTTCGACGTGCAGCTAGTCGAGCCAGCCGTCGCTTTCGGCGATCCGTCGGCGCTGCTGCTGGCAACGCGCGTATTCTTGGCGTCGCTCGACGGTCGGAGCTACACCCCCCGCGCTTGGGTGACCGAGCACGCCAGCGTCCAGGCCACGCAGGCCGCTTGGGTGCGCTGCCTCACGGCGTTCGACCGCCTCAGTTGGGAAGGTCCAGTGTGACAAAGCGACTCACCATCGTCTGCTTCTCGTCCCAGCCGTGGGAGGACGGCATGTGGACCAACAAGCAGCACGTGATGAGCCGAGTCGCGCAGCAACACCGGGTGTTGTTCGTGAATTTCGGCGGGCAAAGCCCGTTCAAGTTCGTCCGGCGCGCGCGCGAGGCGGATCCGGAAACGCGCGTCAGGCTGCACAACGTGTGGCGCCTGCCCGCGGTACGGCGCATCAATCCCTCGCTGCAGGTGCTGGACGTGTGGGCACCGACCTGGCTCAATTTTTTGCCGCGCAACCACCCGCTGCGTGAGCGCCTCGACTTCGAACATCGCGTCAACGCGATCGGGCGCTTGCTCGCCGCCGAGGGCATCGAAGACGCCGTGTTGTGGGTCTATCACCCCGGCTACGGCGCCGCCGTTGCCCGACTCCCGCACCGGTTGATCGTCTACGACTGCGTCGACGAGTACACGGCGTTCCCGGAATTTCGAGACGCGAAGGCTTGGATCGCCGGGCGCGAGCGGCAGTTGTGCGCGGCCGCCGGTGTCGTCTCGTGCACGGCGCAGGCGCTGTTCGACTCCAAGCAAGCGCTCGCGCCTGGGCGAACGCACTTGGTCCACAACGTCGGTGAGGCCGAGCATTTCGCCAAGGCGCTGGAGCCGTCGACCCAGGTGCCGGCCGACCTCACCTCGCTACCCAAGCCGATCATCGGCTTCATCGGCGCCGTCAGCGACTACAAGTTGAACACGGAGTGGCTCGTGCAGCTGGCGAAAGCCCGGCCGAATTTCTCGTTGGTGTTGGTCGGTCCCGCCGGCGTGGCCGATCCCGGCACCGACGTCGCCCAGCTGCAGGCTTTGCCGAACGTGCACCTGCTCGGCCATCGCAACTACGAGACGCTGCCCGCCTACCTCAAGGGCTTCGACGTCGCGGTCATCCCGTACCGCATCAACGACTACACGCGCGCTGTCTTTCCGATCAAATTCTTCGAGTTCTTGGCATCGGGGCGACCCGTCGTCATCAGCCCGCTGCCGGCGGTACGCGAGTATTGGGACTCCGTGCGCGTAGCGGAGACGCCCGAAGCGTTCATCGACCAGTGCCAGGCCGCGCTCGCCGACGCGGATCCAGCAGCGTTACAGCGACGGCTGGAGCTAGCCAACCAGAACAACTGGGACTCTCGAGTCGGCAAGCTATTGGCGCTGGTCGACGCGGCGCTGGGCGCGTAGCTGCTCACCGGCACAAAAGCCGGCGCAGACTGCGCGTCAGAGTTTCTCGACGATCAACCCAATCGAAGTCACCGAAAACTCCTCGAGTTGGCGGCGCAGGTGCACGTTGTCGCGGAACGGAGGCACGTCAACCCAATGGTCCAACACGCCATCTCCGGTCTCGAAATTCAGCGGCACCAACCGACAGCCCTGACGGCCAAGCTCTTCAGCGAGCGCCTCGAGATCACGTTTGCGGTAGAGCGACGTGTGTCCCGACTCAATCGTCACGTCGTCAGACGATAGATTGTACTCGGTCGTGTGCACACCAACGCCGCCTGACTTTAAGTGCTTTGAACTGTTGAGCACGAAGTCGACGCCGTGGCGCAGTGTGCCCAAGTGCTCAAAGGCGCAGGACGACCAGATAAAGTCGAATTCGCCGATGTCCCCTGGAATCGCGTTCATGTCGACCTCACGGTACGTAACCAAGCGCGCGAAGTCGTCCGCCGGACAGAAGCCACGCCCGTTGAGATCGGCCAGCGCCGACGCAAACTGATTGGTGCTGACCCAACCCTGAGCCTTCGCTGCGTCCACGGCCATGTCGGTGGCTAGCGCGCTCACTCCCAGTGCGGCCATCACCGACACCAGCGGCTCCTTGCCTACGCCGAAGCCGAGCCCGTGCTGACCAGGCTGCAGCTTGCCGCGCTCATACAGGCTCTGCAGGATGAAGAAGTACTCCCACTGCTTCCTGTGCCACTTGCGGCGTTGACCGAAGCGCGCGCACCACGCGTGATACGCCGCGCTACTGAAATCCTGCTGGCGACACAAGCTCGACGTCAACTGCGCGAACGGCGCGTCGCTTTCGGCGACGCCGGGGTAACGAAACCGCGGCGCCCTCGCGGTATCGTCACGCGCCTCCAACTCACCGACCCGCGCCGCAATCAGCCGCGTGTTCTTGAGCATGACTGCTCGAGCGCGAAAAAATTGGAGCGCGTATTTCTTGATCAGCCGCCACGCAGACATCGAGGCGGCACCCTATCATGCTCACGTCGCGACTCGCCCCGCAGAATCGCGCAAATCCTGCGGTTCAGCTTGCAGCTGCTGCGAAAGAGCCGTAGGGAGCACCCTTCACTTCAGGACCAATTTTGAGCCCCATTCTCGCCCTTCTCGATTTCATTCGGCACATCGACAAGCACCTCGTGCACATGACGCAGACGATGGGGCCGTCGCTCTATTTTGCGCTGTTCGCGATCGTGTTCGTCGAAACCGGGCTGGTAGTGATGCCGTTCTTGCCGGGCGATTCGCTGCTGTTTGCGATCGGCGTCTTGTGCGCGATGGATCCGGTGCGGCTCGGGTTGCCGGCCGACGGCTTCGTGCCCAGCCTGCCAGTCGTCATGGCGGTGTTGTTCACGGCCGCGTTGATGGGCGACTGCGTGAACTACTTCGCCGGGCGCTTCGTTGGCCCGAGGGTGTTCAACAGCGAGACGTCGCGGCTGCTGAACAAGAAGCACTTGGTCAAGACGCAGCTGTTCTACGAGAAGTACGGCAGCAAGGCGATCATCATGGCGCGCTTCGTGCCCATCGTGCGCACGTTCGCGCCGTTCGTCGCCGGCATTGGTCAGATGAAATTTCAGCGCTTCATCACCTTTAGCGTGGTTGGCGCCGCGCTGTGGGTCGGCTTCTTGGTGCCGCTCGGCTACATGTTCGCCGACAGCGAGATCGTCAAGAAGCGCTTCGAGCTCGTGATCATGGGCATCATCTTCATCAGCATCCTACCGATGCTGATCGAGATCCTGCGCGAGCGCATGAAGCCGAAGAGCGCCGCGGCCGAAGGCTGAAAGCTACCTTAGGGCGAGAGGACTTTGAAGCCGACGACTTCCGCCAAGGCTAGCTGGCGTACATCGTAGGAAACGAAGTGAGTTGCCTCGAGCATGACGGCCGTCGCCACGTGAAGCACATCGAGCGTGCGCGTCCCAAGCTTCGCGGTATGGGCCTGGCTCAACTCCGTCGCCGTATCCAGCGTGCGCCGCCAGAGCGCGTCGACCAGGGCGAGCCGGCCTTGAGCCACGTCGACGTCGAGGTCTGCCACGGCGGCCTGGGCGACGTTCGCGTCGATCAACCCGCGGTTCACGGCCAACCAGAGCGAGTTGACAATTTCCGCGCGCCCAAAGCGGGTCAGCGGCAGCTGTCCGCGCAAACGTTGCCGCCACTTGCAGAACCGCGCGGAGCGCTCATCGTGAAGGTAGAGAGCCCGAAGGGCGCTCGGGTCAACGTAGGTTCGCTCAGCGCTCGCCACGATCGGCCTCGTCGAGCGCGACGCGATTTGCACGCGAGATTCCGACCGGCATGCGGCGGCGAAGCCGTTTCAAATAGTCGACTGGCGCCCGCTTGGCGGCTGCTCCTGCGTCGTACGCGCGCAGAACAATCACTGGCTTGCCGCGCTCAGTGACCACAACCTCACCCTCGCGCTCTAGCAGCTTGCGCACCTCCGGGAACCGCGTTCGCAAATCCCTGATTGAGGCGGTCTTCATCGCTTGTGAATCATAGTTGATTCACGAGCGTCTGCCAAAACGCCGCACTTTTCCTGGCGAAACGCAGACTAGGTCGTGAGCAGGCCCGGAATCGGGCCGGTGCTGTCGGCGAAGCTTACGGCGGGGACGCCGGCGGCCTGCAGCAACGACAGGTGCACGTTGGCCATGCGGTTGCTGTTCGGGATCTTCAGCCCGGCAGCGCGATCAGCCGCTGTGCGGCGGCGCGCCAGGCTGCGCGCGTTCGGGTCTTCGGGCTTGTAGGCGATGTGCCGGCCGCTGGCGATCGCCCCACCGGCGTTACCAGCGATCAAGCACGCCATGTTGTCGTGGTTGTGGGGGCCGCCCTCACCGACGTCGGACGAGACGAACATGGCGGTGTTGTAGAGCACGTTGTGGTCGCCCTCGGGTATCGCCTTGAGTCGCTTCAAGAACACGCCAATCTGCTCGACTTCCCACAAGATGCATTTGGCGACCTGCTCGGGTACGCCCGGTTCGGTCATGCGGTGGGTCAGCGCGTGGTAGTCGTCGCCGATCTCGATCCACGGCATCGGTCCGGGGCCGAACGCGTTGCCCAAGCCGAAGCTGATGACGCGCGTGAGATCGCAACGGTACGCGAACTCCATCACGTCCATCATCGCGCCGAGGCGCTTGATGTAGTCGGTGCTGTTCGCGGGCGGCGCCAGGTTCTGGCACTCGAGCGGCACCGCCGCTGAATCGAGCTGCTTTTCGACGGTGCGGACGCTGGTCAGGTATTGATCGAGCTTAATCCGATCCTCGCTCGTCAGCTTCGGCGATAGCCCGGACGCTTCGGTCACCAAGTAGTCGAGCACGCTCTTGTCGCCACGCCGCATCCGCTCGCGCTGTTCGACGGTGAGCGAAGCGTCTGCGGTCCCTAGCAGCCAGAGCCAGGCGTCTTTCGGGTCGGTGCGTTTGGGCCGCGGCGTCGTTTTGTCGCTCCACGACAGCGATTGCGCGTAGGCACAGGCATAGCCGGAGTCGCAGTCACCGACGCCCCCGGACTTGGCCATGCCGAGCTCGAGCGATGGACGCGGTGTCTTCGCGCCGAGCGCGGCCGCCGCCACTTGGTCGACCGAGATGCCGAGCTCGACGCCGTCGATCACCTTTTTAGCGGGAGCGCAGGTGAGCATGGCCGAGGCGCCCGTGGCGTGGTCGCCGACGGTTTCGGGGTAGCCGCACAGGTTGTCGACGCCGGACAAGATGTTCACGTCGCCCAGCACGCCCGCAGTAGCGAGCGGCACGAGGCTCGCCGGCGCCGCGGCAGGATCGAGGGCGCCGACCACTTTCGGGATCCACTGGTTGTACAGGATGCCGTTCGGGATGAACCAGTACATCAGGCGCACTGGCGCGGTGGGCTCGGCGGCGCGCAGCCCGCGCGGCGCCACCGACTCCAAGAACGGCAGCGCCAAAGTGACACCGGCACCACGCAACAATGAGCGGCGCGACAGGAAGCCGCGGCTGGAAATCGCTTGGTTTTTCATGGTGCCGCCTCGTCTTCACGCTGGCGGAAGGCGTCGGACATGACGAGCGCCTCGATCAGCTTGGGGAACCGCTGACCCGCGTCGACGAACGACTTGTTCGTGCTGTCGACGGTGGCTTCGTCGAAACCGCTGCCAGCGCGCGGGGCGCGGCCGAGGCCGTAGGTGAACAGATGCTGCGCCACGCAGCGCGGCAGCGCCGGATCTTGGGCGATGACTTGCGACAGCTCTTGCGGCGTCTTGAAGCTGGTGCCGTCGGCCAAGCTACCCGAAGGGTCGATCGGCACGCCGCTGTCCATCGTGCGAAACTGACCGATACCGTCGTAGTTTTCCAGCGAAAGACCCAACGGATCCATCAGGTCATGGCAACTCTTACATACCGGTTCGACGCGGTGCGCGGCGAGGCGGTCGCGACGTGAGGTGCCGCTGGCGGCGGCCGGCTCTTGCGGCACGTCGGGCGGCGGTGGTGGCATTTCGCGGCACAACAGCTGATTCAAAATCCATTTGCCGCGCAAAACCGGCGCGCTCTCTTTTGGGTGCGCCAACACCGTGAGAATGCTGGCTTGGGTCAAGAGGCCACCGCGCGCCGCCGGCAACGCCACGAACATCGGCGTCGACGAGCCCACCGCCGCAAGGCCGTAGTGCTGGGCTAGCCGGTCGTTCACATAGCCGGAGGTCGTCGTGAGTAGCTCGTTCAACGGCCGTTGACCGGCCGCGATATCGGCAAAAAAGTGGATCGTCTCGTCACGCATCGCGGTGCGTAGCGCGTCGTCGAAGCCCGGGTAGACCATCGCGTCGGGGTGCACGTTGTCGAGACTGCGCAGCGTGAGCCATTGACTACCGAAGCTGTCGGCAAACGCCGCCGCGCGGCGATCGGCCAAAAGCCGTGTGATTTGCGCGGTCAGACCAGCATTGTCCGTCAGCACGCCACTGGCGGCCGCGCTCGTCAGTGGTGCGTCCGGCATCGACGACCACAGAAAGTAGGACAGCCGTGACGCCAACTCGTAGCCGTCGAGCGGGCGCACGCCGGCTACGCCCGAGTTGTGCTCGATGCGGAACAGAAATTCGGGTGCCAACAGCGTCGCTTGCAATACGCGGCCGAGCGCCTCGTCGTCAGTGGCGCCATCAGCCTTGTTGGCCGTGTACAGCGCGACCAGCCGCGCGATTTCATCAGGTTGCACGGGGCGACGCCAGGCGCGCGGCAAGAACGCTCCGAGCGCGCTGGTGACGCACGTCTCTTTACCGGTCGCGACGTCACACGGCACCACGCTGCTGCGTTTGGCCGGGGTCAACGCCTCAGCGGCCAGCTTCTTCGCGGCGTCGATGTAATACCCGAGGGTGACATCGGTCATGCTCAACGCCGACGCGACGTTGTCGAAGCCGAACGCGGTGTCGTCAGGCGGAAAATTCTCGGACAAGCGCAGCGCGGTGCCGAGCAAATCGTGCACGGTGTTGTCGTACTCGGCGATGTTCAGCCGGTGCATCACCACGCGCCCGGGCCCCCCCAGCGGCGCTACGCTGCCGCTACCGCCACCCGTGGTGCCAGCACCACTAGCTCCGTTACTGCCACCCACTGCACTCAGCCCCGCCCCAGCCTGAGGCTCCCCGCCGATGTTCGCGGTACAACCCGAGCCGATCGCCAAACCCCAGGCGACGACAAAGGCGGTTGCAAAACCAGTTCCACGCATCGTGATGGAATGGTCTGCACGAGGCCCCCAAAACGAATCAGAAAACATCCAACTGCGCTGGGTTATCTAACGCCACCACAACATTGCCCGCTGCCTGCACCCGAAGGCGCCAATCACCTACATGCCTGGTAGGCCCGTCTCGCCGCCCAGCGGGGCGGCACCGCCCCAAACGAAACCGGGCCTCCCAACCCAGCTCCACAACGACCGCGTTCGAGCGAGATCGAAACAACAGGAAGGCGGGAAGACGGGAAGGTTTTGTTTGCTCGAGCACGCGACCGAAGCCGAGTCGCGAATCCATCGCCTCGAGGCAACGGCATCGCCACCCCCAAGACCTTCCTCTGCCCTTCCCGCCTTCCCGCCTTCCTGTTCTCTCGGGCTCGGGGCGTTACTCGATGATGCGTTGGTGGGCGCCGCGGGCGATGTCGAGGTGGAAGTGATCGTGGTGGGCGGCGTCATGGTTGGGCGTGAGGATGTGATGAAACAGGCCTGAGCGCGCAACGTCGCAGATTAGGTCGCGCAAGTCGGAGGCTTCGCCCGACAGCTCCGGCCGAGCCCGCGCGCTCTCGCCGCACACGGGCTCACCGATCGCGCCTTCAAAATCGCGTTCGACGACCAGCTCGGTGCCGTCGGCGCGCTTCAGCCGCGTCATGTCGATCGCTAGGCCGAACGAGTGCTGGCTCGGCTTTTTCTTACCGGGCAAGTGCGCGTGCGGGCGGTACATGTTGTCGACGCGCGCCTCGACCACGTCGTGGCGTTTGAGCAATGGCGCCAAGTCCGAGAGCGCCAGCGCCAGCCGGCAATCCAAGATGCCGTACGGGCTCTTGCTGCCGGGTGTCACGAAGCGCACGCCGGCGATCGGCCCCGTCACCCTGACGGGTGTCGCGACCCCGACGGCCGCGCCGCGGAAGCGCGTGACGCCAAGCTTACGGCGAGCCACCTCCGCCAAGCATTGCTGCTGGGACAAGCCTACCCAGCGCGATCCGGGCGACGTCTTGGCCACGATCGGCGACGGGAGCGGCTCCGCGTACGAGGCGTGGGCCGTGGCAGCTTCGGTGCTCTCGGCTCGTCCCGGGACCGCGCCGAGTAACAGCGCGAACGCCGCCAGCGCGGAGGCGCGCTGGACCGAGCCGGTGAGCCCTGCGGCGGCGGACATCGCTCGATCCTTGGCACGGCCCATCGACCCTGCCAACTTTGGCCAGGATCTGGGTTACAATGCCGCGGCTGACATGTTCTTCCCCGCCGCAATTCCGTTCGTAGCCGTCGTCGCCGTGATCATCTGGAGCGCCCGCCAAGAGGCGCAGCACACGACGTCGAGCAACCGACCAAAGTCATAGCGAGCGCGCTAGCAGCGCTCGCGCGAGCGTCAGGCAGTGGGCGCCGGAGGCTCGTCTTTTTTCTCGGTGATCTGCGCCTTGGGGGCGGCAGGCTTGTCGTCCTCGTCGTCATTCAGGCCCTTCTTGAAGGACTTGATGCCTTCGCCGAGGCCTTTGCCGACACCAGCGAGCCGTCCCGGGCCGAAGACCAAGAGCACGATAACGATGACGATGAGCCAGTGGATTGGTGAGAGCGAACCCATGTTTTAGGCCTCCGGGCGGCGGGGACAGTGCCGTAGTGCGGAGCTAGATGACAATAGCATTCTGCCGCCCAGAAGCCATGCCAGCGCCGATTCATTCCGGCAAGGTGAATGCCGCCGCGAAATTGCCGCAGACCGTCAAAAAGTGAGGCGGATTTCGCGCTCGGACTCGGGCGTTTCCAGCAATAGCTCGTAGGACCGTGACGTCGCGCCCAGCCGGGTGCCCAGGGTCACGCGGATCGGCGGCGCTTCACCGCCCAGGGACTCCAGACGGAGCCGCAACCGGTACTCGCCCTTCAGCGGCTCGCCCTCGGCCAGGTACACGTTTTCGAGGTTCTTGCCCTGACACTCGGTGCCACGTCCGGGGCAATCGCGGTCCTTGGTCAAGCCGCTGCGGGCGACACGCCCGACTTCGATAAGCTCGCCGTTCGGATCGACCACGCGCAGGTCGACGTCGGCTTTCGGGGCGCTCCAGCCGGCGAGGAACTGCACCAGGCCGAGCGACAAGCCGCAGCCTTCGTCGATCAGGCCGTTGTGGTTGTCGTCGACGGCGTTCGCGCAACTTTCAGGCGCGGTTGCCGTCGTCGCGCTCGGCAGCGGCGCGTCGTTATTCGCTTGCGGTGTGGCCGCCGCGAGCGGGCGCGACTTGGCCGCCCCGCAGGCGGTCAGCACCAGGCAAAGCGCCAGTGCGAGACCGCCCTTCGGGGCCAGCATCATTCGCCCTTCTTGTTGTCCGGTACTTTGACGCCGTCGAGCACGACCTTCGGGTTCATCAACTCGAAGTACGCGGCGCGTGCCAGCTCGCCCGCCGGTCCGCTCGCGTCGCGCAGCGCCAACAGCACGCCTTGCTCTTTCATGAACTTGAGCGCGCGAATCGCGCCGGCGCGCTTACCCGCGTCGTCGGCCTTGGCCATCTGCCACAAGCGGTAGCGCAACACGACGCGCGTGAACGAGTGCGGGCCGTTGTCGAAGTCGAGGTTGTCGAACTGCTTCATCAGCATCACGCGCGCCCACTCTTGCTGGGTCATGCGAATGCTAAGCTTGCTGATCGCCTCGGCGTTATCGACGAACTTGAAGATCAGTCCGCTCTCGAGATCCTCGGTCGACCAGTAACCGAAGCTGTTGTACCAAAGGTCACCGAGTTCATCGAGCGCGGCCTTCGGCTTGTTGGCATACAGCGCGACGGCGCGCGCGGCTGTGTCGGGCGTGCCGCCCAGCATCAGCGCCAGCGCGGCGTCGTTCACCAGCGCGTCGTTCTCCATCATCTTGAACAGCTGCGCTTCGATGGCGGCGTCGAAGCCCCCCTTGGCGATCGCGCGCGCCACCTGATGCCGAGTCTCGACCGCCGAGCCGGGCGTCATCAGGGACATCAAAGCGCCGGCCGTACCGGGCACCGGACGCTGAATCAAGGTCTCGAGGAAGCAAGCGCGTCGGATTTGGTCCGGCTTCTCTTCGCTCGAGTATTCCTGAATCTTCTTGGCGATCTCGATGAAGTCTTCTTGCTCGGCGACCCACGCCAGCGCCGCACAGGCGTGCATGCGCGACTGGTCGTTATTCTTCGGCTCCTGGGCGTAGTCGAACAGCGGCTTGAACGCCTTGTGATCGCGCCACTCGGAGAAGCCTTCGGCTGCACCAACACCGATCGCGCGCAGGCTCATGCCCAAGATCGCGACGCCGCCGACGTTCAGGCCGTCCATCGTCACGTCGAGCTCTTTCGGTCGCGCCGTGAGCGCTTTCTCGAGCACGCCCCACGAACGCTGATCCTTGAGCCAACCGACGTAGCGCATCGCGCTTTGAGCGACGACCCACTCTTCCGGCATCGGCGGCTGCTGACCTTCCTTGGGCAGCGGCACGTTCGGGTTGGCCCATTTGCGCAGCGCCTCGAGATCTTTGGTCGACTCCATCGCGGCCAATGCGCGCAGGCCGTTGGCGTGCGGCGACGGCTGCTCGTGAATCCAGAAGATCACCGCGTCTTCCGCCTGCTCGGCGATCTGCGCGCGCTTCTCGGGGTGTAGCATCGCCAAATCGGCGATCATGCGCGAAGCGACGACGCGCTCGTTGTCGTCGCGCTTCAGCATCATCTCCCAGTCGTACTGGTCGCTGTAGATCTTCAGCGGATCCATGCGCAAACGCTTGGCCAGCGTCGGCACGGCCCGCACGTCGCCAATCGCAGCCAGCGCGATCGCGGCCCGCGTTTGGTAGTGAATGTGCGGCTTCTTCTCGATGAACTCGAACAACCGATCGCCGCCGCGCGGGTCGTTCAAGGCCATGATCATGTCGAAGATTTGCTTCTTCTGGTACCAAGACAGCTTCTCGTCGTCTTGGGTGACCGACGCCAGACCGAGCACCAAGCCGTCGGTACCGATGCCGTCACGCAGCGCCTCGAGGTACTTGTTGCGGCTGTCCTTGTCGGTCGTCTTCATCGCCTCGATCAGCGGATCGCGCGCGCGCGCCTCGCCGATCTTGCCCAGGCCGGGCGCCGCTTGACGGGCGACCTCGGCGTCGGGGTCCTGCACCAGCTGAATCAGCGTGTCGGTCCACTTCGGCTCGGCGTTGGCTGACAGCACCGTCGCGACGAGCTGGCGTACCGCCGGGCTCTTGTCCTTCGACATCGTCGCCAGCTTGTCCAAGCTGATTAGCTGCACGACCTTGTCGGTGTCGAACGCGACACCGCCGCCCAACCGCTGCACCTTCGACAGGAAACCAGCGCGGTACAGCTCCATCACTTCGTCGAGCGCGCGCGTTTCGCCGAGCACGACCAGCGCCCAGGCGATCTGCGGCTTGGCGCCGGAACCAGCCTTTTTAAGTGCGGCCAACAGCGCCTCGCGCCCGGCCTCACCCATCGGCCTGCCGTATTCGGCCAGCGCCGTCGCGGCCATCGCTTGCATCGGCTCGGTCGGATAGCTGAGTGCGTCGATCGCCGCTTTGACGCCTTCCGGATCTTTTGCCCAAGCCAGCTGCTTGAGCGCTTCCATCCGTACTTCGTCGCTGCCCTGGCTCTTCTCGCCGATCGCCCACTCGCGCCACTTGGGCGTTTGCTCGGCCTTCGGCAGCACGAAGATGTTCTTCTTCTCGGCCTCGCCTTGCTCGACCGTGAGCTTGGCGGCGTCTTGCCTGGCGCCGAGCGCCAAGAAGGCGCCCAGGCCACCGACCGCCAGCACGCCGATCAGGATCGCGATCGGAGCTGTACGGCCCTTCTTGAAATTACCGTCACCGGAATCGTAGCCGCCACCGGCCGGGACTCCACCACCGCCAGCGGGCACGCCTGGCATTCCGTCATCCGGCGGCCACTTCGCAAAATCGACGATGGGCGAGGGCAAGTTCGGGTTACGAGCCGGAGTGATTTCGGGCAGATTCGGATCGAGCATGGGTCCTCGCAGTGAGTGCACTATCGGCAGGCGCGTTTACGGCGGAGGGCGCGCTGACGTGGGGCGCGACCTTAGCTCAAGCCTGAAAATCCTGGGAGGTCCGCGCGCTTGGACCGCGAACGAATCTTCGGACCCAGCCGGAAAATTGCTTCTGAGCGGGAGAAAGCCGGCGTGAGCGGCCTTTCGCCTATTGAAGCGCCATCCCGGCGGGCCGCTCTAGGGCGGTCGCTCGGCATCGCCGCGGGCGTGACCGCCCTGGCGACCGCACTGTCTTACCTGCTCCCGGACAGCTGGGCGGCCACGGGCGTCGGCTTCACCTTCCTTTTGGCGACCTACTGGCTGGTCGCGAGGAGCGACGACCCGGAGCAGATTCAGGAGTTTGGGTTGTCGTTGGGGGGGCTACTCGAGCCAGCGCCACTTTCGGCGGCGCGCTTACTGCGCTCGGGGCTCGAGGCGCTCGCCTACGCGCTCGGGGCCGCGCTCCTCATCTACCCGTGCTTCTGGTTCGGGTTTCGGATCTGGTGGAAGGTCGACAGCTTCCATCCGGCGCCGCTTGGCCCGGTGTTCGCGGACGCGCTCGGACAGCTTTTGGTAATCGCGCTGCCGGAAGAAGCCTTCTACCGCGGCTACCTGCAAACTTCGCTCGAGCGTGAGCTGGGCGGGAAGGTAAACATTCTCGGGGCGCGGGTCGGCTGGGGCCTGCTGCTGACGAGCGCGATCTTCGCCGCCGGGCACTTGTTCACGGAGCTGAACGCCGCTCGCCTCGCGGTGTTCTTTCCATCGTTGATATTCGGCTTCTTGCGCGTCCGCTCACGCGGCATCGGCGCGTCAGTCGCTTTTCATGCGATGTGCAACTTGTTCAGCGCGTACCTGCTGCATTCCTACTTCCATTGAGCGGCTTGAGATTTCACAGGGAGAAAAGGAGGTCCGCGAGGCGAGAATTTTTTGGGTCGAGACGCCCGACGTTGACAAATGACTGCGCAGTTGCCGCTCGCCACCGCGCGACTCGAACAACAAAAACCTCGCGTACCTCCCGTCCTCCCGTCCTCCCTGTGAAAAAATCTGGGAGACTTAGGATGCGTGCATTAGCCTCCCGACACCTTGCTCCCGGATTTTTTGTTGGATGACGTGGTGGAGCGCGCGCTGGCCGAGGATTTGGCGGGCGGAGACGTGACGAGCGCGGCGGTGGTGGCGGAGGAAGAACGCGCAGTGGCGCGGGCAGTCGCGCATTCGCCACTGATTGTGTGCGGCGGCAACGTGTTCGCGCGCGCGTTTTACAAAGTGGATCCAGGGCTGCGGGTCGAAGAGCGCTTGGCCGAAGGCAGCCGCGCCAAGCCGGGGGATGTCTTGTGGATCGCCGAGGGCTCGGCGCGCTCGATCTTGATGGCCGAACGGACGGCGTTGAACTTCGCGCAGCGCTTGTCGGGCGTGGCCACGCTAACGCGCGCGTTCGTCGACGCGATTCCGGCCGGCTCGAAGCTGCGGATCGCCGACACGCGCAAGACGACGCCGGGGCTGCGCTTTCTGGAGCGCTACGCGGTGCGGCTCGGCGGCGGTCACAATCACCGCGACTGCTTGGGCTCAGCGATACTGATCAAAGACAACCACATCGTGGCGGCTGGTGGGATCCGCTCGGCTATCGAGCGAGCGCGTGCGCATGCGCCGCACACCAGCCGGATCGAGATCGAAGTCGAGTCACTGGCACAGCTCGACGAAGCGCTGGCCGCGGGCGCCGAGATCGTCATGCTCGACAATTTCGAGACCGCGGCGTTGAAAGCCGCCGTGGACAAGACGCGCGGCCGCGCAATCGTGGAGGTGTCGGGCGGCCTGACATTGGCGCGCGTGAAAGAGCTAGGCGAGCTGGGCGTCGATATCGCCAGCGTCGGCGCGCTCACCCACTCCGCACCAGCCGCCGACATTGGGCTCGATATCGAGCGCATCGGATGAGCGGCTTCGATTTAGCGCGTTTCGAGGCCGAATGCGCCGCGCGCAAAGTGACGTTGGGGCGCGCGGCGAGCTGGCGTGACGAGACCACGTCGACGAGCGATGACGCGTTGGCGGCCGCCAAGAGCGGAGCCTTGCACGGTGCGTTGTTCGGAGCCGAGAAGCAGACGCGCGGGCGCGGACGGCGCGGAAGCGAATGGATTTCCGCTCCGGGCGCTGGACTATGGTTTTCGTTATTCCTGCGTCCGGAGCTGAGCGCAGAGCTGGCACCGGGCTTGGCGTTATGTGCAGGGCTTGCGGTGCGCGAAGCGGCGGCGACGCGGGTCTCGGCAGCCGTGGGCGTGAAGTGGCCGAACGATGTGTTGGCCGATGGCCGCAAATTGGCTGGGATCTTGGTCGAGAGCCAAGTCAGCGGGCGCCAGATCAGCAGCGTGATCGTCGGCATCGGCATCAACGTGACGCAAAGCGACTTTCCGGAACCGATTTCGAAGATTGCGACGTCGCTCGCGCTGTTGTCGGCGACTGATTCTGCACGCGAACCTTTGCTGGCCGATGTCTTGAGCCACTTCGAAGCGAAGCTCGAGCTGCTGACGAATCAAGGCCTGGCCGGCATCGCCGAGGCTCTTCGCCCGCACGACGCGCTCATGGGTCGCCGTCTGCGCGTCGAGTCTGTCGAAGGCACCGGTGCCGGCATCGATACGTCGGGTCGCCTGCTCGTGCGCAGCAACAACGGCCAGCTCCGCTCGCTCGCCTCGGGTCACGTCGAGTTGCTTGAGCCGTAGCTGCCAACTGCCAACTGCCAACTCCTAACTGCCAACTCTCCTAACGTTTGATCGGATAGCCGTCCAGCCGCAGTTGGAACACGAAATACGGCGGCAGACACGCGCCTTTTTCGGGCTGGCGGGTGCGGGTGCAGACGTAGTCTTGGCGGCAAGCGTGTTCGTCGTCGCAGGATTGGACGCCGAGCCCCAAGACGAATTGCTTGGCGCAAGCTTGGTACGATTCCTTGCCGCGCAGGCAATTCTGAAAACCGTCGACATCCAGGTAGTCGGCGCAGACGCTGTTCGGCGCACCACTTTTGCACGAGGCCACACAAGCGCCCTGCGGGAAGCCTGAAAAATTCGTAGTGCATGACTGCGCCGCCGCGCAGTCGTGTTTCGTCAATTGGCTAATCTGATCGCGATGCGGCACCGAGCTCGGAACCATGTTGCCGAACTCGCACGGCGCGCCCAGCGCCGCGTCCGCCAAGCACGTGCCGACGGTCGGATCTTCGACTTTGGCGCAATGGAAACCGTCACCACATTTCCAATCCGCAAATCCGGCGTCGCCCAAGCCGCACGGCGCGCCTTCACCCACACCGACGCCTTGACGTTCGGGGAACGGACGGCGCTCATCGGGGACCGTACCGGCAGCCAGCGCTTCGACGTATTTTTGACGACGCTTTAGATCAGCCATCAGGTGGGCGGAGGAACCGCTCCGCAAAGCGTTGAAGGCTGGCTGATCCGCGTCGTCCTGCCCGACGTGATGGAAGCCGGCGATCGAACGGCTCTGGTGGCAACCGACGCAGCTCGCCCCGTCGAGGCGCCGGAGTAGCGCCGCAGGCGTGCGGATCGTTTCGTAGCCGGACAGCTCGAGCGCGCGAAAATCCTCTTCGCGAAAAATCTGAGAAAATGGCCGATTACCACTGCGTTCCAAGCCGCGCGGCGCGAACGACGTGGCCTGCTTGGCCAGAAAGCGTTCCGGCAGCACGAGCGTGCCGCGATCGAGCTCGCGCAGCACTTCCGGGCGCGTCAGTTCCGCTAGCAACGCCTTCGACAGCTCGCGGTCACGGGTGAGCGCCGCTACGTCGGGCATGTTCTCCATCGCCGCCGGCGCAAAGTCGGAGCGCTGCTCGTCCTTCGGGTGAAAGACGCGCAAATCGTACTCGATGTGGCCGGCCATGCTGGGATGGACCGACGACTGCAAGCGGAAGGTTTGCAGGTTGCTTTCGATCGACTTGAGCCGCCAGTGGCCACGCGCAGCGCTGCTCAGAGCTCCGTGCTGGGTGAGCCAGTTGCCAAGCTCCCTGCCCTGCAAACGCGCGGGGCTCTGCCAAGCGCGCGCGGCAGCTTGGCAGTCGTGGTCACCCTGGCCGTCGAGCCAGAAAACGACGTTCAAAGTCATCGGCAAGCGCGACGCCATTTCGGCCCCGCCCTGCGACGTGCTGTAGCTCAAGCGGTACAGGAACCGCACTTCACCGCAACTGCCGGCGTAAAAGGGCCGACGATCGAGGCGGTTGAAGACGCCGCTCAGCCGAAAGCGCATTTCGGGCGAGTCGAGCCAACGCGCATCGAACAAACGAAAACCGTCGATCGAGGTCACGCGCGCCAACGGGTACGGACGCGCGGCAGCCCTGACATCGGCTTGCAAGCTGCCAAACAGGCTGCGGAGCGCAGGCAAGTGGCTGAGTTCCGCGGTCGTGACCGCGCTCTGGTCGACCGCAACGCGCGCGAAATCGAAGCCGTTTTGCTCGAGCGCCCGCAACACTTCAGGCTCCAACACCGCAACCTGCGTAACGGTGTCGGACGCCGCAGCGACGACCGAAGCGCTGCCAACCGGCGCGGCGTTCACGGTAGCGGCGCTGCCCGACCCGACTGCTGCGGGAGCCTGCGACGCGTGCGGCTCTTGACTTGCGGCGCACGCCAACGCCACCCAACACGCAAAAAGGGCGGGCGCTGCGAACGCTTCGCTCAAACGCCGCCCGAGCCGAGCTTGGATTCGTCGTCGCTGTCCGATCCCTGCGTTTTTGCCAGACCCGGACGCTGTTCGGAAAGTGATTTCGCCAGCTCCACCACGTCGGCCTCGCTCAGCTCGGGGGTCAGGCGCTGGGCACGCCCGAGCACGTCGGCCGTACCGAAGTAGGCTTCGGCGCAGCTCGCGTGAATCGTGCCGATCGGATTGGCGCGCCCTTCTTCGAACATTTGCAGAGCGAACCGCCATTCGCCTTTGGCGATCAACTCACGGCACGAGCGGCAGTGCGCGCGGCCCGAGCTGGCGCGCTCCGCCCGTACCAGGCGCGGCAGGCGATGATGATCGGCGCCAAATCGCGCCGTCTCTTCGAGCCAAGCGCACTCGACGACCTCATCGGTGGTGAAGGCTCCGAGCACCGGCAGCAGCTTCTCGGGCCGCATCAGTGCGGCGCACGGCAAGTGAAACCAGCTCGTCGCCTCACCTTCACCGAACGAGTTGGGGCCCGTTTCACCGAAGCGCAGCTCGGCCTTGGCGATGGCGTTCCCGCAACCTTTACACTTCGCGCGCCCAGTCGGCGCGGGTTGGATCGAATCCGGCACGAGCGCATTTTCGGGGCCCGCACCCGACAGCGTCAAGTTTTCGCGGTCGAGCGCCGAGTGAAGACTGAACATCCGCTCATTCGACGCGCAGTGAATCGATCCACGCGTAGCCGTCCGGAATCGCGAACGAGACCAAAAAATCATCGCCGACATCCGGCAGCGGAAACGCGAGGCTTTCGACCGTGCTGACGCTGATTTCGTCGGTCGAGTAAGTGCTGTCCGGCAGCCATTGGCGGGAGTCCTCGGCCGTCAGCCCGTCGCCGCCCGCGCCGAGCGAGCTGATGCTGAGCTCAAGCCGAGTTGGCACGTCTTGGTCCCACGTGCCGATGCGCCGCGCATCGAAGCGCACCTGCCTCGCACCGACGGCGCGCTTCACGCGGAAGTAGACGCTGCAAGGAACACGATCCTCCGGCATACCGGGCAGGATCAGAAACGAGCGGTCACCAGCGATCGCGGGCACCGCGGCGCCGGTCACCGACAAAGGTGTTTCGAGCGGCTCGGCGTTTAGACAGGCGTTAGAAAATACGTCGATTTTGTCCGAGCTGAGCCAGGGCGTTAGCTCGTCTTCGAACGTGCCCTCAGTCGCGTCCAACCCGAGTCCGGGATACGGCTTCTGGCCCGTGAGGACGTTGCCGGCAAGATCGCTCACGTCAGCCTCGACGTGCGCTTCAGGGCTGAGCCAATCGTTGACGATGAAACCCACCACGAAACCCGCCGAGACCACGTAGTCGACCTTGGCCAGCCTGCCGTGCGCGTCGAGCACTCGGATCTCGCTGCCTTTGGCAAGCGGCTCCGAGAAGACGAACTCATTCGCGGATCCAGCCAGCCACTGGTCGTCGATACCTTCGGTGGCTTCGTAGTCAATGCGGTCGTAGGTCGGCGCTTGCTGATCCAGCCCGCCCGAACTCACAAAAGGTCTGCCCTTACCCGTCGCCGCCAGGACCAATCGCAGCGGAGCCGCAGCATTGCCACGCCGAAAGACCGCGTGCACGAGCTGGGGTGTGTAGCGTGTCGTCAGGTACGCATTTTCGAAGTCGTAGTCCAGGCGAGCGCAGACCGCGATGCCCGTAAGATCCCAACCAAGGCCTGAGCGCGCCATGAACGTGATCTGCACCTGTGCATGACCACCACCATCCGTGAGCGTCACGGCCTCGAGCCCCCCTTCCCGGGCGCGTCGCACGTGAAAGCCGTGGAGCCGATTCGGGGGTCCGTCGCCGTCCGCTTCGCGGTCGCTGATGCTGGTTTGGTCGCACAGCGGCGTCGCCAGCTCGAACGTGTGCCCGACCAGCGCCGTCTCATCCAGCACGACATCGTCCTCGCTGAGGCCCACCTCGGCCGCGGCTCTCACGTCGGCGTCGCTGCTGGTCTCGCCGCCGCTACCGGCTTCACCGCCTTGACCCGCCGCTGCGCGATCCCCGGCGCTACCAGAGGCGGCGAACATGTCACCGCTCATCGCTTCACCGGCGGCCGCGATTATCGTCGGATAGGGCGAATCCTCGAAGTTGCCGCCGCAAGCAGCAACCCCGACGGAAATCGCGATCCCGATCCAAACCTTCGTCCACACGTCCACCCGTTAAAGCAGAATCCGTGCCCGCCACGGCCGCGCAAAACGCGGCCGTTTTTGCCATTTCAAGCTAGGCGACCAGGCACAACCTGGCACAACCGTCACGGCGCGATCGAGTTGATCCAATCCGTGACGGCCTTCACCCCACCATCAGTGTCGATGACCTTCGTGCCGAGTGGCGGCATTTGCAGGCCCGCGTGAACCGGGATCCCATCGCTGGTGCGGACGTTCATCCGAATCAGGATCGCGCTGTTGGCCGGATCCATCGCCGCAATCCGCTTCTTGCCGGTGATGTTGACGTTGCCGCTGACGACCGTGATGCCGACCGTCGTCTTGACGGCGTCCGTCGTCGCAATCGTCGTCTGCAAGGTGGACAGGCGTAGCAGCTGCGGCACGGCCGCTGGCGTCGGTGTCTTGTCGCTGTGACAGCCACCGCAGTTGCCGTGCATGTAGCCGAGAGCGGCTTGCTCGACGGCAACGCCCGGCACCGTGAAGCCGCCAGCCGGAGCTGCCTTCGAGAGCATGCCGAGCTCGTTCAGCTTGTCGATCGCCAGGTCAGTGCCGGCGGGGGCGTGACTAAGTTGAATCGCCTGGAAGCCGAGGATTTTTTCCTCGAGCCCGTTGTGGCACTGCTTGCATTGACCGATCGAGGGGATGTCGTGCGTCGTGGCGTTCGCGTTCGGAACGCCGACGTCGGGCGCCAGTGGGGCATTCGTCGGATCGGCAGCAGCGGCCGCGCCAAGGCTCGAATCCCATGCGTACGCCGCGTAGGTCCAGTCCAAGGCGCCAGCCCCGAAGCGGTGCAACATGCGCGTTTCGACAGCGACCTGTCCGACCTTGAACGTCTTCCAGAATGTCGTGCCGACCGGGAATTTCCAGTGATCCATATCGGCCGTCGTGTCGATCGTCGCGCACTTCGGAATGTAGACGTAGCGGTCCTTCGTCGCGCCGTCGGACCACAGCGGGTACTTCGGGACGAAGCCGTTCACGTACGAAGCGATCTTGATCGGCATCGCCAGCTCGACCGAGCCGGCTCCGCCGCTGCCATCACCGCCAGCGCCACCAGCGCCGCTGTCGATCATTTCGTAGAGGCCGGTCTCAGCCAAGTTTGCCGGCGCGGTCGGCATCAACTTGAGCGGGTGCTCGTCGACGCACGTCTTCTTCGCGCAGGCACCAGCGCCCGTGCAGTCGTCTTTGCACGACGTGCACATGCAGTCGTAGACGCCGGTGTAGACGCGCGCGGCGGCGGCGTTAGTGTCGTCGCACGCCGTGACGCAATCGCTCGAATCGCAGGCGGTGATGCAACCAAGCCAGGCGGTGCATTCGGGGCTGTCGTTGCAGGCCTTGAGCGTGTCGACGCATTCGGTGGCGCCGCAAGCCGTACAGGTTTCGCCCAGCGAGGCGACGTGCGGGGTGCCGCCCATGCCGCCGTCGCCGGCGTTGGTCGTGGGCATGCCAGCGAGGCTGCTGCCGCCGTTGGTACTACCAGCGATGGTCGCCTTTCCGGCACTGCCGGTGGTCATGCCGGGGTCCCCGCCTGCACCGCCCACCGAATCCGGACTCTTGCCCGGCGTCGTCGCGTCGTCCGAGCACGCCGCAGCGAAGCTCAGCCCAGCCAAAGACACCAAAGCCCAACGCAAACCTATGGCGTGCGAACGCCGAAGCAGCCTCTCCATAAGCGGGGAGCATCGAGTACCTCGGAGTTGCCGTCAACGGCCACAAGCGAAGTTACTAGGACTTCAGACGGCCAAAAGTCCCAGCGATCACGCCGTCACTGGATTGCTTTTCACTCGCGGCAGTCGACCCCACTCAGATTCGCTGGAGCCGAACCGTCGGATCGAGACGGCGCAAGTCCGTGAGATCACTCGTCACGATGCCATCGCCGTGCTGGCGAGCGAGCAGCACTACAGATGCGTCGATGACATCTGCCGTGCCACTAGCCGCACACAGCTCCCCGCAGGCCTGGGCCAAAGCAAGATCCAGCGACTCGACCGCGACTTCGGGCGAGCGGAAAAACCTGGCCAGCACGGCCTGCCGCGCCCCGCCCCGCCACGCTTGGCCCGCTACCCCTGCCGGGACCCGCAGTTTGCCCCCCACCTTCAGCATGGCTTGGAGCAACGCGATCATGCGCTGATCACCGCGCTCCAGCGCGATTAGCGCGCCGGTGTCGAGCGTGACGCCTACTTGCGTTTTTGTGTCAGAACGCGCTTTGCCCATGCTTTGGCCTCCCGCGACGGCTCCCCATGCTCGGCGAGCAAGTCGTCCACCAAGTTCTGCAGCGAGTCTTCGCGAACACGCGTCTCGATAGCTTGAGCTACGAACGCCGACACCGACCCGGCACGCCCGCTCTTCACCGCGCCCCGCACCTTTGCCAACAATGGCCGCGGCAACGTGATCGCGATCTTCGCGGCTGTCATACCAGAATCATACCCGCCCCACCGCGGTACGCCAACCCGAAACGCGCAGCCACGACGATCGCTACGCCCGAATTCAGCGAATCAAGCGGCTCGTTTGGGGGCTTCCATCGAGAGCTTGCCGGCGAGCAGGCGCCGACCACGGTGGAGGCGGCTCATCACGGTGCCGATCGGGACGCCGAGCTCGGCGGCGGCTTCGCCGTAGCTCAGTTCGTTGAGATCGACGAGCACGACGACTTGGCCGAACTGCCGCGGCAACGCTTGGATCGCGCGCTCGACCGGCGGACTCAGGCCTTCGTTCGGGCGCTTCGCTTCGCGGCTGCCGCACCACAGGTTGGGATCAGCCGCGTGCTCGGCGATGAAACGACCCGCGCGACGGCGGCGACGGCAGCGCGTGATGAAGACGCTGAACAGCACTTGGTACAACCACGCTTTGAGGTTCGTATCGCTCTTGTAACTGGCCTCGAACGACAACGCGCGCAGCGCGGTCTCTTGCAGTAAATCGTCAGCCGCGTCGCGATCGCGACACAGCTTGAGCGCTCGCAGCCGTAGCTGCGGCAAAAGCTCCGTCAACCGGACGCGCACCTCGCTAGCCTGAACCGAAACCGTGCTCGCTGACATGTGCTTCGAACCTCCGTCCAGCAGCTATCGCAAGCCGCATGCCAGCCCCGCTCGGCGGCAAAACCCAGCAATTCTGCGGTTTCCGCGCGTCCGCCCCGACACACCCCCGGTGTCAAACTGGCAATACCGCCGGCTCTCGCTCTGCCATCTCGGCAGGTTCCTGGGTAAGCCCAACGGGGCCCTAACCTTTAGCCACATCTTTCAGCTGCCCGCCTCCAAGCCTGGTTTCTGGCGAGGCCTTCGCTAGGAGCGGAGCGTGCAGAACGGGGCCGCGGGGTTTGCCAACCACGCGCTGTCGTTGCGGTTCTGAGCAAAGTCGCGACGCGAGAGTCGCGTTATCGCCCACCTGCTCGCCGTGACCATTTGCCGCTACCTTCCGCTACCTGCACGGCAAGCTCGGGCGCGCGCCGCCCGACGCGAACACCTTGGACGCGCACACGCCCTTGCGGCCGGTGGCGGTCTTCAGATCGGGTTGCGGCTCGCAGACGGCGTCGGCGCGGCCGCAGTCGTCGTTACAGTCGCAGACCTTGGTGCAGTAGCCGAGGTCGCCGTCGCCGCCTTTTCCTGAGGGGTCGAGGTAACAGTAGTAGTCGTACGGCGGTCCGCCTGACGTCTCCTGGCCGCAGCCGGGCGTGCCGTAACGGCACACGCCGCTGCACTCGGCGTACGCGGCGCCGTGATCGATGCAGCCGCCGGCGCACTTGGGCATGGCCGGATCGCAGGCGCTACCGATCGGATCGCCCGCCGTTGCGTCGTCGCCGCACAGACCAGTGCGCAGGTCGCAGCGGCGAGCGCCGCAGTCGATATCGCTACGGCAAGCCGGACGGCAATAGCCGAGGCCGGTGCCGGCCGTTTCCTCACTGCACACCAAATCGATACGGCCGCGACACTTATCGTCGTTGGTCGCGGGATTGCCCAGCTTGCACACTGGCAAGCAAAACGCCGCGTCGTCGGTCGCGCTGGTCGTGCCACGACCGTCCAAGATGACGCACTCGGTGCCCGGGTCGGCGGCCGCGCACACTCGCTCGTCGCGCGAGCAATCCATGATGCAGAGCCCGGCGCTTGGCCCCTCACCCTGAATTCCGGTGGAGCCCGAAGGGAGACATGAAAAGCCCTTGCGGCAGGCACTGTCGTCTTGGCACGTTGCTCCGAGCAAGCCGGAGCTCGGACCCGCGCTCGGAAATGTTTCGTCACCCGCACAAACGCACAGGTCGTACGCCGAGCCGTCATCGCGGCAAATCTGGTGGCCAGGGCACGCTTGCGATCCGCTACACGCGATCGAGCGGCCTGGCGGGCAAGCGGTAGCCGCCGGATTGCCATCGCCGCCGCAGCCACCAAACGCCGCAACGACAGGAACAGTCCAGGCCAGGGCGCCGAAGAAGACTCGCGAAAGTCCAAAAATCAATGGCCGATGCGGCGAACGTACCACGGACTGGCATGACCGGCGGCGTCTTCTCCCTTTTCGCGGGTGGCGGTCGATGATAGGTGTACGCGATCGATTGTCGGGCTCGATCGGCGAGTAGTCGCCCTCCGCGCTCGACCTCTAGAAGGGCTCGTGCATGTCGCTCAGTTGGCTCAGTGTGGACGTCGTGTTGGGGTCGATTGGGAAGCTTACGGCGGCGTCGCTTTTGTTGGCGACGCTCGGCCTGTCAGGCTGCGGCGACGACCCGGTAAAATCCGGCGTCGCCAAGGGCTGTACGCTGAACAGCGACTGCAATGGCGGTCTTGTCTGCAGCTTCGGCCTGTGCCACCAAGAGTGCGAAGAAACCACCGATTGTCCTGCCGCGCAGCGCTGCGTGCAGTCCGAAAAATCGAACGTTTGCCAGTTGTCCGACGAAGCGCAATGTCACTTCAACACCGACTGCGCCAAGCCGCTGGTGTGCGCGATCGACCTGCAGTGCCGCAACCAATGCCAAGGCGATGACGACTGCCTGCGCGGGCAGAAGTGCGCCGACAACGTCTGCGCCGAGCCCACCGAAGTAACCGAAGAAGGCGGCCTGAAGGGCGCGCAGACCGGCACCGGCGGCGAAGGTGGCGGCGGCAGCGGAACGAACGGCGTTGGCGGCGAGAGCCCGGGCGAGGGCGGCATGCCAAGCGCGGCGTGCGTCCCGGGCGGCGATTGCGTGCCCGAGGGCAAGCCCTGCTCGGTCGGCACCATCACCTGCGAAAACGACGTCGAGGCGTGCCAGGTCAGCGCCGACGCTGAAGACGGCACCCAATGCGGCACCGACCAGGTGTGCACCGCGGGCGCCTGCGTCGCCTGCAAGGCCGGCAGCGATTGCCAGCCCGAAAAGGACAATGCCTGCATCGCGGGCAGCGTTTCGTGCGCGAACGGCCTGAGCTGCGACGTCAAGGGTAACGTCAAGAACGGCACCCAATGCGGCACCGACCAGGTGTGCAGCACGGGCGTCTGCGTGGGCTGCGTGGTGGGCGAAGTCTGCAAACCGCCGGGGCAGCTATGCAAGAATGGCGCGTTGGCTTGCGCCTCCGGCCCGCTCTGCCAGCCGACGACCAGCAAGAGCGCCGGCACCGAGTGCGACACCGCCAAGGTGTGCGACAGCGGCGGCGCTTGCGTCGCGTGCGTGCAAGGCGACGTCTGCGAGCCGGGCGCCAACGAGTGCCATAAAGGCACGCAAGATTGCAGCGCCGGTCCCAACTGCGTCGACACGCAGCTGTCTGCCGATGACGGCAAGTCGTGCACGGGCAACGCCGCTTACAACTTCTGCACCGCCGGCGCTTGCGTTGCCTGCCAGAGTGGCAACTCCTGCATTCCGGCTGCCAACCCGTGCCACAAGGGCACGCTCAACTGCGCGACAACGCCGCCAACCTGCAACGACTCGCAAGCCAACGCCACCGACGGCCTGGCCTGCGGTGACAGCAAGAGCTGCATCTCTGGCGCTTGCTTGACCAACGACCGCGTGCTCACGGTCACCAGCGGCAACGTGCCCGACACGGCGATCGACGACTCGTTCGCCACGGTCACGGTCCATTTGGTCGACGGTAACAGCGCCAACGTCGCCGGCGCGGCCGTTACGGTCGTGGCCTCGGCCGGGGCGTACGCGGTCGCCAGCGCGGCCACCAACGCCGGCGGCAACGCGCAGATCTCGGGCCGCGTCGGACGCGCCGTCGGCAGCTACAAGTTCACCGTGTCGGCGCCAGGCGCCACGTCGATCGAATTCAGCGCAAAGGCGATCGCGACCGCCGCGACCAACATCTTCACGGTCGTCAACGCCAATCATCTCGCCGGCGTCGCCACGCCCGGCGCCGGCTCGGTCTCCAAGCTCAACGGCCAAGCACGCGCCGTAGCGGCCGCCAGCGACGGAACTTTGTACGTCGCTGACTACTACGCGGTGTTCCAGCTCACCCCTTCCGGCGTGCTGACACGCCTGGCGGGTGCTCCAAACGGCAGCTACGGAAGCGCCGGCGACACCGGCCCCGGCACCTCGGCCACGCTCAGCACGATCGCCGGTCTAGCGCTCGACGAAGCCAACGGGTTCTTGTACATCGCTGACCAGGGCAACCTGCGCGTGCGCCAAATCGAGCTCGCGACCGGCAAGATTTACGGCTACGCGGGCGGCGGAACCAACGCCGGCAAGCCGTGGGGCGACGGCGGTCCGGCCGACTCCGCTTACATGTCCCCGTCAGGGGTTGCGGTAGCCGCGAACGGCGACCTGTACATCTCCGACACCAGCGCCGGGGCGATCCGCAAGGTCGACCACAACAGCGGCGTCATCACGACCGCGGTTGCGCCCGTCGCCTGCACAAGCAACGGCCCGCTCACGCTCTACTCGTGCGGCGGCTGGGGCGATGCTTGCTCGGTGGCTTGGGACAAGACCGGCAAGATGTTCGTTTCGGGCTACCTGTGCGGCGCCGGCAGCAGCTACTTCCGCGGCGTGGCCCGGGTTGAAGGCGACGGTTCGCTGTCGCTGGTCGCCGGCACCGCCGGCGCCGCGAACGTGGCCGAGGGCGGAGCGGCAACGACCGCTGCCTTCACCTACTCGCCGTACCTGGCGTTCGACAAGGGCGGTAACCTGTTCCTAGCGACGCAGTACGACCATCGCGTGCGCCGCATCGACGCCCTGACGACCAAGATCACGACCGTCGCCGGCATCGGCACGGCGGGCTACTCCGGCGACTACGCAGTCGGCAGCGCGGCGGCCGTCAATTACCCGACCACGTTGGCCTTCGACGACGCCGGCAACCTGTACTTTGCCGACGCCACCAACTACGCGATCCGCGCCATCTACGGCATCGGTAGCAGCACCGTTCCGACGGGCACCTTGGCAACCACCGGCGGCACCGGCCAAACCGTGAAGCGCGACGCGCCGTTCAGCGCCTTCACCGTCAAGCTGACCGACTCCACGCCAGCCAACGTGTCCGGCGTGAACGTGACGTGGAAGCGCAACGAAACCGGCTCTGGTCTGGGCGCGTCGGGAGCCGTCATCCTGACTTCGAAGACCGGCGCGGCCGGCACCACGTCGATGACCGGACGCGTTGGCCTGGCCACCGGCGCGTACCACTTCGAAGCTAGCTACACCGACATTCACGGCACTCCGGTGTCGGGCAGCCCGCAGAGCTTCACCGTGACGGCCGAAGATCCGACCGCCGGCACCATCTTCCCGATCACCAACTTCGTCCACACTTCGGGCCTGGGCGGGTCCCCGGGTCCCGCAACTTACGCCAAGCTGCAGGGCCTCGCGCTCGGCGTCGTGGCCGCGAGCGACGGCAGCATCTACGTCTCGGATCAGTGTGCCGTCTACAAGGTGACGACTCGCGGCGAGCTGGACGCGTTTGCTGGCACGCCGGGCGGCTGCGGCTTCGGCGGTGACTCGGGACCGGCGCTCGGCGCCAAGCTGTATTATCCCGAGGGCTTGGCGCTCGACGAGACGCTCGGAGTGCTCTACATCGCCGACTACCAGAACCAGCGCATTCGCATGGTCGACCTGGCGACCGGTGTCATCAACACGTTCGCCGGTGGCGGCTCGGTCAACGTCGCGCCGTTCGGCGACAATGGCCCGGCGACCGACGCCAACATCTACTACCCTTCCTCGGTAAGCGTGGGCCCCGGCGGCCTGGTCTACATTGCCGACTACGGCCACAACAAGATTCGCGTCGTCGACCCGACCACCAACATCTTGACGGCATTCATCAACGGCAACACGACCTGCGCCGTTGGCACGGTTCAGCTGTACTCGGTGCCGCAGTTCGGCGGCATCGTGCGCTTTGCCGCCAACGGCGACGCCTACGTCAGCGGTAACCTGTGCCAAGGCACGACGACCAGCAGCGCGCTAGGCATCGCGCTCCGCGCTTCGAACGGCAGCATGACGCGCGTCGCCGGTCTGTACAACGGCGTCACGACCGAGAACGCCAACGCCAACGCGTCGTCCATCCCCGACATGAGCGACTTCATCGTCGACGGCAACGGCGACTTGGTGATCGCTATGAACGGCTCGCACCTTTTGCGCCGCATCACGCTGAGCAGCGGCAAAATCAATACCATCACCGGCGACGGCGTCGCCGGCTACGCGCTGCCTGCCGACGTCAGCGCGGATCCTGGAGCGTACGTGGCCGCGACTGGTGTCCGCCTCTACAATCCGTTCAAGCTGGGCCTTTGGCCGGGCGGTCACGTGCTAATCGCCGACGAGTACAACTACACGACACGCATGATCTGGTAACCCCAGCCAGTGACGAACGAAGACACCTTCGCCCCAGGCACGCTCCTCGCCGGTAAATTCCGGGTCATTCGGCGCTTGGGTGAAGGTGGCATGGGCTCGGTCTACGAGATCGAGCACGAGCTGACCAAGCACCGCCGCGCGCTGAAAATGCTGCACTCGGCGATGGCGGCCATGCCGAGCATCGTCGAACGCTTCTTGCGCGAGGCCTCGGCGGCCGGTCGCGTCGGCAACCCGCACATCGCCGAAACGTTCGACGCCGGCCTGCTCGAAACCGGCGAGCCGTACCTGGTGATGGAGCTTTTGCGCGGCGAGCCATTGTCGTCGCGCGTCGCGCGCGGCCCGCTCTTGCTGCACGAAGTCGTCGATTTGATCGGCCAGGCCTGCGTCGGCGTGGCGGCGGCGCATGCAGCCGGCATCGTCCACCGCGATCTGAAGCCCGACAACCTGTTCGTGGTCGAGGTCGAAGGTCGGCCGTTCGTCAAAATTCTCGACTTTGGCATCTCCAAGTTCGACTCGTCGCAGACCGGCGGCATGGCACTGACCAAAGAAGGCGCCGCGATGGGCACGCCGTATTACATGTCGCCCGAGCAGATCCGCGGCGTCGGCAACCTCGACGCGCGTGCCGACGTTTACGCGCTCGGCGTGATTCTTTACGAATGTTTGGCCGGCAAACGCCCGTTCGAAAGCGACGTGCTCACGCACCTGGCCGTGTTGATCCACGCCGGCGACCATCAGCCGCTCGAGCACATCCGCCCCGACTTGCCGCCCGGCTTTGCCGACTTAGTTCGCCACGCCATGGCCAGCGATCGCGACAAACGCATGCAGAGCGCGGTCGAGCTGCGCCAAAAGCTTGAGCGTTACGCCACCGTTTCCTTTCTCACGCAGGTAACCCTGTCCTCGATGCCGCTGCCTTCGGCCGTCCAAGCCCGCTCGATCGCCATGGCCACCAGCGGCATCGGCGTCTCGATGCAAACGCCGTCGCTTCCCCCCAAGGCCAAGCAAGGCGTCGGCCTCGCTGTCATGGCTGCGTCCGTGGTCGTGCTGGCCATGTTGATCGGCGGCGGCATCCTGGCCTTCAGCTCGACCCGTTCAGGCTCGGCTGCGGGCGCTCCGTCGGTCGCGACTACCGAGCCGCCGAGCGCGAGCGGGCTGACGGCCGAGGCGTCGCCCCATCCGAGCGCCGCGGCAGCATCGGCCGCCCCGGTCACAATCGCGACCGAACAAGCGCAGCCCCCGGCCATCCGGCCCTCCGGCAGCGCTCCGTTGGCGGTCCATTCGGCGCCAGCTGCGGTACATTCCGCCCCGGTCGCGACCACGCCCGTAAGGCCTGGTCGCTCCGATGAACGCGGGCTCGCTAAAGACAACCCATTCAAATGAACGGAAAAGCACGTTTCGCGGGCTTACTCGGTGCCCTGTGCCTGGTGACTCTGTCCGCCCGAGCCGCCGAACCGGACGCCGCCGCCAAGGCCGAAGCCGCTAAGCGCTTCGACCGCGGGCTAGCGCTCTTCGACGAAGGCGACAACGCCGGCGCGCTCGCCGAGTTCAAGCAGGTTTACACCACGCTGCCGAACCCGGTTGTGCTCTACAACATCGGCCTGGTGTACGCCGCCATGGGCCGCCCGGTCGATGCCGTCGACGCGCTCAAGCAAGTCGTCGACAACGCCAGCCTGTCGAAGCCGCAGCACGAACGCGCGCAGGGCACGCTCGCCGATCAAGCAGCGCGCATCGGCCGGCTAAGCATTACCACCGTGCCGGCCGGCGCTCACATCAGCATCGACAACGTCGACGTCGCCACCACGCCGCTCACGGCGCCGCTGCGCGTCGGTGCGGGCAGCCACATCGTCGGCGCGATCGCCGAAGGCTACGCCATGGCGCGCAAGGAAGTCGTCGTCGCGGGCAACGCCGACGCCTCGCTCGACCTTCAGCTGCTGCGCGCCGAAGCCATGCGCGACGCCAATTTGACGGTGCATTCGCGGCTGCCCGGGGTCGAGGTCTTCGTCAACGGCAAGTCCGCCGGCCGAACGCCGCTCAGCTCGTCGCTGTCGGTTCCGCCTGGTCACATCCTGGTCGAGCTCAAGCGCCCCGGCTACGCTCCGGCCGTACAGCGAATAGATCTCACCGAAGGTGCGACCGGTGACGTCTCGCTCGATCCCACCATCGACACCAGAGCGCTCGCGACCGAAGGCGTGTTCCTTGCGCTCGACGTCGGCCGGCGCGACGTCGACTTGTTCGTCGATCAGCAGCACATCGGGGCCTACACCGGTCCCGTGCGACTTCCGAAGGGACCGCACCGCGTGCGCGTCGAAGCCGCCGGCTTCATGCCGCTCGAGCGCGACATGACGCTCGACGGCGGCAAAAATAACGTGCTGTCCGAAAAACTTGAGCCCACTCCAGAGACGCGCGCCGCCCATGACGCCAACGTTGGATTTCACCGCACTTGGGGCTTCATCGGCATCGGCGCCGGTGCCTTGCTGGCCGGCGGTGGCGCGGCGTTTCTCGCCGTCAACTCGACCTCGAAGAGCGACGCGCGCAAGGCGCTCGACGCTGCCAACAACGCGCTCAACGCCGAGGCTGCGCCGAACTGCGACTTCGCCAACGGCGACGACCCCCAGGTGTGCACGGCGATCCGCGACGACAAGCAGTCGGCCTACGACGACGCCAAAAAGAAGGACGCCATCGGCTTCATCGGCATCGGCGTCGGCGCGGCCGTGCTGGTCACTGGCGTCGTGGTGTTGCTGACCGGCGAGAGGGCAGGCCAATACGCCGCCGATCCCGAAGTCAGGCCGCACCGGCTACGTCTCGCTCTCACCGGTGGTCCCGGTAACTTCGGGGCAGCGCTAACGGGCCTCTTTTAAGGCGCGAGCGCGCGCTAAGCTAGGCCTCCTTGAGGACCGAGCCGAGCGTGCGCGGCAGCTCGTCGGCGATTTCGTGCGCCAAGAGGCCGCGATCGGCGCCGTGCGCCTGCGCCCACGCGTCGGCCGCAGCACCGTGCAGGTAAGCGCCGGCAAACGCGGCCGAGCGCGGGGCCAGCTCGCACGCGAGCGCGGCGATGATGCCGGACAACACATCGCCGGAGCCGCCAGTGGCGAGCACGGGGCCACCCGTGGGGTTCAAGAGCGGCATCGCGCCCGGCGCGCCGATGATGCTGAAGCGACCTTTGAGCAGCACAATCGCGGACGTGAGCTCGACGGCGCGGGCGACTGCGGCGAAGCGATCGTTCTCGACTTCTTCGTACGGAATGCCGAGCAGCCGCCCGAGCTCGCCTGCGTGCGGCGTGAGCACGAGGTTTTTGGCGCGCGACAGCTCGGCGGCGCGACCGGCAAAGTGCGAGATGGCGTCGGCGTCGACGACCTTGGGGCCGTCGAAACCGAAAACCACCGCATCGACGACGCGACGCGCCGCGGAATCGAGCCCCAACCCAGGACCGACCACAGCGGCGTTGCACGGTGCGAGTAGCTTTTGCAGCGTGGCTTCCGGCGATGCCAAGTCGATGCGCGCCGTCATGACCTCGAGCACCCGATGATCCAGCGCGTCGGCCGCCGCCGGCGACGTCGCGATCGTCACCAGGCCAGCGCCAGCACGCTGCGCACCGTGCGCCGACAATAACGCCGCGCCCAACTTGCCGGGCGAACCCGCCACGACCAGCACGCGCCCGGCCGAGCTTTTGTGCACCGTGCTGCGACGCGGAACGAGCACGCGCGCAACGTCGCGGGCCTCGACAATCGCCGCGGAGATGCCGGTCGCGCTCGGGTCGGTCGGCTCGACGATGTCGCACACCTCGACGTGACCGGCGTAGGCCGAACCGCGCGGCGTGCACAGCCCGAGCTTGGGGTGCGCGAACGTGAAGGTGTCGTCGGCCTGAACCGCGATGCCGAGCACGCGACCGGAATCCGCGTGCAATCCCGACGGTAAATCGAGCGCCACTTTGCGACCCGGTGCGCTGTTGATCAGCGCGATCACGCGCGCCGGGAAGCCGGTGATGTCGCGATCGAGTCCGGTACCGAACAGCGCATCGACGACGAAATGAGCCTGCGACAAAGCGGCTTCCAGCGCCGCCGTATCGTCTAACAACTCGGTCACTTTGGCGCCGGCGTCGATCAGCGCTTGGTAGTTCTTGAGCGCGTCGCCCGAAATTTTTGCGAGCGGCATCGCCAAGAAGGTTTCGGCCTGCACACTGGCGCCGCTGGTCAGCCGCCGCGCGACCACGAAACCATCACCGCCGTTGTTGCCCGCCCCGGCGACCACGACCACGCGCGGCGCCGACTCACCGCTTTCGGACATCAGCCGCAGCAGGCCGTCAGCGGCGCCACGCCCCGCATTCTCCATCAACTCGAGGCTCGGCACGCCGAGTGCGTCGCTGGCTCGGCGATCGAACGCGCGCATCTGCTGGGCAGAAAGCACAGGAAGCATCGGCGCAATTTGGCAGGCAAAAGCCTGGCTGTCGACGTTCCAAGCCTCGGTACTATGATCGAGGGCCTTGGACGCGTTGGCCGATTTCTCCGCGCCGGTAAGGCATTGGTTCTCGCGCAGCTTCGCGGCCCCGACACACGCCCAAAGCCTTGGTTGGGGGCCGATTCGTGACGGCAAGTCGACGTTACTGTTGGCGCCCACCGGTTCCGGCAAAACGCTTGCGGCGTTTTTGTCCGCGCTCGATCGGCTGATGATGACGCCAGCTTCTGACGGCGGGCTGAAAGTGCTGTACATCTCACCGCTCAAGGCGCTGGCCGTCGACGTCGATCGCAACCTGCGCGCGCCGATCGCCGGCATTCGCGCGGCCGCAGCCGAATTGTCGGTCGCGGTGCGTGAGCCCGACGTGGCCATGCGCTCCGGCGACACCGCCGTCAAAGACCGCGCGCGGTTCCAGCGCGCCGGGGCAGATCTGCTGATCACGACGCCCGAGTCGCTGTACCTGTTGCTCACGTCGCAGGCTGCGCGCCATTTCGCCTTGCTGCAGACCGTCATCATCGACGAAATTCACGCGCTGTTACCGACCAAGCGCGGCGCGCATCTGTTCTTGTCGCTCGAACGGCTGGAAGCGATGCGCACTGTATCTACGCCGTTGCAACGGATCGGCCTCTCGGCGACGCAGCGACCGCTCGACGAAGCCGCACGGTTGCTGGCTGGTAACCTGATCGTGCCGGGCAGCGACAACCTGAAGCAACGCGCGGTCGAAATCGTCGATGCGAGGATGCCGCCGCGGCTTCATGTCGAAGTGCGGGCGGCAGCGCGGATCCCCGCCGGGCAAGTCGCGGTACCGGAAGTGGCGCCCAACGCGCCGGCGGCCGCCGCTTCGCCGAAGTCGAACTGGCCAGAGATCCACGCACCTCTGCTGCAATTGATTCACGAGCATCGCTCGACGCTGGTGTTCGTCAACAGTCGCCGCTTGGCCGAAAGGCTGGCGCAGAGCCTAAATGAGCTAGCGGGCACTGAGATCGCGCTCGCCCATCATGGCTCCTTGGCCAAAGATCAGCGCGCGTTCGTCGAAGATCAGCTCAAGCTCGGAAAATTGCGCGCGCTCGTCGCAACGTCATCGCTCGAGCTGGGCATTGACATGGGCGCGATCGATTTGGTCGTGCAGGTCGAGGCGCCGCCCAGCGTCGCTTCGGGCTTACAGCGCATCGGCCGCGCCGGCCACAGCGTGGGTGAAACTTCGCACGGCATCGTGTTCCCGAAGCACAAAGGCGAATTGCCGGCTGCGGCCGTAGTCGCGCGTGGCATGCACGAAGGCGCCGTGGAAGCGACGCGCTACCCGCGCAATCCGCTCGACGTGTTGGCGCAGCAAGTCGTGGCCATGGTGGCGAACGAGTCATTGGCTGCCGACGCCATTTTCGATCGTTGTCGCCAAGCCGCGCCGTTTGCGGAGCTGCCGCGCTCCTCGTTCGACGGCGTGCTCGAGCTACTGGCAGGGCGCTATCCATCGGACGAATTCTCGGAGCTCCGGCCGCGCATCACCTGGGACCGCGTCACGGGTGAGATCAGCGCGCGCGCCGGCGCCAAGCGCATCGCGATCCTGAGCGGTGGCACGATTCCCGACCATGGGCTTTACGGCGTTTTTCTGTCGAACAGCGAGAAACCGGTGCGGGTCGGCGAGCTGGACGAAGAGATGGTGTACGAGTCGCGCGCCGGCGATGTCTTCTTGCTCGGCGCCAGCTCGTGGCGCATCGACGAGATCACCCACGACCGCGTGCTGGTCAGCCCTGCCCCTGGGCAACCGGGAAAAATGCCGTTCTGGCGTGGTGGCGGGCCGGGGCGCCCGGTCGAGCTAGGTCGCAAGATTGGCGTGCTAACGCGCGAGCTGATGGACATGCCGATGCTGCGTGCGACGGAGACTTTGAAGGAATCGCACGGCTTCGATAGTGGCGCGTGCGAGACTTTGCTCGAGTATTTCTACGAGCAGCGCGCCGCCACCGCGGTCGTGCCCAACGACCGCGCGATCGTCGTTGAACGCTTCAAAGACGAGGTCGGCGATTTCCGCGTGTGCATCCTGAGCCCGTTCGGGCGCCGCGTGCATGCGCCGTGGGCGATGGCGTTGGCCGAGGGCTTTCGGAATCGTTCGGGCGCGGAGCTGGATGCGGTGTGGTCGGACGACGGCATCGTGCTGCGCTTGCCGGACACCGAAGAGCAGCTGTCAGCCGAAGAGTTTGCGCCCGATCCGGACGAGGTCGAAGCGCTGGTCGTGCAGGGGCTGGCCAAGAGTTCACTATTTGCGGCACATTTCCGCGAAAACGCCGGACGCGCGCTGCTGCTGCCAAAGCGCGACCCACGGCGCCGAACGCCACTGTGGGCGCAGCGCCGGCGCGCGGCGGATTTGCTGCGCGTGGCCAGTCAGTATCCCTCGTTTCCGATGATTTTGGAGACCTACCGCGAGTGCTTGCGCGACGTCTTCGACTTGCCGGCGCTGATCGAGCTACTGGCGGCGATTCGGCGGCGTGAGATCGCGCTCGTGCCGGTCGACTCGCAAAGCCCGTCGCCGTTCGCCAGCACGCTGCTGTTCTCGTACGTCGGCAACTTCATCTACGACGGCGACGCGCCGCTGGCGGAACGACGGGCGCAAGCTTTGGTGCTCGACCAGGCCGAGCTGCGCGGCTTGATGGGCGAAGCCGAGCTGCGCGAGCTGTTCGACGCCGAAACCATCGCCAGCGTCGAGCGCGATCTGCTCCGGCTGCGCGAGCCGAGCCTTCGCCACGCCGACGACGTGCATGACCTGCTGCTTTTACTCGGCGACCTGACGCTCGAGGACCTGCAAGCACGGGCTCACGATCCCGACGCAATTCCTGGCATTTTGGACGAGCTGCAGGCGGCACGGCGCGTGGCGCGCGCGCACATTGCCGGCGAGCCGCGTCACTTCGCCGCCGAGGATGCCGGCAAGTTGCGCGACGCGCTCGGTGTGATGCCCCCACCAGGCTTACCGAGCACATTTCTGGCGCCCACCACTGATGCCCTACGCGAGCTGTTGTCGCGCTTCGCGCGCACCCACGCGCCGTTCACGAGCGACGTACCGGCGCGCCGTTACGGTCTGGGTCGCGGCGTCGTCGAGTCGGCGTTGCTGCTGCTTGAAGAAGCCGGTCGCGTTGTGCGTGGTGAATTTTTGCCCGGCGGACGCGAGCGCGAGTGGTGCGACAAGAACGTGCTGCGGATGATCAAGCAGCGCAGCCTGGCCAAGCTGCGCCACGCGATCGAGCCGGTGCCGCCAGAAGCCTTCGCGCGCCTGGCCTTGGCGTGGCAAGGCGCGCAAGAACCGTCGCGCTCGCCCGACGCGCTGGAGCGCGCCATCGACCAACTACAGGGCACGCCGATCGCCGCGTCGGTATTGGCGGAAGACGTGCTACCGGCACGGATTCGGGGCTTTTCTCCCTCAGATCTCGACAGTTTGCTCGCTACCGGGGAGCTGGTTTGGCTCGGTGTCGAACCGCACGGCTCGAGCGACGGGAAGATCGCGTTCTATCGCGCCGACAAGCTCGATCTGTTGGCGCCGGCAGCGGTGCCGGTACCTGGCGAACTGCAAGCCAAGCTGCGCATCGAGCTGCAGCAAGGCGGCGCGCTGTTCTTCGCCGACTTGGCGCGGCGCCTGCGCGGCTTCCCGCGTGATCTCTTGAGCGCGCTATGGGACTTGGTTTGGTCGGGTGAAGTGACGAACGACACGCTCGCGCCGCTGCGCTCGCTGCAAGCGCAAGCCAAGCCGGGGCGCGGCCGTCCTGATCCGCGCGCGCGGCGTGCTCCGATGCCGGGCAGCGAAGGCCGCTGGTCCTTGGTACGCCGCGATACGCGATGCAGCGTGGCTGAACAGCGCATGGCGCGCGCCAGGCTGCTGCTCGATCGCCACGGCATCGTCAGCCGCGAGATCGTCAACGCCGACGGGCTGGGGAGCTTTGCCGAGCTGTACCCGGTGCTAAAAGCGATGGAAGACGCCGGAAAAGTGCGCCGCGGCTACTTTGTCGCCGGCCTCGGCGGCGCCCAGTTCGCGCTGCCTGGCGCGGACGAACGGCTGCGCCTCAAGGCTGAGGACAAGCCGGCGGTCGTGCTGGCGGCCACCGATCCAGCCAATCCCTACGGCGCCGCGCTACCTTGGCCGGGCGGCGAACCCCGCCCACAACGTACGCCCGGCGCGTTGGTGGTGCTCCACGAAGGACGCCTGCTCGGCTACCTGGGCCGGAGTGATCGCTCGCTGTCGCTCTTTTTGAGCGAAGAGGAGCCGGCTCGCTCTCATCAGCTTTCGGCGCTGCTGACGGCGTTCAAGACGCTGGTTGGCCCTGGCAAGCGCCGCGTGCTTTTGATCCAAACCATCGATCGCCAAGACGCGCAGCGCTCGCCGTATGCAGCCGCCTTGTTGGCTGCCGGTTTCAGCGGCGGCGCCTCCGGCCTCTGCCTACGCCGCGGCGTAGTTCCGCTCGACGACCCCGAAGCACTTGAGAACGCCTAGAGCGCGTCATGCCCGAAGGTGACACCCTCTTCATTGCCGCGCAGAAGCTGGGCGAACGCTCCACCTACTTCTGCCCCGAATGCCAAGGCGTCACGTAGCCTGCGCGCGGCGCTTGCTACCTCGCGACTTCGACTTCGACGCGCTGTCCGAGCTTCAACGGTACTGGTTCAATCAGCTCAATTTTGACGAGCAGCACGCGCGTATCGACCGGACGCGAAGGGTCGAGCGGCTTAAGCGAACGCGGCACGACTCGATCTGGAATTTCGGCGATTTTCCCGTACCAGCGCTGGTCGTAGCCTTCGGCGCGAATCGTGACGTCGGCGCCAAGCCGCACGCGCGCGACGTCGAATTCGCCGACCTCGGCTTCGACGCGGAGGTGGCTCAGGTCAGTGACAGTGACGATTGGCGTACCCGCCGCGACCATCTCGCCAGCGTCGGCGAAGCGCTGCGTCACGGTGCCGTCGATCGGCGCCACGATCTTGGCCTTGGCGATGTTGGCGGAGATGCGCGCCGCTCCCGCAAGCAATGCGCCACGATGGCTCTCGGCGGCGGTCGAGTCGTGCACACTGCGATCGAGCGTCGCCTCGGCGACGACATTGCTATTCCAAAGCTGCTGACTACGGCGTTTTTCGCGCGCCGTAAAATCGACGTCGGCGCCAGCTTCTTTGACGCGCGCCCAAGCCTCGCCGAGCGCCGCCTGCTGTTCTCTCACATCGACCTCGGCCACCACATCACCAGCTCGAACGTGAGCAAGCTCGTTCACCAACAGACGAACGAGCTTGCCATCCAGCTCCGCGCCGAGCGTGATCTCGGCGCCGACCGGCACCGCGACACGGCCTTCGGCCAGGACATTCTGGCGCGTTTCCGGCCCTGTTTTGGCGAGCGCGCTCGGAATCACCGTGCCGGCTTTGGCCTGCTTCCATTCGTAGGCGCCGACGCCGCACAACAGCGAGCCGAGCACCAACGTGCTGGCGTGTGACTTGAAATGTTGAATGAACGACATGGTCTTCCCCTTCAGGCTGCGATCCGTCCGTCTTCGATGCGCACGACGCGATCCGCCACGCGACGCACTTTCGGATCGTGCGTAACGATCAGCAGCGAGCGGCCTTCACTGCGAGCCAGTTCGCGAAATAGGTCGAGCACCTGCCCGGCGACGCTGGCGTCCAGGTTGGCGGTGGGCTCGTCGGCCAACACGACCGACGGCGACCCTGCCATCGCGCGCGCGATCGCGACGCGCTGTTTCTGACCGCCCGACAGATCACGCGGCAAGAACCGGGCGCGATCCGTCAGCCCGACGCGCGCGATCAGCTCGCGCGCTTGCTCGCTTGCTTCATCTCCCCCGACACCCTTGAGGTTGAGCGCATACTCCACGTTCTCGAGCGCGGAGAGCGCCGGGAATAGGTTGAACTGCTGAAACACGAAGCCGATGTGCTGCCGCCGAACTGCCTGCAATTTGCTCGGCTTCGTGGCATCTACGGCGTGACCAGCCACCTCGACGCGGCCGCTGGTCGCGCTGAGCAGGCAGCCCAAGATCGACAGCAGCGTGGTCTTGCCAGAGCCCGACGGCCCTTCCAGCGCCAGCACCTCGCCCGGCGCGAGGTGGAGCGAAGCGCCTTTGAGCACGCTCACTGTCTCGCGCCCCTCGCAAAAAATCTTGGTCACGTCTTCAGCGGCAAGGTTGAACATGTTGTTTGTCTCAGGTACGGAAGACCAACGCGGGATCGATGCTGGCGACCTTGCGAAACGAGATCAGCGCCGACGCCAAGCACAGCAGCACCGTCCCGACCAGCACAATCCCCGTCAGCTGCGGCGCGATGATCAGCTTCAGACCGGCTGAGGCGATGACCGGTTTCAAGAACTGCGCCGGGATGTAGCCGAACACGAAGCCGAGCACAGCCGCGACGGTCGCTTGCTTGCCCAGCATCCGATAGATGTCGAGGTTCGAGCCGCCGATCGCTTTCACGGTACCGAACTCTTTCAAGTGCTCCATCGTCGACGTGTAGAGCGTTTGCGCCACCACCACGACGCCGACCAGACAGCCCAAGAAAACCGTCAAGAATGCGTTGAAACCAAGCCCGGTGTTCTCGATCCAATAGCTCCGCGACCGCTCGGCCCACGCCGCGCTGGTGAAGACGTCGTTGTACGGCAAGCGCCGCGCGAGCTCGGCGCGTACGGCCTCAACGTTCGCCGACGGCTGCAGCTTGACGACGATGTACGACGTGTTGCCGCGTAGCAGCTCGGGCTGGATCTCCTGAGCGCGCCGAAAGTCCATGAACGCGAGCGGCGTCGTGGTGAAGCTCTTCGCCTCGCGCGACGTACCGATCACCTTCAGCCGCCGACCGTTCACTTCGCGGTAGTCACCGACCGCAAAGGCGCCGAAGCGCTTGGTCGCCGACTCGTCGAAGATCACGAATGAGCCGCGCTTGAGGTCATCGACATTGCCCGCCGTGATTAGCCACGGGATACCCCAGCGCCGGAAGTCTTCCATCGCGTAGACGATCGCCGTCTCCTCGGCGCCGGTCGGCAGCGCCACCTGAACGAACGACAAGATCAGATTGTCGGCACGCGCCACGCCCGGCACCGAGCGCGCACGGTACAGATTCGATTCGGGGAACTGATGAACGAAGTCGAGGTTGGGCGAGTTCTTAGACGTGATCCACAAGTCCGCCTGAAGCTTGCGAATCGTGACCGTGGAGTTGTCGAGCAGCCCCACGAACAGCCCAACCTGGACCAGCACCAGCGTGACCGCAAACGCCACGCCCGACACGGTGATCAGGAATCGAACCTTGTCGTGAAGTAACGTCTTTAGCCCCAGATCGACCATCGTTTACCCCTTTTTCGAAGTCTGCTTGGCGCCCGCCGGCTTCGTCTTGGGCAACGCCCGCGGCTCGCCAAAATCGGGCGTGCCTGCCAGCGCACGTTGGAGCTGCTTTTCCGCGGCCTCGGGGTCGCGCAGCATGGCGCGCGTCAGCGTGCGCATCGCCTCGGCAAAGCGCTCGCGTCGCGGCTTGAAATCGAGCCACGCTTCTTGCTTGTTGAGCGTCAGCTCGAGCGCGGCCGCGCCGTGCACCATGGCCCAAATCGTCTGTGCGCAGAGGTCGGCGTCGGTCAGGTCGCGGCGCAGGTAGTTGCCGGCCAGCAACGAATCGACCAGCTGCTTCAGGAACACGTACGCGTTCATCCGTGGGTCGTCGCGCTCGTCGGCTTCGGGAGGAGACTCCGGGAGCGGCGTCATGAACATCAACCGGTAGTGCTGCGGAAACTGCTCGGCGAAGCCCAAGTAGACGAGCCCGGCACGACACATGCTTTCGACCGGACTCTGGCTGCCAACCACCGCCGCCAAGAAGCGTTGTGCAAAGTCGCTGAAGTCGCGCCGACACAGCTCGCGCACCAGCGTTTCCTTGTCAGCGAAGTGGTTGTAGAGCGAGGTGGCCGAGTACTCGATGCGTTTGCCGATCTCGCGCATCGTCACGGCCTCGTAACCTCGAGTGGCAAACAGCTCGCGCGCGGCGTTCAGGATCTGCTCGCGCATGGCCAAGCGCTCGCGTTCGCGCCGTTCGTTGGTTCCCATGCCCATGAGTAAACGCTGTTCCAACACTTAACGTTGTTAACCTAAAGAACAGTGTTAATTCGTCAAGTCACCTGGCTGGCAACACGTTGTATTTATTGTGTTTATTTTATTGATCCGGTTGTGATTGTGGGCGGCGGGGGGCGAGGTTACGAGACCCGGCTCGTCCCTTGGAGCAGCCACCCGACCAAGCCCCCCCAGCCGCCCCGAGCCCCTCCGGCGAGGCCGCGGCACTTTTGGCCCTGTCTTCTCGGGCGCCAAAGCTCGAGCTATCGACGCTCGACCTGTGTTTCCTGGCCACGCTGTACCTGCGCGGGCAGAGCTCGGGCCACGCCGCCTTCAGCGAGGAGCAGCTGTTCGAGCATTTCGAGCAAGCCGCGCAAATCGCCGAGCGCGATCCGAGCTCGGTTCGAAAGCGCGCTACGCATGCGATCGCTCGGCTGCGCGCGCAACGACTGCTGTCTCGGGTAGACGGCGCGGGGGTGATGCGCGCCGGCGAGTACGCGCTGTCACGCTTGGCGGCATCGATCGTCAGTTTCTATCTCGAAGAAGAGGTTTTGACGACCGAAACGTTGACGCTACTGACGCGCACGCTCGAGAGCAGCCTGCGTGACGTCTTGACGCGCGCGCGCAGCGCGACCGACGCCGCTCAACTCGACGACGCAATCGTAGGGCCGTTGAAGGTGACCGTGCACGAGCTGATGGAGGGTATCGAGCGTCGTCAGCGCGGGCTGGATTTGCAGCAGGAACAATTCCAGAAGGAAATTTCCGCGCTGCTGAGCGCCGATTGGTTCGGCGCGGTCGAGAGCTGCCAGACGCTGCTGGAGAGCACCGCCAGTACCTTGCGCGACCTGAACCACGTGCTCTTGTCCGAGTCGCACCGGCTGCAAGCTCAGCTCGAAGACCTGCAAGAGCTGGCCCAGAATGCCAGCGCCAGCCCCGCCGAAGAAGCCATCCGCCGCGCCGCCGATCAGATCGATCGCATCGCCGCGTGGAGCTCGGGGCGGCAGAAGTCGTGGTCGGACTATTACCAGTACGTGCACCGCTATCTGCGCGACGTGGTGCGGCTTGATCCGAGTCGGGCTTTGACGGCGCGGCTGCGCGATCAGTTGAGCGGCAAGTCGGGCAAGCGCTTCACGTTGGCCGTCGCCACGACGCCGGCGCCGCTCTTGCTGCGCGACGTCGCCACCGCCCCCGAGCGTCCGCCGGTGAAGCGCCCGCGGGCCGAACGCGACACGCCGCCGACCGAGCACGCGGCGGTCGACGCATTCGCGGTGTTGGAAGACAGCGTGCGCCAAAAGCTCGACGCGGGCGCCGCCAGCCTGCGCGACGTGACGGCCGAGATCACTGCCGAGCTGCCGGAGGAAGAGCGCTTCCGCGCCGCCGGGCGCGTGGCGCAGGTGGTGGCGCGATTGGCGCGGACGCGCTCGGAGCGCGAGCGCCCCTGGCTGGCGGTCGATGAAGCCTTCGCGATCGAAGAGTGGACCCTGCCTCGCAAGGGCACGAACGCGGGCTGAGCGCCGCGGGACGAAAGCACAGCGCGAATGAGCATGGAGAGCAACCAGACGTTCGAGGATCTCGCGCAGGTCGTCGAGCACGAGCTGTTCCCGGACGTGGACTTGGCGCTGCGGCGCGGACGTCATGTCGATCGCGAGGACGCGGCTTGGTACGGATTTCTGACCGACGCGCAAGCGCTGCTGGAGCGTTTCTATCGGCGCTATGGCGCCGAGCTGGTGCAGCGAACGGACGGCTTCTTCTTCCTCTTGCCGAGCGGCGACAAGCTCGGGCGCCGACACTTATCGCCGAGTGAGATGCTGGTCGGCCAAGGGCTCACGCTTTTGTATTTGGAGCCGGCGACGGTCGAGCAAGGTGGCGTGACGTCGCGCGACCAACTGTTGTCGCAGCTTTCGGCCAGCATGGGCACTGAGCAGCTGATGTTGGCGTTCAACGCCAAGAAGAAGCGCATGGACGAGCGCGTCGCCCAGGAAATGGTGCGCGCGCGCGTGAGCGAAGCGATTCGGCGCCTGGCCGGCCTGGGTTTCGTCGAGCTTTTGCCGGAAGATCGGATCCGGTTGCGCTCGAGCCTGATGCGCTTTGCCGAGCCCGTGCGCGGCAGCGGCGCCGATCTCGAAGCCCTCACGCGCCTCGTCGCCTCCGGCGAGGTCGCTCTGACCGGCGACGCCGACAGCGACGACGACGCCGACGACGACGACGAATCGTCCGAAAACACCCCCCGCTCCAACCCCCGCGCTGCCCCCCTCCCCACGTGGAACGAAGGCAGCGAATGGGGCGCCTCCTTCGACAGCCCCGAACCGGAACAGCAGCCCGAATCGGAATCCCCTTCCCCCGACCCCGACCCCGACCCCGACCCCGACCCCAACCTCGACCCCGACCTCGATCCCACCGAGGAAGACTCATGAGTCGGGCGCGGGCCACCGCGCTCGCGCTCGTCAATTGGAAGGGCGTTTTTTACGAGCGCTACCAACTCGATCGGCGCGTGACCGCGCTCGAGGGCGCCAACGGCGCTGGCAAGACGACGGTCATGATCGCGGCGTACATCGTGCTCTTGCCCGACATGTCGCGGCTGCGTTTCACGAACTTGGGTGAAACGGCCGCGCTCGGCGGGGACCGCGGGATCTGGGGCCGCCTAGGCGAGCCGACCCGGCCGTCGTACGCCGCGCTGGAGCTCGATTTGGGCGACGGCGTGCGCGTGATTGCGGGCGTGCTGCTAACGCGGAAAGCCGAGCCGACACTCGAGCTCACGCCGTTTCTGATCAGCGAGCTTTCGCCGACGATTCGCCTGCAAGACCTGCTGCTGATCGTCACCGCGGAAGAGGAAGCCGTCCCCGAGCTGGCCGAGCTGCGCGCGAACGTCGCCGCCGCGCAGGCAAAAATCGAAGTCTTCAGCTCTGCCAAGGACTACTTCGCGACGCTGTTCGAGCTCGGCATCGGCGCACTGCGGCTCTCGAGCGACGAAGATCGCGGACGCCTCGGCGACATGCTGCGCACCAGCATGACTGGCGGCATCTCGCGCGCGATCACCGCGGAGTTGCGCTCGTTCTTGCTGCGCGAGCAAGGCAGCATCGGCGACACACTCGGCCGCATGCGCGAGAACTTGAACGCCTGCCGACGCACGCGGATCGAGGTTGGCGAATCGCAGCTGCTCGAGCAGGAGATCTCCGGCGTGTATGACGCCGGCCAAGGCATGTTCGCAGCTGCGCTTCAGGCTACGCGCGAGCGCGCCCACGAACAGCGCGAGGCCGCGCTTGGCCTTGAACAAGCGACCGGCCACGCCCGCCAAGCGCTGACCGAAGCCATGCGCGCCGCCGAGGCGCTCGAAGCCCGCGAGAACGAGCTCGGGGAGCAACTGACCGAGCAGCGCGTGGCGCTCGAAGAGCTGCGCGAGCGCGCACGCATCAACGAAAGTCACGACGCTTTGCGCGCGATTCAGCGCGACGTCGACCAAGAGCGGCAGGTCGCGACCGAGCAAGTGAACGCTACCCGCGCGCGCAAGCAGACCGCCGCCAGCGAGCGCGAAGCCCAGAAAAAGCAGCGCGAAACCGCGCAACAGAACCAAGAGCGCGCCGCGCTCGGCCTGGCCGACTTACAAGCTGGTTTAGACGAGCTGCACCGGCGCTCGAGCGCGTACCGCACGGCGCAACGCCTGCTCGCCGAGGTCGCGTCGCTCAGCGGCCAGCAGACCGTCGTCACCGATGACCTGCCGGCGCAGCGCGAGCGAGCTCAAGCGAAGCTGACGGAGATCGACGGCGAGCGCCTGAATCGCGAACGCGCGCTCACACTCGCCGCGCAGCGCCAGCAAGAATGGCAGAAGGCGCTCGCGCTCTTGACCGAGCTTGGCCACGAAACCGAGCCAGACGTCGCGTACGAAGCCGCGCGCGACACCCTGCGCGAGCTGGATAGGCTCGAGCATGCGCTGGCCGAACGCGCCGAGCTGGCAACGCGCTTGACCGAGCATCGACGTTTGGCCGAACGCCAGCAAGCCGCGCAGAAATCTGCCCAAGCGCTGGGGTTCGCGCTTGAAGGTGGCAGCGCGCGCGAGCGCCTCGAGCAGTACCTGACCTCCACCGACACCGACCTCGAGCGGTTGGAAGAGCAAAAGCGCGCGTTCGAAGAGCAGCGACGGCGCGTCGACGGCGAGCGCGCGTTGACCCGCGAACGCCTGGCGCAGGCGCAAGCCAACCTGGGAAAGCACCGCCGCCTGCTGCAACGCGTGGAGCGCATCACCGCCAGCGCCGGGCCGTTCACGCCGACGCGCGAGGCCGTGCTTCGCCTGCGCGACAGTCTGAGCGGCGAACGTCAGGAGCTCAAAAGCGCGCTCGAAACCGCGACCACCACACGCGAGCAGCTGCTGCACGACGCCAATCACCTGGAAGCTTCCGGCGGGCAGTTTCCAGCCGAATTGCTCAAGCTGCGCGATGAGCTCGACGGTGAGCTACTCGGTAATCGCTTCGAAGAGCTGGACGTCAAGCAAGCTGCGCGGCTTGAGGCGTTGCTCGGTCCGCTGACGCAAGCGATCGTCGTCGACAACGTGGCCGAAGCGACCGAGCGGCTGCGTGACAAGCCGCGCGAGCTCGCCGAGCTGCGCCTGATCGCCGCCGGCACCGAGCTCGGTTTTCTGGATCAAAACGCCAGCGAGAGCGCGCGCGACCTGTGCGTGACCGAGGGTCCGGCAACGCGCATCACGCGGCGTCCTGAGCGACCGACGTTGGGCCGCAAAGCGCGCGAGGCGCGCATCGAAGATCTGCGGCGCGAGGCGGTAACGTTGGGCGAAGAATTGGAGCGACGTCAGACGCGGCTGCGGGCGGTGACGGCGGCGCTGGCTGAAATCGATCAGCTGTTGCCCGACGCTGAGCTGCTCGAGCGCGGTGATCCCGCCGAGGCGCAAAGCGTGCTGCAGGCGGACGACCAGAAGCTCGGCGCTGACGAGCGCGCGCTCGTCCAAGCAGTCGCCGACCTGGCGATTCGGCTGAATGAAACGCGCGCGCTGGCTGCTCGTCATCGCAGCTTGCTCGCCGAAGCGTTCTTGCTCGACGCTGAAAGTCACGCCGAAAAGGCCACGGAGCTGAGCGCGGAGCTTGCTCGCCTGGAAGAAGCCGCAGCCGAGCTTTCGCGCTTGAAAGCTCCGCGCCAGAAGCTGAGCGCGCTGCTCGAGGCCTTGCGCGTGCCGCCGCTACCGCCCGAGGAGCTGCTGCGCTTCGAAACCGAACGCACCGAGCTTGGCGCAGAGCGCGACCGGCTCTTTCGGCTGGTCGAAGCGCTCGGGCAACTCAGCCTCGAGCTGCCCGCGCTGGCTTGGGAAGACGCGGAGCGCTCGCTTTCGAATCGTGAGCAGGTCGCGCCGGCGCTCGAAGAGCAGCACCAGCGCGCCCGCGCCGCCGTGGAAGCCGCCGAGCAACAAGTGCAGCTCGCCGAGGCCGCGTGGGAGCAAGCGACGACCGAGTTGCAAGGCGCCGAAGCCGAACTCGGCGCGATCGCCGCACACGCTGAGCGATTGGCGCAGGAGCTGGCCGGCTCGGGCGCCGCCGCCGAGCTGACACCCGAACGCGCAGCCGAGCAACTCAGCGAGCTACGCGCCGTGGCAGAGCGGCTCACGCTCGAAGAGCGCGATCTGTTGGCGCGGCGCGGCGCGCAAGCCGAGCGCGTGCGCCAGCTCGGGCTCAATTTGGGCAAAACCGAGCGCGATCTAGCAGCCGCCCGGACCGCGGCCGAACCCGCAGCCGCGCGCTGGCAGGCTCTGCGCGCCCACGCCGAGCGTGCGCTCGTCCTTCACTCCGGCGAATCGAGCGAACATGACGCGCCACGCTCGGCGCTGGAGCTGGCGGCGGAGGCGCGCAGCCGCGCCGAGCTTTTGCAAGATCGGCTGACGACAGCGCGTGGCGGTGAAGCGTTGGCGCGCGAGATCAGCGAGGAGTCACTCGACGATGACGACGCATTCCTGTCGCTGTGGCTACGCGTCCGCGAATGGCTCGCGCGGCGCGTGCCCACGCAAGTCGCGCAGGTCGATGATCCGCTGCTGGCGCTGGAGCGACTGCGCGGCCACCTGACCGCGCTCGAACAACGTTTGGGCCATCAGGAAGCCGACTTGCGCGGCGCGTCCGAAGACATCGCACGCGGCATCGAGGTGCAGCTGCGGCGCGCCAAAGCCCAGGTACGGCGCCTGAACCAAAATCTAGACGGCGTGTCGTTCGGCAGCATCGCCGGCATTCGCGTCGAGATGCGCCGATCGCAGCAGATGGAACCGGTGTTGCGCGCACTCGCTGAAGGCAGCGCCCAGGAGCTGCTGTTTCAGAGCAGCCTACCCACCGAAGAGGCGCTGAGCGAGATCTTGCGGCGTTACGGCGGCGGGCGCAGCGGGGGCGGCCGCGTGCTCGACTACCGCGAGTACTTGGAGCTGGTGGTCGAGGTGCAGCGCAAAGCTGACGGCAGCTGGGAGCCGGCCAACCCGACGCGGCTCTCGACTGGTGAAGCGATCGGTGTGGGCGCCGCGTTGATGATGGTGATCTTGGCCGAATGGGAGCGCGACGCGAACCTGCTACGCGCCCGCCGCGGCCCCGGCTCGTTGCGCTTCCTCTTCTTGGACGAAGCCAATCGTCTGTCGCAAGACAACCTGGGGTCGCTGTTCGATCTGTGCGAGAGCCTCGATCTACAGCTGTTGATCGCCGCACCGGAAGTGGCACGCGCCGACGGCAACACCACCTACCGCCTGGTCCGCAAGGTCACCGACGACGGCCGCGAAGAAGTCATCGTCTCCGGCCGCCGCGCACTCAGCAACGAGCCTGCCGCGCCCACGCCACTCGCGGTCACCGCGGCCGTGCAGGGCACGCTGTTCGAAAACTAGGCGCAGGTTCCCAGCGTCGGGCACGACCGCGAGCAGGCCGAGGCGAGCTCGAACGCAGCGGCTTGCACCGCACCGCGGATGATCGTATTGGGTCCCATATATGGTGACCCAAGCAAATTCTCGCCCCGGCAGGCGGAATTCCCACGGGGGAGCGACTTCCCGAGCCCCGACGGAGGTCCGCCAAGTGCTGAACGCCTTGCGGCGAATCGTCCGCTCGCTGCGGGTGTCCTCGCGGACCGCCGAGCAAAAAGTCGGTTTGAGCGGGGCCCAGCTGTTCGTGCTGCAGTGCCTCGCGCGTCAGAGCCCGTGCTCGGTCAACGAGCTTGCGGCTCGAACGGCGACGGATCAGAGCTCGGTTTCGGTCGTCGTGAGTCGCCTCGTCGCCGGTGGCCACTTGCGGCGGACCATGTCGAAAGCCGACCGGCGTCGCGTCGATCTTACGATTACTCGCTCCGGGCGCGCGTTGCTCGAACAAGCCCCGGAGGCGGCGCAAGATCGGCTGATCGCCGCATTGGTGCAGCTGTCGCCGGCCGAGCTAAAAACGCTCTCCCGCTTGCTCGCCAAGGTCGTCGACGTCGCCGACGTCGCCAACGTCGCACCGAGCTTGTTCTTCGAAGAAGGCCCCGCGCTAGTCGTCGCGAAAGGCCGTTCCAGAGATGCATGACCTCGACGAGCTGACACCAATTTCCACGACCGGACGGCTACCAGTATCTCCGTCGATGGCACCGGTGCTCGCCGCGGCGCATGTCCCGCAAGTGAGCGCGGTCGTTGGCCCACGCGTGCTCTTCGTCAGCGCGCTGGCGATTGTAGTGGCGTTCGTCGCTGGTATCATCGCGCGCGTTCTCGTCAACGCGATCGCGCTGGTTACGAACCTGGCATTTTTTGCGCGTTTATCGCTGCATCCGGTCGCCCCGGCCGACAACCATCTTGGTTGGTTCGTGGTCATCGTACCGGTGATCGGCGGCGTGATCGTCGGCCTGATGGCGCGCTACGGTTCGAAGGCCATCCGTGGCCACGGCATCCCCGAGGCGATGGAACAGGTACTGACCAACGAGAGTCGCATCCCTCCGCGACTGACGTTTCTCAAGCCGATGTCGGCTGCGATCGCCATCGGTACCGGTGGCCCGTTTGGTGCGGAAGGGCCGATCATCGCCACTGGTGGAGCGCTCGGCTCGCTCGTCGGCCAGATCCTCAAGACTTCTTCCGCGGAGCGCAAGACCTTGCTCGCCGCCGGGGCAGCGGCGGGTATGGCGGCCACGTTCGGCAGCCCCGTGTCGGCGGTGCTGTTGGCGGTCGAGCTGTTGTTGTTCGAGTTTCGGGCGCGTTCGATCATACCCGTGGCACTCGCGAGCGCGACCGCAGCCGGTGTTCGGATGGCGTTGGTCGGCTCGGCTCCGGTCTTTGCGATGCCGCAACTCCAGCAGCCGAGCGGCGAGGCGTTGGCCTTCTATATCCTGCTCGGCGGCGTGATTGGCGTGGTTGCGACCGGGGTGACTCGCGCCGTCTACGCCGTCGAGGATGCCTTCGAGAAACTGCCAATCCACTGGATGTGGTGGCCTGCGATCGGCGGGCTCGCGGTCGGCGGGGTGGGATATTTTGCGCCGCGCACGATGGGCGTCGGCTACGACAACATCGAGCACGTCCTGTCCGGCTCACTCACCGGGCAAGCTTTGTTAATGCTGTTCGTGCTGAAGTTCATCTCCTGGGCGATTGCGCTCGGTAGCGGCACGTCGGGCGGCACGCTTGCACCGTTGTTCACGATCGGCGGCGGCCTGGGCGCGACCTTGGGCGCGGTTACGGCGCTAGCGTTGCCGCATATCGGCATCGATCCGCGAATCGCGGGCCTGGTCGGCATGGCGGCGATCTTCGCGGGAGCGTCGCGGGCCCTGCTGGCCTCGGTCGTTTTCGCGTTCGAAACGACGTTGCAGCCGTTGGGCCTGTTGCCACTCTTGGGCGGTTGCACGGCGGCCTACCTCGCCTCGTGCTTCCTGATGCGCAACACCCACCAAGAAAGCAAGGTCATGTCACGTTTTTACGTTTACACATTGGGTCTACTGGTCTCAACACCTCTGCTCGTGGCTGGCTGCTCCAAAAAGGCTGCGCCCGATACCACAGCGACCGCGACCCCCGCTGCGCCCGAGCCGCCGCCCCCGCCCGATCCGGCCGCGGATGCGCGCGCACTCTTCCGGTCGAAATGCCTGGCCTGCCACGGTGACCATGGCGCAGGTGATGGACCGGGCGCTGCCGCGCTCAACCCCAAACCGCGAGCATTCGGCGACGCCGTCTGGCAAGCCAGCGTCACCGATGATCAGATTAAGAAGACGATCGTCGAAGGCGGCGCAGCCGTCGGCAAGAGCGTGGCGATGTCCTCGAACCCCGAGCTGAAGGACAAGCCCGAAGAGCTAACCGCGCTGGTCAAGATCGTGCGCGACTTCAAACATTGAGCCGCTACAGGTCCTTACAGCACCGAAAACTCAGGTGATAATTGCGGTGGGCGTCGTCGGCCATCAGCTTGCCTTCGTGCCAGGCAAGCGCGCGCCAGCGGCAATCGTCGGCGTGGGCGTCGAGCTGCTGGAAAATCCACCAGCTGCCTTTCATCTCGTTTTCGCCGGTGCCGCCGCGGCTGCCCAGCTCTTCGGCGACGAGCGGCAGGTTCATGTGCTCGGCGGCGTTGCCGTGTTGGTCGTAGACGCCGAACGAGCTCACGCACTCCGGAAACGAGCCGGCCGGGTAGGTGTTGCTGCCGCACAGCTCCCAGCTCGGCTCGTAACACTTGGGGCTTTTGCTGGCGCCGGTCGCGCACAGTTTGTGATTCTTCTTCGGGCCGTAGGCCCATAAAATCTCGCGAGTCTTGTTGTGCAGGTATTCCTGCATCAAGCGCCGTTCACCAAACGTGTAGTCCTGCTCGGGCGTGTGCAGCGCTCCGGCGCACGCGCCCTCCCATTCGTGCGCGTCGCACAGGCGTTTACCCTGCGCCTGGCATAGGTTCTCGGCCTCGTCCGACTTCACCCAGGTGACGGGGTAGTCGCAAGCGATGTTCGGGTACTCGTACTGATCGATGCAGAGCTTGGCGGTGCTGGCGGTTTCGCCCGCGGCGGGATCGAACACCGTGACCATGTTGGGTACGCCACAACGCGGATCACTCGCTCGAAATTCGCCCTTGGCGTGGGTCGCCTGACATTCGGCGCGCGACATCGGGTGCTGGGTGATTTTCGGATTGCCCTGCCCCATCCAGCGTGAGCCCTCGAAGATGGCGCGCGTCTTCGTGATCGCCTCGTCGCTCAGTGACAGCTGACTCTGCAGGTTCTTGAACAGCACCTCGCGCTGCGCGGGAATGTTGTCCGGCGATTCGTCGAGCAACGGCGGGGGTGGCGCCGGTACGGCGCTGGGGACGAGCTGCGAGCTGCGAGCTGCGAGCTGCGAACCGTGAGAAGCAGGCGACGAGCGGCGAGAGGCAACCTCGCGCGGTGCCAGGCGATGTCGTACTTCCTTCACGACGGCCGCGACGACCAGGCCCCCGACCACGAGCCAGAACGCCAGCATCAAACTGCGCTGAGCGGGGGACGAAGCGATCTTGGACACGAGCCAAGGTTCTTGTTAGCAGCCTGGGCGCGAAGGCATGCTGCCTTCCGACATGGCCGCCCTCATTTGTTCTCACCAGCCGAGCTGCCCCGGTTGCCCGCGCCTGGCGGAGCCGGGGTTGCCACCCGAGCCGCTCGCCCGGCTGCAGGCGCTGGCGGCGCGCGTCGGCCTGCCACGACCGCGGGTCCACGAAAGCCCGCCAACCGCGTTCCGGCACCGCGCGCGCCTCGCGATTCGCGGCCGTGCCGACGCCCCCAAGCTCGGCATTTTCGAAGCTGCCTCGCACCGAGCGGTGCACATTCCACGTTGCTTGGTGCACCACCCGGTCATCAACCGCGTGGCGATCGGCGTGCGTGACACGCTGGCGCGCCATCGCATCCCCACCTACTCGGACAACGCGCACGTCGGCGTCGCTCGCTACCTGCAAGTCGTGGTCGAGCGCCAGACCGACCGCGCTCAAGTCACGCTCGTCACCAACGGCGCTGCCCCCACTGAGCTACAGCCGCTGTTCGCGGACCTGCAAACATCGCTGGCGGCAGACCTCCACAGCTTGTGGTGGAACGGCAACCCGGACCGCAGCAACACGATCCTCGGTCCGCATTGGCAACACCTCGCTGGCCCACCGCACGTCGAGGACTTTTCCGGCGACGCGCGCATCTTTTATCCGCCAAGTGCCTTCGGTCAGAGCAATCTCGAGCTGGCGATGCAACTGGCAGCGCGCGTCCGCGACCTCGGCCAGCCGGGCGAGCGCGTCGTCGAGTACTACGCCGGTGTCGGGGCGATCGGCCTCGGGCTGGCCGCGCAGGCCTCGGAGCTGCACCTGAACGAGCTGGGCGAAGGCTCGCTGGCAGGCCTGAAGCACGGTATCGACGCGTTGCCCGAAGCTCTGACATCGAAAGTGACGCTGCACCCCGGCGCCGCCGGCAGCCACGCTGCCCTGATCGCGCACGGCGATTTCGTAATCGCCGATCCGCCCCGCAAAGGCCTCGATCCGGAGCTACGGAGCGCGCTGGTCCAAGCACCACCGAAGCGCTTCGTCTACGTCTCGTGCGACATCGACTCGTTCGAGCGCGATGCCGCAGAGCTGCTCGAACCGTTGCGCCTGGTCGCGCTCGACGCGTTCGATCTGTTCCCGCACACGGAGCACCTCGAGACGCTGGCCGTGTTCGAACGTCGCTAGTCGTCGCTCGACGCTCGCCCGCCGCGCCGCGGCCAGCAGAAACGCGCCCAGAGCGGCGCCGAGGTCGCAGTGCTGCTCAAAGTCTGCCAATTGTGGACGTTGTTCGATCGCGGCCAGGATTCCTCGCAGCACCATTTCCTCCTTCAATTCCAATAGTTAACTCCGTAACCCATGTTCCGGCCCGCGCCTTGACAGATACCTCTAAAGTTTCAATAATTCGTGAAAGCGGACCAGCCGCTTCACGTTGATGACGCAGCAAGAGTCCGTCGTTCGCACGCTCCACCTCCTGGAGCGAGGCCTGTCCGAAGCAGCTAGCTCGAAGACCCTTCAGTGGTTGAGCGTCCCCGCGCCCATGCTGCGGGCCGAAGCACTGCTCGCGGCGGAGCCGCACGCCGACGCTTGGTACTGGTCGGGTGGGCGTGACCAGGAGTTCGTCGGCATTGGGGTAGCCAAACGGCTGACCGGTCACGGGCCCGAACGCTTCGAGAACATCGATCGCCAGCTGCAAGAGCTCTGGGGCTCTTTGGAGCCGCACGCTTCGGTCGACGCCGCCGCTCCCGAGCCACGCGTCGTCGGTGGCTTCGCCTTTCAAACCGGGCGCTCCGCTCACCCGCCGTGGGACAGCTTTGGCGAAGGCCAGCTCGTACTGCCACGCCTGACGTACACGCGATGCGAAGATCGCGCGTGGCTCACGTTAGCGGCAGCGCCCCAAGAGCTGGCGTCGGCGACGGAACGCGCGCGCTTTCTGAACGAGGCCGCGCAGCTCGTGGCAGCGGCCAGCGCTGAGCAGCAGCCGGAGCTCGACATCGCGCCGGGTCCGTTCGAGCTGGCCGAGCCAAGCGCCGACGAGTGGCGCGCGCAGATTGAGCACGTAAAGCGCGCAATCGCGACCGGCTCGTTTCAAAAGGTCGTATTGGCCCGGCGAGTCTTGGTGCGCTTTGCGCGGGAGCTGTCGGCGGCGCGCGCGTTGTCGCGGCTGCGCGAAAGCGGCCCCAACGCGCCGCGCTTCGCATTTCGCGTGAATGGCGCCACTTTCATCGGTTCACCGCCGGAGCGGTTGCTAGCCAAAACCGGCTTGCGCATCGAGACCGAAGCGGTGGCAGGCTCGCTGCCGGCCAGCGACGCCGGCGCGGCCGAGCAACTGCTCAGCGACGCCAAGCTACTCGCCGAGCACGCGCCGGTGGTGCGAGACTTGGTCGAGCGGCTGCGTCCGGTGGCAGATTTGCAGCCGTTGCCGGAGCGCCCGTTCGCGCATCGAGCGCGGCACATCTTGCACCTCAAGACGCCGATCAGCGCCACGCTGCGAGCGCCGGAGCGCGCGCTCTCGCTGCTCTCGCGGATTCATCCCACGCCTGCCGTCGGTGGCTACCCGACCACGCCCGCGCTCAGCTTCATCGCCGAGCACGAACCGGACGAGCGCGGCTGGTACGGCGGTCCGATCGGTTGGATCGACTCGCGCGACAACGCCGACTTCGCCGTCGCGCTGCGCTCAGGCGTGATCGCCGGCAAGCTCGCGCACCTGTACGTGGGCGCCGGCATCGTCAGCGGCTCCGACAGCGAGAGTGAGCTCCAAGAAACCGGTTGGAAGCTCAAAGTCCTACTCAGCGCCCTGGGCTAACTCCGAGCGAGGGGCTGCCGCCCCGCAGCTTGCCTGCAGAAACTGTCGTGGCGTCGTAGGGCCGCTTTAGGCGACCGCGTCGGGCTGCTGCCGTACTGGTCACTTGTGCCGAGAGCCTGAATCTTCGCAGGGAGATCGGGAGGACGGGAGAGCGAGAATATTGGTGTTCGAGGCGCGCAATGACGAGTGGAACCTGCGCAGAATCCGCTGCCTGCCGCGGGTCTCGAAACCCCAAATGCTCGGCTCCCGATCTCCCGATCTCCCTGCGAAAGATTCAGGAGCTGCGAAACGACCGACCAGAAAGCGAATGACCAAAGACCGCAGCCTGACGGCCGTACGGCTTGGCCTGGGGACGGCACGGAAGTTTCTGCGATTCGAGCTGCAGCTTGGCAGCCACCGGCTCAAGCGCGCGGAGGTATCGAGCTCAGGCGCGGTGGAGTCACGCTGCCGAGCTGACCCGTCAGCAGCCACAGCAGCGCGTCACGCAAGATCGGCACGGAGTTGGTGGTCAGCACCGATTCGACGTGGAACTGAAAGCTGCAGAAGCGGTCGGCGCGCAGGGCGGTCACCCGACCGTCGGCTTCGCTGGCGATCTCGACGTTCACCGGCGCAGGATCGGGCCGACGCGCAAAGAAGGTGTTGTAGAAGCCGACCGGCTCGCGACGCCCGAACAGATCGATCGATTTCTGCACGCCTTGCAGCGGTGGATCGGTCGGCTCGACGCGCATGCCGAGGCGGTGACACAGCACCTGATGCCCGAGGCACACCGCCAGGAAGCAGGCGTTGCGATCAAGCAAATCTTGCACGATCGCGTGCACGACCTTCATCTTGGGGTCGTTCAAATCGGTCGGATCACCGGGACCCGGTCCGACCAGCACCAGCTCGGCATCGGCCAAAAGCGGCGCGGCAGCACGGAAATCCACCACATTGGCGCGCAGCCCCAAGTGCGTGAGCACGTGCTTCAGCATGTGCGTGAACTCGTCCTCGTTATCGATGATCAGGATCGACTTTCCCTCGAGGCGCGCATCCACGTACGACTGATGCTGCTTCTCCATCCAAAAGCGCGACAAGTACTTGTTGCGTGACTCCAGGATCTGATCGACGAGCGTGTCGCGGTATTGCGATAGCGTCGGCTCGCTCGGCTCGGCGCTGTTGATGGCGCGCAGCAGGCCGGCCGCCTTGGTCTTCACCTCTCGACACTCGCGCTCGGGCACCGAGTCTCGCACGATGCTGGCGCCGCTCTGGATCGTGGCCTCGCCTTGGGCCGAGACCTCCATCGTGCGGATCGTGATCGCGCTATCCAAAAATTCCTGACCCGAGTCGTCGAGGCCAGTGACGAGCAGCGCGCTGGAGTAGTACCGGCGCCCCTCGCGTTCGTACTTCTTGATCACGCGGGCCGCGTTTTCGAGCGGGCTGCCGATCATGGTGGCGGCAAACATCGAGTCACGGAACGCGTCCATGTAGTCGCCGTCGGTGCGACCTTGCAGCAGGTATTCGGTGTGGATGAGCGTGCTCATCTCCTTCAGATACGGGCCGTGTACGTCGCCGCCCGAGCTGCAGATGCGCGACATCATCTTCAGCTCTTCGTCGACCACCTGGAACAGCTCGTTGATTTCCTTCGGGTCGGACAGGAACTCAATCAAGTCTGCGCGTTGCTTGAGCAGGCTCTTGGGCAACGTGCCAGAGATCGGGTTCATCTGCACGACACCCTTCCGGATCGTGACGTGGCGCTCCGGCGACGAGCCGACGAAGAAGCGTTCGCCGTCGTGAAAGCAGAACGTCATGTAGGCGCCGAACTCGTTCTTGGCCAGGCGCTTGAAGATCGTGTTGGCGACCTTCCAGTCAAAATCTGCGATCTGGACGCGCGACTTTCTCGACAATAAGAAGTTCGAGCCCTCGCCGCGGCAGATCTCCTCTTTGATCAGTCGCGCCACGTTGGCTTCGAACTCAGCGTCGCCCATCTCGAAGCTGGGCGCGCCGACGGTGTGTACCTTCGGCTCCGCCCCCGGCACTACTTCCGCCAACTCGATTTCGCGGTAGTCGCTCGGTACGAGCGACAATATCTCTTCCCCGTGATCGTGCACGTCAAAGCCGCGCTCACGCAGCTGAGCGAACGGCACCATGCTGAGCACCGGCCAACGTCCGCCCCTCGGTACCTCGGCCAGCAGCCGCTGCTTTCGGATCTCACCGCTTGCGTAATGGGTCTTGCCGTCCTGGTGAGTCAGGCAATAGGGCGCGTCGAACTTCATCGGGGAAACGCCAGCATACGGCCCGAACGAGATCGAGCAAACAGGAAGGCGGGAAGGCGGGAAGATTTATTGGGGTGGGTGACTCATCACGCCACGCTTCAGTCGCGGCCCGAGGCCCCCTCGAGAAACAACCGCGGAGGCAATGATTTCTTGTTTGCTCTTTCGCAAACAAGAAATGCGTTCTCGCCCCTTCCCGCCTGCCTCTGACCATTCATCACATTTCGCGATTCGAGCACGAGCGAACAGGAAGGCGGGAAGATTTCTGTTGTTCGAACAGGCGCCTGAGGCCCAATCGCGATCCCCCTGCGTCCAGTTGCCAGTACCACCCACCCTAAATCTCGGCCTTCCCGGCTTCCCGCCTTCCTGTTGTCCCCGCTCGCTCGGCCAAGATGCGATGAATCATCAGCCGCCTTGCTGTTGTTTCCTCTCGCCTAGCCGGGCAGGCGCATGCCGATGAGCGCGTCGATTGTGGCGCGGCTGAGCGAGCGGGGCAGTGTCGGCAACAGGCCGGCGGCGGCGGCTGGCACCTTGCTCGGGTGGATGATCGCCAGTTGCATCGTGCGCGTGTTCACGTCGAACAGCGCCAAGACGTAGCGGTAGCCTGCGGTTGGACGACGGAAGGCGACGTGGGCCGCCGTGCCGCCGAACGTCGTGACGCCGCCCTTCGCAGCCGGCTTGCTCGTACCCTTGTCGATCAGATCAGCCGCTCCGACGCCGCTCAGGTTGCAGTTCTTGCCGCACGGCCCTTCGCCGACGTTGCCGTAGTAGGCGAAGATGTTCGAGCTGAAGACGTCGAAGTTTTGATAATCGTTGTTGTCGTTCACGACCTCGAACGCGTTGATCTGTCCGCAGCCGTCGCCCGCGTACCACTCCGGCGGCGTCTTGCCGTAGCAATTGCAATCGCCGAATTTACCTTCGCGGATCAGCTCGCCCAAGCTGATGCCGATCCAGGGCGCGTTGTACCAGCCGTTGCTAGTGCCGGCGCCGCACGCGGTCGCGGCGTCGAGCTTGTCGCCGCCCATCATCGGCATGCGCGCGGTCATGACGAACAGCTTCGAGCCGTTCCAGCCATAGTTCTTGGGTCCGGTGCCGCCCGCCGGGCAGTACGGCACGCTGTTCGGCCCGCACGGAAAGGCTTTGTCGGTCATGGCGTCGGCGACGCACTCGCTGCCGACGGTGCCGGCGAACTTCGCGCCCTTCGTGGCGTTACCGTCGAAAGTGATGCCGAACGCCGACGTCGGGCTCGCTGAATCCCACGCCGATGCGACGTCCCATTGCATGCCGCTTGGATCAGCCGTGTAAACCACGAACTGTTTTAACTGAATCGGACCGCGCAGCGTGACAATCAGCTCTTCATTCCACGGCGTGAGCTTGTCATCGGCCAGCGGGTGCTTGGTCATGCAGCACGTGCCGTTCGAGTACACGTCACACATGCCCGAAGCCGGATCACGTCGGCTCGGATAGAAGCCGGCTTTGCCCAAGCTCTGAAACGTCAGCGTGCCGCCGTCACTCGCGGCGTCCAAGTCGCCCGCCCCGAACTGGGCCGGGCCGATCGCCGGTCCGAGCGCCGCCGTGCCGCCGCCCGAGACTGTGCCCGCGGTGCCGGTCGTGCCGCTCGTCCCACCCGCGCCTACCTGGCCCCCACCCGGTTGCGTCCCCGCGCTGCCGGCCTGCACCGAACCCGAGCCGCCCGAAACGGACACGTTACCGCCACCGGGCGGCATCGAACCGCTGCCGCCTTCCGGATTTACCGCGGTATTGCTGGCGGCTGAGCCAGCTGCGCCGCCGCCGTTGCTAGCCGTGGAGCAAGCGAGCCCGCCCACCCAGAGCAAGCCGAAGACCAAGCCATGCTGCGCGCGCATGCCTATTCATGTCCGACGCCGTGGGAAATGCCCGCATAAACGGTGCTCGAGCGCGGACTTATTCGAACGAGCAGACGTACTCGGCGATACCGGAAGCGACCTTGATGTCGAAGCCGGATTTGCCGGGAACCTTGAAGAAGCTGCCGCCTTCGTAGGTGTTCCAGCTCGTCTCGCCGTCGAGCCGCACTTCGCAGCTGCCGGCCGTGATGTCCATGCGCTCGGGCGCGTCGGTGCCGAAGTGATACTCGCCGGCGTAGATCAACCCCAGCGTTACCTTGGCCCCGCCAGCGAGCAAGATCGTGTGGCTCACGACTTTTCCGTCGAAGTAGACGTTGGCTTTGGCGACGGCGGTGGCGTTCGGATATTCGGCCTGGGACATGGCGGCGCGCATGGTGTCACGGCGACCGGCGCTGTCAACCCAGAAGCCGGGGTGCCGATTCACTTGCTGTAGCTCGGTACCCAGGTGCCGAAGATTTTGGCCAAGGTGTAGTTGGCGGCTTCGGACGCGGAGAGTTGCTTGGATTGCGAGGCGCGGGCAGCGAGTGCGCTGGCGGTCGCTCCGGCACCGCTAGTTTGGTACTCGGAGAAGCGCGCCGTATCGAGCGTGTTGGTGCCCATCGGGACCCAGCCGGCGGGCTTGATGTGCGCGCCCAGCTTCGTGTGCAAGAACGCGGCGGATCCGTAGGCTCCCCAATTGCGGCCGAGCGCCATCGAGCCGGCGGCGATGCTCGACTCTGCCGTTAGCTCGCCGCCCAGAAACACCAAACCGTATGCCACGCTTTGATCGGTGTTGGGGGCCGTAACGGCAGTCCCGCCGGACATGTTGTGCATCGTGCAATCTTGGAAGACGGCCGTGGCGTCGCCAAAGATGTAGTCGACTGTGCCCTCGAAGTAACAGTCGCGGAAGTACTGCTTGGCTTTACGCACGTAGAGCGTGTCCTGAAAGCTCAGAAAGCGGCAGTTCTTGAACTGCACTTGATCGCCGCTCACGAGCAGCGCCACGGCTTGTGAGCCACCGAGCGGCGTGCTGTTCGCGAACGTGATGCTCTCGGCCGAGACGTCGTTGCTGGTAATGTTGGTGCTGGCGCCACCGGTCGTACCCAGCATGCCGCCGTTGCCGTTCGAGGTATTGGCATTGTCGCTGTACGTGAGGATCGTCGTGCTGGCTTTGCCGGTCTGGCCGCACAAGGTCACGTTCGGGACTTGGATCAGCAGCTTTTCTTTGTAGGTGCCGGGCGCGATCCGGATCTGCGTCGGCGTCGCGTTGGTCTTGGAAAGGCTATTGAGCGCGGCCTGCACGGTTTGGAAATTCGCGCCGCTCGCCGCGACCGTGATCACCGGTTGCCCCACGACGCTGTTGCAATCCGCGTGGTTGCCACCGCCGCCGGTGCCGCCAGCGCTCATGCCGCCCGCTCCGCCGCTGCCTCCGCCGCCTGAAGCGCCAGGGCTGCCGTTAGTGCCAGCGCTACCGCCCGCAGCAACTTGCCCGCCGGTCGTGGCCACCGCAGCCATGCCGGCTGCATTACCGGACCAGCCATCGCCTCCAATGCCGGGGGTAGCCGAGCCAGCTAGACTGATGGTCCCGGCGCTTGCGGCGCTGGAGAGACTGCCCGCTGCTTCGCTGAGCTGCCCGCCGCTGCCAGCCGTGGCGAGCGAATCCACACTCGCAGCCGGCGAGTCATCGCACCCGGTCGTCAGCGGTAAGCCGAAAAGGCTGAGGGAAAGGACCTTGACCCAACCCGAAGCAAGCCGGAGCGAAGTGTTCATCGTCGAGCCAAGTGGCTCGAGAGCGCCTTGGCCAGTCATAAAAGCTCACGGACAGTTCGCGTCGTGACCGGCCGAGACACCCTTGGCGCCGTACCGCTCCAGGCGATCGAGATTTTTTCACAGGGAGATCGGGAGATCGGGAGCGAGAATTTTTGGGGTTCAAGACGGACGATGTCGAACGGAGCCTGCGCAGTTGCCGAGCGGCCTCGTGCGGCTCGAACAACAAAATCTCCCGATCTCCCGATCTCCCTGTGAAAAAATCTCGGCAGCCGCCGTGGTCGAAATGAAGAGCCTGGTTCGCCGAAACCTCCGAGTCCGCGGCCGTACGGTTTGGCCAAGAGACGACACGGAAGTTTCTGCGATTGGGGCTGCGGCTTGGCAGCCCTAACTACTCGGAGTCCATGCCGAGATCGTCGCCCATCGACTCGCCGCGCGTCGTCTTCAAGGCTTCGCCCGCGGCGCCGTCGCGACGGACGACCATCGTGTAGCGGCTGGTCGTGTCTTCGCTCTCGCGCGCGACGACGGTGATGACGTTGATGCCAGGCTGGAGATCCGCATCGAGCGAGAACTTCAGCTTGGTTTGATCATCGGCCTTGCGGTTCGACTGGTAAAACACCTTGCGCGAGCCAACGAAGATGAAGGTGTCGAGCACCTTGTTCGAGTCGTTGGCCTGGCCTTCGATATGCACCTTCGCGTCACGCACCGACAATTTTGCTGGTGTGATCTCGAGCAGCGGCGGCGAATGCGACAACAGCGGCTTGAGCGACACCTTGACCGGCCCGGCCGCGCCGTCCTTCAGCGCCTTGGTTTCCACGAAGCCGAAGCGGTCGTCACCGAGGCCGACCTTGGTGTACGGCCCGAACGTCGCGAGCTTGTCGAGCACCGCGCCCTTGTCCAGCTCACCGAGCACCGGCGCTGCGCTGAGCGGCTGCCCGCGCACGCCAACCGGGTTGAGCAGCGCGACCTTGCCCGAGGCCTTCACCAGCGACAGCGGGCTCTTGGTCAACGGCAGCTTCACCTTCTCGCTCGAGCCGACGCGCAAATCGCGATCGGTGACACTGAGTTCGAAGTTGACGAAATTCTCCTGCAGCTCGTCCAAGACGTCGAAGCTGAAGGCGACCGTACGGCTGTCGCCCGGCTTCATGTTCGAGACGTCGAAGCGACCGGCGTGCAAGAGCAGCCCGTCACCGGTCAGGTTGCGCAGATTGGCCTGCGTCTCGAACGACTTGCCTTTGCCGACGTTCTTGACGGTCATGTAAACCGTCGCGCCCTCGCCACGGGCGATCTGCCCGTCGCCGTTGCCCGGACGATTGTCGGCAATTTGGTAAGTGTACGCGAAGATCGGCTGCGGCTGCGCGCTGATGGTGGTGCGCAGCTCGCCCTCTTGCGGCGGCTCCGAGCCCTCGGCGAAGAAGCGCACCTTCACCACATCCGATCGCGTGTCGGCGTCGAGCGGGATCTTGCAGACGCGCTTGGCGTCGAGCGGCAGCGGCTCGGTCGAGCCGGCCTTGTGCCCTTCGATGTCGCAGAAGCCGAGCGGCACGGTTGCGGTCTTGGTCTCGCCCGGCATTACCTTGCCGAAAACCAGCTCCTTCTCGTCGAAGTAAGCGCCGTCGCTCTTGGTGATCGCGCGTAGCTGATACACCGGCGCCGTGCCCTTGTTCTTGACCGACACCTTGAGCGACATGCTGTCGCCCGACGTCACCGTGTCGTTCGGCTTGTCGGTCTTGGTCGTGACCTCGAAGTCGCCCGGCTTAGGAGCATTCGCGAAGTCCTTAGGCGGCGCCGCCCAATCGATGTCGATCCGCTTCAAGTCCGCCGCGATTGCGTCGACCTCGGTCGACTGCAGCTTCTCGAGCACGGCTTTCACGCCGCGCAGCTGGTCCGGGCGCTTGGCTTGCGCCATTTTCCCGGCCAAATCCCGAGCGACCTTGATCGGCGTGTCGAGCTCGAACTCGTCCTCGATGTCGCCGCCGCGCTCACGGATTTTGGCGCGCTCGGTCTCGGGCAAGTTGAAGCGCATCTTGAAGTACGACTGCTCGGTCGGATGCCGAGCCGCGCCGGTCAGGCTCTTGGTCAGATCGCGTTCGCGCAATCCGCGCTCCGAGCGGTAGAGATCCATCTCCAACGTGTCGGCTGTCATCGGGTCGAGCTCGACGTCCGGCGCGACACCCACACCCTGAATCGAGATGTCGCCGGGCGTCAGATACTGCGCGATCGTCAGCTTGAGCGCGGCGTGCTCGGGCGTGACGTTCGGGAACACCAACTGCACCGAGCCCTTGCCGAACGTCGTCTGACCGACGATCACGGCGCGGTCCAGGTTCTTGAGCGCGCCCGCCACGATCTCGCTGGCGCTCGCGCTCGAGCCGTTGACCAAGACGGCGATCGGGTAGTTCGGCTCCGTGCCGTGGCGCGTGGCGCGCTTCTCTTCACGACCTTCGGACGTGCCGACAGTCGAGACAATCACGCCGTCGTCCAGGAACTTGTCGGCGATCTTGGCGGCCTGCTCCAGGAGGCCGCCCGGGTTGCCGCGCAGATCGAGCACCAGGCCTTTGATCTTCTCTTTCTTGCCGAGCTCACTCAGTGCTTCGTCGAGCTCGTCCGAGCTGGAAGCCTGGAATTGCTTCAGGCGGACGTAGCCAACCCCGCCGCCGAGCGCGCGGTAATCCACGGATTTGACCTGGATCTCCTCGCGAGTGAGCTCGAACGGCCGCGAGCCGGTCCAACCTTCGTTGCCGTCGCGATGCACCCAAACCGTGACCTTGGAGCCCGGCTTGCCACGCAAGCGACCCACCGCGTCATCGAGCGGCATGTTCAAGCTCGACTCGTTGTTGATCTTGGTGATGCGATCCATCCGCTTGAGCCCGGCGCGCCCGGCCGGCGTGCCGGGCATCGGACGCATCACGGTCAACGCCTGATCCCGGATTGAGATCACGATGCCGAGGCCACCGAAGTGGCCCGACGTCGACAAGTTCATCTCGCGGTACGACTCGGGGCTCAAGAACACGCTGTGCGGATCGAGCGTGCGCAGCATGCCGTTGCAGGCCGCGTACTCGACCTCGCGCAGATCGACCTCGGTGTCTTTGAGGTTGGCTTGCAAGAAGCTGAACACTTGGCGCAGACGCGCCGCCACATCCCACGGACCCTGCACGTCGTCGACCCGGAACTCGGCCGTCTCGCTGTCGACCTGGACCTTGACGACCTTGGCCTTGTCTTCGTGGCGCACGATCACCTGCGCGACCTCGCGTTGGATCTCGTTCAGCGCCGACAGGAACATTTGCCGCGGCTTCACGCGGCTCGGGTCGACGTACTTGGTGCGGATGGTGTTGAGCGTCTCGTTCACCGCCACTAGCTGCGTGAGGTCGTACGGAGCTTTGGGCTGGCCGGGAACCGTGACTGCGTGCGCCGATTCGAGCCCTCGCCACAGGCCGCCCGTGCCCGACTGCATCGAAAAATACGACGCGATTCCGAAGACCGTTAGGATCAGAATCGCGCGGCCGAGCCGCTCCAGAAAACGCATGCGGCGGAGTATAGCCCTTCACGCACGCGGCACGCTCGTGTAAGCGAATTTTCACGCCGTGGCCGACCCGCCTTCTTTTTCGTCGCGAAGGGCGGCCGTCATCCCGCTCAAGGAAGTCCACGACCCGCGCGGGCACCACTACTTTCCGGGCTACTTGAAGGCGCGTGATCGCGAGCAGCTGCTGACGTGGCTAGCAGCCCTCAGGCCGATTTGGGAGCAGCGCTACAGCACCCTACGCGCGCCGCCGACGGGCCAAGAGCAGCGCCAACTGTTGCGGCCGGTGTACTGGCTCGGCAACTGGCAGTTCGCTTGCCTCGACTACTACCGCCCGCCGCGTGGCATTGCCAACCGCTGCGTGGCCGCCGAGCCATTTCCGGAAGTGCTGGTGCGGATCGTCGCCGACACCGAGCGGCGTATTGCCAAGCTGTTCCCCCGCAAAGATATTCCCAGCGGCTACCGCCTCAACACCTGCCTGTTGAATTTTTATGGCGCGCGACGCGAAGGCGAGAAGTGGATCGACACCGCACGTGTGGGCGAGCACCGCGACTTCGAGCCGGGGCCGGTCGCGTCGCTGTCGATCGGTGAGCGCGCGTTGTTTCAGTTCGTGAGATCGCGTCGGATCGGCGAGCGTGAGGCGCCGCTCGCCTCGCAGTGGCTCGACGACGCCAGCATGCAGATCTTCGGTGGCAGCTTCTTCAAGGATCGCGTCTTTCATCGCGTGCAGCGCGTCGACAAGCGCGCCGGCGTCAGCTTGCCGCCCGAAATCGCCGACTTTCGGACGCGGCGCATCAACTTCACCTTCCGCTACGTGCCGAATGAGCACGTCACGCCGTTTGCCCAGCTCGGCAAAGAGGCTCGCGAGGACGTGCGCGGCTACGTCGAACAGCTGGCGAAGGGCTCGGCCTTCTTCCAAAAGGCCCTGACACCGCGGAATCGCTAGCCGAGCTGGTCGGGCAGCCGCTCCCTGCTACAGTCAGGAGGGAAACGGGAGGTTGGTGGCCATGCTGAGATATTCCTGGGGTATTTTCGCGGTCGGTTTGTTCGGGTGTTCGTTCGCGGACCCAACACCATTCCCTGACGACGGCGGATCCGTCGGCATCGCGGGTGGCGGTCCGGTGTTCGGCGGGACGGCGGGCAGCAGCTTCGATGGCGGGGCGTTCGCGGCTCAGCCACCGGTGCCTGGCGCGGTGTTCACCGCCCAGCAGAGTCCTCCGCCGATCAGCGGCGGCACGTTGCTCGTGATGCGAGACCAAAAGACCGCCATCGTTGCAGATCCCGATCGCGATCAGGTGCTGGTCGTCGACCTCACGCAGCTGACCGTGACCAGAACGTTGACGCTCGACCCGCACGCGGAGCCGGGTCGCGCCGTCGACGACGCCGAGGGACGCGTGCACTTGGTGCTGCGCGGTCGTGGCGAGCTGCTGACGTTCGATCCGACGACTGGCCAGACGCGGGGCGCGCGCAGCGTCTGCAAGTACCCGCGCGGGTTGGCGGTGTCGGACACCGACAAGGTCGTGCACGTCGCCTGCGCCGAGGGCAGCCTGGTGACGCTTTCGACCGCGGCCACTGAGACAACGCCAGTGCGAACCATCACGCTCGATTCGGACTTGCGCGACGTCGTCGTCGGCGCGAGCGGGCTCTGGGTCAGTCGCTTCCGTTCCGCGGAAATTTTGCGACTCGACGCGACTGGCAAGCAGCTGAGCCGTGTCACCTTGCCGGCTTCGAAGAACGCGATGGGCGACAGCGTTTCGTCGGTGGCTTGGCGGATGGTCGCTGGCGCCGACGGCGGCGTCGTCGTCGTGCATCAACGCGCATTCACGGGTGAAGTAATACCAAGCCCGGGTGGCTACGGAGCCAGCGGCGTGCCCGGCGGCATCGTCGAATCGGCGGTTTCGATCGTGGGCGAAGACGGCGTCGCGACCGGCACGAGCCTCGCGCTGATGGCGCCGCTTCCGGTCGATGTAGCGCAGTCCGCCGTGTCCGGACGGTTGTTACTAGCCTCAGCGGCGATCGCACATCCGCTACAGCCGTCGTTCGGCGGGCGCAACCTGCTGCTGCGGCCCAGCGAGCTCTCGTTCGACAAAGCGCCGAACGGCGACAGCGCTCCGGTGTTCCCCACCCCCGGGGCCACGCCAGACGTGCCGACTGGGCAGCTAGTGGCGGTGGCGTTCGCGGGCGACACGCCGGTCATGCAGTACCGCGAGCCCAGCAGCTTGGTGTTCGGCAACCGAGGCCTCACCTTGCCAGGCAATAGCGTCGAGGACACGGGCAACAAGCTGTTCCACCTGGAAACGAGCTCCGGCTTGGCGTGCGCGTCGTGCCACCCCGAAGGGCAAGAAGACGGCCACGTCTGGCATTTCTCGGGCTTTGGTCCGCGCCGCACGCAGTCGCTGCGCGGCGGGCTGCTCGGCACGGAGCCGTTTCATTGGGACGGCGTCGAGAGCGACTTCAAGGCGCTGTCGACCGACGTGATGCAAGGCCGCATGGGCGGACCGATGCTGAGCGACGAGCAGAACACGGCGCTCGCTGCCTACGTCGACAAGTTCTCGGCGCTCCCGGCGGCTAGCCTCGCCAGCAGCGCGCAGATCGACCGCGGCAAGACCCTGTTCAACGACGCCACCGTCGCCTGCGCCTCGTGTCATAGCGGCGCCAAGCTCACCAACAACCAGACCGTCGATGTCGGCGGAACCGATGGCAATCTGCAGGTGCCGAGTTTGATCGGGCTGTGGGCGCGGGCGCCCTACCTGCACAACGGCTGCGCCAAGACCGTCGGTGATCGCTTCAACGTCGGCTGCGACACCGGCAAGCACGGCAACGTCAAGGGGTTGAGCAGCGAGGATCTGGGCGCGCTCACCGCTTACCTCGAAACGCTGTAAAACCACAACCACTCGCATTACGGTGCGGCCCAGTGCTGCGCCGTATCCCCTCTTGCCCGTGGCTGCTCGCGCTGCTTTGCGCTGCGGCGGCGCTCGGTTCGGGGTGCTTGGACTGGAGCAAGCTCGAGAACGGCGCCTGCGGTGACGGCTTCGTGGGGCGTGAAGAGGCCTGCGACGACGGCAATCGAATTTCGGGCGACGGCTGCAGCGACAGCTGCAGGCTCGAGCCTGCGGTGTGCGGCGACGGCCGCAAAGATCCAGGCGAAGACTGCGACGACGCCAATCTTCTGAACACCGACGCTTGCGTGAAGGACTGCCGCGCGGCCAGCTGCGGCGACGGATTGCTCTGGGAGTTCGAAGAAGCCTGCGACGACGGCAACCAGACAGCGGGCGACGGCTGCTCACCAAGCTGCGAGCTGGAGATGGCGCCAGCCGGTCCGCGTTGCGGCGACGGCACGCTCGACCCCGACGAAGCCTGCGACGACGGCAATATGTCGAACGCCGACTCGTGCCTGAAGGGCTGCAGCTTCGCGACTTGCGGCGACGGCTACGTGCGCCAAGGCGTCGAGGAATGCGACTACAGCGATCCTGAACCGGACCCGGCGTGCACCCACGGCTGCATGTTGTGCGGCAACACGCCGGACTCGTATTTTCGACCCGGCAACGCCCATTGCTACACCTTGCACGACGCCGCCACGTCCGAGCAGCAAGCGCGCAGCGTCTGTCAGGGCGAGGGCGGAGACTTGTGGACCGTCACCTCGGAGGCCGAGACGAGTGACGTCGCCGGCAAGTTGGCGCTGTCCGGCCAATACTGGCTCGGTCTGTTGACGACCAACACCGGCAGCAGCTGGGTGAGCGGCGAAAACACCAAATACACGAGCTTTGCGGCGGGCGAGCCGAGCGACGCGGCGCTGCACTGCGTCGCGTTCCACGCCGAGAAACCGACAGGCGATTGGAGTTCGCAAGGCTGCGACGAAAAGTTAGCTTTCGTGTGCGAACGCGCGCCGGCGTTCGGCTTCCCGGAAGATCACCACGCCTACCGGCTGCACACCGCCGCGGTCAACGCGGACCAAGCGCGCGCCCGTTGCGCGGACGATGGCGGCCACCTGGCGACGCTCGAGACCGAAGCCGAGCGGCTATTCGTCGGCAAGGCCGTGGGACTCGCCACCTGGCTCGACGCAACCGACAGCGCGGCCGAGGGAAAGTTCGTTTGGCCCTCGGGTGAAGCCGTCGATGCCGCAGCATTCGTTGCCGGTCAACCCGACGACACGAATGGCACCCAAGGCTGTTTGTTCCAGAACAGCGGCGACAAGTTTGCCGACGGCCCGTGTACGGAAGCGCACGCTTTCATTTGCGAGTTTGAATAACAGTACCGATCGCCGACGACATCTCGGCGATCGCGCCGATCGTGCCTTCGGTGGGCACCTGCGTGTCCACGCGCCCCGGGCGACGGATGTCGATGTGACCGATGCCGAGTCGGGTGACGGAATAGTGCGAAACAGGCCCGCGTAGTAGATTCTTCTAAGTCGCGACGGGGAGTCAGTCGTCCGTTGATCCATTGGCGTGAGCCCGACTAACGTTGACCATCAGCCAATCATTGGCCATGGAGGGACGTCAAACGTGAAAAAGCTCGCACGCGCAATCGCGAACAACGACATCGTTTACCTGTGGTGGACCTACAGCGCAAAGATCCCCAACTGCCTCGGCTTCAGCGTGCGGCGGTTGGTCGCCGGCAAGCCTGCGCGCGCACTACCGGCGTTCGTCGGATTCAAACCCGGCACCAAGCAAGAACTCGCGGAAAAGCCCAAGCACGACACCGATCAGTGCCCAATCCAATCCTATCAGTGGAAAGACCTGTTCGTTCCAGAAGAGACAGACGTCTCGTACGAGATCGTTCCCCTCACCGGAACACCCGACCCACAGACGGGGACACTGAAGAGCCCAGTCGAGCTGACCGAGCTCAGAGTCGAAACAGGCGTAACACGCGCCACGGACGACTTTGGACCGGTTCGGGTCTTCTTCAATCGCGGTATCATCTCGACGCAAGCACTCGCGAGCAAGCTGCCGAAGGGCCCATCAGGGATGCCGAAGGCCGAAGCGCTCCGCAGGCACATCGAAGACCCCGACGACCAAATCCGGGGAATGCTGGCCGGAGAAGCGGTGAGAGCGCTCGTCGGACTACTTCAGCGTGCCCGAAAAGAGAAGGGCACCTGTTATTTGGCACTCTACGAGCTGACAGACAAAGCGCTGATTCAAGAGATCGAAAAGACGAAAGGGCACGTAGAGCTCATCCTCGCGAACGCCGATAGCTCAAAGAAGGAAAAGGGCGCTGACGGCAAGCAGCACACGATCAAAACCTACGACGGCACCAACGCGACGTCGAGAAAGCGACTGCACGAGAGCCTCGGCGCAGCGTTGCACGACCGCCTACTCACCAAAGGTAACTACATCGGCCACAACAAGTTCGCCGTGTACCTAGACAAAGGCGGCACGCCCAGAACCGTCCTCACCGGCTCGACGAACTGGACTGCTAACGGCCTCTGCGCTCAGAGCAACAATGCGATCGTCATCGACGACACCGCGGTCGCTCAGCAGTACTCCGACTATTGGGATCTCTTACTGCAGGACGAGAGCGAGCAGGCCGCTCCGCTCCGCAGCGCCAACGCGAAGGCCTCGCCACCGGTCAAGCTCAAGCGTAGCGGCGGCAAGGTTCAGGTCTGGTTTTCGCCCAATACCAAGAACAAGACCAAGCCCAAGAACCCAACAACGCCGCCCGACCTGAAAGAGGTGTTCGAGCGGATTCACGCCGCTAAAGACGGCGTGCTCTTTCTGGTATTTAGCCCGGGCTTGCCCAGCATCGTCTCCGAGATCAAAGAGGTCGCTGACCAACGCAAGCAGTCGAACGAGCCGTTCCTGGTCCGCGGCGCCATCTCCGACGAGCGCATGTCTGGCCAATTCTCGACACGCGTTTACAACGACTCGATCTTGACCAATCCCAACCTGCTCGTCACCGGCATCGGCGGCATTCCAGACCACTTTTCCTTCTGGGAGAAGGAGCTCGCCCAGCTAGGCCACGCGGTCATCCACGACAAGATCGTCGTCATCGATCCCTTTCGCGCCGATTGCTGCGTGGTGACGGGCAGCCACAACCAGGGATTCAAAGCGTCCTACTCGAACGACGAGAATTTCGTCATTCTGCGCGGGAACCGCCGCGTCGCCGAAGCCTACGCCGCCCACGTGCTCGACATTGTGAACCACTACAACTGGCGCTACAAGCTCACCCAGGACAAGAAGAAGGGCAAGAAGCCCACCTTCACCAAGCTCGACGATCACGACGGCTGGCAAGACAAGTACTTCCGAGGCAGCTTCCTCGCCAGCCGCGACCGCTTTTTCTTCCCGAAATAGCCCCCCAGCAAGCCGGACAGCCTGGCGACCTGCGCTGTCGCGCACGCTCGAAGGATCGAGGTTTCAGAACCTGCCGGCGACGCCCAGCATCGCGCGCGACGGCTGGCCGCTTTGGGCCGGTTCGCCGACGACCCACCACGTCACGCCGCCGGCTAACGTTGCGCCACCGACGGCCAAGAGCGCGTAACTGACGTTGGTGAGCACTTCCCAACTCGAATACGTTCCCGGGTAGCAGGGGCAGAGCCGCTCGGCCTCGCGATGCTTGTCCCACGCACGCGCGTACAGCACACCGCCCGCGACGAGCAGTGCGGTTCCGGTACCAGTAACGAGCACCGCACCAGTCGGTAGCGATGAGCTTTTCGGCGCCGGCGGCGGCGCGGCACCGGGTGAGCCAGCCCTCGGGGACGCGGATTTCGTGGCTGGCGCGGTCGGCGGCGCCGGTTCCGCGGTGGCCGCGCAGTCGCCCAGCTCGGCGATGCGTTCAGCGACCTCCTTCTTGTTCTCCGCGTCGGGCTCTGCGGCGAGGTAGCTCTTGTAGAGCGCCACGGCATCCGCGCATTGGGCAGGCCCTGCCAGCCGATGCGCCTGCGCCATGTTGAACAACAGCGCCGCGGACTCGGACAACGCGTACGAGCGCTCGAACAGCCGCACGGCTTCCGCGTAGTGACCCTGCGCGTACTCCGCCTTGCCTTCGGCGTAGAGCCGTCGCGCTTCCGCGCTAGGCTCGGCAGCCCAAACGGGTGAGCTGGCGAAGAGCCCTGCGAACGCGAGCGCGCGAGTCAGACGAGCGAGCAGCATCTCAGAACGGGTCTTTCAGCCAATCCTTGTAGCGCACATCGGTCGGCTTCGGCGGGCGGCGCTTTTCGGACGGCACCGCAGGCGCTCCGAGCGGCGCGCTCGCCGCAAGGCTAACCGCCGACGACGACGGCGAAACGGCAACCTTCGTATCGAACGAACCGGGCGGCGCCGCGCTCGACAGCCCCGCTGCGCTCGTAAGCGGCTCAACGGGCCCCACCACACTGGCCGGGGCTACAGCTGAGCGATCGGAGTGGCGCGCGCCGAGCTGGGCTGCGGCAAGGCCTACCAAAAGTAGCAGCAGCACCCCCAGTGTGAGCACCCAACCCCCGCGCCGCCGACCCGCCGCACGGGTCAGCGCTGCCAGCAACTCGGGCACATCCGCAAAGCGCGCCGTCGGAACGGCAGAAAAACCGCGCTCCAGCACGCCGAACAGCCGCTCGTGGTCCGCGCTCTTGAACACCGGCCGCTGCAGCGTTCCGGCTCGCACCCTCGTGATCAGCTCACTCAGCGCAATCCCCTCCCCGGCCTTGAACGGGTGCACCTCGAACAGCGCGACGAACAGCGCGACGCAGAACGCAAACTGATCGCTGGCCGGGCTGGCGAGTCCGCCTTCGAACAGCTCCGGTGCCATGTACGCCGGCGTGCCCACCAGCCCACGCGTCGGCGCGTAGAGCTCGGTGCTGGCTTGATCGTCGGCCTGGCGCTCCAGCAGCCAGGACTCGCTCTCGCGCGCCAAGCCAAAGTCGGTAACTTTTGCGCGGCCGTCTTGGGCCACCAGCACGTTCTCGGGCTTGAAATCGCGATGCACCAGCCGCTTGTGATGGGCCGCCGCGAGCCCACGCCCGGCGTCGGCAAACACACGCAAGACTTCGCTGGTCGAGCGTGGCGCCTCGCGCAGCCAATCGTTCAGCGTGGAGCCGTCGATGTACTCCATCACCAGGTACACCGTGCCCTCGTGAAGCCCAACGTCGTAAACGGCCACGACATGCGGATCCGACAGCCGCGCCATCGCCTGCGCCTCGCGCAACATGCGCGAAGACTGCTCGGGTGACGCCCCGTGTAGCTCGGGCCGCAACAGCTTGAGCGCCACGGCCCGTTTCAGATGCGGATCGAAGCCACGGTAAACGACCCCCGAAGCGCCGGCGCCCAACAACGTGACGATCTGGTAGCGCGCAATCTGCGTCGGCCCGCGTTCCTCGGCCGCGCCGGCCGCGGGCTCGAGCGAGCGCGCCGCCTCGGCCAACACGGCGCGGCAGTCGGCGCAATCTTGCAGGTGGGCTTCGACGCGCCGCAACTCGGTTTCCGCGAGCTCGCCGCGCGCGAAGGCGAACAGCGCCTCGTCGTCCACGCACAAGCTCGCATCGGTCACAGGGTAGGTTTGCATTCGCGCCTCACGGCGAGCAAGATGCACGCGATGACGCTCGCGCGACGCCTCGAAGCCGCCGAGCGCGCGACACCCGGCGTCAGCGCAGATTCCGGGGTTTTTGCGGCAATTTTGACGACGCGGCTGGCGAACGCCCCCGATCCGGCGCGCGAGCTTTTGGAGCTGCACGTCGAGGATATGTACCTGGCTTGGGCGCTCGGGCTGGGCGACAAGGCCGCCTTCGCTCGCTTCGAGCGTGATTTCGTGGCGCTGCTCGCGACCCAAATCAAAGGCGTCGCGGCCGAGGCGGGAGAGCTGGAGCAGCAGGTGCGCACGCGGCTGTTCGTGCCGGCCGAAGGCCAAGCCGCGCGCATCACGCAGTACTCCGGGCGGGGCCCGTTCGGGGGCTGGCTGCGCATGGTCGCGACGCGCTGCTTGCTCGATCTGCAACGGGCCAGGCAGGGAGAAAGCGCACCGCGCGAGCTTGATAGCCCCGACGTCCCGACGGATCCCGAGCTCGACTATTTGAAGCTGCGCTACGCAGCTGATTTCAAACTCGCGCTCGAAGCCGCCCTGTCACGCCTCGAGCCGCGCCAAGTGACCCTGCTGAAACTATCGTTCATCGAGCAACTCTCCGCGTCGGCGATCGGGGTCATGTACGGCGTCTCGAACCGCACCGTGCAGCGTTGGCTGGTCGATCTGCGCGAGACCGTCCGCGTCAGCACGCGCGAGGGGCTCAAGGCGCGCATCGCGCTCAGCCCCTCGGAGCTCGACAGCCTGCTCGGCCTGGTCGACAGCCAACTGCAGTTGAGCTTGTACCGCGTGCTAGGCGAGCCCGCAGGCAAAGAAAAAATCGAATAGATCTGAGCACTTAATAAAAACGTGTCGCGCTTGGCCTTCGCTCCCGTCAACGAGGCGAGGAGTCCAGAATCTTGCGACGTTCGCTGCATCCTTCCACACGGTTTGGCTTGGTCCTCGCGGCCGGTGCGGCGCTAGTCGTCGCAGCTGCTTGTCAGACCAACCCGGTCAAGTCGCGCCCGACGACCACCACCCCCGGCTCTCCGGACAACGGTCAGCCTCCGAGTGGTGCCGAGACCGGCGAGTTCGGCCCCGGCGGCAGCTGCGACATCAAAGCGTTGATGGCCCTGCCCGAAAACGGCTGCACCAACGCCGGCTGCCATGGCGAACGCTTCCAGGGCAATCTCGATTTGCTATCCGCGGGCGTCGACCAACGACTGCTCGGCATTGCTTCGCAGAGCGATGCGTGCGGCGGCGAGCTGTTGGTCGATCCGGAGAACGTCGACGACAGCCTGCTGCTGCGGCTGATCGATCCAGTGCGCTTCAAGGCCTCGCCGTGCGGCGTGATGATGCCGTTCGGCAGCCAAGCCGGCGTGTCAGCGACGACGCTGACCTGCTTCGAAAATTGGGTCAAGACGATCGCCAAAGGCACGGCACCGACCAGCGAGCCCCCGGCTGATTTCGAGCCAGTCGCCGCGCTTTCGTACGTGAACAAGGTCAAGACACTGCTGACCGGCAGCGCGGCTGGAGCAGACGAAGTCGCGAGCGTCGAAGGCGATCCGGCCGTGCTCAAGGAAATGATCAACGGCTGGCTGGCGACGCCCGAATTCGAAAGTAAGCTCAGCGACTTCTTGCGCGTCGCTCTGCAGCAGAAGCTGGTCGGCTCGCTCGACTCGCAGTTCATGCGTTTGCGCGGCAACAAGCTCAACGCCCTCCGCCAAAACCTGCAGGAATCGTTTGTTCGCACCGCGACCGGAATCGTCCAAGACGGTCACCCGTTCAGCGAAATCCTAACGACCAGGCACTGGGCGGTCACGACCGCCACGCTGTCGGCGCTTGCGTTTCTGGAGCGCAGCGCCACCGAGCTGAAGGCCGACAAACACACGGTCATCCGCGAACCGAGCGCGGACATGCCCACAACACCGCTGCCACTCGACTACTCGCTCCAGAACCACGTCTGGCAAGTGGCGACCCTGCCGGCGACGTGCAACGTCGGCGAGCTCAACGCCGACTTGCTGTTCGAGATGATGCTGGGCTTCGTGCAGTGCAAAGGCGTGATGGCTGGGCAATACCGCTTCGACGACACGGTCTTGACAGAGGCCGACTTCACCGACTGGCGCTTCGTCGACCTCGAAGTCGGCAAGAGCGCGAAGACCGTCCCGATTTTTTACGATGTGGCCACGCTGCGTGCTGCGAAGACGATCACGCTGCGCCAGCCACGGATGGGCTTCTTCACCACGCCGGCGTTCTTGGCGAACTGGGAAACCAACGAAGACAATCAGTTCCGCGTGACGACCAGTCAGTCGATGATCGTCGCGCTCGGTAAGCTATTCTCACCCGCCGATGCGACCGTGCCGGTGAGGCTCGACGGCCTGGCCAGCGAACACGCCGCACCCGGCACCACCTGCTACGGTTGCCACCAGTTCCTCGACCCAATGCGCGAGTATTTCGCGCAAGGCTTCTCGTACAGCTTCCAGCGACCCGAACAGCCCAGCACCGTAACGCCCTCGTTCGCGTTTCAGGGCTACGTGAAGGACGGCGGCAACATGGACGACTTCGCGACCGCGCTGGTCGATCATCCAGGCTTTGCCAGCGGCTGGACGCAGAAGCTCTGCTACTGGGCGAATTCCCAGCCGTGTAGCGAGAAAGACCCGGAGTTTACCCGCGTCGCTCGGGCCTTCACCGACAGCCATTTCAACTTCAAAACCCTGCTGGTCGAGCTGCTGAGCTCACCGCTCGTCACTGGCGCGGCGTTTGCCGAGAGTTTCCGCAGCAATGCGCCGTTCGTGAGCATCACCCGCAAGCAGCACCTGTGTCAGCTGCTGACAACGCGGCTTGGCGTGCCGGATCCCTGCGGCGTAGCCGCCAGCTTCGCCGGTCTGGTGCCAGAAGACGAGTTCAGCCGTGGCGCGGCCGAGCCCGTGCAGACGGCCGTGACAGGCTTGTTTCACTACGCAGCTGTCGAGAAGCTGTGCTCGCGGCTATCCACCAAGCTGGTCGGCGCAGGCTCCGCGATCCCGTTCCAAACCGCTCAGCCGGAGGTCGCGCTCGATGCCTTCGTCGAAAAGCTGATGGGTCTGGGCATTGGGCATCCGCGCCACGACGAAGTGCGAGCCACCCTGGGCGAGCACTTTCAAACCGCAAAGACCACGACCAACGCGCTGACTGCTTTGCGCTCGGCGTTCATCGTCGCCTGTGTATCGCCGGAAGTTCAGGCGGTGGGGCTGTGAGAGTTGGCAGTTCGCAGTTCGCAGTTGGCAGTTTCGAGAGCGAGAGCGAGAGCGAGAGCGCATGACTACGACGCGACGCAGATTGTTGAAGAGTGCGGTTTTCGGCGCAGGTTTGGTGGGACTACGGTCGTTTGCGACTGGTCTGCCCAAGTCTTGGATTTTGGGGGAGCGAGTGGCGCAGGCCGCCGACGTTTCGCCACAATTCTTGATTTTGGCGACCTCGGGCAATGGCGATCCGCTGAATGCCAATGCGCCCGGGTCGTTCGTGATCGGCGCCCAGAACAGCCCGATTCCGGAGTTGGCTGCCGCGAACGTGACGTTCGGCAGCCAGAGCTACCGCGCAGCCAAGTGTTGGAACGCGCTACCCGATGCGCTGCGCGCGCGCATGGCGTTCTTCCATCATCGCACGTACACCAACGCGCACCCCGAGCACCGCAAGGTGATGGCGCTGCAGGGCGCCGCCAAATCGGCCTCCGGCAACGGTCAAGAGATGCTACCGAGCTTGATCGCGTCGGAGCTGGCGACCACGCTCGGCACGATCCAGAGCGAGCCAATTCCGCTCGGCAACGAGCTCATCACCTACGAGGGCCGCGCGCTCGACAACATCGATCCGACCGGCCTGAAGTCGCTGTTCGATCAACCCGATGATCTGTTGACCGGCTTGACCAGCCTGCGCGACCAACAAATCGACAAGATTTACGGCGATCTGCGGATCAGCGGCACCAAGATGCAGCGCGATTTTTTGGATCGCTACGCTCTCGGCCGCGAACAGGTCCGAAAGCTCGGCGAGAACCTTGCCGCGCTGTTGACGCGCTTGCCCGTCGACCCGACCGACAAGGACTCGCCGGTTGACCAAGTGATCGCGGCGGTGGCGCTGATCAAACTGAAGGTCGCGCCGGTCGTCACGTTGCATCTGCCGTTCGGCGGCGACAACCACAACGACTCCGACTTGACCGTCGAAGGGCTGGACACCGTCACCAGCATCGCCACCCTGAACACGCTATGGACCGAGCTCACGGCGCAGGGGCTCGAAGATCAGGTCACGTTCGCGTCGCTGAACGTGTTTGGGCGTACGTTGAAGCGCAACGTCGGCGGTGGTCGCAACCATAACCAGAACCATCATGTGATGACGCTGTTCGGCAAGCACGTGCAGGGCGGCGTGATCGGCGGCGTCGACGTCGTCGACGGTGATTTCGGCGCAGTAGCGATCGACTCCAAGACCGGCAAGGGCGGCGCTGGCGGCGACATCGACCCGCTGCAATCCCTGGAATCTGCCGGCAAGACGCTGGCCGCGGCCGTTCGGGTACCTAACGATCGCATCGAGCTGCGGATCAACGCAGGCAAAGTCGTGGGCGCCGCGCTGGTGTGAACTCCACGCGCGACGCCGCACTTCCCAGGTTCGTTCCTCAGCCGGCCTGGACGCTCGCGCTGGCTTCGACGGACACACTAATGCTGACTTGCGCCTCGCCAGCAGCCTTTATCGAGGCTGCCATGCACGCAGCACCCGAGACGCCGACGTCGCCGATCGCCTCGAATGCACCGATCGTCTTGCCAGCGACCTCGGCGATTGGATCCTTGAGCGCAATCGCCAGATTGACTGCCGCGCCGAAGTCCTTGATGTGCGCGGACAAAGCCGCCTGAAGCTCGGCGTCGCCTACCACCTGGATCGTTGCGGACGGCGGCGGGCAATCGACGCTGGCGCTGGCTTGCGCCTGGCAGCTCGAATGACATTCCGCACTGCCTTCACAGTCGAGCTTGCCGGTACAGGTCGGGGGACTGACAGCGGCGGAGCACTCGCCGTGGCAGGTACCTTTGCAGCTCGCCGAACCCGGGTCGTAGGAGCAGGTGCCGTTGCAGCTGCCTTCGCATTTCGCCATGCCGTGCGTGACGCACGAACCGCTGCACATGCCGTCGCACTTGCCGCCGGTAAACTTGCCTTTGCATTGAGCCTGGCATTTCCCAGTCGCCTTGCCGGTGCAGGTGCCTTCGCATTTTCCTGCACAGGCCGCGCTGGAGTCTTTGCCGTCGCACTTGCCGTTGCATGTGCCTTCGCAGCTGCCTGAAAATCCTGCCGTGCAGCCCGCGTCGCAGGTGCCTTCGAAGCTCGGCGCGCTGCAGCTGCCCTCGCACTCGCCCATGCACTTAGCTTGAACGTCAGCCGAACAGCTGCCTTGACACGTCCCATGGCACTCGACGCTGGGCGCCGTCACATCGCATTGTCCGCTGCACATGCCGTTGCATTCGACGACCACGTCGCCGCCCGTGCATTTGGCTTGGATGTCGCAGTCAGCTTCGACCTTGCAGCTGGCTTCACAGTCGGCTTGAACGTTGAGGTCCGCGTGACAGTTGAAGTCGATTGTCGCTACGACGGTGACACCGGCCTTGGCGGCCGCGTCGATACGTGCCTTCAAGACACCGCAAGCCCCTTCAGCCGTGGTCTTGCTCGTGTCGAGCCCCAAGTCAGCGTTGATCGCGTTGCAGACGGTCATAAATTTCGCTTCGACCGCGACCGCGCGGTCGCGAAGCGCAGTCACGGCTTCCGCGTAGGCGCGCAACGTAGCCTGAGCGCGCACTTTCGTATCGAGCCCGCTGCAGCTAGCGGGCGCTCCCGTACCGTCATTTGCCGACGAACAGGCGGAGCCGGGCAAAGCCACGAGCGCCAGCAAACCGAGAGACCCGAACCAACCAAGACGACGTGAGGATTGAAGCATGCCCGTGCCAGAGCAAAAGCCGAGCCAGTGCGAAAGTGGCAAGACTCGGGCGGTTGACGCTCGAGTGCGCCGCGCCATTTCCGCGCAGTGAGATCGTTTTGCGCGGGCAGCGCAGGGCGCTATTGGCTCGGAGTCGGGGTCCTGGTGGCGCCGACTTCAGCCGAAATCTTCTCGGCTCCGTCCGGCTTTTTGGCGCCGACCGCGTTGGGCGCGGGATCACGCACCTCGACGCCGGGCTGCGTGCCGTCACGGCGGATCGAGTAGCGAACCAAGGCGCGCAGGGCCTTGTTGCGCTCGACGTTACCGAGCACGACCTTCAAGTCTTCGTACACGGATGGGTCGACGAGCAGCGCACCGAGCGTGCCCTTGCCAGACTTCATGTCGGCGACGATCTGCTTCAGGTCGCCGCTCATCTGGTTGAGATTGCTCAGCATCTGCTGCGAGCCGTCGTCGCCGTAGATCAGGCCACGCGCGATGCCGTTGCCCTCGCGAACGCCTTTGAGCGTGAGGCGTAGCTCGTCGGCCGCGCCGCCGAACTGGCTGACGGCCTTGGCGGATTCTTCGCCGTACAGGACTTCGTGGGCCAAGCCTGGGCCCTTTTCGACGCGCGCCAAGATTGAGTTGATGCTGGCGGTGGTCTGGTTGAGCTGCGCGGTGGCGGTCTCCAGGTTGTGCATCACCTGCGACAAGCGCTGCGACTCTTCGGGGCTCTTAATCAGCTTGCCGACGTAACCATCGCCGCCATCCACCGCCTTGAGGATGCCGTTCATCGACTCGACGCTGCTCTTCAGGTTGTCGTGCAGCTTGGCGTCCGCCAAAGAGTCAGTCGTTCGTTCGAGGTTCCCGACCACCTTCTGGACCTGACCGGTGATGACGCCCAGCTTGCCCATCAACTGGGCCATGTCGTCACCCTCTTTGGCTGGCACTTCACCGCCAATCGGGATCTGCGGCAGCTTCTGGTTGCCGACGCTGATCACGATCATCTTGTCGCCGAGCAGACCTTTGCCTTCGATGGTGGCGATGCTGTCTTGACGAATGCGACGCGACTCGCCACGCACGACCAGCATCTTCACGTGAATCTGCTTGTCGTCGGCGACGTCGCCGTAGGCCACTTCAGTCACTGAACCGATGTCGACGCCACCCATGCGCACGGGCGAGCCGCTGCGCAGACCCTGCACCTCTTGGAACTTGGCGCGGTACAGCAGCTTCGATTCGAAGAGCTTGCGCTCTTGACCGATCATGAACACGACGAACCCCATGACGCTCAGGCCCGCGAGCGCGAACGCGCCTACTTTGAATTCACGCGAAGTCGCCATCGCTCACAGATCCCGGACCGACATGAGAAGCTCGGATCTTGCCACTTCCGCCCTCGCCCGCAAACCAACCTTTGTGCGGCATTTCGGCCCAGCGTACGACCCACGAGCGAGAAAACAGGAAGGCGGCTTGTCATTGATCTCATTTCGTCGGGTTGAACACGCCCGCCGATCCTGGCTTCTGGCTGCGTTTTCGCTGTGGATTCAAACCGGCGTTGTATTGCACCAAGCCTGTACACGCCTGACGCATCGACGCACGCGACTGATCGGCGCTGCGCCCAAATTAGCCGTGAAACGGTGCCACGCGTCGTAGCCCTTCCCGTACCGACCTCCCCGCCTTCCCGCCTCCCTGTTCGCTCGAGCCGCTACGAGCTCAACAGTGTTTCCACGGATTCCTTCACGGGCGCACGGCCCTCGATGAAGTCGGAAACGCGCGGATCCGTCGAGGAGCGGAAGGCGTCGACGGTGTCGCAGGCGATGATCCGCGAGCTGTGCACCATCGCGATGCGGTCACTAATGCTGAACGCGCTCTTCATGTCGTGGGTGACGACGATGCTGGTGATGTTGAGCCGCTCTTGCAGGCCCGTGATCAGGTGATTCACGCGCGCGGTGTTGATCGGATCGAGCCCGGTCGTCGGCTCGTCGTACAGCAATACCTCGGGTCGCACGGCGATCGCGCGCGCCAGACCGACGCGTTTGCGCATGCCGCCAGACAAGTCCGAGGGCGCCATGTCTTCGATCCCGGGCAAGCCTACGAGCCCGAGCGCCCACGCGACGCGCTCGTGGCGTTCATCGGGCGTCATCTTGTTGCGGAAGTGCTCGTCGAGCCCGTAGCCAACGTTGTCGCCGACCGTGAGCGAATCGAACAGCGCGCCGCTCTGAAACAGCATCGCGATCCGCTGCCGCACGATCGCAAGCTCGCTCTCCCTCATCTCGGTGACCTCTTTGCCATCGAAGACGATGCTGCCGCGATCGGCGCGCAAGAGTCCGATCAGCATCTTGAGCATGACGCTCTTGCCAACGCCGGAGCCGCCGCAGATCGTCAGTACCTCGCCCTTCTTGATCGCTAGATCGAGACCGGTGTAGATGATCTTGGGCCCGAAAGCTTTGCGCACGCCCTTGAAGCGAATCAGCGGCTGATCGTCGGGGGCGGCCATGCGGTGCTCACTCTACCAAATCTTGTCGAGCTTCAGCTCGATCGCGCTTCCGCCGCGATAGCGGTCCGGCCGGAGCTTGCCAGCGACGGCGATGTCGCCGGAAAGGCTGGTGGCGCGCGCGCCCATGCCGATACCAAAGCCGCTCAACCGCTCACCGCTATCGAGCGCGAGCTCGAGCTTCAAATGGCCGCCCGAGACCTCGCGTGCCGAGACCACGCGGCCGACCAAGGCCAACCCCGGCGCCAGGTTGCTTTCGCCGCACGGTTCGAGGTCGCTCAAGTCACTCAGCACTTTCGTCAGCGCGTCGCCGGGAGCGAGGCGTACGCGCGGCGCGTCGTCCGTCGCTTCGACCCGGGGTTGCGCGGCGCACGCCGCTTCGAACGCGGCACGCAGCGCATCGAGCTGCTCGAACCCCACTTCCAAGCCGGCGGCTGCTTGGTGGCCGCCGAAGCGGCGTAGCAGCGGAGCGCAGGCGCTGACCGCGTCGTGCAATCGCGAGCCCTTGGGGCCGCGCACGGAACCGCGGCCGACGCCGGCGTCGAAGCCAATCACGACCACCGGCTTGCCGAGCTCGCTTGCCAAGCGACCGGCCACGATGCCGACGATGCCGTGGTTCCAACCTTCGCGCCCGATCACGACCGCGGATCTTTCGCGGTAGCCCTCGCGATCGACCTCGGCCAACGCCTCTTCGAGCATGCGCTCTTGGATCGCGCGACGTTCGAGCTGCTTCTGCTCGATTTCTGCGGCGATGCCATGCGCGGCGTCGAGCGTGGTGCTCAGCAGCAGCTGCACCGACAAGTCCGGAGCGCCTAGGCGCCCCGGTGCGTTCAGGCGCGGCGCGATTCGGAACGCCACGTCTTCAGCGCACAGCGCCGTGCCGGGTTCGATCTTGGCCAGCTCCAACAGCGCGCGCACACCAGGCCGACGCGCTTCGCTCAGCACCTTGAGCCCGGCGCGCACCAGCGAACGGTTGTCGCCGTCGAGCGGCGCCACGTCGGCGATCGTACCGATCGCGACTAGGTCCAAAAGCGGCCGCAAATCGAGCGGGCGACCCAACTCGGCTCGCACCGCGGCCAGCACCGAAAGGGCCAACCCGCACGAGGCCAGCCCCTTGTACGGAAAGCCGCAGGCCGGGCGGTGCGGATTCAGGAACGCCAGCACCGGCAGCGGCTGCTCCGGCACCAAATGGTGGTCGACCACCACCGCGTCCACGCCGAGCGGCCTCAGCTTTTCGAGCTGCGCGTGATCGGACGAGCCGCAATCGCAGGTGATCAACAGCTCCGGGCGAAGCGCCAGCACGCGCGCCAGCGCTGCGCCCGAAAAACCGTAGCCGCCGTCGAAACGGCTGGCCAACACTGGCGTGACATCGCCGCCGAGCGCCCGCAGCGCCTCGGTGAAGATCGCGGCGCTGGTCATGCCGTCGCAGTCGTAGTCGCCGAACACGACGATGCGCTGCTTGTCGCGAACCGCTCGCGCGATGCGCTCGGCCGACAGCTTGCGATCGAGCATCGCGTCGGGCGAGGTCAGCTCCGCCAGGCGCGGATTCAGGAACCGGCGCGTGGCTTCCGGGTCGACGTGCCCCAGGCGATCGAGCCAGCTTGCCACCGTCACTGTGACGCCGAGCGCCCGCGACAACGCTTGCGCCCGCAACGACGCCGGCGCCGGAAAACCATCCCACGTCTTTTCGGGCAGAGCCGCGCGCGCGCTTTCCAACCCAGGCGTTGCACCACGCCGGAACAACCGCGTCCACCCCGAAAACCTCATGCGTTGCCTGAGGTTCTATCGGCCAAGGCGCCGTTGGGGTGGCGGTTATGCCCTGCTCGATCGATTACGGGCAGGCCCGGTTAAGCCGCCGCGCTGGGCCGCTCGCGCCACACGTAAAGCGCGGCCGCGCTGGAACGGCTCGTGGCGTCAGTTCAAAGTGCTCGGATCTACGTCTCTGCGCTCCACGGGCCGCGCGATGAACACCCAGCGCGGCTTCAAGTCCGGGCCTTGGATGCGCACGTGCTCTTCGGGGGTGGCGCGCAGCGAGAAGATGGGGCCGTCGTCGGACGACTCGACGTTGACGAGCGCCATCGTGTCGAGCAGGCGCAGCGCTGACAGCACTTCGTCGGCGTCGTCTCCGCTCTTCTCCACCAAATCATCCAGGCTTTGCTCGACTTCGGGAGCGAAGGTGAAGGTGTCGAGCAGGTGGTCAGCGCGCTGAAAGAGCTCACGTTGGGTGGGCGTGAGCGCCTCCCAAAGCTCCGGACTCAGCGCCAACGGAAGCTTTTCGTGGATCGAGACCGGGAGATGAGGAGCGGCCATGCGAGAAAAACTAAGCATGGGTCCAGCCGTGTCAACCGGCGCTCGCGGCCAGAGGCCCGCCCCAAATAGCGCCGTTTTGACGATACTCGGTCCCCAGCCCCCGCTGCGCACGACCGATTCACGCCAGGTCGGCCGCCGCGTGGGCGACGGCACGAAGCTCAGCCGACGGCGTTTCAAACCGCAGACGCTGCGTTACGGGTTGCCGGGGGGCGGCGCTTCTTCTTGTCACTGATCTTGGCGAAGAAGCGCGTCTCGAACCATTCCGTCAACGGCAAGGCGACGTAGATCGACGAATACATGCCGAGCACGACGCCGATCGTCAGCGCGAGCGCGAAGTCTTTCAGTTCGCCAGTGCCCCAAAAGAACAGGCCCAACAAGCTGAACAACACCGTCGATGCCGTCAAAATCGTGCGGCCGAGCATTTCGGATGTACTGACGTTGATTAGCCGAGTGAAGCTGGCGCCGCGTAGCTTGCCCAAATTTTCGCGCACGCGGTCGTAGACGATCACCGTGTCGTTCACGGAGTAGCCGACGACGGTCAGCGCTGCGGCCACCGTGGTCAGGTTGATCTCTTTGCCGAGCAGCACGAAAATGCCGATCGTGCCGACGGCGTCGTGAATCAACGCCACCACGCAACCTGGCGCGAACCGCAGATCGAAGCGGAACGCGATGTAAGCCATGATGAAGATGATCGAAATCGCGACGCTCTTCACGGCGGCGTCGCGCAGCTGCGCGCCCGCGCGCGGGCCGATCCACTCCGTGCGCAGGGCCGAGTCCGGCACTGCGGCGACACCGAGCGACTTGCGCAGGCCGGCCATCAGCTGATCGCCCTTGCTCATCAGCTGGATTTCGACCTTGTTGTCGCGTGCGCTCTGGAGCAGCGGGTTGTTGTCGCCGGGTCGCAGCGCGATGCCCTTAACGGCAGTGATGCGCTCTTTCACGAACGCAAGATCGGGGCTGTCCTTGTAGCGCAGAGTGATCTTGTCACCACCCGGGCTGAACTTGACCTCGGTCGGCTTGCGGGCGTCGGTGCAATCCGCGTCGGCCGGACCTGCGCACAGCGCCTTCTCGATTTTCAGGGTTTCTTCGTGCGAGATTGTCGAGACCTCGTGCACGCGCACCATGTAGCGGTACGGGTTCTTGGCGTCGTCGACCTTGATCACGGTCGGCGCCGAGAAACCGGCGTCTTCAACCGATTTGCGGATCGCGTTCGCTTCGACCGGCTTCTTGAACGCCAGTTCGACCTCGGTCCCGCCCATGAAGTCGGTGCCGAGCTTGGCTTGCCCGCTGAAGATCAGGATGAGCGAGCCGAACGTGAGGAAAAGACTCAGGCTAATCCAGTATTTCCGAACTGCCATGAAGTCATAGACTTTGTCGCCTTTGAACAGCCGCATCGCGTTACCCCAGATCCAGTTGGCCGTTGCGGCCAGTCCAACGTACCCAGAGGTCGAACATCAGACGGGTGACGACGACGCCGGTGAAGATGTTGCAAATGACGCCGACCATCAGCGTGACGGCGAAGCCCTTGAGCGGACCGGTACCGTACTGAGCCAGCACGAGGCCGGCGATGATCGTCGTCACGTGACCGTCGACGATCGCGGCGAGGGCGCGCTTGTACCCGACCTCGACGGCCGCGCGCATGCTCTTACCTAACTGTATTTCTTCGCGTATGCGCTCGTTGATCAGGATGTTGTTGTCGACCGACATGCCGACCGTGAGCGTCAAACCGGCTATACCAGGCAGCGTCATCGAGGCGCCAAACGACGCCAGCACCGCCAACTGCAGGAACAGGTTCAGCCCGACCGCCAAGTCGGCGATCAACCCTGCGCGATGGTAATAAACCAGCATGAACAGCAGCACGAGGGTCGTGCCGCCGAGCGCGCCCTGAACGGCCAGCTCGATCGAGTCGCGACCGAGCGAAGGTCCGATCCGCTGCTCGTTCGACGGCGAGATCGGCGCCGGTAGCGCGCCAGAGCGCAGCACCAACTCGAGCTTCTTGGCGTCGCGCAGCTGCGCTTCCGGATCGTTGGAGCCGAGCGTGATCTGGCAGTGGCCGCCAGAGATCTTGCCTTGAATCACCGGTGCGCTCTCGGCGCGGCCGTCGAGGATGATCGCGAAGCGGCGCTTGATGTTAGCGCCGGTGATCTTCTCGAAGGCCTTGCCGCCGGCGTCGGTGAACGTGAGGTTCACGACCCAGCCACCCATCGCCCCCTGGCCCTGCTGATTCGGCGAAGCGCCAGCGTCGCGGATTTGGTCGCCGGTGACCTCAGCGCGGCTCTTCAAGTAGTAAGTGCGGAAGCCCGACTCCTCTTGCTTGAGCGTGACCTCGTCGACGACCTTGTGCTCGAGCTCGTAGCCGACCTCGCGGTCGCTGGGAATGTCGAGCGTAGCGACCCAGTCGCGGAAGCGACGCAGCGTCTGCGTCGACGTCTCTTTGTCGCCCTTTTTCAGCATGGCGTAAGTGATCGTCTTGGTGCGCTTTCCGCCCTCGGCGTCCTTGCCAACCGGCGCGACTTCTTGGAAGAAGCTCAGCCCTTCAGGCAACGACTCGGGCGCGGCTTTCTTGCTGATCCCGCCGAAAAAATCGGTCTCGTCGTCGAGCAGCTTGAACTCGAGGCGCGCAGTCTGGCTGATGATTTCGCGGATCGTCGAGAAGCTCTTCTCGTCCTCGCCGGGCACCTCGACGATGATGTCTTCATCGCGCGTCGAGACGGCGGCTTCGCGCAGACCGAGCTCGTCGACGCGGCGGCCAATGATGTCCTTGGCTTGGCCGACCGCGCGCTCGCGGATGCTGGTCTCGACCGAGCTCTTGATCTTGAACTCGAAGTTCTTCTGGTCGGCGGTGCGGGTGAACGACAGCTCGCCGCGGAATTTCTCGAGAAAACGGTCGTCGAGCTTGGTCGGATCCGTACCCTCTTTGACCTTGATCGTGATCAGGTTGACCGGCTTGCGCGGCGCGTCGATCTCGACCTTTTGGCGAAGCCTTGCGTACACCTCGTCGGACGGGATTTCGTCGCCCTCGTACAGGCCGAGCACCTTGGCCGCATCGCGACGCATGTCCTCGTAGTAGTTGTTGCGCTTGTCCTTGATCGCCTCGTCGACGTCGACCGAGTAGACGAGCCGCAGTCCACCACGCAGATCGAGCCCGGCTACCAGCCGGAACGACACGTGTTCTTGGATGTAGGCCGGACACGGGATTTTCCCGCCGGTCAGGTTCGGCAGCGTCGGCCACATAATCAGAAAGCCGAGCCCGGCGACGCTGGCCGCGAGCGAGAAACGTAGCCGCCAACCCAGCTCGAACACGTCGAGCGAGGCAAAGGCGCACGTGAGCGCGAGCATCCCCAGCGTCGTCATCGGCCAGAACGCGTTGTGGTACGCGGCAAACGCCGCAGCACCGCCGGCGACCGCGCCAGTCCAGCTGGAGGCCCGACGCCCGCGAGCGACTAGACCGGACAAAAGCAGCATCAGCGCGAACGCGCCGAACACCGCGGTGAGCACTCGTTCAATCCCCATGGCTCACTTCTTCTCGGCTTGCGCCGCGGTTTCGGGCGTGTCCTTGCCCAAGAGCGAATTTTTCAGAAAGTCGACCTTCACGCCCGGCGCGATTTCGACCTTGGCGTAGCGGTCCCCCAGCTCGACCAACTTGCCGACGACGCCACCTTGCAGAAGCACGCGGTCTCCCTTGGCGAGCGACGAGAGCACCGCGGCTTGCTTCTTCGACTGCGAGCGCGAAGACAAGAGGAGGAGCGGGATCATCACCGCGATCAACACCAGCGGAAGGTAGCCCATGATGCCCGGGCTCTGGGCCGACGCCGGAGAGTCGTGCGACGCGGGCACGGAGGGAGCGGTTTCGGATCCTTGGCGGCCCGGTGCAGGGGGAATATTTTGAAGGGAAAACATAGTCAAGGGTCGCCTCGCGGCCCGCGGCTATACCCACATTCCATGGGACGCGCAAGGCAACGTAGCGCCACGAAACCGCCCAAAACCGGCTCCGCGTGCCCGTGCCCGTGCCCGTGCCCGTGCCCGAAATCCGTTCGGGACTTGGGGATGGGAGGCCCTGTCTGCGCGAGCAGCTGCTCGCGGCGCGCGCGGGCGAGCCCGCGCCAGGAACCCTGGCCTACCCTCCGGCCATGTTCCTCCTCCCCTAAGTCGAGCTTTGGCGGTCGGGCAGGGGCACGGGCACCGGGCACGTTTACGGGGTGAGAGCTGCTTGACACCCTTCGGATCGGGTTGTAGAGGCAGGGCCCTGATTCTTGGAGAGAAACAGTCAGCTTGCGGGCTCAAGCCCGCCACCCCACAGGCGCGTAGCTCAGTGGTAGAGCATTACCTTGACACGGTAGGGGTCGACAGTTCAATCCTGTCCGCGCCTACAAAAGCGGCTGTTTCCTCCGTCATTCTGACCCGGCTTCGGTCTCTGACCTCGGCGTCCTTGTGACTATGTCTGGGTCCGAGCGCGTCTCGCCCGGCGAGCTCCTCGAGAAACACGGAGGACGGACGCCGGATGTCGTGGCCGTGAAGGTCAACGGCGAGGTCCGTGATCTGCACACGCCCGTCGACCCGACAAGCGACGTCACGCCGATCAAGAACGATGACCCGGCCGCGCTCGAGGTGATCCGCCACTCGGCGGCGCACGTGATGGCCGACGCCGTGCAGCGGCTCTTCCCAGGCACGCAGGTCACGATCGGCCCGGCTATCGACGCCGGCTTCTTCTACGACTTCTTCCGCCCCGAAGGACCCTTCACCGAGAAGGATCTAGCCAGCATCGAGAAAGAGATGCGGCGGATCATCAAGGAAAAACGCCCGTTTACGCGGCAGGAAGTGCCGCGCGAAGAGGCGCGGGCCCTGTTCGAGAAGATGGGCGAGAAGTTCAAGCTCGAGATCATCGACGCCATTCCAGAGGGCGAAGCCATCTCGCTGTACCGCCATGGGTTGCCCGAGAAGCCTGGACCGGACGGGGTCCAATCGCAGACGGGACCGCGGACCTGGTTCGACGTCTGCCGCGGTCCGCACGTCCGGCACACCGGCCAAATCGGGGCGGTCAAGTTGATGAGCGTGGCTGGCGCCTACTGGCGCGGCGACGAGCGCAACCCGATGCTGACGCGCATCTACGGCACGGCGTTCCCGACCGAAGAGCAGCTAACGGAGCACATCAAGCTGCTCGAAGAAGCCAAGGCGCGTGACCACCGCAAGCTCGGCAAAGAGCTCGAGCTGTTCATGTTCCACGAGTACGCGCCGGCGATGCCGTTCTTCTTGCCGCGCGGCACCGGCATCTACAATCGGCTCGTCGACTACATCCGTACCCTGTACGTCGACTACGGCTACGAAGAAGTCATCACGCCGCAGTTCTTCGACAAGAAGCTGTACGAGACGTCGGGGCACCTCGCCAACTACATGGAAAACATGTACTTGCCGGTGCCGTCCGAGCAGCTCAAGTCCGAGCACGACGACGAGCCGCGCAAGGACCTGGACTGGATCGCGGCCAAGCCGATGAACTGCCCAGGCCATTGCTTGATCTTCGGTCAGCGCCGCCGCAGTTACCGCGAATTGCCGTGGCGTGTCGCGGACTTCGGCCGGCTGCACCGGTACGAGCGCGCGGGCGTGGTCCACGGCTTGGCGCGCGTGCGCAGCTTCTGTCAGGACGACGCGCACATCTTCTGCACGCCCGACCAGCTCGAAGAAGAGATTATCGCCTTCAACAAGCTGTTGTTCGAGGTTTACGCGGCGTTCGAGTTCACCAACATCAGCGTCAAGCTGGCGTTGCGACCCGAGAATCGCATGGGCTCGGATGAGCTGTGGGACAAGGCCGAGAGCGCGCTCGAGCGAGCACTCGTCCAGAGCGGTGTGCCGTTCGAGAAGCTGCCCGGTGAAGGCGCCTTCTACGGACCAAAGCTCGAGTTCCACGTCGTTGACGCGCTGAAGCGCGGCTGGCAGCTCGGAACCATTCAGCTGGATTACTCAATGCCGGAAAATTTCGGTCTCGAGTACGTCAGCAACGACGGCACCGGCCAGCGTCCGGTCATGCTGCACCGAGCAATTCTGGGCTCGGTGGAACGGTTCTTTGGCATCCTGATCGAGCATTGCGCTGGAAAGTTCCCGGTTTGGCTGGCTCCCGAGCAAGCGACACTGGTCACGGTCAGCGAAAAGCAGGCTGACTACGCGCTCAAGGTCCAAGCGGAGCTCAAGGCGCGCGGGCTCCGCATCGCGGTCGATATCAGCTCGGACAAGCTCGGCGCCAAAATCAGGAACGCACGCAACATGCGAACGCCGTACATTGGCGTGATTGGCGAGAATGAAGTCACGGGCGGAACCATCGCGGTTCGGTCCCGTGAGGTGGGCGATCTGCCCCCGATGAGCGTGGCGGAATTCACCGAGCGTCTGGTGAAAGAAGCTCTTCCCCCTCGCGTCACACGGAACCAAAATTGAGCTGCTACGGCAGCAGTACCTAGAGGAGAAACACACAAGTTGGCACTACCTGGCGGCGGCGGAAGGCGATTCTCGAGAGACACGCGTGGTCCTCAGATCCGGATTAATCACCGGATCCGCGTACCGGAGGTGCGCGTCGTGGCCGAGGACGGCTCGAACCTCGGTGTCTTGCCTACCGACCAAGCGCTGAAGCGCGCTCAAGCGGTTGGGCTCGATTTGGTGGAGGTGAACCCGAAGGGCACGCCTCCGGTTTGCAAGATTCTCGACTTCGGCAAGTACAAGTACGAAGAGAAGAAGAAGGCCGCCGAAGCCAAGAGGAAGCAGACGGTCGTCGAGGTCAAAGAAGTGAAGATCCGTCCGAAGACGGACGAGCACGATCTCAACGTCAAGATCCGCGCGATTCGGCGCTTCATCGAGTCGGGCAACAAGGTCAAGGTCGTGTGCCGCTTTCGCGGCCGCGAGATGATGCATCCGCAGGTCGCGTCGGTGCAGCTGCAAGACATCATCAAGGCGATCGAAGACCTGGTGAACATCGAGCAACGGCCGATGATGGAGCAGCGCACGATGGCGATGCTCGTGTCGCCGAAGCCGGTGGTGTTCCAGCGCCTGCAGCAGCTGCAGCGTGATCGCGATAAAGCCCGAGAAAAGGGCGAGATTCATCCGTCCGAGCGCCAGAGTCTGGAAGTCACCGAAGAACAGCTCAACGAGCCGGACGACGACGACGATGACGATGACGACGACGACGACGACGACGCTGAAGGCGGCGACGACGCGTCCGAAGCCGAAGCCCCCAAAGCCGAAGCCCCCAAGGTCGAAGAGAAGGCCTGAGGCTGACAGGGGTCTGCCGGCGTGAAAGCTAGTTATTGGCTGGAGCGCTGGCAGGAAGGTCGTATCGGCTTTCACCGTGCGGCCGCGAATCCGCGGCTGGTCGAGCATCACAAGGCGCTCGGCGATGCGATTCGCGTGCTGGTGCCCTTGTGTGGCAAGTCAGTCGATCTGGAGTGGCTCGTGGTGCAGGGCTTCGAGGTCGTGGGCATCGAGCTGAGTGAGCTGGCAGCACAGGCGTTCTTCGCCGAGCGCGGGTTCACGCCCGAGCGTCGGGAGCAGGGCCGGTTCGTCGCGTACCAGCACGGTAACGTGACGATTCTGGTCGGCGATTTTTTCGCCGCGAATGGCGAAGAGCTCGGCTACTTCGACGGCGCCTACGACCGCGCCGCGATGATCGCGCTGCCGGACGAGCTGCGCGCGCGCTACGCCGCGCACTTGCAGACGTTGCTCGCGCCCAAGGCTAGGCTGCTCTTGGTAACGCTGCACTACGACGCGCAAGGCGGGCCGCCGTTCTGCGTCACGCCGGAAGAGGTCGCGACAGCGTATGTGGCTGCGAAGATCACGCTACTTGTGAGCGTCGACGCGCGCGCCGAAACGCCAGGCCCTGTCGAGCGCGGTGCGACCTTCGTGCACGAAAACGTGTATCAAATCGTGTTCGGCGCCGACGAACTGCCCGCGAATTGACGAGGCGTCTCGTGCCGCGCTGCGCCGGCGCCGTTGTAAGACAATCTCGGTTTCGGCAGTTACGGCGCAACGCGCAAGTCGAATTCGTGACTTCGATACTGGCGTCAGCCCGCGCGTTGCTTCACCGTAAAGGATGAGCCTCAGGCGCGTCGCATCTGCGGCGTTCGCTTTGCTCGTGGCCGCCTGCACTCGAGAGCAGCCGCGAGCGTTGCACGCCAACGCCGCAATCGTTCCCCCCCCCATCGCCGAAATTCGCGCGCCAGACTTCGAAGTCTTTGCGCAGGGGGGGGTGCGCTACAGCTCCAAGGCGCTGGTCGGCAAGCAACCGTTCGTGGCCGTGTTCTTCGCCACGTGGTGCGACTACTGCCAGGGCGAGCTTTTGACGATGCAGCGCGCGCTGCACGAGGTGGGCCCGATACCGGTTATCCCGGTCTCGCTCGATGGCCCCGAGACCTGGGACAAAGTCCCGGCTTACCTGGCGTCATTCGGCATTCACGCGCCCGCCGTGCGCGCCAGCCACTATCGACGCTTTGCTGCCACCTACAATCCGGCCGATATTCTGCCGTCGGTCGCGATCGTCGGTCGCAACGGCGCGCTGGTCGACTACCTGCGCGGCTATGACCCCGCCCAGGCCGAGCGCTTGCTGAGCTCGCTCCGCCACGCCAAGAGTGTCGCCCCGCTCGCGCTGCCGGAGCTCGAGGCTGCCGCCGCCACGCCCGCATTTTTGTGACCCGAAATGCGGGTGAGCTGCACTCAGGCTTGAGGTGCTGAAGTATTTCCCTTTTGGCGAGCGATTCGAGCCGGGCATGGGCGGGCGCACGCTTCAGGCCGATGAATCGTTGATCGACGTCGAAGTGCCAGCATATCTCGGCGAAATCGCGCTGAAACGTCGGCTGCTGGCGGACGCGCACGGCGACTATTTCCGCTCGTCGAACGAAGCGGCGTCCGTCGAGTGGGAGGTCGTCGAGCTGGTCTTGAAGGACCTGGCCGCGCACTATCCCGACTACTTCGAGCTGGAGCGTCAGGCGGAGCGAGTGCAGTGGCACAATCGCCTGCTCGGCGAGCGAGCGCATTTCGCGATCGGAGACCCGAGCTGCTTGGCGTTGTCTCCGCTCGATTGGGTGGGTCGCCAGGTTCAGGAAGATTTGGTTTTGGTGCGCGCGGACGACGCGGGCGTCTGCGTTGCAGGTCAGCTGTGTTTTCCGAACGGCTGGGACATCCAAAGTCGGCTGGGACAATCGTTTTTGGCGGTACACCGGCCAACGCCGGAGTCGACGATGGGCTCTGTGCATGCCGCGGCGCGGCTGCTGCGCGCGCTCAAGCCTGGCAAGACGTTTTGGCGGACCAGTTGGAACTTCAAGCTGACGACCCAGCTCGACCTATCGACCAAACACAAGGCCGCGTACAAGCGGAGTTTTAACGAGCAGGCGCCACAACTGAGCGAGAACGATGTGGGTCAGCGCGTGTTCGTGCGCGTCGAGCGTCAGACTTTCACGCGACTTACGCGCTCGCCCTACATGCTGTTCGGCATTCACACCTACAACAGCTCGCTCGCGGACGAAGCCAGCGACGCCGAGCGTGCCCGCGCCATGCTGGCCGTACTGCGCGGTGCCCCCGACGATGTCAAAACGTACAAGGCCATTTTCCCGCTCGAGCACGCACTCGTCCCTTACCTGAAACGAGCCGCCGGGGGCTGAGCCCGCGCGCAAACGAGCGAGCAAGCCACCATGCTCAAAGCTAACACGCTGGGACTGCTCGGTGCCGCGACGCTCGGCATGGTCATGTTGTCGCCAGCCATGACTCTGTACGGGACGTTCGGGCCGACGTTCTCCGCAGCCGGCAACGCGGCTCCGCTCGCCTTCTGCTTAGCGCTTTTGGCGACGGCACCCACCGCGCTCAGCTACGCGCTCGTCGCTCGCGATCATCCTTCGTCGGGCGTCGTCTCGACGTGGATCGCGCGCGCGATCTCGCCCGCGCTGGGCGCTTGGGCAGGGTGGATGGCATTTCTCTACTACGCGCTCAATTTCGTCATCATGCCGGTGTCGTTCGGGCTGTTTTTCACCGATTTGACAGCCGCGGCGGGCTTGCCATCCGGCTTCGCCACGTACGCGCTGGGCGTGTTGTTCGGGTCGCTGATTCCGGCGTCGATCGTGTATCGCGGCATCGCGCCTTCGACCAAGGGCGCACTCGCCCTGCTGGTCGTCGAGACCGCGATCGTGGTCGCGCTGTGCATCACGGTCATTGTCGCGAGCCCGCTCGGAGGCAGCAAGCTTTCCGGCGCCGGCTTTCATGTTGCGGCTTCACCCGACGGCGTGCCGGGACTGTTCAAGTCGCTGGTTTTCGGCATGCTCGGCTTCTGCGGCTTCGACGTAATCAGCACGCTAAGCGAAGAGACCAGGATGGCCCGCAAGCTAATCCCGCAAGCGACGCTGCTCTCGCTGTTGATCTACGGCGGCTTCATCATCGGCGGCATCTATTGCCTAACGTATGCGGATACGCCGCTGCGTTTGCACGCGCTCGCCAATGGCAGCGGCATGCCGATCACGCAGATCTCGAAGGTCTACTGGGGGCGCGGCTCGATCTTGATCGTGATCACCGGGCTCACTGCGGCGCTCGGCATCAGTATCGCGTGCGCGGTCGGCGCGAGCCGGGTACTCTTTTCGATGGGGCGCGCCGGCTTCGCGCCGAAGCTGTTCGGCCAGGTGCACGAACGCTTCGGGGTGCCGTGGCACGCCTTGCACGTGATCTTTACGGCTGGTTTGTTGGGCCCGCTGCTGGTCGGTGCGTTGGCGTCGCCGTACACGGCGTTCGTGTGGTTTTGCACGACCACCACGTATTTCGCGATGATCACCTACCTGCTGGTGAATGTGGCGAACCTTGTGCTCAATCGCGCGCGCACGTTCGAATCGGCGACGAGCTTCCTGTTGTATGCGGTGGTGCCGAGCGTCGGTGTCGGTGTCGACGGCTACATCTTGGTGCGAACGTTCTTCATCGAGCTTTGGCAGCAAGGTTGGGCCACTGGCCAAAGCGTGATCGCGTTCGACGCGGGCTGTAGCTTCCTGGCGGTCCTGGCCGTGCTCGCGACGTCGGCAGCCACGCGTCGCGAGAAGCTAAGGCGCGCGGCGAGCACGAGTGGCGGCGCCAGTGGAAGCGCGCACGCCGCTTTCGGCGCTGTCGAGACCCAGCTCGCGCAAGCGCTTCAAGAACGTAGGGTAAGAGATGCCAAGCAGTGATGCAGCGGCCATGCGCTTGCCGCCAGTGTGTTCGAGTACGCGGCGCACATAGGCTTGCTCAACGGCGTCCAGCGGCGGCGGCACCCCGTCACCGGCCGCGTCCATCTGGAAGAACTGCGCCGGCGGCTGCGCCATGCGCCCGTTGCTTTCGCCGAACGCTAAATCTTTACTAGACAACAGCGGCGCGCGCGCGCTGATCACGGCTCGCTCGATGATCGTGCGAAGCTCGCGGATGTTGCCTGGAAACGCGTAGCCGGTGAGCAGCGCGGTCGCCTCAACCGACAAACCTTGCACGTCCTTCTTCATCCGCGGACTGAAGTGCTGGATGAACAGCTGGCTCAGCCCGCAGATTTCGTCTTGGCGCTCGCGCAGCGATGGCACGTTGACGCGGAACACCGCCAGCCGCCGGTACAAATCTTCGTGAAAACGACCGGCCTTGACCAGCTCACGCGGCTCGTGACTGGCGGTTGCGATCACGCGCAGTGACAGCTCCAGCTCGCGCTGCGCGCCCAGCCGACGCAGTCGCATGCCGTCCAAGAACTTGAGCAGCATGGTCTGCGCCGCCAGCGGCAACGCCGTAACTTCGTGCAAAAACAAGCTGCCGCCGTGGGCCAGTTCGACCAGCCCGCGCCGCGCGCTGGTGGCGTTGGCGAACGCGCCGCGCTCGTGACCAAACAGCTCGCTGTCGAGGAATTCACGCGGCATGGCAGCGCAGTCGACGGTCACGAATGGCGCCGCCTCGCCACCCTCGTAGCTCAGGTGATGCAGCAGCTCCGCGGTGTGCTGCTTGCCGGCGCCGGGAGGCCCGACGAGCAGCACCGGCGTGCACAGACTCTGGCGCAGGCGCCCCAGCTCCTCGTGCAGGCGCTCCATCGGACGATTCGTCGCGGCAGGTAATGCTGAAATCATGGGCCTCCTCGAAGAACGAGCCTGAGTTACGCGGCAGCTGCCGCCATGCGTCCGGCCCGCCAACGCTCGAGAGAATCACGAGCCAGGCATGCCAGATAGAACGTGACGGGCAGCACCACCAAGGTCAGGAGCGCTGCCGAGATCGTACCGCCGACGACGACCACGGCGATCGGACGTTGAGTTTCGCTGCCGATGGCGTGTGACGTCGCGGCCGGCAACAGGCCGAGCGACGCGAGCAGCGCCGTGACCAGGACCGCGCGCAGCCGTTCGCGCGTGCCGTTGACGACCGCGCTCATCAACGGCTCGTTCGCCGAAAGCCGCGCGCGAATCGCCGCCAGCACCAAGACGCCATTCAACACGGCTTGGCCGAGCAGGGCGATGAAGCCGACCGCCGCCGAAACCGACAACGGCATGCCCGCGTAGGCCAGCGCCACGACGCCGCCGACGAGCGCGAACGGCACGTTGAGCAGAATCAGCGTCGCGTCGAACAGCGATCCAAACGCCGAAAACAGCAACAAAAGCGTAATCAGGAGCGCGAGAGGGATGACCAGGCTGAGCCGCTTCATCGCGCGCTCCTGGTTCTCGAACTCGCCGCCCCAAGCCATCTGATAGCCGGGCGGCATCCTTACCTCGGCGGTGACGCGCTGTTGTGCCTCGGCCACGAACGAGCCCAAATCGCGGTTACGCACGTTCATGCGCACGCCGACGTAGCGCTGACCGTTTTCGCGGGTGATCGCCGCGCGACCAGTGCCCATGCTCACGTCGGCGACCGCCGATAGCGGGATCAGTGAGCCATCCTTGCGCGGGATCATCATGCGCGAGATCGAGTTCAAGTCGTCACGCGTCGATGGCGGCAGGCGCACCGTGACGTCGAAGCGTCGCTCGCCGTCCCAGATCTCGCTGGCGACGTGCCCGCCCATCGCGGTCTCGATGTAGTTCTGGACGTCGCCCAGATCGAGGTCGAAGCGCGACAGCGCGCGCCGGTCGATGTGCACCGCCAACTGCGGTGTCTCACCCGACTTCACGACACCGACGTCCGCCGCGCCCGGGATCTTCGAGATCGTGGCGTCGGCCTTTTCAGCGGCTATCTGCAGCTGATCGAGGTCATCACCATAGATTTTTAGAGCTATTTGCCCAAATTGGCCGGAGATATTCTCGGCGACGTTGTCGCGGATCGGCTGCGAGAAATTGTAGTCGATGCCCGGAACCTCCTGCAGGTTCTTGGTCATCTCGGCGATCAGCTCGTCGAGATCGTGGATGCTCTTGCGCCACTCGGCGAGCGGCTTGAGCTTGACGAAGATTTCCAGGTTCGACGGCAAGGTGGCGTCGGTGCCGTCTTCCGGGCGACCGAGCTGCGACAACACCTCGGTCGCTTCCGGGGTGCGCATCAGCAGGCTCTTGAGCTTGGGCGTCAGCTTGCGACATTCGGTCAGCGACATGTTGCCGGGCAACGTAACGGTGACGTACAGCGCGCCTTCGTTCAGTGCCGGTAAGAATTCCGAGCCGAGCCGCGGCAGCAGCATGACCGCCGAGCCGAGCGCACCCATCGCCAGGATCAACACCACCGCGATGTTGTTCATCGCGAAGCGTAATGTCGGGTCGAACGCACGTTGCGCCCAGACCAACAGCGGCGACTCGCGCATCTTCTTCGGACGGCGCAGCGCGAAGTAGCACAGCACCGGCACCAGCGTAAACGTCATCAACAACGCGCCAATCAACGCGCTGACCACGGTGTTGGCCAGCGGCGAGAAGATCCGACCTTCCACGCGCTGTAGCGAAAAAATCGGCAGATAGGCGGCGATGATGATCAACAGCGAGAACAGCGTCGGCCGCGCCACCTCCTTGGCGGCATTGAACACGTTCTCGGCCAGGCTCTTGCCGTTGTTTTCGGGGGTGTAGTGGTCGGACGGTGAAAGCTTGTGGAACAGATGCTCGACCAAGATCACCGCGCCGTCGACGATGATGCCGAAGTCGACCGCGCCCATGCTGAGCAGGTTGGCCGACATGCCACGCACGTACAGGTAGGCGAACGACGCGGCGAGCGAGAGCGGAATCGCGGTCGCGACGATCAACGACGCGCGCATCGACAGCATGAACGCGAGCAGCACAACCACGACCAGGATCGCGCCTTCGGCCAGGTTCTTGAACACGGTCTTGAGCGTGGTGTTGACCAGATCCGTGCGGTCGTAGAACGGCACGAGCTTCACGCCATCGGTCAAGACATGCGAATTGAGCTCGGCCACTTTGGCGCGTAGCGCTTCGAGCACCACCGACGGGTTGCCGCCGCGGCGCATCAACACGATGCCCTCGACCGCGTCTTCGTCGTGAGCACGCGTGACGACGCCTTGGCGCGGCGCGTAGCCGTCGTTCACTTGCGCCACGTCTTGGATCGTGACCGGCACGCCTTCGTGATAGCCAACGCGCACGCGACGCACGTCTTCGAGGCCGTTGAAGATGCCCAGGCTGCGGATGACGAACATTTCCGAGCCGCGCTCGACGTAGCCGCCGGTGGCGTTGGCGCTGGCTTTCTCGAGGGCCTGCGAGATGTCCGACAGCCCGACGCCCAACGAGGCCATCCGCGTCGGATCCGGCTGCACGTGCAGCTCGCGGACGAGGCCTCCGTACGAGACGACATCGGCGACGCCTTGCGCCTGCAGCAGCTTGGGCCGCACGACCCACTCCTGCAGCGTGCGCAGGGTCATCGGATCGGCCTTCGGGCTCTGCAGCGTGTAGCGGTAGATTTCGCCGATCGGTGTCGCCATCGGGCCAAGACCGGGGCGCACGCCCTCCGGCAGCTCGGCGTCGGACATGCGCTCGGTCACTTGGTGACGCGCGGCGATCGGATCGATGCCTTCATCGAAAGTCAGCGTGACGAACGACAAACCGAACAGCGAGATGCTGCGCAATCGCACCAGACCCGGGGTGCCGTTGAGCGCACGCTCGAGCGGTAACGAAACGCGGCGCTCGACCTCCTCGGTCGGCTGCCCCGGGAAGATGCTGATCACCTGCACCTGCGTGTCGGTCGGATCCGGAAACGCTTCGATCGTCAGGTTGCTGAACGCGTAGTAGCCAAAACCGGCCAAAAGCGCGGCGAATACGAACGCCGCGAGGCGATTGGCGAGCGAGAATTGCAGCAGTTTTTCGAGCATCACGGTCCTACGCGATCACAGCGACAGGTCGATTTGGTTGTCGAGCAAGACAGCGCCCTGCTCCACCACCGTGTCGTTTGCCTTCAGGCCACTCACGATCGAAATGCGTCCATCGCGCACCGCACCGGCCAGCACAGCGCGGCGCACGAAGTGCCCCGGCGAGTCCTGCACGTACACGTATTGCTTGGGGCCATCGGAGACCAACGCCGACGCGGCGATCTCGGTCGAGCCAGCGGCGGCCGCCGACAAGAACCGCACCTCGGCAAACGTGTTCGGCCGAATTCGACCGTCAGCGTTGGATAGCTTCACGCGCACACTCACCGTGTGCCGCTCTGGATCGACGACCGACGAGACACGCTCGACGTCGGCGTCGGCGGTGAATCCCGGCAGCGAAGGGCTGGTGACGCGCGCCTTCATGCCGGTGGTCAGGCCGACCGCGTCAGCCTCGAACAAGTCGGCGACCACCCAGACCGCATCCAGGTCGGCGATGCTGACCAGCGTGTCGTTGCTGTCAACGTGCTGGGAGGGCAAAACGGCCTTCTCGATGACGGCGCCGTCGCGCGGCGCCAGCACCTTGAACTCGTTGTCGCCGCTCGAAGAAACCTTGAGCGAGCTCAGCTTGGTTTGCGCCAGCCTGAGTGATAGCTCGGCTTGGCGCAGCTGCTGATCGCTCTCGATTTCATCCTTGGCCGGCAGGGCACGCGCCTCGACCATGGCCTTGATGCGCTCGTAGGCGGCTTTGGAAACGTCGAGATCGACGGCGGCTTTTTGCTGACCGGCGCGTAGCTCGGCGATGTCGGGACTCGCGACAGCGAACAACGGCTGCCCGGCCTTCACCGGTTGGCCAAGCTCGATGAAGACGTTGGTCACGCGCCCCGCCAGCGGCGAGCCGACCTTGGCAGCGAACGCCTCGTCGACCTTGAAGCGCGCCGGGTACGGATCGCTCCAACGTTCGCTCGGGCTAACCACCTGACCGAGCTTAAGTACCTTCCACTGCGGGGCGCCGCTGGCCAAGCTCAGGCCATCCTTGCCGACCTTCATGCCTGCCGCCGCGCGCTCTTCGGGTGGCGGCTTCCTATGAAACGAGATCGCCGAAAAAATTGCCAACGCGCTCGCGCAGATCGCGATGCCCAGGCTGGTCAAGCGTTGGCGCGGTTGCGGGGACGTCGAACCGCCGGCGGGCGCTCCCAGGCTGGCGGCGGTGGTCAGAGAATTTTCAGGTTCCAGGGTCGTCATGGCTTCTTTTCTTCGTCGCGTGCACCACGGGCGAGCACGCGATCCAACTCGTTACGAATTCCGAACAGCTCGAAGCGCTCGTCGAGCAAAGTCAGCTGGAGCGCGATGTGAGTGCGGCGGGCGAGCAACAGATCGGTCAGGCTCACTCCGCCGTGATCGAAGGCCGTCTGCGTCGACTGCAGCACGCTGCTCGAACGCGGCAGTGACTCCTTCTCGAGCGCGGCTTGTACCTTCTCGAGCGTGGCCTTACGCGTCAAAAGTCCCGAAAGATCGGCGCGCGCCTGGAGCAGCATCGACGTGCGGGTGTCGCGCAGCTCGACCGCGCGGCTAAGCGCCTTGCTCGAGTCGTGTTGACCACGGTCGAACACCGGCAACGGCAGCGCGACGCCGAACGTCAGCGTATTGCGGTTGTCGCCGGATGCAACGAAGCGATCGTGGGTGTAGCCAACGCGCAGCGTAAGGTCTGGGATCGCGCGGCCGCGAGCCAGCGCAGCGTCACGTTCGGCGGCTTGTCGCTCGGCGTCGAGGGCTTGCAAATCCGGGCGGTGCTCGAGCCGCAACGTCGACGCTTGGCCGACGTCGACCGGCGCCGCGCGTGCTAAATCCGCGTCGTTCGCCCCGCTCAGCTCGCACTCGGCGCCGAGCGCTGCCGCGCAGTCGGCCAAGGCCGCGCCGTACTCCGCGCGCTCGCGCTCGAAGTCAGCGCGCAGGTTGGCCAAGTCGAGCAGCAAACGATCGTACTCGGTACCGCTCAGCGCTTTTTGTTCGAAGCGCGTTCGCTCCAGATCGGCCGCGCCCTCGGCGTCTTTCAGCGATTCTTCGAAGATCGCAACGCGTAGGCCGCGGTGCAGCGCGTTGCCGAGCGCGAAACGGGACGAGCTCAACTGGTCACGCTCGCTTGCTACCAGCTGCAGCGCTACCGACTTCTCGCGTAGCTCGGCACCGGCGATGCGCGGCTCCCGCTTGCCCAGCTCGACGGTTTCGCTGAGGCCGACCGTGTAGATGGCCGTTTCATTGAAGCTCAGGCCCGGCGGGTTGGTGTCGCCAATCGGAACGTTGGCGAGCGACGCATCCAGGACCGGATTCAGCAGCAGGTGACTGCTGCGGACGTCAGCGCGACTTTGAGCCACCCGCGCGCGCGCCGCGTGGATCTCCGGGCTATGGCTGGCAAGCCAAGCCGCCAAACGCGAGCTCTGGCGCAGCAAAGCCGCCACCGAGACACGCGCTCGGGGCGGCCCACCAGCGCTCGACTCGGCCGCGATGGCGCGAGCTGGCACCAGCAACAGGGTGGAGAGAACGAGCAGGGCGGCGGGCCGCCAGCGGGAATCGAAACGACGCGCAATGCAGACAGTCACGTTGGCGAGAGCCCACGCTGCATGCCTGATGCCAACCGCAATCCTGCAGAAACACTGGTAAAAACCAGCCATTTCCGAGTTCCGCCTGCACTGGAGCCGCCTGCAACGAAAGTTCCTTTCGGCGACCGATGAAGGCTTTCATCAGTCGTACTGGAGCTCGGGAGCGACCGCTCGAGCTCGCGCGGGGCAGGAGGGCTGCTCAGCGCCGTCGCCGACGAAAACTGAAGGCGAGCTCAGTGCGGGATCAAACCGCCGAAGTACGCACCGGCGCCGGCCGCTAGCAGCGCGAAGACGATCAACGCTGCCACCTTGCCGCCGCTGCCGCTTTTCGGCGTCGGGTACGGCTCCGGCGGCGCCACCGAGGAGAGCTGCTTGGGCGGCTCGGCGGAGCGCGGCGGAGGCGCGTCGGAGTCGTCGTCGCTGCTGGGCGGTGACGAAGACAGCGGGCGAACGCGGCCCGACAGCGGGTCGTCTTCGAGCGCGGCCAAGTTGCCGATCTCGAACGCGTCGCCCGATTGTTCGCGCGCGCGCGGCGCCGAAAGGCCGAGATTGCCGAGATCCTCACCCCAGTCGTTCGGCGCGTGGAAGCCGCCCATCTCGAGCGGCAGCGAGCCGACCACGGAGCCGCCGCCGGTGCTGGACTTGCGGTCACCGCTGCCGTCGATCGACGTGAACTCGAGCATGGCTTCGTCGATCAAGGTGCCGATGATCGACTGGCGTTTCTGCGCGCGGCGCTTCTGTTCGCGCTCCTTGCGAATTGGCTCGACCAGCTCGGCGATGTCGAACGACGACACGCTGCGGCCAATCTTGAATAAGAGCTGGTTGAGCGCCGTGCCGAAATCACGCGCGCGCAGGTAGCGCTGGTCGGGCTCCTCGGTCAGTGCCTTCATCAGCACTTTCTCGAGGTCAGCGGAGACGTTCTTGTTCAGCTCGCGGATCGACGGCACGCGCGCGGCTTGCACCATGCGCACGGTCTCGAGATCCGATTCGCCCATGAATAGGCGGCGCCCGGCGAGTAGCTCCCAAAGGATGATGCCGACCGCGAAAATGTCGGTGCGCGCGTCGACCGTGCCGCCCTTGGCCGCTTCCGGCGACAAGTAGCTGAACTTGCCCTTGATGATGCCAGGCTCGCTGCGCTCGAGTTGGCTGTTGGCTTTGGCGAGACCAAAGTCCACGATCTTCACTTCACCGTGGCGGGTGATCAGCACGTTCGGCGGCGACATGTCGCGATGAACGATGTGCAGGCTCTCACCCTTGCCGTCGGTCAGCTCGTGCGCGTAGGCCAAGCCTTCGCAGATGCGCACGCAAATCAAGCACGCCTCTTCGACGGGGAAGGGCATGTTGTGCTTGCGCCGGTACTCGATGACTCCCTTTAGGTCGGAGCCATCCACGTACTCCATGACGATGAAGTAGGTGTTGTCGCCGACACCGATGTCGAAGACCTGCACGCAGTTCGAGTGCGAGAGGTGAGCGCTGACGCGCGCCTCGTCCAAGAACATGCCGATGAATTGCTTCTTCTCGGACAGGTGCGGAAGAACGCGCTTGATGGCGACGATCTTCTTGAACCCTTCGAGCCCGGCGCTCTCAGCCCGGTAGACCTCCGCCATTCCCCCGGCAGCGACCTTCTCGAGAACCTTGTAGCGCTGTTGGGGTGTAGCCATCGGCAGGCTACGGCGGGGGCTTGAAGCCAAACGCGCCGTACGGGGGCGAGCCTAAGGCCCGGCACCGAGAAGGGTCAAGCTGCCGATCCGCGGGATTAGTTGGGAAAGTCGCCAATCTTGCGGGGATCCGCTTGACCCCCGCCGGAAAACCGAAAATAAGCGGCGCCATGAGTGGCCACGGCGATCCGCACGAAGACGCGCACGGTAGCGAGCACGGGCACGACGACCACGACGACGACCACCACGCGCCGCCGCCGCTCGAAGAGCCCGCGACTCCGCTGTGGCTCACGCTCCTCGGCATTAGCCTTTTCCTGGTCGCGGGAATCCTGTTCATTGCCACGCGCGAAGACGGCAAGACGACCGCACAGCTCACGGCGGTGCCCAGCGCTGAAGCCGCAGCGGCTCCTGCGCCCGCGGCGGCTCCTGCTCCGAACCCCGCGGCTGCTCCGAACCCCGGCAACCCCGCAGTGCGTTTGAACGCGCCTCCAAATCCGCCTGGCGGGCCCGGTCAACCGGCTGCTCCGGGTGGCGTGCAGCAGCCAGCCGTTCGGCCGCGGCCGGCTCCCTAAGATCACATTGCGGTCGGTTGGAAATTCCTGGCGGGCCTAGTTTTTCCGTGTTAGCTCCGCCGTCCCTTTACTTGGGGCCATAGCTCAGCTGGGAGAGCGCCTGACTGGCAGTCAGGAGGTCAGCGGTTCGATCCCGCTTGGCTCCACCACCCGAAAGCCTCCTGACCGCTTGGTCAGGAGGCCGGTGGTCTTTGCGAGACCGCGCCGGAAGTTTGTGTCCGCGAGGACGCTTGGCTCCCCCACGTGTCGGTTAGACAGTGGGTTCTCAGCGCACCGTTCAAGCTACACCCTCGCCGAAGACGCCAGGCGGCGAGAGCAGAAGCCGGCGGACGGCTACTTGCGGAGTGCCGGGTTGTGCCAGGGGCGGGCGGCGGAGAGGCGTGCAGCGCGTAACACTCGCCGTTTTCGAGCGAAGGGAAGTGGCATCGACCTTGCTTCTACAGCCGACGATGAAGAGGCAACGCGGGGCGGCGAGGCGTGCGATGGGATTGCGGGCGGCGGTGTTCACGGGCGTGCTTAGCGCGGTCGTCGTGTTAGCAGCAGCTGGCGGCTGCGGCGGACGAGCTTCGCAGTCAGACCTCCAACCTGCGGGTCCGCGAGCGGGCGCGGCAACAGCGCCTTCGAAGGAGCCGGGGGTAGGTGGCGGTGGCGCGACGTCGACGGGGCCGGCGGTGGGTGGCGGTGGTGCGACCTCGGGCGCGACGTCGACGGAACTGGGAGCCGGCGGAGAATTCGCCATCGAGCATGGCGCGCTCGTTGGATGTCGCGCACCCGACGAGCCCGGTTGCGCTCAGTGCTGCTCACCCGCGGCCAACGGAAATTGCGACAGCCGATCTGGTGAGGCGGACTGGAGCAAGTATCCGGGTGTCGACCCCTGGTACAGCAGAAACGGTTTCCTGGCGGGCGCTTGCCCGTCGTCCTGCGCCGCCTGCGCGTCGTGCAGCGAACAGAGTGAGCGGGACCTCCGCGCGCTGGGCCAGCTGGATTGCGACTGCGAGAGTCTACGCAACGCCCTCGAGCTCGGGCTTGGAGGCATCGAAGGAGATCCGTGCTTCGGGGAAGACTCGTGCGGATGCTACTGCCAGCAATACCTGCAGCTCAGCGAGCTCTGCCCAGCGGCGACTCCTCAATAGTGCGGTAGCGGGATGTAACCGGCGAGCGCGAGTGGACCGCCGAAAGGGTCCCAAGTTGCTCGCCAGCTGTCCGGTTCCCACCACCCCTTGGTGTGACGAGAGCACGCCGGCAACGGGTGGCGCGGGCGGCGGCGCCGGCCAGGGCGGAGCAGGGTAGTAGGCCGTGTTCGCCGCCCAGCTGGGCGGCGTCGCCACGAACGAGACTGGGCCTCCCTAATCCAGGCCGGGCGGCTTGACCGCACGCGCCGGTTGGCACCGTAATTGCTCTCGAGAGGCGGAGTATGAGCGGCCTAAAGGTTCTGATTGTGGACGACCAGCCGGCGGTTTTGGCGGCGCTGGAAGTGCTGTTCGACGTGCATGGGTTCGAGACGCTGGCGGCGCGCACGCCGGAGCAGGCGCTTTCGTTGGTGCGCTCGGAGGAGCTGGGCGTCGTGTTGCAGGACATGAATTTCCATCGCGACGCGACGAGCGGCGAGGAGGGCGAGGCGCTCCTGCACGCGATCCGCAAGCTCGATCCCGATTTGCCGGTCGTGCTGATGACCGCGTTTCAGTCGCTAGAAGCCGCGGTGCGGCTCGTGCGCGCTGGAGCCAGCGACTACATCGCCAAGCCGTGGAACGACGACAAGCTGATCGCCACCGTGAAGAACCTGATTCGGCTGCGCCAGCTATCGCAGGAGAATTTGCGGCTGCGCACCAGCTCCAACCGATCGCGCGTCGGTTTGGCCAGCGAGCATGATCTGTGCGGCCTGGTCTACGAAAGCGTCGCCATGCACGAGGTCGTGCGCCTGGCCGCCAAGGTCGCGCCGTCCGAAGCCGCGGTGCTGGTGACCGGGCCGAACGGCTCGGGCAAGGAGCGCGTCGCGCAGATTGTCCAGGCCAACTCGCGCCGCAAAGACAAGCCGTTCGTCAAAGTGAACGCCGGTGGCCTGCCGGACGAGCTGCTCGAAGCCGAGCTGTTCGGAGCCGAGGCCGGCGCGTATACCGGCGCCAAAAAGCTGCGCATTGGTCGCTTCGAAGAGGCCGACGGCGGCACGTTGTTCCTCGACGAGATCGGCAACCTGTCGGCGATGGGGCAGATGAAGCTGCTGCGCGTGCTGCAAACCGGCGAGTTTCAGCGCCTGGGCAGCAACACCACGCGCAAGGTCGACGTGCGGCTGATCAGCGCCACCAACGCCGATTTACCGCGCGCTATCGCGCAGGGGTCGTTCCGCGAGGACCTGTATTTCCGACTCAACGTGATCGAGCTTTCGATCCCCGCCCTGCGCGACCGCGCCGACGACGTGGTGCCGCTAACCGAGCATTTGCTGGCCGGCTACCAAGCCGCCGGCGGGCAGGCCTTCGAGCTCACGCCGGACGCGCGCCAGGCGCTGCTCGATCACGAATGGCCGGGCAACGTGCGCGAGCTGGAGAACCGACTGCAGCGCGCCACGCTGGTGTGCCAGGCGCCGCGCATTACCGCGACCGACCTGGGGTTGGCGCCGGGTACAGCAGCGGCTGCGTCGACCACAGCGGCTGCCGTGCCCGAAGCCGCCTCGGCATCGAAGAGCCTCTCGAGCGATCCAGAGCGAGCCGAGCTGGAGCGGATCTTGGTTGAGAGCGGCGGCGTCGTAGCGACGGCTGCAGCCATGTTGGGCGTGAGCCGCCAGGCGCTGTATCGCCGCATGGATCGGCTGGGCGTCGAACTGGAACGGCGCCCCAAGGGCTGAGCCGCGGAGAGCCGTATGCCGCGATCCTCGCTTTTCGGTGCCCCGTTTGCTGCGTTCGCGGCGGCGGGCGGGCTCGGCGCCGTGACGACGCTGCTCGGAGCCCCCCTACCCGCTGGCATCGCGATCGGCGTCGCGGCCGGCGGCGCGATGTGGCTCCAGCGCCGCGCCCTGACCGGCGAGCGCGAAAGCCTGGAGCTGGTCGCTGCGGCGGCGCGCGCCGAAAGCAATGAACAGGCGCGGCTGCTGAAAGCGGTGGTCGAGAGCGCGCCGATGGCGATCGTGGTCTACGGCGACACCGGTAAAATCGCCTACTGCAACGCCGAGGCCCGCGCGCTGTTCGCCGAAGAAAAGTCGCTCGAGGACCAAAATTTCCTGCGCTTGGTGCAGCACGCGCCCGAAAGCTTGAAGCAGGCGCTGGTGCGCGAAGGCGACGCGCTGTTCACGGTCGACCAAAGCGGCCAGGCCGAGACGTACAGCTTGAGCCGGCGCTTCTTCGATCTGGGTGGCGAGCGGCACACGCTGTTGATCGTCAAAGAGCTCACGCCCGAGCTCGGCCGCCAGGAAATCGACGTGTGGAAGAACGTGATTCGAATCATCAATCACGAGCTCAACAACTCCTTGGCGCCGATTTCGTCGATGGTGCACTCGGCGCGTTTGATCGCCAAAAACCCCGAGCAATTGCCAAAGCTCGACCGCGTCTTCGACACGATCGAAGAGCGCACCACTCACCTCACGTCGTTTCTGGAAGGCTACGCGCGGTTCGCGCGCTTACCGAAGCCGCGGCCCGACCGCGTGGTGTGGCCACCGTTCCTCGACAATCTGCAAGCCTTGTTCCCGCACGTGCGGTTTGGTGCGGCGCCGACCCCGGACGGCTGGTTCGACGCCGGGCAGCTGCAGCAAACGCTGATCAACCTACTCAAGAACGCGACCGAAGCGTGCGGGGACGCGCCTGAGGTCGAGCTGTTGGCGGACGTCGCGGCGGATGGAGCTACGACGATCAGCGTGGCGGATCGCGGCAGCGGCATGACCGACGACGTCCTGCGCCACGCGCTGGTGCCGTTCTTCTCGACGAAAGAGAAAGGCACCGGGCTCGGTCTGGCGCTGTGTCGCGAGATCGTCGAAGCGCACCGCGGCAAGCTGCGGCTAGCGCGGCGCGAAGGCGGCGGCATGGAGATCACCTGCTGGCTGCCCGGCAAGGCGACCGTGATTGCCCCGCGCACCGGGCGGCTGACACTGACGCGAGCGTGACAGGTGTCCGGACAGTTGTCCGCGGACGTCGCGGACAAGCCGCAAAGACGCCGATTTTGTGCCTATTTGAAGGCGTAGCCGGTCGACAAGCTAACGACCGCGCCACTCTTGAAGAAGAAATTGACCGCCTGCCGCTCGTCGCTCTTCAGCGAGCCGTCCAGCACCTCGACATTGTTGTGGTTTATCAGCCAGGCGTAGCCGAGGCAGCCGACCATCGAGAAACCGCGCTTGTGAATGAAGTCGAAGCCCAGCGTTCCCTGCACCAGGTACGATGGCTTGACGTTGAGCGTGATCGGCAGGCGGTTGGGGTCGCCGTTCGGATCTTGGCTCGGATCAATAGTGAATTCGCCGAGCCCCGTGGTGGCGTCGAAGCCCACGCCGACGAACGGCGTCAGCGGCGTCGTCATGAAGTTGTAACGGCCACGCACACCGGCTTTCCAGCCCAGAAGCGAGAGGCCGCCGCCCAGGTCCAACGCCAGATGCGGAGTCGCGTTGTACGTGAGGACCGGACCGAAACCCGCCAAGCCGTTGAAACCAATCTCCCCGGTCAGCACCAGCTTACGCTGCGCGCGAATCGGACCAAGCGGACGCTTGTCCGGGTGTGGCGGCGGCGGTAACGGCGGAGGTAGCGTCGAGACTGGCGGTTCGAGCGCGGGCGCAGGTGGCGGCGCGTCAGGCGCGGCGGGCGGCGTCGCCGGGGGCGGCGCGGTCGACGGCGTGTCTTCGTACGGGGTTTCTAGCGTTTCGGGCGGGTTGGGCGGGCTCGCCGGTTGGGCGCGGGCCTGGGGGGCCAGCAGCGCCGCGGCGCACGCCAAGCCGGCCAAGAGCCGCCGTTCGAGATGCATGGAGGGACTACAAAGCATGAGTCGAGCCAACTTAGAAATTCAGCCGCAATGAAGCGCCTACATCCGCCGCGGGTGCTCCCGAGACGAAGGCGAAGCGTGGCGCCGAGCGCGCGCTTTCGCGCTGCCGCGGCTCGTCGCGCTGACGAACGGAAGGTGAGCTTGGTTGATCGAGCTCGTGCAAGAAGATCCCGGTGACGAACATGCCGATCGATCCGGCGACAGCAACGCCCGCGGCCGTCCGCAAGCGATCGCGCTCGACGAGTGAGGCATGGTACGCGGTGAGCTGCGCGGGTTCCGCGGGCTTCGGCTTGCGGTGTGGCATTTGCGTTAGTTGCAGGAAGTCTTCGGCTTTGTTCTCGTAGTGAATGGCGAAAGCGCTCAGCACGAGGCCCATGCCGATCGCGGCGCCGCCGCTGATGAACAGCACACGCGACAGCGTGCGCTGCGTCGTCGGCTCCAAGGCGACGACCTCGGTGTGCGCCTGGCCGCGCTCGAGCCGAATATCGCGCCGCGCGAGCCGTTGGCCCTTCTGCGCGACGCTCAGCTGATGGTTGCCGGCGGCGAGCGGGACCGTCACGAGCGGTCCTCCGGCTCCGACGTAGACGCCGTCGACGTACACGTCCGCATCGGGTGGCGCCCAAACGTGCAGCGCTCCAGGGCGTTCGCTGAGCCGCACTTCGGTCGCCAGCAGCTCGCCGGCCAGCGCCGTCACGTCGCGTTCGGCGTCGAGGAAACCGCGAGCCTGCACGCGCGCCCGGTGCTTGCCCGGCGTCACTTCGCGAATCAAAGGTGATGGTGCCGGCGCGCCTCCGTCGAGCGCAATCCGCGCGCCCGGTGCCTCGCTGACGATCATCAAGCGTGTCGGACGCACCTGCAGCTTCGGGGCTGCCTCATTGGCGCCCGGCTTGGAACCGAGCAGCGGCTCGAGCTGATTTATCGCGAGCCGCGCATCTTCGCGGCGGACACCGCGGCTTTCTTCCTGCAAATAGCGTCGGAATAGCACCAGCGCTCGTTCCAGGTGCGCACGCTCTTCTTTGACGAAGTACTGCTTGCGTTCGGCCTGTGCGAGGGAGAACGCGATCGCCGGCAACGGAGAGATTTCGTAGGCCGCCTCGAGCGCTTGAATCGCCGCTAGGTAGTCGCCCGCCGCGTAGGCGTTGGCGCCCGCCTTGAACGACGCTTTGGCGCGCTCCAGATCCGGCGCCTGCTGGGCAACGCTCGGCGACGCCAGCGCGAGCAGCGACGCCATAACGAACACGGAGCGAAGCCTGCGTTTCATCGGAGCTGAGCCTTGACCAGCCAGAGCCCAGCGGCGTCGGCGACTACCAGGTCTTCGATATGGTCGCCGTTCGGGTCAGTGACGGCGACGCTACGTGCGTCGCTGAAGCTTTGCACGGTCGTCAGCTGGTCGAACTGGCGAGCGGCCGAGACGCTCGCCGGCGCATTCGCGCCGACTGCGGCCGACACAATCTCCAAGCTGTTGTCGGTGACGAAGGCCAGGCGGATCTGCGGAGTCTGGCGCGATTGGTCCAGACCAGCCTTGGAGAAGGCGCTGAAGCTGCGCACGTCGCGACCGTCGGGGTCGGCCACGAAGCTGCGCGCTTCGGTCGAGAAGCCGCCCTGGCCGTCGTTCCAAAACACCTGAATTTTCCGCGCAGTCTGCTCAGGATCGCCGATCAACAGCAGCAGATCCAAAGCCTCGTCGCCATCCAAGTCGACGGCGGCTAGCTCCGGCGACGGGCAGCGCTCGTCGAAATCGATGCGGCCTCGGCTGACAAAACTGCCGGCGTCCGCATCGACCTTGGCGATGAACAACGCGCAGCCAGCCTCTCCGCGCGACGCCAACCAAAGCGTCTCATCGAGGCCGTCTCGATCGACGTCGGCGGCGGTACCGACGACGCTCAAGCGCTTGCGCCCGTCGGCGAACGAATTGAGCGGGACGACGCCATCGGGCAGATTGCCCAAAAGCACTCGCGGCGACTGCTGGCCGCCACCAATGTCAGCCACAAGCCACGCCTTCCAGTCGTTCTGCAGATGCGGCGAGCCAAGCGCGACGACGTCGAGCTGGCCAGGCTTCACCAGCGTGCCAGCGACGATCACCGCCGCCGCAGAGTCCTCGAGCATCTGGTTGTTCGAGAAGTCGACCAGCGCGAACGGGGCGAACGGCAGGCGATCGGGGCCATTGTCGAAGAGTGTGAGCTTGGTGCGGTCGATGCCACCGGCGTGATCGTGCGCCGCGACGAACAGATTATCGAGACCGAGTGCGCCGTAGTCACTCAGCTGCTCAGAGCCGCTCAACAGTGCGACGCGAGCCGGCGGCAAGGGTAGCCCGTCGCGCTTCCCGAACGCCAGCGCCAGCGAGTCGCTCGACTCGGCCAGATCGGTCTGAATGAACGCAATGTCGCCGACCAAATCACCGTCGAAGTCACCGGTGGTCAGTAGCTGGACGGGCCCTTGCGTGGGCAACGTCGTGCCAATCTGAAACGGCCCGCCGGTGCCGTTGAAGAACGTGAGGCTCGTGGCTCCGGCGGACGCGACAACGACGTCGGGCAAGCCGTTGCCGTTGAGATCGGCGATTTCGGCCATCGACCAAGCGTCGGCGTGATTCGGGTACGACTGCGCGTAGCGGGTGCCCGCGTTCAGCTTGCGCGAGGTGAGCAGCCGCGTCGGTTGCACGAAATCCGCCACGCCATCGCCGGAGTAGTCACCAATCGCCAGCGGCATATCCAGATCCGCCGAGCTCTCGTGCTCGAGTTGCTGGTCGGTTTCAGGCGGTGGCTGGGGCTCGTAGACGTCGAGTTCCAGCGACTGCGCGCTTGGCTCCAGCTGTTGGCCATCACCGCGCGCTAGGTAGGGGTGACCGCCGGCGCCGATCATCACGTCGAGGTGTCCGTCGCCATCGACGTCGGCCGCCAGCGGTCCCGCGTCCACGACGAGGCCTGCCGGCAGCTTGATGATCTGCTCGCGCGGCGTGTCGCGCCAAGCTAGCAGCGTCGTGCTCATCTGCGCATCGCCGGACTCGCACATGTCGAGGACTCGAAACTCGCGCGCGCCTTTGTAGGCGAGCACGACCTCGGAGCACGGTGAGTCCGTGCCTTCGAAGAGATCAGCCGCGATCGGCACGCCAGCCAGGTTGCGCACCGGCTGGGGCAACTTAGCGCGGATACCCAAGCCGCCGGTGATGAAGTCGGGCACGTAGGCGCCGTCCACACCGTCAATCGCTGTCACGGCCACGAGCGCTGAGGCATCACCGACGAAGTCTTTGCTGACGCCTACGACGCGCAGCCCAGCGCCCGGCACGACGTACGAACTGAACGTGGCCGGCACCCACTCGCGATCCTCGCGACCGGGCAGCAAGCCGATGCGAAAGTTGCTGAACAGCAGGTCGACCGGCTTGCCCGGCAGTTGGCGCGCGATCGGGCGCGTTGTCTGGCGCGGGAAAACTTTGGTTTCGACCAGGTTCCAGCCGGCGTCGAAGTAGTGCAGGCGAAAGCGAGATTGCTGGAGCTCGTCAGCAGGCTCAGCGCTGATCACGTCGAGCTTCTGATCACCGTCGAAGTCCACGGTCGACACCCAGGACGAGGGCTCGGAGGCGAACTTGAGCGCCTGCTCGAAGCCCCCCGTCGGCCGGCGACAGATACCGTCGGCTGCGCAACCGCTGCCCGACGGACACTCCGCGCGCGTTTCATCGGCGTTCAGCGCACAATCGAAGTGGCATTCGTCGACAGTGCCGGGCGCGCGGCACGTCTTGCCATTGTCGGCGAACGTGTCGCAATCCTCGCCGGGTTCGATGACTCGGTTGCCACATACGTTCGCTTCGATGACGGGAAAAGCCGTGCAGCCGAACAGTGTGAGCAGCAGGCCCAGCGCCGCGCCCGTTCGCCAGGCGTTCAAAACGGATTCTCCAAATCAGTCGGGATACGTGCGGCGGTGCTGGGGCGTTGCTTGGGCTTCTTGTCGGTGGCGCTCGACGGCGCTGCGGCAGCGGCGCTGGCCGAAGGCAATGGCTCGGGCGCAGACATGGCTGCAGCGGGCGCGACGCTGGGCAACGGGACGGCTTGCGCAACGGCGCTCGGGCGCGTCGACGCCCCCGCTTCGGGCGTCGACGCGGGCGGCCGCAGCACGACAAAGCCAAGCAGCGCGCCGAGCAAGAGCAGCCCGACTCCGAATGGCCACAGCGGCAGTGGTGAGCTGCCCGACGAGCGGGCGGCGGGCGGCTCGCTCGCGGTCGCGCCGAAGTCCTCGAGCAAGGTGTCAGGTTCGCCACCGCGCAACTGTTCGCCCGAGACAGCGGGCTCGGGACGCGGCAAACGCAGCGGCCCCGTCACAGGCACGATGCCGGCTTCGACGGCGGCCCGGCGCAAGGCGGCGATCGCTTCGCCAGCGCTGGCCGGGCGTTCGTCGGGCTTTTTTTCCAGCATGCGCAACAGCGGAGCGTCGAGCAGCGGCGACAGCTCTTCGCACATTTCGGAGGCTTTCGGCGCAGTCTGGATGATGTGCGCCATCAGCACCGCGACGGTGGTGTCGCCCACGAACGGCAAATGACCGGTCAGCATTTCGTGGCACAGCACGCCGAGCGCGTAGACGTCCGAGCGGTGGTCGACTTTCTCGCCGCGCGCTTGCTCGGGTGACATGTACAGCGGCGTGCCAATCGGCGTACCGCTAACGGTGTGCACCGGCGATTCACCGAGCAGCTTGGCCATGCCGAAGTCGAGCAACTTGGGGATGGTTTCGCCGCTCTGATCCCAAGCCAAGAAGATGTTCTGCGGTTTGAGATCGCGATGCACGATACCGGCGGCATGAGCCAAGTCGAGCGCGTCGGCGATCGGCGTTAGCAGCTGCAGGGCGATCGCGACATCGACACGGCCCTGTTGCTTGAGCCAACGGTCGAGCGGCGCGCCGTCGAGCAAATCCATCACGTAGAAGTGACGACCGTCGGTCAGCTTGCCGAACGAGAACACGTCAATGATGTGCCGATTGCGGATCTGGTTGACGGCCTGCGCCTCAGAAATGAAGCGCAAGACGGCGTCAGAGTCCTTGTCCGCAACGCGATGCAGCACCTTGACCGCGGCGCGACGCTTGAGCAGCGGGTGCTCGGCCTCGTACACCGCGCCAAAACCGCCCTCGCCCAACTTGCGCAAGAGCCGGTACTCGCCCGCCATGCGTCCGCTGTTCTCGCTACTGCGCGCGGGGGTTGACGGAGTACCTGCCATCGTGGTCGCGCGCGACGATAACACGCCACTTCGCAACGACGACACCCCGCTTCCGCTAGCGGGTGAAGCGGATATTGACCCGGATTGCGGTCGCGGTCGGCTGGCCATCGCGGGTAAGCCCTGGGCTGAAGTGCTTGCTTGCCATGCAGGTTCTGGCAGCCATGCCGAACCCCTGCTTGGGGGGTGATTCGCTCAGTAGTTGCACGCTCGAAACACTGCCGTTCTTGCCGATGGTGACCATCACCGCGGCGGAGGCAACGTCATCTGAGGCGCCGCCAGGGAAGTAGCCACGGCACGGGTCGCTCTCGCCGAGGCTCGGCTTCCTGCTGAGGTCGCTGAGCGGTGTGAGTGAGTCGCCGACCGGACCATGGACTACTCGGCTCGTGCCCGGGCCAGCGGCCGTGGTCGGCGCGGCTTGCTTGACCCCGACCTCGGCCTTACCGCCAATCGCGACGACGCCGGAGCCGAAGCCGAGCGCGCCAGGGTCGTTGGTGAAGTCGACTGGGTCTTCGTGCGCAAGCGACGGTGTCGGATCAGCCTTGGCGGTGACGAGTGCGCCGACGTGGGCGGGCATCGGCGGCGGCGCGGCAGCCCTAGCCGTCGGTTGCTGCTCAGGAGCGCGCTCTTCGACCTTGGGAGGCGGGAGCGCGGGCGGCGGCTCCGGCGGCGCCAGCTCGATCTCGAGCGGCGCGCGCGCCGGTGGCACCGGAGCACGTTCGCCGACCGCGAACCCGGCCAAGAGCACGTGACCGCCAAGCGCGGCGCCCCAGGCCAGCGTGCTCAGAGCGCGGCGCTGACGGGCGCGGTCAAACAGCTCGACCACGAAGTCATCGAGCGGAGCAGAAGCTACTTCAACAGACATGACGGGCTCCTTCAAGGCGTGCTGGTGGCGGCGAGCTTGTCGGCGGCAAACGCCACTTTGGTGATACCGGCGTCGCGCACCGTGTCGAGCACGTGCATGACCTTGCCGTGGCTGGCGTCGGACGACGCGGCGATCACCGTGCGGAGCTCGGGATTTTCTTTGAGCGCTTGGCTGGCGCGACCACGCAACTCGGCGTCGTTGCTGACCGGTTTGCCATTGGCCAGCACCGCGCCCTGGGCGTCGATCGAAACGCTGAGCACGGTTTGCGTCGCGCTGGCCGTCTTGGCCTTGGGCAAATCGAGCGGAATGCCTTGGCCCGTGATCAACTTGGCCGTGACCATGAAGATGATCAACAGCACGAGCGTCACGTCGACCAGCGGCGTCACGTTGATACCCGAAATCTCTTCATCGGTATTTTGAATGCTTGCCATAACTCTTCTCTCTCTCGTTCTCGAAACTGCTAACTCCCAACTCCCAACTCAATGAGCACTGGCGGCGAGCTGATTGAAGCGCACGACCTGTGAGTCTTCAGAGGACTTCGCTGAACCGGTCGGGCTCGCTGCGGCTTGCGGAGTCGCCTTCACGTATGACAACACGATATGGCGCAGCGCCTCGGCGTTGCCGAGAATGCCCTTGATCTGTCGCTGAAAAGCGTTGAACGCCGCGACGGCCGGGATCGCCACCACCAGACCAATCGCGGTCGCGACCAGCGCTTCGGCGATCGCGCCCATCACGCCGTTCATCGCGCCACCGCTGCCGTTGGCTGCGCCGGCGATCTGCAGCTGATTGAAGGCTTGCACGATGCCGATCACGGTACCAAGCAGACCAACGAAAGGAGCATTCGCACCGAGCGTGCCCAAGAACCCCAGGCGACGCTCAAGCCGCATGCGCTGCACCGCGCTGGCGCCCGCCATCGCTTCTTCCACGGCGGCGGCGCCGTGCTCGATCCGCGCAAGGCCCGCAGCCACGATCGCGGCCTCTGCCGACGGCGCGTCGGCGACCAGCGCACGCGCGGCCACGATATCGCCTCGTCCGAGGGACGCCGCCAGCTCACTCGCTAAGCGCTGCAGGTTCTCGCGAACCCGGAAGAAGAACAGCGCACGCTCGACCATGATCGCGACGCTGACCACGCTGAGCGCGATCATCAGATACAGAATCGGCGAAGCGCCGATATCGAGCAGGATGAGCTTGGAGCGTTCGACGATATTCATGAGGCTGATTCTCCTTGGCTGCCCCACCCGGTTCGGGCGGTGTTGGGGGCGCGCTCGGCCCTCCTCAGCACGGCGCGTGCCAGCAGCCCGGCCCTGGCCAGGGCCAGCAAATTTCCGTGCTTTTACGGGATGCCGACGCGATGTCCGCGGCCATCACCCCCGGGAGAGGACACGTGTCCGGCGCGGGCCACGACAGGCGTCCGGTCGCCTCAGCCCTGGACGCGGACAGTCTGCCTGCACCGCGCACGGCTCTCTTTAGCGTCGACCAGAAAACTTCGCGGTCCAAGCATTGGCCCAGCGCTTGCTGAGGGCCCGGTGAACCCGAGGCACTCAATGCAACGAATTCGATTCATCGCCATCACCGCGCTCGCGCTCCTCGCGCCGCACGCTGCGTTCGCGCAAGACGCCGACGCTCCCGCCGCAGCGCCCGCACTCACGCCGCCCAAGCTCGTGAAAGCAGCACAGCCAATCTATCCCGCCGCCAAGCTCGAAAGCGGGACGAGTGCCAGCGTCGCGCTGGTGCTCGCGCTCGACGACACCGGCAAGGTCAGCGACGTCAGCGTCGCCACCTCCGCCGGTGACGACTTCGACCAAGCCGCGATCGACGCCGCCAAACAACTCGAGTTCACCCCCGCCGAACGCGACGGAAAACCCGTCGCATCGAAGATCCCATTTCGAATCCAATTCGAAGCAGCATCGCCCTCCACCCCTCCCATTCCCATTCGCACTCCCTCACCCCCGGCCCCGGCCCCCACCGACGCTCTCGACATCGACGTCGAAGGCGATCGCCCCCCGCGCGAGTCGACCCAACACAGCATTACTGCCCAAGAAATCACCAAAATTCCCGGTACGAACGGCGACGCGCTGCGCTCGGTCCAAAACATGCCCGGCGTCGCGCGCGTCGGCGCCTTCGACGGGCTGCTGATCGTGCGCGGCTCGTCACCGCGTGACACGCAGGTCTTCGTCAACGGCACAAACATTCCGATCGTCTATCACTTTGGTGGTTTGTCGTCGGTCATCCCCAGCGAGATGCTCGAGCGTATCGATTTTTATCCGGGAAACTTCGGACCGCAATTCGGCCGCGCCACCGGCGGCATCGTCGACGTCGGCGTGCGTTCGCCCAGGAAAGACAAGCTCGGCGGTCTCTTGCAGGTCGACTTGGTCGACGCCCGAGTACTCGTCGAAGGCCCGATCAACAAATCGACGCGCTTCATGCTCGGCGGGCGGCGCTCGTGGCTCGACGCCTGGCTCGGCCCCACGCTGCGCTCCGCGGGCGTCGGCGTCACGGTCGCGCCCGTCTACTACGACTTCCAGGCGATGATCGAGCACGACCTCACCCGTGACACGACCGTGAGCCTCTTTGCGTTCGGCTCCGATGATCGATTGAAGCTGAGCCTCGATGCCCCTGATTCGAGCGACCCGCTGGTCGGTGGCGCGGCTGGGCTTCACACGGGTTTCTGGCGGGTCCAGGGTCGAATCGACGCTCGTCCGACCAGCAAGCTGCGCTGGACGACGAGCCTCGCCATCGGGCGCGACGGCCAACGGATCTCGCTGGGTGATGTGTTCTTGGACGGCCATACCCTGCACGTCGAAGGGCGCTCCGATCTGCGCGCCAAGCTGAACGACTTCGCGACCGCGATCGCGGGCGTCGACGTGCAGGTCGACGACTTCGAGGTCGGCTATCGCTTGCCGGTCGCAGACTTCGAGAGCACGCAGGATCAAGGCCCCGGTTTTGGCAAACCGACCGTCGACATCCACGGCACGGCAACGCTGACGCGTCCCGCCGGCTACGCGATGCTCGAACTCACGCCGACAACGGGGCTCAAGATCTTGCCGGGCGTGCGCAGCGACTTCGATTCCGGGACCAAGAAATGGACCGCCGATCCACGCCTGGGTGTCCGCTGGGACGTGCACGCCGGCTTCCCGCGCACCACCCTCAAGGGCGGAGCCGGGCTCTTTCACCAACCGCCCGACGCTTACGAGAGCATTAAGCCCTTCGGCAACGGCGGGCTGAACAGCGAAAGCGCTTATCACTACAGCCTGGGCATCGAGCAAGAGCTTGCGCAACCGGTCGAGCTATCGGTCGAAGGTTTCTACAAAGACTTGCGCGACATCGTCGTCTCGGCTCCAACCGCCGATCGCACCGCCACCGGTCTCACCTACCAAAACGTGGGCTCGGGCCGCAGCTACGGCAGCGAGCTGATGCTGCGCATCAAGCCCCAGGGGCGCTTCTTTGGCTGGCTCGCCTACACCCTATCGCGCAGCGAACGCAAAGACTCGGCCAGTGCCAGCTACTACCGCTACGACTACGATCAAACGCACAACATAACCGCGGTGGGCAGCTACAAGCTGGGTCGCGGCTGGCAAGTTGGCGCCCGCTTCCGCTACGTTACCGGCAGCCCCTACACGCCCGAAATCGGCGGCACCATGGACTACGACGCGGGCGCGTACTCGCCCGTCACATCGCTCGCGCGCAGCTCCAAGCGGCTACCGGCTTTCCACCAGCTCGATTTGCGCGTCGACAAGACTTGGAAGTTCCAGTCCTGGGCACTCGGCGCCTACCTCGACGTGCAGAACGCCTACAACCATCAGAACACCGAGAGCATTGGTTACAACTTCGATTACTCACAGACCCACGCTACGCACGGTCTACCGATCCTGCCGATTATCGGCATCCGAGGTGAGCTATGAACACGTCCCGCATCCGCTTGCTGTCCGCGATTCCCCTGTTTTTGTTGGGCTGCGATGATCAGCCCGAACCGGGCGCCAAGGTCGCCTCGTTCCGCGTGCTGGCCGAGCAGGTGGATCAGCCCTACGCGCACCCGGGCGAAACCGTGAAATTAAGCTCCCTCAGCTTCGACCCCGAACGGCGTCCGGTCACCTGGGCCTGGGCCAGCTGCGTGAATCCAGCCGAGTCCAGCCTGGCAGGCTGCCTTTCGAAGCTCAACGAGAGCGCGGACGCAACCAACGGCGTGTTCGCGATCGGCGAAGGGGTCGCCGCTCCGAGCTTGGTCATTCCAGTCGACGTGCTTTCCAGCCTCCCGCCTCAAGCGCGGACGGGGGCCAGCGTGGGCGTGGTGTCGGTCGCCTGCCCTGGAGATCTGATGATCGGCGCTGGTCCGGGTGGGCTGCCCTTCAGCTGCCAGGAAGCCGGCACGGGTCGCGACATGGCGCTCGATGAGTTCATCGCCGGCATCAAACGCATCCCGGTGCGTGAGACCGATCGGAACCAGAATCCAGAGATCGCCAACATCACTTTCGACGGCGTCGACTGGCCTGCCGACGAAGTGAAAGAAGTCGGCTTCTGCGATCGCGACGATTTCAAGTACGACTCCTGTCCCGCCACGGAGAAACACCAGCTCGCTGCGGTACTCACGCCCGAGAGCTTCGAGTCGGGCAAGAACGAGTTCGGCAACGACTTCGACGAGCAGCTGGTAGTTCAATACTACGCGACCGAGGGTATCTTCGAAAACGAGGTCAAGGTCGGCAAGGAGTCGAAGAACGGCTGGGTCGCGCGCAAGAGCGCCTCCGGTCAGACGTTGACGCTTTGGTTCGTCGCCCGTGACAACCGCGGCGGCGTCAGCTGGGAGGAACGCGAAATAACCGTGCGCTAGCGTGACGAAACGGGGCGCGACGGTGACGCGTCCCGCCCCACTCCGAAACGTTTGAGCGACTCACCGACCGGCGTCGTGATTTCGCTGTCCATGCGCCGCGAAAATCGGCGCGAACCGGGCGAGCCGCGACCCGACTCGGCGACGCTGCCGTCGAATGGCCGAAGCTGGCTCGAACGACCGCCGACAGGCATACAATTTTCAAATCATTTCCTATAGTTAGGAACAGATGACGGGTGCCCGCCCCCATTTCCTGCTAAGAGCGGCGCGCCCATGTCCCAGATTCAGGTTCAAGACCTCACCAAAGCCTACGGTCTGAAGAAGCTTTTCCAAGAGGTGACGGTCACGTTCAACGCGGGTCGCCGCTACGGCGTGACCGGTCCGAACGGCGCGGGCAAGTCGACGTTCTTGAAGATCGTGTCCGGCGACATCGAGAGCGACACCGGCACTGTGCAGCGGCCGAAGCGCACCAGCGTGCTGAAGCAGGACCAGTTCGCGTTCGAGAGCTGGCGCGTGCTCGACGTCGTCATCATGGGCAACGCCAAGCTCTGGGAGACGATGCAAGAGAAAGAGCTCTTGCTCGCCAAGCCCAACCTCACGGACGACGACGGCGTACGGCTCGGTGAGCTGGAAGGCGAAATCGCCGAAGAAGACGGCTACACCGCCGAGTCCGACGCCGGCGAGCTGCTGAGCGGCCTCGGCATCCCCGAGGTCGACCACGAAAAGGTGATGAGCGAAATCCCGGGCGGCAAGAAGCTGCGGGTTTTGCTCGCGCAGGCGCTGTTCGGCAACCCCGACGCGCTGTTGCTCGACGAGCCGACGAACAACCTCGACATCGACAGCATCCGCTGGCTCGAGAAGTTCATGCAGAGTTACCGCGGCGTGCTGATCACCATCTCGCATGATCGCCGCTTCTTGAACGAGGTCTGCACCCACATCGCGGACATCGATTACAACGCGATCATTCTCTACCCGGGTGGCTACGACGACATGGTCCAAGCCAAGGGCCAGGTTCGCGGCAAAATCGAGCAAGAGAACTCCGAGCGTTCGAAGAAGATCTCACAGCTGCAGGACTTCGTAGCGCGCTTCTCGGCCGGTACGCGCGGCTCGCAGGTGCAGAGCCGCAAAAAGCAGATCGACCGGCTCACGCTGACCGATTTGAAGCGCTCGAACATCGAGCGGCCGTTCATTCAATTCAAGGTCAAAAAGCCTTCCAGCAAGCAGACCCTGAGCTTGGACGGCGTGACCAAGATCTGGCCCGAGTGCACGGTCTGTGAAGGCCTACGCGCCGTCATCACCAAGGGCGAAAAGATCGCCGTCATCGGTAAGAGCGGCGTCGGCAAGACCACGCTGTGCAAGATGCTGATGGAGCAGCTCAAGCCCGACGCTGGCAAGATCGAGTGGGGCACCGGCACCACGCTCGGCTACCTGGCGCAAGATCATCGCGCCGACATTCCGGACGGCACGACCGTCGCCAACTACTTGCACGGGTTCGCGCCCAACGCGGACCTGCAAACCGTGCGCGGACTCTTGGGTCGGATGCTGTTCAAGGGTGAAGAAGGCAACAAGCCGACCGCCGCCCTGTCCGGTGGCGAAGCCGTGCGGCTGATCTTCTCGAAGCTGATGCTGATGGAAGACAACGTGCTGATCTTGGACGAGCCGACCAACCATTTGGACTTGGAGTCGATCGTGGCGCTCGGCGATGCGCTGGAAAAGTACGAAGGCACCTGCTTCATCGTCACCCACGACCGCGATCTGGTAAATTCGTTCGCGACGCGCATTTTCGCCTTCACCGAGGGCGGCTTGGTCGACTGGCGCGGCACCTACGAAGACTTCCAAGAGCGCTACGACACCGCCCGCAAGAGCGGCGACCGGGATGTCTCGGCGTTCGCCTGAGTTAGCGCACTCCGCTTTGCAGTCCTAGGGGGGCCCTTAGGCCAACGGCGCGGTCAGGCCGGCAGCCGGCGCGAGGCTGCGGACGAAGCTGGCGATTTCGGTGGCTTCGTCCTGCGAGATGGCGAACGCGGCATAGACGGCGACGTCGAGCGCCTGACGCAACGTTGCGGTCAAGCCGGTGCGCGTAGCTTGCGCCGAGAGTTCCGCGATGCGGGCGCGCGACTCGCCAGTGGGTGGAGCCGGCAGCGAGCGCAGGTGGCTGATCTTGACTTGCGGAAAGGCACCCTGACGCGCGTCGCGACGGCCGGCCAGATGCAACGCACGGTACAAGGTACTGTTGAGCAGGCCGAGCGTGAGCGCGAACGGAAACTCGTCGACCTCGAACCCGGCCAATAGCGAGTTGCGAAACGGTTTGCCGTCGTGGGCGGCAGCGATCGTGATCGCCGCCGTTTGGCGCACCACCAGCTTGACGCGTCGGTAGTCGCCCGCGTCGCGCAGCCGACAGCGTTGCTGCGCCAGGAAAACCTGATCCGGCTTCAAGAACAGGCGTGGCGCCGACAGCGCAAACTCGACGATGTTGCGACCTTCGAGCAACTCGTAGCTGAAATCGGCCGGCGGTGTCGTGCCGCGATACAGCAGTTGCCGCGTCACCGCGCTGTTCGTCTGCAGCCCCATCTCACCGAACAGCTCGGCCGGTAGGCGCGGCAAACCCGAGAACCGTGCCAGCGCCGGCGGCGTCTGCAGCTCCGAAGCGGCGCCAGCCGCGCGCCGGCGCTCAGTCAGCACGAACGCGCGCTCGGGGTCGACGGCGGGCGCGCTACGCGGCGCTGCAACCAGCGCAAAACACGGCTGCGTCACGCTCGCGAAGGCATCCTGGCCCAGCTCGAGCAGCGGTTCCTGTACGCTATGCGATTGGGCCAGCGCACTGCGCACGTGACGATAGCCGTCGAGATCTGCGACCGGGCTCGGGATCAGCAACGCCACGACGCCGCGCGGAGCCAGCCGCGCTGCCAACTCGACGAACAGCGCGTGCAGCGTCGGATAGCCGCGAAAGGCCCGAAATGTGCGGCGGTAGTGCTCGCGCATCGCCGGCGTCAGCGGCTGCGTCGCGCGCCCCGCGAACGCGACCCATGGCGGATTGCCGAGCACCAAATCGAAGGCATCGACGTCGTCGGGCAAGAGCGCGGAGAAATCGACGCCGCGCCGATCGAGCGCCTTGCCGGCGGCTGGCGAGCACAGCGCGTCACCCTCGCACAGATGCGCGCCGGCCTCCGCCAGGCTCAGCCCCGGCGCGTCGGCAAACAGCCACAACGACGCCTCCGCCACGGCTACGGCCAGCGGGCTCACGTCGACGCCGAACAGCTCGTGCTGGACGACGGCTACAGGCGATCGACCCGAGCGCTGCGCTAGCTCGCGCCCGGCTTGCAGCAAGAACGCGCCAGCCCCGAGCGCTGGATCCAGGACGCAAAGCGGCCGCGCGCGGACGCCAGCGTCTCCGAGCACCGTACCGAGCGCCTCGAACGCGCGCTCGGCGACGACCCGCGTCAGCGCTTCGGGTGTGTAGTAGCTGCCGGTGCGCTTGCGCAAGCTGCGCTCGCCGCCGTCAGGCCGAGCCGTCAGCAATGACTCGTAAAGCTGCCCAAACGCCTCGATTGGCAGCGGTTCGGCGGCTTCGAAGCGCGAGACTCGCGGCTCGGTCTCGGCGAGCAGCTTTTGGCGCTCGACACCGAGCGCGTCCGGTTCGAATCCCGGCACGCTAGCGAACAGCCGTCCAGACGTCAGCAGCGCGACGTCACGACCGCGCGCGCGCGCAATCGTCCGCAAGACTTCGCGCAGCTCAGCCACGACCAGCACGTTCCACGCGTCGGACGCCGTGAGCCCAAGCAGCTTGGCGCGCGGCTCGTAGTTCGCGAGCTCTGCGGAAAGTGCACTCACGAAGAGCGCAAGGTTCATGCGCTGCGCCCCGTGAGGATGCGGCAGGCCAGCTCGAGCGCCGCCAACATGCCGCCTGCGTCCGCGTGGCCGCGCCAGGCGATGTCATAAGCGGTGCCGTGGTCGACACTGGTCCGCACGATCGACAGACCTGCGGTGACGTTGACGGCGTCGCCGAACGCCAGGAGCTTCATCGGAATCGTGGCTTGGTCGTGATACATCGCCACCACGCCGTCGAAGCCACCTTGCGCCGCCTTGCGGTACGCGGTCTCGGCACCGAGCGGACCGCTCACGTCAGCACCGCGACCGAGTGCTCGCTTTGCAACCGCAATGCCAGGCGCGATCGCGCGGGCTTCTTCAGCGCCCAAGAGCTCGCTCTCCCCGGCGTGGGGGTTGAGCGAAGCCACCGCCAGTCGGGGCCGCTTTTTTCCCAATTTCTGCAGCAGACGGGCGAGTTCCACGGTGGCGGCCGTCACGCCGGCGGATTTGATCGCACGCGACACTTTGGCGAGCGGCAAGTGGGTCGTGACCAGGCTCGTGGCGAGCTCGTCGCAGACGAAGCACATCACGCTGGTCTTGGCGCCATCGAGCTCCTGCAACCACTCGGTGTGACCCAAGAAGCTGCGTGCCCGCGCTAAGCCAGAGTGAGCGATGGCAGCCTTGCTGACCGGTCCAGTCACGAGCGCAGCGTTCGAAGAAGATTTGACCAACGTGAACGCCGCCTCGATGTACTCGAGCTGAGCCTCGCCGGCGCGCGCGTTGGGCTTGCCGGGGACGCGATCGCGATCCGCTAACGGCTCCCCGACTTGCGCAAAATAGATCGTGGAGCCATCACGCGCTTGACCGTCCCAACGCACCAGGCGCTTCTGCGCGATGCCGACCACGCCGGCAGCCTTGCGCAACGTCGCTTCGTCACCGAGCAGCACCTTGGCGGCGCGCTTCAGCTTGGCAGCCGCCGCAACCGAAACCTCCGGACCAATTCCGGAAGGGCAACCCGTGGAGACGACGAGCAGCGGCAGCGGCGCGCTCATTCACTCACCACGGCGAGCGGCTTCTTACCGTCGGGCACGCTGCCGGTCAGGCCTTGGAAAAAGTCGTTACCCTTGTCGTCAACCACGATAAACGCCGGAAAATCGACGACTTCGATCCGCCAGACGGCTTCCATCCCGAGCTCCGCGTACTCGTGCACTTCCACCTTCTTGATGCAGTCTTGCGCCAAGCGCGCGGCGGGCCCACCGATCGAGCCGAGGTAGAAGCCGCCGTACTTCTTGCACGCGGCCGTGACCTGCGGCGACCGATTGCCCTTGGCCAGCATGACCAGGCTTCCACCATGCTGTTGGAACAAGTCAACGTAAGCGTCCATGCGCCCGGCAGTGGTCGGGCCGAAACTGCCGGAAGCGTAGCCGACCGGGGTCTTGGCCGGACCGGCGTAGTACACCATGTGGCTCTTCAGGTAGTCGGGCAAACCCTGACCAGCGTCGATGCGTTCCTTGAGCTTGGCGTGCGCAATATCGCGCGCCACGATCAGCGGGCCTGATAGCGAGAGCCGCGTCTTGATCGGATACCGCGAAAGCTCAGCGCGGATTTCGCTCATCGGTCGGTTCAGGTCGACCTTGATGACGTCGCTCGGCAACTCCTCGTGCGTCGTCTCGGGTAGGTACTTCGCGGGGTCGTGCTCAAGCTCCTCCAGGAACACGCCGTCTTTGGTGATCTTGCCGACGGCTTGGCGATCCGCCGAGCACGAAACCGCGATCGCCACCGGGCAGCTGGCGCCATGGCGCGGCAAGCGCACGACGCGCACGTCGTGACAGAAGTATTTGCCGCCGAACTGCGCGCCGATGCCCGTTTTCTGGGCAATCTCCAGCACCTTGGCTTCGAGCTCCAAGTCACGGAAACCGTGGCCCAATTCGTTGCCCGCCAACGGCAATTTGTCGAGGTAGCGCGCCGACGCCAGCTTGGCGACCTTCAGCGCGTACTCCGCCGAGGTCCCGCCGATCACGATCGCCAGGTGGTAGGGCGGGCAAGCCGCCGTGCCGAGCGTGCGGATCTTCTGATCGACGAACTTGAGCAAGCTGTCCGGATTCAGCAGCGCTTTCGTCTCTTGGTAGAGGTAGCTCTTGTTGGCTGAGCCGCCGCCCTTGGCCATGAACAGGAACTTGTAGGCGTCGCCGTCGGTCGCAAAAATTTCGATCTGCGCCGGCAGGTTGTTGCCGGTGTTCTTCTCTTTGTAGGTATCGAGCGGCGCCAGCTGCGAGTAGCGCAGGTTGGCGGTCTGGTAGGTGTCGAACACGCCGCGCGCGATCGCGGCTTCGTCGCCGCCACCGGTGAACACCAGCTGGCCCTTCTTGCCCATCACGATCGCGGTGCCGGTGTCCTGACACATCGGCAGCACGCCGCCAGCGGAGATGTTGGCGTTCTTGAGCAGGTCGAGCGCCACGAAGCGATCGTTCGGCGATGCCTCTGGGTCTTTGAGGATGCGCGCCAACAGCGCCAAGTGCCCAGGCCGCAGCAAGTGCGCGATGTCACGCATCGCCTCGCGCGTCAGCAATGTCAGGGCCTCCGGCTCGACGCGCAAGAACGTCTGACCAGCCGCCTCGAAGGTCGAGACGAAGTCCTTCGTCAGCAACCGAAAGGGCGTTTCGTCAGCACCCGTCGGCAGCATTTCCTGATACTTAAAGGCGCTCATGTCCAGAGGCGTTGGTTTCGCAGAGCCGAGCGGCCGCGACAAGGGCCGAATGCCGGTCGCTGGCTCCCCACCGCCGACGACGACGCTTCGGCTGGCATATCTCGATGGGTTGCGTGCCCTCGCTGCGACCTACGTGGTGGGTTTCCACGCCGTCCTCGGCTTCGCATCGAAAGATTTGACCGGTGCCTGGCGGCTGCTGCGCCGAACCTTCGCGTTTGGACATGAAGCCGTCGCAGTGTTCATCGTGCTCTCGGGCTATTGCTTGATGCTGCCCGTGGTCCGCAGCCAGCCGAGGCAACTCAGCGTGGCGCTCGGCCGATTCGTGAAGCGCCGCGCGTTACGGATCTTGCCGCCCTACTTCGCGGCGCTGGCCTTGTCGATCGGACTGCTCGCGCTGGTGCCAGCGTTGCGCATGCGTTCGGGGACGATTTGGGACGACTCGCTGCCGGGCCTGGATGCCGGCGCGATCGCTTCGCATCTGCTGGTCGTCCACAATTGGTCGAAAGCTTGGGGTTACCAGATCAACGGCCCGCTCTGGAGCGTGGCTAGCGAGTGGCAGATCTACTTCTTCTTTCCGCTGCTACTCCTGCCGCTGTGGCGACGCTTCGGCATGCTGGCGGCGCTGACAGCGGCGGCCGTGATCGGCTACGCGCCGCTGTGGTTCGCCCGCTCGTCGGCGATGGTCGCAATCCCCTGGTACCTACTGCTGTTCGCATTCGGCATGGCGGCCGCGGCGATCGGCTTTGCTCCCGACGGTTTGCCGGCGCGCTTGCGGGCCGCGCGTTGGGGGTTGTGGAGCGCGGCGAGCTGGATTTTCTGCTTCGCGTTCGGCATGGGCGCCGCGTCAATTTGGTTCCGCTTCAAACCGATGGCGGACCTATTGGTCGGCATCGCCACCACCGCCCTCCTGCTCAACCTCACCGGCCAGGCGGCATCGGCCAAGCGCGGCGCGTTGCTGACCTTGCTCGAGTCGCGGCCACTGGTAGCCGTTGGTCACTTCTCGTACAGCCTCTACTTGACGCATTTGCCGGTGTTGGCGCTCGGCTATTTCGCGCTGCGCCCGCTCGGTCTGTCGACGGCGACGCTGGCGCTGATGCTGCTCACGCTCGGTGCCGTCGTCTCACTGCTGGTGGCTTACGCGTTTCACGTCGTGATCGAGCGGCGCTTCATTCAGCGCCGCTGAGCCGTGTGGCTGACGTTACTTTGCGTGCGCTTGAATGAACTTTCGCACCAAGGCCAGCGCCGGGCCGTCGGACAACAGGGGCACGTGCTCGACACCTTCCAGCTCGTGATACTCGGCGCGTTCACCGAGCGCCCTGGCGATGTCGCGCCCTTGCCCGGCGCCGTCGAGCGCCTGATCGGCCGTGCCCTGCAACACCAGAACGGGCCCCGGAACCTCAGCTAGCAGCGGCCGGGTCTGGTAGTCCTCGCCGGCGCTCAGCTTCTCCCAGGGCGAGGCGTGAAACATCACGATGTCGTCGACGCTAGCCAACAAGGTAAGCGTGGCCGCTCGTTGCCCCTGCAGCGCGGCGCCACGCGCAGCGTGGACGGCGAAATGGCCGCCGATCGAAAAGCCCACGACGTGAACGCGCGCCGCTGGCACGCCTTCCGCGGCGCACAGCTTGGCCAAAATTACCGGCGCGTCGCTGCGCAGCGCGCTCAATCCCGGCTGGCCGTCGGAGCGGTCGTAGCCGCGGTACGCGAACACCGCGAGTCCCCAATCGGTGTCGCCAGCCAGTCGGCTCAAGAACCCGTGCCCGCGCTCAAGCTGCGATTCGTCGTTCCCCGGATAGTAGAGCACCCACGGAGCGCTAGCTGACGTGCTGCGGCGGACCAGGCCGCGCAGCTTGAGCGCCGGCGCCACCTCGATCTCGGCTTTAGCCCAGCCGCGTTGCGAACCGAGACGCGTGTAGGTCGCTTCAGCGAGCGGCTGCGCCAGGTACGGGAAACGTAGCCGCTTACGACCGAATAGGCGTTCGCGCAGCGGCGACAAACCGCCCAGAATCATCACGGCTCCGAGTACAGCCAAGCCCACTCGCGCGATACGCTTCATCGTTCCCCGAGCGCTTCGAGCTTGTTCGCTGGAATGCCGCCGACGCGCGTGTTCGGATCGACGTTCTTGTTGACGACCGCGCCGGCCTCGACGATCGCACCCGCGCCGATCGTCACGCCGGGCAAGACGATGCAGCGAGCGCGAAGCCAGGCGCCCTCGCCGATGACGACCGGATTCAAGATCAGCTTGCCGGCGCGGTGACTGGGAAAATCCAGCTCGTGCGTGCTGGTGAGGATCATCACGCCCGGCTCGAGCGTCACGCCATCGGCGATCGTCAGCTTGTCCGATAGCTCGAGCACACAATCGGCGTCGAGGCGGCAATCCCGCCCGATGCTGAGGCGACCGCCCAGGCCGCGCGCGCCAGTGATCTTCAACCTGCCGGTGATCAACGTGCCTTCACCGATCTCGAACCCTGCCAGCCTGAGCAGACGTGCCCGCAGCTCGCCCGGGGCGCGGGGAGGCAGCAACGCCGAAGCCAAGTTGTACACGTGCAGCCGCGGATGAACACCCACCACTTCATTGCGCAGCGCGGTCAGCGCGCGCTGCCAGGCAGGCAGATCCTTGGGTTCGAAGCGTTGTTCAGTCATGGCGCAATTTCTTGAAGCGGGCGCCGAACTGGTTCGCGTCGGCCAACTCGACGAAGACCGGTATCTGATACTTCGCCAGGCGCTCGCGGCAAAACGCGTTCATACGTCGCTTGAACAAATCGAGCGGCTCGGGCTCGCTCAGATTGAATCTGGCCGCGACAATCTGGCCCATCATCGGGTGCGCCTTACCGAACACGGCCACCTCGGCCACGTTGTCGAGTTGGAGCAGCAGGTTCTCGACCTCTGCCGGGTACACCTTCTGACCGCCGACGTTGATCAGGTCGGAGGCTCGACCCAGGATGCGCAAGTATTCGCCGTCGACCTCGACAGCATCCTGCGTGTTGAGCCAGCCTTCGGCGTCGAACAGATCCGGAGCGTTCAAGTAGCCGAGCATCGCGGTCTCGGCCTTCACCCACAGGATGCCATCCTTGACCTTGGTCTGAAACTCGTCGCCCATGAATTTGATCCACAGCGACGTCGAATCGCGCGAGCGCGAACGCAAGACGCCAAGCTCCGACATGCCATACGTCTGTACCAGTGCGACGTTGGGGAAGATTTCGTGCAGCCGCTCGAGCGTGCTTTGCGGCATCGGCTCGGTGCCGTAGGCGATCACCTTCAGCGACGACAGATCATGCTGTTCCCAAACTCCGGAGATCAGGAACAAGTTCAAGAACGTCGGCGAGGTTGGCAGCGTGTGCACACGGTGCGCCTCGATCGCTTGCGCGACCAGCTCCGGGGTTCGGTGTGCCACCGTCACGACCGTGCCGCCGCTGCCGAACGCGTTCAGCATCGTGTCGATGCCGCCGATGTGATCGAACAACAAGAACGTGAGCGTCGTCTTCTTGTGCCGAACCTTGCGGAACTTCTCCAAGATCGCCAACAGATCGTGAAGGATGGCCTTCGGCGCACCGGTCGAGCCCGAAGAGAAGATCACCAGGCCTGGGTGACCCCGCTCGGCCAGTCGTACAATCAGCGGATTTTGCGCGCGTTGATCAAGCGCGCTGATGCTCCAGCCGTCGGCGAGGTCGAGCTCCACGAGCAGCGAGACCTCGGCGATCGCCAAGAACTTCTCGCGGTGCGCGCGCATCAAGACCGTCAGCGGGACGACCACGGCGCCCAACTGCATCGCCGCCAAAAACGCGCCGCACGCCTGAAGCGAGAACGAACCGTCAATCGCCACGACGACCCCGGGTCGCACCTGGCGCTCCTCGAACCGCGCCCGCCAGCCTTCGGTTGCCAGGAGCAGCTCTGCGTAGCTGGTGACCTGCTCGCCGGATGCGAGTGCCGGCTCGTCACCCCAGTCGGCCAGTCGCGCGGAGAACCAGTCTGCGATCATGGGTCGCGAGTCGTCACGTGACGCCGCCCAGGTAGATGACCTGGCCGGTAATGTTGTCGCTCGTCGGGCTGATGAAGAAATCGCAAACGTTCGCGCAGTCGGCGTGAGTGCCGAGGCGCTTGATCGCGAGGTTGTTCACCACCGCGTTGATCTTGTCCTGCGGCACGCCCTTGATCATGTCAGTCATGATCGGCGTCGCCCCGAACGAATTGCAGGTAATGCCCCACTGACCCAGCTCGAAGGCCAGAATCCGCGTGAACGTGACGACGGCGCTCTTCGACGCCGCGTAGATGGCTTCACCCGCCAGCGCGATCGGCGCGACGATCGTCGTGAAGTTGACGATGCGCCCGTACTTACGCCGCATCATCACCTTGGCGGCGTCACGACACACGAGCATCGTCCCGGTGACGTTGACGCTCAGCATGCGGTTGGCGCTCTTGGCCGGCGTGAGCAGCACGTGGTTCATGCTGGCGATGGCGGCGTTGTTGAGCACGCAGTCGATGCGACCGTGGCGCTTGGTGATGTCGGCGATCATACCGCGGACGCTCTTCTCTTCAGCTACGTCGACCTCGTGATGGCGATAGTTGCCGTCGTCGATGTCGGCTTTGCCGCGGCTGCAGCCCTCGACCAGGTAGCCCTTCTTCAGGTAGTGCTCGACCAGAAAACGACCGATGCCCTTGCGCGCACCGGTGATGACCATGACGGGAAGCTCGGAGCTCACGAGGCAGCCTCTTCCGCGGTGGCGATCACGTGATCAGCCAGGACACCAACCGTGCGGAACGGGCTATTGCGCGCCGACATGGCCTTGTCGTTGGCCAGCGTCACCGAAACCGAGTGTTCCTGCTCGACGCGCTGTTCCACCTCGACGATCAGCTGGACGACGCCCAGCGAGTCGAGCACGGCATCCGTCCCGACGAGTACCGTGTCTTCGGTGACCGAGTCCGGCGGCGCGGCGCCGATCTGGACGAAGACTTCATTCAGGCTTTCGAGCACGATCTTGTAGGCGTCGTTGCGAGCGATCATCGTTTGTGTCCGATCTTTCTAACCGTGTACTTCTGTCATCGCCACTTGGCGATCGAAATTCTACGCGACCCGGCCAGGAGGGTGTTTGGGGGCAGGTCTTCGCGCACCACCACCGATGCACCGACTACCGAACCGGCACCAACCGTCACGCCGGGCATGATCGTGCACCGAGAACCCAGCCAACTGCCGGCTTCGATGCGAATCGGCTGTGCGCCGGAAGCTTCGACACGACGTCCGGTTGGTTTCGCTACGTGCAGGCGAGTCAGGAACATCACTTGATGGCCAACGGACACGTGATCGGCGAGCGTGATCGAAGCGTCGAGCTCGAAGTAGCAACCGAAGTTGAGACCGCACAGCTCGCCGATCTCCAAGCGCGACGCCACGTCGCCGGGACCCACGAGTTTGGGCATGCCCCAGAACGCGCTCGAGACCGCGACCCGAGCGCCAGCCAAGCGCAACCCGGCCGTGATCAGCCGTGAGCCCACGAAGGGCGGACACGGCCGCAGCGCGAGCTCGACCAGAGCCAGAGGAAGTCGAGGCCGACGCTCCGCGATCGAGGTTTCCACCTGTGACACGACTCTGGCACCTAACCCGGTCCCCAGGATGCGTCTAGCCCGCCCGCGAAATGCAGAGCCGGACCGCCGAGCCATTGGAAGCGGTGTTACGCTACCCGAGGCGCGACGTTTGATGGCGGCGATTACTTCTAACGTTCGAGTACTGAAGATGAAGCGCAGAATTACACGCAGAGCGCTCGCGGCGGTCACAGCCGCGACATTGCTTTTTGGCTGCAGTCGCGAAACACCGCCCGCGTCGTGGCTCGAAGAAGCCAAGGCCGGCACCGCGCCTGCATCTGGCGCGCCGATCCGCGCCAAGCCGAGACTAGCGACGGGCCCGTTCGTCAGTTGTGACAAAGCGCCGGTTAACGAGCTGATCCGCATAGACCAGTTCGGGTACCGACCAACCGCACAGAAGGTTGCGGTGCTGGTCGACCCTGTTCAGGGTTGGAACGCGGGCGAGGAGCTGCAACCCGGCAAGAGCTACGAGGTGCGGTCGTGGAATGATGGAAAGGTGGTCTTCACCGGCGCGCCGAAACTCTGGAATCAAGGCGCGGTGGAGAAAAGCTCCGGTGACCGTGGCTACTGGTTCGACTTTTCGGGCCTCACCGCGGAGGGGTCCTACTGCATCGTCGATCACGATGGCGGTTTCCGTTCACATCGTTTCCAAATCGGTCACGACGTCTATCGCAACGTGCTGCGCGCGGCGGCCAAAGTCTTCTATTTCCAGCGCGCCAACTTTCCGAAACAGAAGCCGTTCGCCTGCGTGGGCGACAAGTGTTGGCTAGCTTCCGCCGACTACCTCGGTCCCGGCCAAGACGTCGAAGCGCGCAGCGTGAAGGATCGCGGTAACGCCAAGACCGCGCGCGACCTGAGCGGCGGCTGGTGGGACGCCGGTGATACCAACAAGTACGTGACGTTCGCTCAGCCCGTGGTGCACCAGTTGCTCACGGCGTACACCGAAAGGCCCGCCGTGTTCGGTGACGACTTCGGCATTCCAGAATCGGGCAACGGTGTTCCCGACATTCTGGACGAGGTAAAGGTCGAGCTGGATTGGATCAAGAAGATGCAGCCCGCCGATCTGAACGGCGGCGTGCTGCTCAAGGTCGGCAACGTCGAACACGGCGATCCGATCCCCGAAAAATCGAAATTCCCGCGCTTCTATTACCCGGAGCCGTGCTCGTCGTCGACGGTGATCGCGGCTGGCATCTTCGCGCACGCCGCGCTCGTGCTGCGCGACATTAAGCTGCTCAACGCCTACGCGGAAGAGCTTCGCGGTCGCGCGACGCGCGCTTGGAGCTACTTTCGGGACCACCCGCGCAGCAGCAGTTGCGACGATCAGACGATCAAGTCGGGCGACGCCGACAAGAGCGCAGTCGAGCAAGAGCAAGCTAGTGTCGTTGCAGCCATCTACCTATTCGCGCTCACTGGCGACTCGAGCTACGGCGACACCATCGCCAAAAGCTACGCCGCCACGCGGCCGATGCAAGAAGACCGCTGGTCGAGCTACGATCCCGAACAAGGCGAAGGCTTGCTGTTCTACGCCGCGCTGCCCAAGGCAGATCCGGCGATCAAGGCCGCAATCTTGGAGCGCAAACAGAGCCAAGCCCGCAGCACGGACATTTACGCCAAGGGTCTCGAGCTCGATCTGTATCGCGCGTACATGCGCGACGATAGTTTTCACTGGGGCCACAACATGGTCAGCGCCAATGTCGGCAACACCAACTACGACCTGGTCCAATTTGGCTTGGTCAAGCCGACGGAAGCCGGCCCGTTCATCGAGCGCGCCGCTGGGCTATTGCACGGCTTCCACGGCGTAAACCCGCTCGGCATCGTGTACCTAACGAACATGTACGCGTACGGCGCCGAGAAGTCCGTCAATGAGATTTACCACACGTGGTTTCGCGACAGCGACGAGCGCTACGACAACGCCAAGACCTCACGCCTGGGTCCTGCGCCGGGCTACGTGCCCGGTGGGCCCAACGCGCAGTACTGCGCCGGACAGGATCCAAAGCAAAACAGATGCGCCACCTCGCGCCTGCGCCAACAGCCGCCCCAGAAAGCCTATCTCGACTTCAACACTGGTTGGGATCCGAACGTGGAGCACGACCGATCGTGGGAGATCACCGAGCCGGGCATCTACTACCAAGCCTCGTACGTGAAGCTGGTTTCGAAGTTCGTCGAATAGCGGGCCGCCATCGCTCTACGTTGCGAATCAGCCACGAGCGGCATCGGGATTCGCGGTTACTACCACCGGCGGTGCGGCGAGCTTAGGCTTGGCTCCTCCCCACTCGCCGGCGGCCACGGCCGCCTTGCAGGCAACGGTGAGCGCCGTACCACCCAAGAACGTGCCCATCCAGGTGCCGAGGCCGATGTCGCCCCAACACTGCATCAGGTAGATCAGGAAGGCGCAGTACGCCGAAAGGGCGGAAGCGCGCAGCACCTTGTCGTCGCTGTGCCGGTAGGCGCGCATGGCGAAGTAAAGGCCCGCGGCCCACAGCAGCGTCAGGCCCGCGAACCCGGTGACGCCCGTGTAGCACCACAAACCGAGCAAGCTGTTGTGCGGTGTGTAGCGCTCCAACGAATAGTCAACGGCCGGCAGCACGATGACTTCTTGGTATGGATGACCGTAGCCGGTACCGAACAACGGATTGCTGCGGAAGGTCGCGATGATGTTGACGTTTTCGAACTCGCGCCACATGCTCGATGCGTCGGTCTTGGCGTCGGCGATCGAGCGAATTAGCCGCACCGGCTTGAACAGTCCGCCAAATTGCGAGTTCCAACCGGCGATCACGTAGGCGATCAGCACCGGGACCGAGGCGACCATGCTGCGCACGATCCGCCGCTTGATCTTGCTCGGCCGGCTAACGATGCCGATCGCGAACAGCGCAATTCCGATTTCTGCCCACGCGATGCGCCGATTGTTCGCCTGCACGGCCGCGGCCACCAACGGAACGAACAGCAGCGCCCAGCGCCTGGTATTCCTGCCGACTCTCTCGAGCAGTAGAATCGCAAATATAACCAACACCGTGGCGAAGAAGATCGAGTCGGTGTGGCTCGTTGCGTACACCGGCTTCGTACTACCGGTCGCCGGATCCATCGGCACGGTGAAGAAATTGTGCACGTAGAGCGCGAGAAGCGATTTGTAGACGACCGCGTACAAGAACGTCTTCAGCAACGCCGGAAAGTCCTGCGGACCGCGAATGCCAGCCTGAAACAACAAAAAAATGCACGGCAAGTACATCACGCTGTTGAGCTGCCACAGCGACATGTTGAATTCGCCACCGCGCACGATGCCGGTTAGCTCGACGAATGCGCTGGTCCCGAGCGACAGCCACGCCAACTGCAGCATCGGCCTCGGCGTTGCCAGCCGCCCACCCAGCTGATCGATCTTCGAACGGGTGGCGCGGCGATAGAAGATGATCAGCCCGAGCACCACGAACATGAAGTCTAGGCCTGAGATCATCAAGAACGACAGCGCGCCGACGCTGCGGTCCACGGTATTCAGGTGGTTCAGCAAGATCGCACCCGGCCCAGCGAACGGCGGGGCCCAATCGTTGATCGAGAAACCTTCGGCTGGGTTCGGCAGCGTGAAGACGAAGAACAGCAGCCCGTACAGCGAATAGCGTACCGGCATCTGCGTCATCGCGAAGACGAGCAGGATCGTATCCAGCAACGTCACCACGATGCCGATCTCCGTGCCGCCGATCGCGATGCCAATCAAGGCCAACGCGGCCGCGATCACCAGCACGGCGCGAACGCCACCATTCATTCTATATTCCGCCGCCATCCGTCAGCATCGCCCCCACAAGAAGATCAGCGCGAACGCGTAGAAGACATAGAACGCAATCATCCGGTTGATCGTCTTCTTCAATCCGCGTTTCGGGTTCGCTTCGCGCGCTGCGATCGTCGGAATCGCGAGCAAGGCGAGGATGACGGACATCAGGATGAGCTTTGACATCGTGAAGATTCCGGAAGCGCGGGCAGCATCGTTGCACAGCCGATTGCGTCCTGCACGAGCTGGCCGGACGGAGACGCCGAGCGCTTGCCGTCCGGCCCAGCTCTTCCAGCCGTAATCGGCCCGTGGTAACCGGACGGGCGTGGAAGCTTCGACGGATCGGGCCAGGTTTCGACTCTCGTTCGCGGCCGAGAAGCGCTTCCTGCTGTGGCCGGCCGTCGCCGTCGGCTCCTTGATCGCAGCCTGTAGCGTGGCGGTCTTCGTGCTCGGAGGCGGGCATTTCACGTTTGCGGTCGATGACCCGTACATCCACTTGGCGCTCGCCAAGCAGATCGGACGCGGACACTACGGCATCAACTCGGGTGAGTTCGCGGCGCCTTCGTCGAGCATCATCTGGCCCTTCTTGCTGGCGCCGTTCGCCGCATCCCCACTGGGCGTCGCGGCCGCCGTGCTGTTCAACAGCTTGTGCGCACTGTGCACGGTCACACTGTTCGCGCTCTCGGCGAACGCCGTGCTCGTCGCCGACGATGCGAAGCGCAAACGCGCTTGGGTGATCGGATTGACGCTGGCCTTTGCGATCGCGACCAATCAGGTCGGGTTGGCGCTGTTGGGGATGGAGCACAGTCTTCAGGTGCTGATTGCCGTGTGGCTCGCCACACTGGTCGTCCGCGACTCCAAGCACGGCTCGCCTCCGGCTTCACTCGAGATCGCATGCGCGCTCGCCGTGGGCCCGCTGGTTCGCTACGAGATGGTCGGTCCGTCGTTGATCGTCGCCGGTTATTTCGTGTGGCGACGGCGCGCTCTACCAGCCCTCGTCGGTCTCGGGCTGACGTTCGCGGCGCTCGGCGCATTCTCGTTGATGCTGCTCGCCAACGGCCAAGGCGCGCTGCCGACCTCAGTGCTCGCCAAGTCAGGGACGAGCCCGGGTCAAGCGCTCTGGGTTACCGCTTTCGCCAACATCCGCGCGCAGCTGCACGCAGGCTGGGCGGTGATGCTCGCCTTGGCCGGTTTCGTGGCAGCGCTCTACCACCAACGCCGACGCGTTACCGACGCGAACAAGCCGGTCGCGGCGCTGGTCTTGTTGGCGTTGCTCGGCCATTTACTGGTCGGTCGCTCGGGCTGGTTCGGCCGCTACGAGGCCTACGCGCTAGCATTCACCTACGTGCTCACCCTGGCGATCTTCGCGGGTAATCTGTCGGCTTGGATCGCCACGCCGCCGCCGTTGGCGCAGAGTCTCGCGCTCTTGGTATTCGCAGCAGCGCTGTCGGTCCGCTACGCAGCGATCGTCGTCACGACACCGCTCGGAGCGCGAAACATCTACGAGCAACAGGCGCAAGTCGCGCGCTTTGTAAGCTCGTACTACCGGCAACCGGTCGGCGTGAACGACATTGGCTACGTTGCGTGGACGAGCGACAACTACGTCCTCGATTTCATCGGCTTAGCCTCGCGCGAGGCGTTCCTAGCCCAGCGCAAATACCCGACCGACTCGGGAGCATGGGTCGGCGGTTTGACGCGCGCCCACGATGTTCGCTTCGCCGCGATCTACGACTCGTGGTTCTACAACTTGCCGGCGTCTTGGCTTCACTGCGGCTGGTTGCACTTGGGCAGTCGGCGCATCACCGCTGCCAGCGACGTCGTGGCGTTCTACGCGCTGGACGACGCCACACGCGCCGCGCTACCGCCAAAGTTGCATCAGTGGGCGAGCAGCCTACCGCCCGGTGTGCGCTTCGAGTTCGCTGAAGGCTGCCGCTAGCGGCGCCCAAAGGCGGTCCTGACCGCGCTCTCACCGGCGTCACTCGACGTCGCAGACGCCAAACGCCCCGCACGCCAAGGCCGAGCAGACCCGCAACCCAGAACGTCGCAGCCCGGGTGAGGATTGTCACCGCGACCGAGGCGCTGGTGGAAACCCCCGCGACGGCGCGGAGCGTGCGGGCCCAACCGCGCAGTAGCCTTGACCTTGCTCAATCCGACGCCGGATCGAACTCCAGAGTCATGATCGCGTCCGAGGGCACGGGATTGTCGCCCGCTTCGCACAGGAAATGCCAGAGGTAGAACAACTTGCGAACGGGAGAATAGGTCATGCCCGCTGGCGCAAAAGGCAGCTTCTTACCGATCTCACGCCAGCTCTTGCCCCTGTCGTCAGAGATGACGAGATGAGTGAACCCGACGGTCGCTAGCGTGCCGCCAGGTAGCTCGGCCAAGGCGTGCTCCACTGAGAGAATGCCGTCAGAGCCTGGGACTTTGTTCCAGGTCATGCCGTTGTCCTCACTGCGGACGAGGCCCTGATTGCTGTCTTGGTTCGACAAAACCCAGTAGATGGCGCCATCCGTCGCGAACAGCGGTCGCGAGCGGATGCCACCCTCCCACGGCTCCGACCAGGTGTCCCCGCCGTCGTCACTCCGAAAGATGCCCGAGCCCTTGCCGCTGAAGCTCGCAACCAAAAACGTCTTGGCGTCCAGCACCCTGGCAAACCCGGTGAATCCCGCATCCGCGGGCAAGTTCGGCCCGATATCGTCCCAAGTTTGGCCAGCGTCGATCGACTTGTACAGGTTGCGACCTTCGTGCCCTCCCGCCAGCATCGTTGCGCGCTGGGGGTCGGTGAAATCGACGGAGACCGAGTCGCAATGGGTCGTGTTGCTGAGTTGCTCGAACGTGTCGCCATTGTCCAGCGTCTGGTAGACGCACCCACCGTACATGCCCGACTCCCAAAATACGTTCGGGTCTCCAGGGTCGAAAGTGAGTTGCGACGTGCGGTTGTCGAGCGGCTGGGACCCCTTACCTTGACCCAAAGGCACCCACTCTGAATCGCCGTCCTTGCTGACGAACAAACCCTGGCGTGCCACTGATGCGATGACCCAATCTTGGTCGGGCTTCACTGTGACAGTGCCGAGGTTGCCGCATTCGGACTTGGTACCCTCCAGGTTGCCGGTTACCGCGATCCAAGGCTTGGCCTTCGCTTCGTCAACGGGCGTCACGTTCGACGTGCCGCCACCGCCAGCGTTGCCGCCAGTATTACCCGAACCGGCTTGCGTGTTCGTATTCGGGTTCGGGTTATCGGGGCAGCTCGTGTAAAAGGTGCACCCTGATGCGAGTGCGATGGTCAGCGCGGCGGCGCACGCATTGAGGGTCACTGTCTTCACTTGTCTCACTCCTCTTCGACGTAACGCCAGATACCCGCGAGCCAGTTACCCGTGACGATCACGTAGTGTTGACCATTGTAGGTCACGGCTGCGCGCTTGGCGCCGTTGGTCATACCCTCGGGTTGTGTCGGCTCCCAATCGGACCATGTCGACCCATCCGAAGTGGGCGCGCGTTGCAGGTGCTGTTCCTGCTTTTCGAAGGCACCGGGCAACGTGGCGTAGACGTAGTTCGGCGTGCCGAAGACTTGATTTTGCGGGACGTCGTTCGACTGCACGGCTGTCCAAGTCTTGCCGAAGTCCGGACTACGGAAAATCGTGCCGTCTTTGCCGGCGCCGGCGGCGTAGATAGCGCCGTTGCCGTCCTGAAATATCTGCGATGCACCGTGTCCGTGCTCGAGCGTCGGCAGCACCTGGGTCCATTTCGTGCCGCGGTCTTCCGTGCGCCACATGCCATTGGTGTTGTCCCCCCATTGCGCCATCGTCAGCCACGTCGCCGATGTCGACGTCGACCCGGTCTGCACGAACCAAACGAAGACCGAGGTCCCAAACTTGGCTGGCACCGGCACGGTCTTCCAGGTGACACCGCCGTCTACCGATTCGCTCACGCCCGTGTCATGAAAGCCAGCGACCAGATGCTTCGAGTCGTAGGGATCGACGTCGAGCGAATACACGTCTGACGACTTCATTCCCTGCGTGTTGTCGACGTCGTAGTGTTGGAAGTTCACGCCGCCGTCGGTGCTCTTGTACACGCCTAACTGATCGCCGTAGCCGGTTACCGTGTACAGCGTTGGCGGAGTGGCTTGGTTACGCCGTGGATCGGGGTCGATCGCGGCCGCCCACGGACGCCCTGCCTCCAGGTGTTGCGCTTGGGCGCCGGTGCTGATCTTGCTCCAGGTCAAGCCGTAGTCCGTCGACTTCCAGACGCCCTGGTAGCAAATGAATGCGTACAGATCGCTGCGCCGCACCGGATCGGCCACGACCTCTTGGACGCCGTAATTGCAAGCGTTGCAGCCAGTGTTCGGATCGAGGCTGACGGCTTTGGGCGTTACATTGACCCATTTGCCAGCCGCGCAGTTGCCAGCCGCAATGCATGGATCAGGCGGCGTGTAGGGCTCCGGAATGCCTCCTGCATTGCCGCCACCCCCGCCGGTGCCGGTGCCTCCACCAACAGCAGCCACGGTACCGCCCGTGTTCGCGGCGCCAGCGGTGCCAGCCTGTGAACCCGCCGACGAGGGATGGTTCGGGGGATCACCTGCGCACGCGAGGCAGAGCGCCAGCGCCGGGAGGCTGGTCTTCGGTCGCATCAGGCGCATCACGGTGAACGCCGGGGGTTGGGCATCGTGTCGGCTCATTGGGGAGAGGGCCAATCATTCCACGGCGGCGAAGGGTAGCTGCCGTTCAACGTCTGAAAGAACGCCAATAGGTTGTCTCGATCGTTCTGCGACAAGTCCGCCGCGTGAGTCTGGAGCACGTCGCCCAGGGTCTTGAGCGCACCGTCGTGGCCGTAAGGGAACGTAACCGTGAGGTTGCGCAGCGACGGCGTGCGGAACGCGCCCGTATCGGCCGGGCCAGGGCTGGGCAGGGTCGGCGGTTCTTCATCCAGATCGCGGTCGGCGAACGAACCCGCGAGATTGAACGGATCGCCCAACAAGACTGCGAGCCCATCAGCTCGTCCTGCGTCGGCTATGGCCTCCGGCAAGCTCGGAAAGCCCACATCGTGGAACGATTCGTCGGTCAGCATCGGGCCGCGATGACAACTTACGCAACCATTCGCCAAGAACACGCCGAACCCCGCCTGAGCGGGTTCGAGCAACTGCCCGGAGTCACCCTCGAGAAATGCGTCCAGTGGAGCTCTACTGGTCGCGTTCTTGCGCATGTACGCTTCGAACGCCTTGCCAATGTTGGCGAAGATAATGTTGACGTCGGTGCGAGTCCGCTCCGGCAGATTGTCGAACGAGGCGTCACCCGGTTTGCCGACCGCTGGCCACTCGGTCATCTCTGGGAGGGCACCGAACACGAGCTCGTACTGCTCGCGGTAGTTGCTTTCGACCAAATGCGCCAAGCCCAGGCGAGTCGAGTCCATCTCCAGCGGATTCTCGACCGGGAATAGCGGCTGCGACCAAAGCGAATCAGCGCGACCATCCCAAAAGAAAACGCTCAAGCGCGCGGCGTTGAAGGTCGTGGGCGAATTTCGGGTGCCGGTGCCCTTGCCGACCGAGACCGACACGCGATCGACGAAGGCCAACTCCGGCGAATGACAGGTCGCACAGCTGGTGCCATGGCCCAAGTTCGAGTCGAAGAACAGCGAGAAGCCGAACCTAGCCGCGTCTTCGTCCTCGGCATATTTATTACCCCGAGCTGCCGGTAACGCTTCGGGCAACAGCAGCTCGTGGGCCTCTTCGCAGTGCTCGGCGGCTACATTCGGCAAATCGCACGAGCGGGCGGCCGCGGACGGCGCCGAGCAGGCGCCGAGCAGCGCGCCGCCACCCAGCAAACCCGCCAAGACCGCCGCGCGCGCCGTCACTTGCCCTTAGCCGGTAGGCAGACGCTTTTGTCGAAGCTGGCTGGGAGCGCGATGTCCTCACGGATACCGACGTTGTCGTAACCCCGCCAGTCGGCGAACGGCGTGTTGTGCATGATGTGCGCCTGCGCCGTCTGCGGATTGTCCGAAGCATCGCCGCGGCGGATCTCCGTGAACTCGGCCGACGTGTGATAGAGGATGTGCCAGAAGCCTACGGCAGCTTCAGCCATCGTCATCGAGGTCGGGTCGAGGTTCTGGCAAATCCGTTGTTGTCCTTCGACGTAGATCACAACGCGATCGCGACGCACGAATACGTCGAAGCGGGCCTTCTGCCAAATGTGCGTTTGATCGTCAAGCCAGACGCCGGACGGTTTGCCGGACGCGTCGACTTGGCGCTCCCAACGCAGCGGGAACGGGCCTTCCTGCGTCGGGCCAAACGCGGTCGTGTACTTGTCGAGCGTCTCGGCATCGTACTCGCCGGGTGCGGGCGCTGGATGCGAACGAACCACGGTGATCTTCAGGCTGGTGTCCGAGTGACCCTTGATGTCACCCCCCTCGACGGCGCCATAGCCGGCGCCGCGTGCGACGAGCGTCAGGCAGTTCCAACCCAAAGTGTTGGTCGGGTGCGTGCCCTCTTCGTTCATGAAGCCGGGGCGAGGCAGCGGTGCCGCTTTGATCGCGTCACCAACGTAGGTCTCGCCGGGCTTGTCCGAGCCACACAGCGCGAAGTTTTCGTAGCGTCGCGGGGATTCATCGCGCTGCACTTCGTAGGTGACGTATAGGTACTTGTCGGCATCGCTCGGTACCTTCACCGGGCGGGCCTTGGGGTACATGGCCTGCAAGCTCATCGAGTCCTGATACGGATCGCCGAACACCATGTTCAAGTGACCGCGGTTGATCGAGAAATCACTGAACTCGTTGGCGATGTCGTAGAACAGCCACTTCGCGTTTTGGTAGACGCTGATGTTGGTCTGCCCGAGCACCTCGTTCGCGGTGTCGTCGGTGCGAAGCAACTTCGGCTGGTCGGTGTCGTCTTGAAAACCGTCGAAGAAATCTTGATCCGTGAAGCCATCGGGCAAGGCGTCGGAGCCCGTCGGCGTGACACTGACGACGCTTCGAGCCAGGACGACCGGGTCGTCCGCTGGCGCCGGGTGACCAGCGCGAATGAATGGGCTCTCCGGAAAGCCCGGATCACTCGGGCTCAAGGCGGGCTGATTCGGCCCCTGCCCATTCAAGATCATGCTGCCGTAGTCCTTGACGATCTCGCTCTCGGTCCTGAGCGGGAAGGTATCGGGTAGCAGCTTGAGCGAATACGACTTGCCGTTGACTGTGGCCTGCTCCATCGCAGAGCCGATGTCGACGTTGGCGACTTTGATATCCTTGTGAACGGTGCCGAAGATACCGGGGAACGGACACTGGCGATCAATCGCCTCGACGATCAGCGTCGTCTTGGCGTCGAGGCCGTCGATCTCCATCGTCTGCATCAACTGCGTCGGGACGTTCGGGCGCCGGTCGGGGCTGTATTCTTCGCACTTGGGCATGTCCAAGAGCTTGTTGTTGTACTTAACCGGCAAGATCGCGTCGTCGGTGCACTGGTTGCGCTGCCGCAATCCGGCGCAATAGATGTCAGCGCCAGCGACGTGCTCGCGGGTATCGGCAACCGTAACCTCCACACCGTCTTTCTCGGCGAACACGCGGTAGTCGTGCGCACCTGCGACGCCAGGCAGGTACAGGCGCACGCTGCTGCGATTCGGGATGTAGTTGATCGCTCCGAGCGCGGGCGCATCGGGCAGCTTCAGCGCGGTGTCAGCGACAGGGGCAGGCTTGCCTCCGTCTGGCACCGGGATCTCCGGGATCGTCGCCGGGGCTCCGCCGCCGGATGACGGCTTGCCGCCACCGGTCGATCCACTCCCGGCGCCGCTCTTGCCGCCGGTGCCGGAGTCAGCCTTGGGATCATTGGAAGAGCACGCCAGCCCGCCGCACAAGGCGAGCCCCAATACACCGCAACGGAGCGCAGTCAGGGACGCGCTTCGTCGCAGGTTGATGATGAAACCCACGTGATACATTTGCCCTCGCATCAGCGACTCCTCGAATCGAGCCGTGCGCACACTGCCACGTCCCCTGTCTGCGAGCAAACGGACGCCAGCGTCCAATCATTAACACCTACGACACAAACGGGGAGGATTTGGCTTCTCAACGCCGACCGCGGCCGACCGCGAGCCGCGAGCCGCGGTGGACTGGAGTTGCGGCAAGCACAGACGGCCGCGGAGAGAGCCACGGTCCCAATGATTGTGAGTGATCTATCCATGGCACCTTCGACGCCGCGAGGGCGAGGTGCGCACGAATTTCCAACCACCATAGCCCGGCAGCTTCCCCTCGGATCGGACACCTGTCAACGACGAACCCTCGGCGTCGCGTCGGTGCTCGATGCGCCCAGGTTGTTTCGCGACGGTAAACTCTTGCGTTGCGCGGCGTACGAACGAGAAGCCACGTTGGTCTAGTAGTTTAGTTTTGCTTTCCGACTACTTCGCAGATTGGACGCGCGACGAGCCAAGCCGTACCGGGTCTGCCGCGGCTAGTGCCAGAAACGCGCAGCGCCAGCCAACAGCCCAGCGACGGCCCCGCACGCCCAGCTGCGCCGATCGGTCAAAGCGAACTTGACCGGATCGTCTTGCATTTGCCCTCGATGCGCCAGAAACCACACGCGACTGATCCAATAGAGCAGCACCGGAACGACGAACCACAGCAGCGCCGGCGTGCGGTAGACGGCGGTGTTGCTCTCTTGGATGTAGAGACAGAACAACAAGACGGCGATGTAGCCAGCGGCTGGACCCATCGACGCGACCATCACCTGATCCTCGGCGAAGTAGCCGCGGCTCTTGAGCTGACCGCCCTTGCTCGCAGAGTGGCGGAGCTCGATGTAGCGCTTGCAAAACGCCAGGCTCGAGAACATGAAAAGCGAAAACGCCAGCAGCCACGTACTGATCGCGATGCCGGTGGCGATGCCGCCAGACAGCACCCGGTGCGTGTACAGGCCGGCAAGCATCACGACGTCGACCATCAGCTTGCTCTTGAGCACGAGCGAGTACGACATTGTGCCGACGAAGTACGCGGCCAGCATGCCCGTGAAAGGCAACGGCAGCTCCAACAGCGCGATCGCGAAGCCCAAGCTGAACAGCACGAAGAACAACGGTGGCCCCAGCTGCGCCGGCAACGCACCCGAAGCGAACGGCCGCCGGTGCTTGGTGTGGTGAGCTCGATCGGCCTCGATGTCGATTAGGTCGTTGAAGACGTAGCCGGACGAAGCACATAAACTGAAAGCCAGCGCCGCCAACAGCGCCGACGAAACCTGCTTCAACGGATGGCCGCCAGGCGCGAGCAGAAGCGGAAAAACGACCAGCGCGTTCTTGGACCACTGATGAATGCGCAGAACCTTGAACACGGCCCGCGCCAGCGACGGCTGCTTGCCCACCACGGCAACCTTGCCGCCCAGCGCGCGCGCGCGATCCGCAGCATGGCTATTCGCAGCCACCAAGATGCCCTTCTCGGCCGCGGCCAGCAGCGGCTGCTCGGCGGCCGTGTGCCCGACGTAGTCGAACCCAGTGGCGCCGAAGCGCTCGCTCAATAGTCGAAGCTGCGCCTCGAGCGTCGCCGTCGATTCCTCTGCAACGACCTCCGCGAAAAATCCCAGATGGTCAGCCACTGCCCGGGCCAGCTTGGGCTCGCCGGGTGCAGACAACACGACGCGGCGACCCTTGCCCGCTGCGGCGCGCAAAGCCTCGACCAAGTCAGCCCGATACGGCAACGTGGCCGGGTCGAAGCTGCTGCGAGCCTCGACTGCTCGCTCGAGCTGCCTGCGACCGCCCAACAGCCAAAACGGCGCGATCGAGACCAGCCACGGGCTCTTACGCAGCACGGCGATCAGGTGTTCCCACCAAATGTCAGCTCGGATCAGCGTGCCGTGAAGCGATACGCACACAGGGCGTGCGAGCGCTGAAGCATCGCTCAGAAGTTCGGTGAGGTCTGGGTTGCTCGACGAGTCCATGCGCGCCGAGGACGTTAGCCGGACCGAGACCGCGTGAACAGGGGAGCTACCGACGAAACCGGCGGGCCGAGTTCAGTTTTTCTCGAGCTTCAAATCGAGCACCGCGAACGAGAGTGGTTCGAGCGTCGCAGCGACACCCGCCTCCGTCAGCTCGGATGGCCCCGGAGCAAGCGAAAGCGATTTTGCGCCATAGCTAAACAGGCGGGATGAGGTCACGCGGCCGCAATCGTCGAGCACGACCTTGGTCTCGACCGTCGCTGTCGCCGCGCGATTCACCACCACCAACACGATATGCGAGCGATCTTCGTTGCGCGACGCGAATAGCGAGACGTTGTCGGCTTCTTTGACCGCGAGCGAAACGTCCTCGAAGCGCGCCCCCTTGCCGTCGAAGTCACGAAACGCGCGGAACGCCCAAAACACGGGCGAAGTCTGCTTTGGCGCGCCCCAAAAGAAAGCCGCGTCCAAGCCCTGCTGGCCAAAGCGACCAAAAGCTTCAGCCGCCGCCAAACCCCCGCTGATGTGCTCGTCGGCCCCGAAGCTCCACTCACCAATCATCAGCTTACGGCCCGGATAGTTCTCGCGCACCCATTGCTTCATGCGCGGGATCAGCTGGATGTTCTCACCGATCCAGGACTCGTCGCGGTAGCTTGGATCCCACAGCGCGCGTGTCGAGCGCAGGCGTAGCTCGGTACCGGCCAGGTCGGTCTTGGCATTGTCATAGACGCCCTCCGCCGCAGGATAGAAATGCAGATCGAGCACGTCGAGCAAGCGTGTGCCAGTCGCCTTCTCGCGCTCGGCCAGCTTTTTCAGGTACCAGGGCACGAGCGCTACATCACCGTGCGCAAGCCGATCGGGCTTTTTGTTTGCGCCGGCTTCACGATCGACCGCCGACGTTTGGTACGCGAGCCACCCCCACTCCGCGGGCCCCGCGATCAGCGCGTTCGGGTCGGCGTTGCGGATGGCAGTCGCATAGTTGATGGTTCGCTGCAGAAGCTCGTCGTAGCTGAGTGGCTCCGGGCGAACGTCCCGGTGCGTGGCGTTCCAGAGCGAGGGCTCGTTGTCGAGGATGTAGATCTGCACACCGCGTGAGCCGCGAGCCGCATCGTCGGCTACTAGCTTGCGAACCCATTTCTCGATCAGCTCAGGCGGCGCCGGCACGCTGGTGTTGAGCGGGTCACCGGGCTTGAGCGGGGTGCCGTCTGGCCCCAGGCCATTGCCGGCTTCGGCCCGGTATTGATCGAATTGCGCTTGCTGCGGAAACGCCGCACGCGGAAAGCCGACCGAGCTCGTATCCTTCGCGACCCAGCCGATCATCGGCACGACGAGCGCGGTTCGACGTCGCAACGCGGCGCTGGCGCCGACCATCTCGAAGACGTTTGGTTTTTGGGCGACGTTCTCGAAGAACCAATCCTTGCCGACGTTCCACGCCCCCAGCTCCCAGTTCGCTCGCGATAGCGGATTTCCGCCGATCCGCCGAGCACTCTGACCGGTGGCCCATTCGTCGCCGGAGCCGCCATAAATCAGGTCGCTGATCGCGTGACTCGGACCGCTGCACGACACGTGCAGCTCCGCTTGGCGTTTGGCGGACGCGGCGGCACCGGGCGCGGCCTTCGTCAACATGATCCGATCGACCTGCACCCAGTCCGCGTTGACCGCCGAGCGACTGCTGAGCATCAAGCGATCGAACGGTCGCCCGTCGGGATCGAGCTCCTGCCAATCGATCCAAACCTCACGCCAGCCATCAGGCATCGTGACCACGTGCCGAGGCTCGACCGACACGGTCGGAAACGCATCGTCAGGGACGCCCGCCCAATGCAGTGAGACCTGCATGAACTCGTCCCAACCTCCGGGCGCCTTGTAGCGGAACGCGACGCCGCCGTAGGGACCGCTGAGCTCTGCGTGGCGCAGCACGATGCCGCCGAAATTTTCGAAGACCACGCGCGCGGGTCCCTTGCCGAGCTCGTGTGGTCCCCAGCCCCAGTCTTCCCAACCCGGCGCGAGCTTGCCTTCGTAAAGGAGCTCCGCGGTTTCCAGCGTCGCTGGCCGCTGCGCTCGAGCCACGACGCTGCTCGGCGACGTCAACCCCAAATGCCCTTTTCTCTTCAACACCCTGCGAGCAGCAACCGCGCCGAACACCAACGAGCCCGCGAGCGCCAGCGCCAGCCAGGCCTTCCTTCTCATCGCCGGGCGACCGTAGCACCTCGCAGCCACCCCTCCTCATTCCGCGGAAATTTCACCATTGCGAGCGACACTAGCTTCGGCCATAAGGCCGATGTTGCGGGACTGTGACGCGCCGCGGAGAGGGCGTCAGGCGTCGACGTTGTGCATACTACCTGTCAGACTCGCACCGACAGCGGCTCCACAATGCTCGATTCGACCTCTGGACCAGTGGCGTCCCCCCCTCGTTCCTTCAACCGCCCGTTCGACTCAGCGCAGCTGAAGCGAGCCTACGCTGACGATGGCTACCTGGTGCTGCGTGGCGTCGTCTCGACAAGTGAGCTCGAAACCGTCAGCGAACGGCTTTCGGCTGAGTACCAAGAGTGGAGGAACAGCAAAGAGAGCTTTCGCGGTGGAGGTATGCTGAGTGGCCACCTCAACTGTTATCCCGGAACCGTGGCGCGTCGAGTCGTCGAGGAGTTGCGTGAGCAGGGCATCTTCGAGCTGGCGCAAGCCTTGCTCCCCACCGATCCCGCCGCGTTCCGCATCGGCTGCAACTTCAACCTGCCCGGCAGCGTCGAACAGCACTACCACGTAGACGGCGCGTTCCTGGAGAGCTTCCTGATCGTGAACGTGGCGCTGGTGGACACCGAGCTGAAGAACGGTGCCATCGACATCGTTCCGCATACTCACAAGCGTTTCTACAAATACTGGGAGTTCGCGGCTGGGCGCGTGTCGCGCGGCACGACGCGGGTGTGCATGGCGCGGGGTGACGTCCTGATCCGACCGTCCACACTGTGGCACCGGGGTATGCCCAACCAGACCGACGTCGCGCGCCCGATGCTGGCGATCACGCTCGGCGAGAAGGGCGTAAAGAACGACGACCCTTTCGCTTATGCCGGTGGCCGAGTCGAATTCCAGACCAACTGGTTCCGGCCAAGCGCGCTCGGGCGCCTGCGCGAGCGCACCACGGTCGCCGTACCCTTTACCTATTCCGCGTATCGCTTTGCGCGCTCGCTGTTCGGCAACAAGGGCTACGCTTCTTTCTAGATCGGGTGCCAGCGATGCAAGACGAGACCGAAGACGACGGCGAGCAAGGTGGCGGCGGTAGCATCAGCCTGGACGTGGTGCGTAGCTACCTCGCGTTCGCGCGACGCGCGATCAAAGCCCGCCGGGTAATGGTCGGCATCGTGCTGGCGATCGGGCTGGTGTTGACGGTGTTGATCGTGCGCTTCGTGCCGAAGACCTACACGTGCACGACCGTGCTGATGGCGGTCGAGACCGCGGTGTTGGATGGCGATCGCGGCGGCCCGCGTTCGTGGGCGGGCGCATCCGGCCTGATCATGCGGCACGAGAACCTGACGACACTGATCAAGGAGACCGGCCTGCTCAAGAAGTACTCAGCGCGCCGGCCGCCGCTGCTCGCATTCAAAGATCGGATTTTTCAGGCGCTGGGTGGTCCTATGGACGACAAGACCCTCACGTCAGTGTTGGTCGGAACCCTCGAGACGAAGCTCACGGTCACGATCCAGGACGACACGCTGGAGATCACCGTAAACTGGAGTGACCCGGTCACAGCCGCCGAGCTGGCCGCAGCCACCAAAGACAGTTTCTTGCGGATTCGCCACCACGCCGAGACCTCGGCGTTTCAGGAGAAGATGGCGATCCTGGAGGCACACGCCGGCAAACTGCGTGAAGAGATCGACACCCTGGCGATCCAGCTGAACGCGAGCTTACAGGTCAAAGCTGCCGAGAAAGTCGCCGTGCTGAAGGCCGAGGCGGCCAGCGGCGTGAAGACGCCGAATCCGACCTCGTTCACGGCACGACGCCAAACGCTCGTCAGCGACGAACAGATACCCGAGCTACGCGAGCGGCTCGCGGGCATGAAGGCGAAGCTGGCGACGGCGGAAGCCGATCGAAATAGTCGCCTAGGAACGGAGCGCGCCAAGCTCGACGAGCTGAAGGTGAAGTTCACCTCCAATCACCCGCAGGTGATGGCTCAAGAAGAGCGGCTCGGCTTGGCATCGCAGGTGTCGTCGGATCTCGCCCTTCTGCGCAGTGAGACGGCCGATCTGGAGTCGCAAATCCACCAGCGCGAAGGCATGGCCAGAGCCGGCACCGGAGCCGTCGTCGCGAGTGGCTCGGCACCGGGCCGACCCACCGCTGCCGAGCCGCTGCCGAGCGAGATTCTTTCGCTTCTGAATCGCCAGGATGCCGACCCGGCTGTCGCCGCCCAAATGTCGGGCGCTGTCGTTCGCTACGGTTCGCTACGCGACGAGGTACGCGGGGCGAAAATCGCCCTCGACACCGCACAGGCCGCATTCAACCACCGCTACCAGGTGGTGATCCCCGTCGAGGTCCCGAGCAAACACGCCAAGCCGAACTTGGCGCTGGTCGGCGGGGCGTGCTTCTTCTTGTTCCTGCTGGTGGCGCTGGCGCTGCCGATCGGACTGGAGCTGCGGCGGGGCGTGCTCGAGGAGCGCTGGCAGGTCGACCATTTTCAACTGCCAGTGTTGGCGGAGCTGCGGCTGCCCGAACGCAGCGATCCTTGAAGCGCAGGCCGACCGGGCGACGCCGTTAGCGCTGCGCGGCCAACAGCAGCGCCCGCATTTGCTCGACGCTGCGTGCGCCGAGCAGCGTGACGCTTACGCCGGGCACCCCGGGCGGATAGTCGAGCGCGCTCTGCAACAGGGTACGCCCTTGCGCTTGCGCGGCTTGTCGGAGCTCGACCAGCTGCACCGCGCGCCGCGCTTCTTCTTCCTCGGAGCTACAGTTCGCTTTGAGATCGATTTTATCGGCAGGCTTGGCTAGCAGGCCGTTGCCCAAGCATTCGCGGGCGATGCAGCCGACGCCACGCGCCAGGGCTTGCGGAAAGAGGTCGGTCGCAGCGCGCTGCTCGAGCAAGCTGAGCGTGAACTGCAGCGAGGAAACGCCCCGGTAACGCAGCGCCGCCAGCCCAGCCTCGATGCTGTCGACGGCGATGCCGTAGTAACGGATCTTACCGGTGCGCTTCAGCTCTTCGAGCGCCGGCTCCCACTCACCACGCTCGATGATTTCGGCCGACGGACTATGCAATTGCAGAATGTCCAGGTAGTCGGTGCGCAGGCGCCGCAGGCTGCCTTCGACCGCAGTCCGCAGGTACTTCGGCGAAAAGTCCTGCGAAAGCGCGCCGCGGCTGCCGGACGGCAGGCGATCACGCCGGATCTTCAGCAATTGAACCACGGGCCGAAGGAACGGCTTGAGCTTGCCCGCGAGCCGACGCCGAGTCGGCAAAGAATAGCCAGCCTTGCTCGCGATGATGATCCGATCGCGCTTTCGAGCGAGCGCTTTACCGATCAGTTTCTCACTCTCGCCCTGGCTATACATGTCAGCCGTATCGAAGAAGTTGACACCGCGCTCGAACGCGAACGTCAGAAGGTCGATAAAGCCAGACGCGTTGCTCTGGAAGACGCCGCCGATGCGCGCACAGCCGAGCCCGTACTCGGAAACTTGGAGCGACGTGCTGCCGAAGTCTCGTAGCTTCATCGCGCGGGAGTATGGCATGGCGCTGGCTCTCGGGGGTATACATGCCGCCGGTGTCCAACGACAATTGTGTGGTCGTCATCGGTAGCGGTCCGCCTGGGGCAACCGCCGCGCTATTCCTGGCGCGCGCCGGTATCGACGTGCTGCTGCTCGAAGCAGGTCTCGAGCGCGAGGCCCGCGGCGTCACGTTTCGTGTGCAAGGCGTAACGCTAGCCAAACAGAAGGGCGAGCTGCGCCAACGCGAAGGAGTGGAACGTACCGGCAATCCGAACGCCCAGCTGTTCGAGGAGATGGCGCCCGGCGGTTTGTCCAATCATTGGAGCTGCGCCGTGCCGCGCTTCTCGGCGGAGGACTTCGAGGACGCGCGACTGGCCGGCGCCGAGCAGACTTGGCCTGTCGGGTACGACGATCTGGCGCCGTGGTACGAGCGCGTCGAACCGCTGCTCCACGTGTCAGGCCCGCGCACGGACTGTACCCAGCTACCGGCGGCCAACGTCCGGCACACCCGCAGTTTGGCCGAAGATTGGGCGTCGGTAGCGGAAGCGTCGCGCGCGCAAGGCCGCGGCGTCTTGCCGATGCCCTACGCCTACGGTTCGGATACGACCTTCACGCGCAGCGGGACGCCGTTCAATTCGTACGTGCGCTTGCTGCAGAAAGAAGTCGCCAGCGGCCGGATCAAGGCGCGCTTCGGGGCGCGCGTGCAACGGCTCGAATGGTCGCCGACCACACACCGCGTAGAAGCGGTGACGTTTCGCAATCGAGCCACTAGCAGCGATCAGCGCGTCGCGTGTCGCGCGGTCGTGGTGGCGGGCGGCGCGCTGAACACCCCGCAGATCTTGCTCGCGTCGAAGAGCGCTGATTTCCCCGATGGTCTGGGCAACCAGCATGGCGTTCTCGGGCGGTACCTGCACGACCACCCACTCGGCAAGGTGGTAATCGACGTCGCGCGGCCGATGTCCGTGCACCCAGCAGCCTACGTGACTCGGCTCGAGCTCGCGCGCGCCAAGCAGCCACTGTTGGCGGCCGCCTGCATGCAGTGGTGCAGCGCCTCGGATCTCGCGAAGAGCGTCTTGCGTGGCCACCCCAAGCGTTTGCGTTCGATCGGCTTCAGCGTATTCGGCACGATGGTGCCGTCGCGCGACGACTACGTGGCGCTCAGCGAGCGTCACCGCGGCGCCGATGGCGCTTCGGGGCTCGAGCTGCACATCCGGCATCCAGCCGAGACGCTGACCGTGCTCGAAGAAGCGCGCGACCAGTTGGTCGAGGCGCTGACGAGCTCCGGTTGGTCTCCGCGTGTCAGCGTATGGAAGGTCGAGGATCCGGGCAATTCGAATCACTACGCCGGTTCTTGCCGCATGCACGCCACGCCGGAGTTCGGCATGGTCGACGCCTGGAGCCGCATGCACGCGGTGCGCAACGTGACCGTCACTGATTCGTCCGTGTTTACGACCAATCCCGAGAAGAACCCCGTGCTGACTTCGATGACTTTGGCGGCCCGCGCTGCCGACCGTTTGGCGGGCGAGCTCCGCTCAGGTGATCTCTAAACACGATGCGAATCTTGTTCGTTACGCCCTACCTGCCGAGCCCGGCACGCTTCGGCGGCCAGCGCCGCCTCGAAGGGTTGATGCGTAGCCTGGCGAAGCGCCACGAGCTCAGCGTGCTGGCGTTCAATGCCACCGACCCGTTCACGCAACAGTCGCTGGACGCAACTCGCGGCTACTGCCCTGAAGTGGTCACCTTCCCCGACATGGACTTCTTGGACGGCCGCCAAAAGCGGCTGCTGCAAGCGCGCTCGATCTTATCGGTCCACAGCTACGAGCACCTGCTGCTGGCCAGGCGCGGCGAGTTTCTGACGCGCTTGCAGGATTTCGTCGACTCCGGGCGCTTCGACATCGTGCAGGTCGAGTTCGCGCAGATGGCGGCGTTTCGCTTTACGCTCGCAGCTGATCGCCGCTACCGGACCGTGCTCGACGAGCACAACATCGAATTCGATATCGTCAGGCGCACCGCCGAGGCCGAGGTAAGCGCCGCGCGCCGCGTCTACTCGGCGGTGGACTGGCGTAAGCTCAAGCGTGAGGAACGGAGCGCCTGGCGGCGCTTCGACGGCGTCACCGTCACCTCGCAGCGCGACGCTGGCGAGCTACGAGCGCTCGAGCCACAAACGACGCTGTCGGTCGTCCCGAACGGGGTCGATATCGAGCAGTTCAAGCCGGCGACCAGCGCGCCCGAAGCCAATAACCTGCTGTTCTTCGGCGCGATGAACTACTACCCGAACCAGGACGGCATCCACTATTTCGTCGACCAAGTGTTCCCGCACATCGTCGCGCGCCGCCCGGCGACGAAGCTGTGGATCGTCGGACCGGGTTCCGACGGCCTACGCAACCTGCAAGGCCCCAACATCGAAGTCACCGGCTTCGTCGACGAGGTCGAGCCGTACCTGGATCGCGCTGCCGCCGTGGTCGTGCCACTGCGGCTCGGCGGTGGTACGCGACTCAAGATCGTCGAGGCAATGGCCAAGGCCAAAGCGATTGTTTCGACCAAGATTGGCGCCGAGGGCATCGACGTGGTCCACGGCGAGCACGCGCTGCTCGCCGATGAACCGCAAGACTTCGCCGAGCAGGTGGAGCGCGTACTGTCCGACGCCGCGTTGCGCACGCGCCTGGGCAACGCCGCGCGCGACCTCGCCGTCGGCCGCTACAGTTGGCCAGCCCTCGTCAACAGCCTCGAAGGCTTTTACGAGCAGCTCTTGCGCCAACCGGCAAAGTCCAGCTGAGCTTCGGAGCGCCGAAGTGCCGCTACTTGAGCGCCGGCACTTCGGTCGGCCGAATGATCACCGAGCCCAAGAACTTGGACGCGCCGACCAACTTGATCGTCGCCCGGGCCTCGGCGTCCATCATTCGCCCAAGTAGGACGCACAGGATTACGCCGTCGACCGTCTTGGCGATGGCGGGGATCGTTGGGTCGGTCTTGGCCGATGAAAGCGCGACGATCACCCGCTGACCAGCGTCCGAGCACGCGCGAACATCTTCGAGAAAGCCGCTGAGCTGGCGCAGCGGCACCTGCGTGCCGTCGGCGACTTGGATCGGGCCGCCCTTGTGCGTCATGCCCGTGCGCGAGAGCGTCACGGCAAGCGAAAGCGTGAAATCGGGCGGGGCGCCCTCACCGGCCGGGATCAACGCCAGCGTGCGCCATGCCAGCTGATCGACGATCAGCCAGAACCGCTGCCAATCGGGATCGGCCCACGTCGGCAGATTGTTTCGCTGCGCCAGCGCGGTCGTTTGCGCGCCCCCGGTCGGGCTCGGCGGGGATTCCTGACTCAATCGGCTACTCCGCGCCCACCATATGCTCGAAGGGACGCGATAGCCACGGTCTCCGCGAACGACCGGTTCAGATTGCAGCTGAGGCCGATTTGTGGCTACAAATCCGCCCAGCATGCGCTGTCTGATTTTGGCGGCTGGTCGCTTCGACGAAGCGCTCAAGGCTCGGATCGCCGATCAGCGCGAGCCCCGCCTGGACGTCTTCGAGTTGGAGCGCGAACTGTCGGCAGAGGTCCTCGATTTCAAGGACGTCGATCGTTCCCGCAACCCGGCCGTAAGGTTGGCGGCGCGCACGGCCGGCGCGTCGGCGGCGTTGGCGCTGCTCGGCTTCATCAACCGCGAGGCTTACGACGCATTCTTCACCACCGGTGAGGACATCGGGCTGCCGCTGGCGGCGTTGCTCAAAGCGACGACCAGCAAGCGCTCGCACACAATGATTGCCCACACGTTGTTCCCCGCCAAAAAACGCGCGTTTTTCAAGCTCGGCGTGGGCAGTCAGCTCGATCGCGTGCTGGTGTATTCCACGTCGGAAGAGGCGCTCGCGACCGGTGAGCTCCGGCTCGCAGCCAGCAAGGTCCAGCGCCTTTACTATCACGCCGACGAAGAATTCTTTCGGCCGGGCCTAGCTACCATCGAGCCGGACTTGGTGTGCGCCGCGGGCCAGCTGCTGCGGGACTACGACTGCCTGGTGGATGCGGTACGCGACCTGCCGGTCCGCGTGCAGATCGCGGCTGGCAGCCCATGGATCGACAAAACCCTGGGGCCATCACACGCGCTTCCGCCGAACGTGACGTGGGGCAAGCTCGACCGCTTTCAGCTGCGCGAATTGTACTCGCGCTCGGCGCTGGCGGTGGTTCCGATCAAGCAAAACCACTATCAGACCGGGATCGCTACGATTCTGGAGATGATGGCGATGGGTAAGTGCGTGATCTGCACGCGCACGCACGGCCAGACCGACACGATTGTCGATGGCGTTACCGGCATCTACGTGCCGCCCGCCGACCCGCAAGCGCTCGGGCAGGCGATCCAACGCATGCTCGACAATCCGAGGCAGGCCGCGGAGATGGGCGCCGCCGCCCGTCGCTTCATGGAGGAGCAAGCGGGGTTGAATCGCTTCGTCGATCGCATCGTGGCGGCCGTGAAGGCCGCTCACGACGCGCGCGCGGCCAGCTAATGTCACCGTTGTTCGCGATCGTGCTCGCCCAGGCCATCACTCTGGGCGTCCACGACCGAACCGAAGCGCGGCATGTCGTCGTCTACGACCATCACTACGAAGCGGAGACGGTTCCATCGGCGACGCTGGCGTTGGTCTGGCCGCACTACGACCTCAACCTCAGCTACGCGGTTTCGTTGCTCGAGATGCCGCTCGAGTCGAGTTCGCGCCAGCTGCTGGCCTATCACACGCTGGCCCTCAGCACGGGGTACCACGTTCGCCATACGAGCCTGGTGCTCAACAATCGCACCTCGTTCGGCGAGCTGAATTTCCTGGTCGCCGCGCTCGCCAACCCCGTGGCACAGCCGCCGATGGGCGACACCACCGCCAACGGCCAGAACGGCGATGCGAACGGCAACGGCAACACCAGCGGGCAACCCCAGCAGCCTGCAAATGGCAGTACGCAGCCAAAACCGCCGACGATTCCGGTCCAAGGCGTCTTGCAGACCCGTACCTTCAATCGCCCGGTGCGCTACGAAACCTCGACGACCAACCTGCAAGCGACCCACGTCGCTTCGCCAGAGCTCACGCTCGGCGCTTTCGCGGCGTACACGATAGCTGGCGGAACGAGCTCAGCTTCGCGCGTGGACTATCCGACGACACGCGGCACGATCGTCGGCGCGCAAGCCAACCATGTCTGGCGCCTGACAGGCCGCGAAGCCTTCGTTTCGGATGCGTTCGGGCAGCAGGCGTTTTCGTCGAACGGCAACCTAGCAACCTCGTTGCTCGCCACCGAGAGTTGGCGCCACACTTTCGATGCGCGTACCGGCAGCATCGTCGGTGCGGGCCTGAGCGTCTTGCGCTTTGCCAGCCCGAACGGCCTGGTGGCGTACAGCATCTTTCCGACGTTTCAGTTGGGTGCGGCCCGAACGTCGAAGGTCGCGCGCGGCAACTTGAGCTTGCAACTCACGATGTATTCGAATCCGGCACTCGACCCACTGCGCGCGACCGTCGATCCGAGGCTAGGTGGCGCCGCCAGCGTGGCTTGGACCGGCAAGCGTTTTTTTAGCTCGCTGGCGGGAAATGGAGCAATTTCGCTGGCACCGCAAGGCAACGACGCTGGAGCATTCGACGCCCTTCGCGGCACGTTCGTGGTCGGCTACTTGTTGACTGATTGGCTGTCTGTGGACAGCGGCGTGCGCGTCGCACAGCAGCGCTATCAGCACACCACGCTAGTCCCGATCAGTTACGCGATCTTCGGCGCATTCAACGTTGACTACGACTGGCCGCTCAGTGGACGGCGCCCAAAGCAAAAGCCGGCACTGTGAGTGAGGCTGCCCGAGCCAGCAAACCATGTTGCTGCAAGCGCCAACCGGCCATGTAAGACTCTCGCCGGATGGCTGAATCCGACGTCTCGCAAAAGGCCTGGTCCGCTCTAAACAACGGCGGCGCCGTACTGCGTGCGCGATGGTACCTCAGGGGCGCGACGAGCCTGGGCGAGCGTGTACGGCTGTGGGGAAAGCTTGCCGTATCGAATTCCGGCGAGCTGCGGATTGGCGATCGCGTGCGCTTCAACGCCAGCCCGTTGCCCACCGAGTTGGGTGTGGGCAGTGGCGGCAAGCTCGAAATCGGCAGCGGGACCTACATCAACTATGGCTGTTCGATCGGCGCCTTGCAGCTGATTCGAATTGGCAAGCACTGCAACATTGGCTCGCACGTGATCATGATGGACAACGATTTTCATCGGATCGAGCCGGAGCGGCGCACTGAGCTGCCGCCGTCCGCGCCGATCGTGCTTGAAGACAACGTGTGGCTCGGCGTGCGAGCGATCATCTTGCGCGGAGTTACGGTCGGAGAGGGCAGCGTGGTCGCAGCGGGCAGCGTCGTGTCGCGAGACGTGCCGCCGCGCACGCTGGTCGGTGGCATCCCGGCGCGCACGATTCGCCAACTGTGACTTGCCTGGAATCCGCGGGCGCACGCCGAACTCCGCGGGCTCTCGTTCGACCTGCAGTCTGGCGATGCGATCCGGATCTAGTCGCCGCCGATCGCCAGCGCAGGTCCGGCCCAAATCGAGAACAGCAACGCGGCCGTCGCGATCGCGTGGCGCTGGATACCATGAGGCTTCAGAGCCCGGACGCGCTCCAACGGTAGACGACGAGCCGCGGATTCAGCTGGGTTCGCTGCGGACTGCCGAGTCGCTGCCGAAGCTCAATGAGAATCACGTCGTGGGGATCGTCCGTGTTGCGCGCGATCTCGAGCCAGACGTAATAGATCTCGCGTTTGCCAGCGGTAAGCTGGGCGATCGTCGGCGCTAAGTCGTCGGGAGTGGCGTCAGGTCGCGGCAAGCCGATCAGGCGGATGTACGGAAACAAGTCGGCTCCGTAGTATTCCCAGATCGAAAGCGGACGGGGGTTCTTCGTCATCGGCCCGGGCGCGGTATGGTTTCCCAACCACAGCACGACCGAGCCCGGCTTGAGTGCCGGCCGCAGCAAGCTCGCCACCCCGCGCAGATCTTCACGCCGCCCGTAGTCGCGCGGGTCGGTGAAGTGCGCGAACGCAATGCCGAACACGAGCGCCCCCGAGACACCGACCAGCCAGCGTTCGGCGCGCCGAGTCATCGACAGGAACGCCGCCGCCACGAACAGCAGCAAGAACGGCGCACAGAACACCATGTACTTAGGGTGAACGAAGTTGCGCTTCATCGCCAAGACGGCCGCGAAGCTCAGCAGTGCAGGCACCGTGAAAAGCTCGTGCGCCATCCACACAATTGGCCCGAGCGGACGGCGCAGATGCAGCTGAAGCAAGCGTACGCCAACGAAGCCGAGCGGAATCGCGACCAACAGCGCGAGCGCCGCGTTGGCAACCAGCGTCGAGCCTTGGATGACTCGATCGATGCCCATGTCGGGCAACGCGAAGTAGTTGAAGCCGAGGGCAAACGCCGCCAAGAGCTTGGGCAAAGCACCCGGTAGATCCGTCGCGGTCAGGTGTGGCGCGCTGGCCGCCTCGCTCTGGAAGCGCAGCAGGTTCGGGACGTCCGGCAGGTAGAGCAGGCCGAGGGCTACAACCGCGGCGACACTTTGGCGGAACGGCAGCACGTCGCGCCGACGCAGCAGCGCCAACCCGAAACCGGCGTTGATGAACCAATAATGAAAATGGGTGTACACGCCGACCGTGCCAGCCGCGACGAACCCAATCCACGCCGGCAGGAGGTTCCGACCAGCTGACGCTCGCTCGTTCAAAGTCGCCAGCGCGAGCGCTTGCAACAGCGCGATCAGCGGCACCATCGAATACATGCGCAGCTCTTGCGAGAATTCGATCAACAGCGGGTTGATGGCGACCAGCGCGCCGAACACCAAGGCGCCACGCGCTCCGGCCAACAAGCGCCCCAACCGAAAGGCCACCGGGATCTGCAACATGCCGAAGACGAGCGGCAACGCCCGCAAGCCCGTCTCGCCGTGAAAGCCGAGCTGCTTCCACAAGTACAACAGCGAGAAGAACAGCGGCCGAAAGCGATCCTCGGTCGGGGTGATCAACTGTTCGCTGTCGCGGAACAGCGAGAAGGTCTCGTCGCCGTAGAAACTGGCCGAGAGCTGGGGCCAACGCAGACAAAAGCCGAGCAGCACCAGCACGCCGAGCCAAGCCGCTTCTCGGCGCGGACTCCACGCGCTACCCACCGGTGACGCCGGCCCACCAGCAGGAGCAGCCTGAACATCCGAAGTTTGCACGCCGCCGAGCTTTGTAGCTCGAAACAGCCTGCTGCGGTTAGCCAGCTGTCTAGTGCTCGGCCGACGCCACGTCAGATCCGCAATCCAGTGAGAGCGCAATTCCCGGACTTGTCGTCTACACAAACCTGAAAAGATCATCACGCGCCCGCGCCGAAGGGCTCGTATACCGTTGCCTCAAATCCGTCTCGGGTCGTGGCTGGCGGGTGCTCATTCATGAAACCGATGTTTTTCGGCGACTCCAAACGAAAACTGTATGGAGTCTACGACGCGCCAACGGGAACCAAGCGGCGCAGTCACGCTGTGTTGCTCTGCTACCCAGGCGTCCAGGAATACGGAACGTCGCTGTGGGGCTTTCGCCGTCTCTCGGCCATGCTCGCACAAGCTGGGCACCACGTGCTGCGCTTCGACTACTTCGGCACTGGCGACTCCGCCGGCCGCGTCGAAGAGGGCGCGGTGGACACCTGGGTCGCCGACATTCAACAAGCCGCGCTCGAGCTCAAGGACATCTCCGGCGCGCGGCAGCTCTCGATTCTCGGCAAGCGTCTGGGCGGAGCGCTGGCGGTCAAGGCTTGTCAGGCGGGTCTCGACGCCAAGCGCTTGGTGTTGTGGGATCCGGTCGTGCACGGCAGCGCCTACGTTTCGGAGCTGGAGACGTGGGACACGCGCAGAAACCTACTGCTCTTGCACGCCGAGCGCCGCGGCAGCGGAGCATCTGAGCTGCTCGGCTATCCGTTTCCGCTCACGCAGCGCCAACAACTGCAGAGCTTGAATCTAGTGGGCGAGCTACCCGGAGCAGTCAAGAATGTCGCCATTTTCGCCAGCGAAGCGCGCGATGGTTACCGACGCTTGCATGAGGCTTACGTGAGCGCCGGCCTGTCGAGTGAGCTGCTCCAAGCAGCCGACGCCGCCGACGGCGGCCAGGCCGGAGCGCAGGGTCGCGCGCAGCTGTCGGGCTCGATCTTGGCCGACATGGCCAACAAGCTGGAGGACGCGTCAGCCGCATGAGTAGCGCCGAGCGAGTCCTGTCTTTCGGCGCCTCCGGAACGCTGCACGGCGTGCTGACCGAACCGGATCCGGCAAACCGCCTCGAGGGCGCACCGGCGATCCTGTGTTGGAACGTGGGGACGAACCACCACGTCGGCCCGCACCGTGTGTTCGTAGATCTGTCGCGACGCCTAGCCAACCTCGGCTTCAGCACGCTGCGCTTCGACACGTCTGGCTTGGGCGACAGCGCCGCGAGTCGCGATGACACGCGACCCGATACCGAGCGCAACGTCGCCGACGTGCGCGAAGCCATGCAGACGCTGACCAAGCAGCGCGGCTTCGATCAATTCGTGCTGGTCGGCTTCTGCTCCAGTGTCGATGCTGCGCACGCCGTCGCGGTGCAAGCACCCGAAGTCGTCGGCGTCATCTACCTCGAGGGTTACCAGTACCGCACGCGCCGGTTCTACTTGCAGTACCCCAACCGGCTGCTGGAGCGAAACCGCTGGGAGCGCCTGCTGCGGCTGAAATACCCAAACTTGTTCGGGGAGCCCGCCGCGCTGAACGACCGTAGCCTCGATCCCGAGACGGTGTTCGTGCGCGACTACCCAACGCCGGAGCAGCTCACGACTGACCTGCGCAAAATGGTCGCGCGCGGCGTGCAGATGCTAGCGATGTACAGCGGTGGCGACACCAACTACGCGTATCCCGAGCAGTTCTTCGATTTCGTGAAGGCACCAGACATTGCCAAGAACCTCGAGCTGGTGTTCTACCCATCGGCCGATCACACGTTCTTCTTGGTCGAGCATCGCGAGCGCGTGATGAACTACGTGAGCGCCTGGCTGCACCGTAAATTCGACGACGCTGCGCCGCCTTCGAATGGCCGGCGTCAACGCATCCTCGAAGGCTGAGGCTGGCGAGCCGAGCATGCTGAGCTGGATGCGTTCACGCAAAGTGCAGCTCGGCTTGGCGGCGTGCGTCGCGTTGCTCGTGCCGGCGCGGATTGCGTTTCGGGCGTACCGCGACGAGCGGCGCTGTTTCATCCCGGTTCGGCACGAACCCCGCATCAGCCTTGCAGATTTTGCGATCGCAGGCCTGCGTAACGTCGCGTTCGCGACCCCGGAAGGCTCGACCTTGCGCGGGGTTTTCGCGCCGCCGCACAACGGCGCGACGATCGTCTTGGCGCACGGCTCGCTGGGTGAGCACAGCGATCTTGCGCCGGAAGCGCGAATTTTATGCGGTGCGGGCTTCGGCGTGCTGGCTTTCGACTGGCCCGGGCACGGCCAGAGCGATGGCAAGATCGAGTGGGGCGCCACCGAACGCCGGGCGTTGTCTTCAGCCTTATCGTGGCTGTCGGTGCAGCCGGGCGTCGACGCCAAGCGACTCGGCGCGTTCGGCTTCTCGATGGGTGGTCACACCGTGACCCAAGTCGCGGCGGTTGATCCGCGACTGCGCGCGGTGGTGATCGCCAGCACGCCGCCAGACTCGCTGGTCCACCTGCACTGGGAGTACCGGCAGTACGGTCCGCTCAGCCGCTGGCCAGCGCGGCTCGCGCTGCTCGTGAGCGGGATGAACACCGACGAGCAGATGCCGGAGCAGGTGATCGGGCAGATTGCACCGCGGCCGTTGTGGCTGCTCGGCGGAGTCGAGGACGACCTGGTGCCGAATTGGATGACCGAGCGCCTGTTCGCCGCCGCGCGCGAGCCGAAGGCGTTGTACCTGGTGCCCAAGGCCGGGCACGGCGGCTACGCCGAGGCCAGCCCGGTCGAATATCCGGCTCGGCTGGTAAAGTTCTTCGAAGTTTTGACGCGCTGAAACCGCGCGGCGCGGCTACGGCGCAGAAGCGCGGCGGGCGCGTACGAAGCGCCGCGCGTCTTCGATCTTGGTCAAAAATTCGGACTTCACGCCGTCCATCAAGGCGGAGGAGCCGACGCCACCGATCGGGAACGGCAACGGCACGGGCAGCTTCGAGGCCAACCGTCGCACGTGGTAGTTGAAGCGGTGCGCGTTGCCTTGCTTGAGGCTCGGCGGCGTCTGAAAGATGAACGACACCGAAACCGACACTTCGGGCCCGTTCTTCACCCAATGCGGGCTAGTGAACGGGATGTGAACGCCTTGGCCGCGGACCAGGTGCACCGCGTCCGGCTGGCGCGTGTCCTTGCCCTTGTAGGCCGGGTTCTTGATGTGCGGCAGGCCGAACAGGAACTCGAGCTCTTCGGCCGTGACCGTCTCGCGATCGTTACGGTCCCAGATCATCACGTCCTTCTCGCCCTGCAGCTGGAACAAGAGCGTGCTGTAGCGATCGACGTGGAACGGCGTGACGCTGTTCGGTGACGAAATGAATAGGTACAACATCGGGTCGTGAAACACGTCATTCGGCGAGCCGACCCGGCCGTGAGCTTCGTGAACGAAGTCACGCAGCTCGGCCATCATCATTTCGAGGACCGGGCGCAGTCGCGGGTGTGAGTCCGGCTGGCGGACCATCACGTACGAGTTGCTGGTCGCCATGTCCGCTAGCGTGGATTCGAGGCTGAGCCCGGTCGCGTAGTCGACGTGCGCGCGGTCGAAATTGGCGTCGATCTTCATGTCCGCGCGACTGAAAAACACCTGGTCCTTCGGCAAAGTCAGCACGACTTCACGGATCGACTCGAAGCTGAGCACGCTCTGCTTCAGGAGGTCGTGGTTGAACCGGAAGAAGCGCTGGTCGAAGTCCGCAAGCGCTTGCGCGGGGAGCTGGAGCGAGTTCATGAAACCTCGAAACACTAACACCCGGGCGTGGCGTCCGGCTACGGCGCCAATAATTTCGCCGCTCTCTGACGCTAGGTGGGGGGAAGGCACCGCGGGGGCCTCGTAGGGCTTGGTGACACGTGCGCGCGGCGCTACTGTTCGCGCTCGGTACGGCAGGCAAATGAGCGGGTTATCTTTCGTCGAGCGCTTCGAAGCTCAGGTCGACCGCCGGCGCGACGCGGCCGCGGTCACGTTCGGTGAACGCTCGCTCAGTTACGCGGAGCTCGACCGCCACGCCAATCAGTTGGCAGCGCAGCTGGTCGCGCGCGGCGTGGCGCCCGATAGCGTGGTGGCGATCGCTTTCGAGCGTTCGCTGGAGGCGGTCGTGGCGCTGCTGGCGGTGCTCAAGGCTGGCGCCTGCTACCTGCCGCTCGATCCCGGCTACCCCGCCGAGCGGCTCGCCTTCATGCTCGACGACGCGCGACCCGCGCTCGTGCTGAAGCAGAAGGGCTTGGCTCTGCCCGGCGAGTCGACGACTGCGCAGGTCGACTTCGAGCTCGATGCCAGCGCGCCGACCGACAAAGAAGCCGCGCGCTTGCCGGCTCGGCACTCGCCCGAAAGCCTCGCCTACGCCATCTACACTTCCGGCTCGACCGGCAAGCCCAAGGGCGTGGCGATGGTGCACGGCGCCCTCGACAACCTGATCGACTGGCAGCTGCGCGATTCGGCGGCCGGCGCCGATTCCGCGACGCTGCAGTTTGCGCCGCTCAGCTTTGACGTGCACTTTCAGGAAATCTTCTCGACGTGGTGCAGCGGCGGCCGGCTGGTGCTGGTCGAAGAGCGGCTGCGCCTGGAGATGCTGCGCTTGCTCGAGTTGATCGAGCGCGAGCGCATCGAGCGCATCTTCTTACCCTTCATCGCGCTGCAAAGCCTGGCTGACATCGCGGTCGGGCACGCGCGTTTGCCGCGCACCTTGCGCGAGGTCATTACGGCTGGCGAGCAGCTGCAGATCACCCGCGCAATCACCGAGCTGTTCAGCGCGCTGCCCGACGCACGACTGTTCAACCACTACGGCCCGTCCGAGACACACGTCGTTACCTCCCACGAGCTGACCGGCGCGCCTTCGACCTGGCCGGCATTGCCGCCGATCGGCGTCGCCTTGCCAAACGTCGATTTGGCCGTGCTGCGTGAAGATGGCTCGCTCGTCGCCGCCGGCGAAGAGGGCGAGCTGTTCCTGGGCGGCGTGGCGCTGGCGCGCGGCTACCTGTTCCGGCCCGAGCTCACGGCCGAGCGCTTCGTCACGTTGGGCCTGAATTCGGGGCCGTACGCCGGGCAACGTTTCTACAAGACCGGCGATCTGGTGAAAGAGCTGCCGGGCGGCCCGCTGCAGTTCTTGGGTCGCCTCGACGGCCAAGTGAAGGTGCGCGGCTACCGCATCGAGCTGGGTGAAATCGAGGTCGCGCTGTCGGCGCACGCGGGTGTGAAGGAAGCCGCCGTCGCAGTCCGCGAGCCGAAGCCCGGCGACAAACGCATCATCGCCTGGGTGGTGATGGAGGGCACCGAGAGCCCGGCCGCGCTGCGCGGCTTTCTGCAGCAGCGACTGCCCGAATACATGGTGCCGGCGACGTTTGTGGCGTTGGCCACGCTGCCGCGCACACCCAGCGGCAAAGTCGACAAGCGCAGCTTGCCGGATCCGAACAGCCAGCGACCAGCGCTGTCCAGCGACTACGCCGCCGCCAGCACCGAGAGCGAAAAGAGCTTGTTGGCGATCTGGGAAGACGTGCTTGGCATGCAGGGCGTCGGCGTGCGCGACAATTTCTTCGAGCTGGGTGGCAATTCCTTGCTCGCGCTGCGCGTCGCCGCCGCCGCCGAGCGCGCGCTCGGGCAAGCACTGCCAATCGTGCAGTTCTTCGAGTACCCGACGGTCGCCGGCCAAGCCGCGTACCTCGCGGATCCGACTGGCGCCAGCCGCACCGCGCGACGCGTCGTCAAGCGCGACCGCGGTCAGAGCGCGCCAATCGCGGTGGTCGGCATGGCTGGGCGATTCCCGGGCGCGCCCTCGGTACAGAAGCTTTGGGAGAATCTGCAGGCGGGCCTGGAGAGCGTCGCCACGCTCAGCGCACAGGCGTTGGCGGCGGTGCCCGCGCAAGACCGCGAAGATCCAGGCTACGTGCCGGTGCGGGGCATCCTCGACGGCGTGGAGTTTTTCGATGCGGCGTTCTTCGGTGTCTCGCCGGCCGAGGCGGCCGTGATCGATCCGCAGCAGCGCCTGCTGCTCGAGCTGTCCTGGCACGCGCTGGAAGACGCGGGCTACGGGCCAAAGACCGGTTCGGCGGTGGTCGGCGTTTACGCCGGCACGCACAACAACAGCTACTACATGAACGCCGTCCTGGCGCATCCAGAGGCGATCAGTCGCGTCGGTGCCTTCACGACGATGGTCGCGAGCGAGAAGGACTACGTCGCGACCCGCATCGCCAACAAGCTCGATCTCACCGGCCCGGCGCTGAGCATTCATACGGCCTGCTCCACTTCGCTGGTCGCGATCGCCACGGCCGTGCAGCAGCTGCGCGCGGGGCTGTGCGATGTGGCGTTGGCTGGCGGCGCCTCGCTGTCGATCCCGCAAGAAATCGGCCACGTTTATCAAGAGGGGGGCATGCTGTCGCGCGACGGCCACACCCGCACCTTCGACGCCGAAGCGAACGGCACGCTGTTCAGCGACGGCGCAGCGATGGTCGCGCTCAAACCGCTCGACGACGCACTGGCAGCCGGCGACCACGTCTACGCGGTAATTCGCGGCATCGGCATCAACAACGACGGCGGTCACAAGGCCAGCTTCACCGCGCCCAGCGTGCAGGGCCAGGCCTCGGTGATCCAAATGGCGCTCGAGGACGCGGGCGTCAACGCGCGCGACATCCAGTACGTCGAAGCGCACGGCACCGCCACGCCGGTCGGCGATCCGATCGAGGTCGAAGCGTTGACGCAAGCGTACCGCGCGCAAACGCCGGACAAACAGTATTGCGGCATCGGCTCGGTGAAGAGCAACTTCGGTCACCTGACGGCAGCCGCCGGGGTCACCGGTCTGATCAAGGTCGCGCTGTCGCTCACCCACGAGCAGCTGCCGGCCAGCCTGCACTACCGCAATCCGAACCCGAAGATCGCCTTCAGCGAGAGCCCGTTCTTCGTCGTCGACAAGCCGCGGGCGTGGCCGCGAAGCGAAGCGAAGCGCCGAGCAGGGCTGAGCTCGTTCGGCGTGGGCGGCACCAACGCGCACGCCATTTTGGAAGAGGCGCCGAGCCCGACGCCTTCCGGGCCGTCAATCGCGCCGCAACTGCTGCTGCTTTCGGCGCGCACCGAAGGCGCACTCGAGCGTGGCAGCCTCGCGCTAGCCGACCATTTCACCGCTCAACCCGGCGTACCGCTAGCGGACTCCGCCTACACGTTGGCGCTCGGTCGCGTGCCGTTTTCCGAGCGCCGCGCAGTCGTGGCCAGCAGCGTGGCTGAAGCCATCACCAAGCTGCGCGCTGCGAGCGAAGGCGCGCGCAACAAGGCAGTGTCGTCGGCGCCACAGCTGGCATTCATGTTCCCTGGGCAAGGCGCGCAGTACGTCGATATGGGGCGCAACCTGTACGAGTCCGAAGCGCTGTTTCGGCTGACCGTCGACGAATGCGCCGAACTACTCAAGCCGCGCTTGGGTCGAGATTTGCGCGACGTGCTCTACCCGAAGGGCGACCGCGAAGGCGCGCGCGCCGACCTAAAGCGCACCGAGCTGACCCAAAGCGCGCTCTTCACCATCGAGTACGCTCTCGCCAAGACGCTGATGTCGTGGGGCGTTCAGCCGACTTGCCTGGTCGGCCACAGCATCGGCGAGTTCGTGGCGGCGTGTCTGGCAGGCGTCTTCGACCTCGATGGAGCGCTCGCCTTGGTGGCGGCGCGCGGCCAGCTGATGCAGCGCATGCCGGCTGGTTCGATGCTGAGCGTGCGTGATAGCGCCGACAACGTCGCCGGCTACCTACCGGCTGACTTGGATTTGGCAGCCGAAAATGGCCCAGGACTGTGCGTCGTCGGCGGACCGCTGGCTGCTTGCGAGCGCTTCCAAGCCGAGCTGGCTGGTCGCGACATCGCAGCGAAACTGCTGGAGACGTCGCACGCGTTCCATTCGCGGAGCATGGACGAAGCCGTCGGCCTGTTCGCCGAGGAAGTGCGCAAGGTGCGCTTGAGCGCGCCGAAGCTGCGCATCGTCTCGACCGCGACCGGCACCTGGCTGACCGACGAAGAAGCGTGCGATCCCGGCTACTGGAGCTCGCATTTGCGACGCACGGTGCGCTTCGTGACGTCGCTGAAGACGCTCAACTACGCCGGCCCCTTCACGCTGCTCGAGGTCGGGCCGCGTCGCACCCTGACCACGCTTTCGCTGCAACGCCTGCCCGGCGACACCAGCCCGCGCCCGACCGCCATCGCTTCCTTGAACGACCGCGCCGAAGACGACGGCGAATGGAAGCCGCTGCTCGAAGCGCTCGGCAGACTGTGGACGCTCGGCGGCACCGTCGATTGGCCGGCGTTCTTCCGCAACGAGCGGCGCCGGCGCATCCCGCTGCCGGGCTACGCCTTCGAACGCACCAAACACTGGCTCGAGCCAGTCGCTACGCAAACGGCTACGACCGTGCTTCCCACCATTCCAAGCGCGCTCGGCCAGCCACAAATTCCCCAAGAACCTACCGCGATCGCCAAGATAATCCCCATGAGCACCCAACAACCACGTTCTTTGCGCCTCGTTGACGAGCTGAAGCGACTGTTCGAGCAATCGAGTGGGATCGACTTCGGTGCCGCCAGCCCGGACGCGAACTTCCTCGAAGCCGGCGTCGATTCGCTGCTCGTGACGCAGCTGGCAACGAAGGTGAAGCAAACCTACAAGGTGAACGTCACCTTCCGCCAGCTGATGGAAGAGCTGTCGACGTTCGCGTTGTTGGCGAAACATCTCGATCAGAACTTGGCGCCGGAGGCCGCGATCGCCGCAGCGCCGGTGACACAGCCCACGGCGCCTGCCGCAGTAGTAGGAGCAGCGCCGATGGCCACCGCAGGACTACCCTTCGCCATGCCCCAGCCGATCGCCTTCGCAGCAGCAGCCGGCAACGGCTCGGTCGCCGTGACTCAACAGCTCTTGGCGCTGCAGATGGCTCAGCTCACGCTGCTGCAGCAGCAGCTGGCGTTGGTGGCGGGCGGAGCGGGAATGCCCGGCCTTCCGGTCGCGGCCGCACCCGCACCCGCGGTCAGCGCGCCGGCGCCAGTGGTGGCAGCCGTGCCGGCGCCGGCGACGAACGGCAGCGACCCCACCCACGGTGACGGCGTCGAAAAGGGCCAAATCGGCTATGACGTGAAGAAGGCGTTCGGCGCGATCGCGCGGATTCACAAGCAGAGCGACGCGATGACGCCGAAGCAGCTCGCGCGCCTGGAGCAGCTCACGGCGCGCTACGTCGGCAAGACCGGCAAGTCGAAGGCTCACACCCAAGAAAACCGCGCCTGGCACGCCGACCCGCGCGTTGTCACCGGCTTCAAGCCGCGCATCAAGGAGATCATCTATCCGATCGTGTCGACGCGCTCGGAAGGCTGCCGGCTCTGGGATCTCGACGGCAACGAGTACGTCGACGCGCTCAACGGCTTCGGCTCGAATTTCTTCGGTTACGCGAACAAGCGCATCAACGACGCGATGAAAGCGCGCATCGACGGCGGCGCCGAGATCGGTCCGCAGACGACACTCGCCGGGGCTTCGGCCAAACTTGTGTGCGAGCTGACGGGCATGGATCGCGCCGGCTTCTGCAACACCGGCTCGGAAGCGGTGATGGGCGCGTTGCGCATCGCGCGTACCGTGACCGGTCGCGGCTTGGTGGTGGCGTTCGCTGGCTCGTACCACGGCATTTTCGACGAAGTCATCGTGCGCGACACGAAGAACCTGCGCTCGATTCCGGCCGCGCCGGGCATTATGGCTGAAGCCGTTGCCAACATCTTGGTGCTCGAATACGGCACCGACGAAACGCTGCGGATCATCCGCGAACGCGCCGACGACATCGCCGCCGTACTGGTCGAGCCGGTGCAGAGCCGCCGCCCGGATTTTCAGCCGCGCGCGTTCCTGCATGAGGTGCGAAAAATCACCAAAGCCAGCGGTTCGGCTTTGATCTTCGACGAGGTCATCACCGGCTTCCGCGTGCACCCCGGCGGCGCCCAAGTGTACTACGGCATCGAGGCCGATCTGACGACCTACGGCAAGATCGTCGGCGGCGGCATGCCGATCGGTGTCGTGGCGGGTCGTAACCCGTGGATGGACGCGCTCGACGGCGGTCAGTGGCAGTACGGCGACGCGTCGATCCCGACGGCTGGTGTCACGTACTTCGCCGGCACCTTCGTGCGTCACCCGCTGTCGATGGCGGCGGTGCACGAGGCGCTGACGATCATGAAAGAGCAGGGCCCGGCCTTGCAGGAACGCATCAACGCACGCACCACCGCGATGGCGAACGACTTGAACTCGTTCTTCGAGTCCGTCGGTGCCCCGCTCGAGATTCGTCATTTCGCCTCGCTGTGGAAGACGTTCTTCACCGAGCCGCAGCCCTACGGCGAGCTGTTGTTCTGCTACCTGCGCGACCGCGGCATCCACATCTGGGACGGCTTTCCGTGCTTCATCACGATGGCCCACGGCGACGCCGAAGTGGCGTTCATCACCAACGCCTTCAAAGAATCGGTGCGCGAGATGCAAGCCGGAGATTTCCTACCCGGCAACAGCGACGCGTCCGCCGCGCTCGACGCCAACCAGCCGCCAGTCGCTGGCGCCCGCCTCGGTCGCGATCAGCAGGGCAATCCAGCCTGGTTCGTCCCCCACCCGGAAACCCCGGGTAAATACGTCCAGGTCAGCTAAGTCTCCCTGAATTCTCACAGGGAGGATGGGAGTACGGGAGGTCCGCGAGGCGAGATTTTTTGGGTTTCGAGAGTTACGACGTCGGACGGATCCTGCGCATTCGCCGCGCGTCGTCGCGAGTCTCGAACAACAAAAACCTCGCGGACCTCCCGTACTCCCGTCCTCCCTGTGAATCTCGCAGGCTGGCGCCACGAGTATCCAGTTCGACAGTGGCCGAGGCGCTCGCTCGAAGGCTGCTAGCCGCCGAGCAGTCCGCGTAGGCCCTTGAGGACGCGACCCGCGACGCCGGTTTCTTCCGGCGCGGCGGCGCGTTTGTCTTCGACGGGGGCGCCTTGGAGCTGGTCGAGGGCGGCCGCGGCCTGCTCGAGCGTGTTCAAGAGCAAGATGCGCGGGCTCATCCGCCGCTTCGTCTCGTGCTCGATGCGATCGATGACGCGTAGGCAAAGCAGCGATTGCCCGCCCAGGTCGAAGAAGTTGTCGTGAACGCCAACGCGCGGGGTGCCCAGCACCTCGATGAAGAGCCGCGCCAGCAGTTGCTCGGAGGGCGTGCGCGCCGGGATGTACGCGGCAGCGGGCGCCGCGAACGGCGAGGGCAAGCGCGCTGCCTCGACCCGGCCCTCGGGGTCGCGCGGCAGCTCGGCTACTTCGACGAAGACGTGCGGCACCAACGCCGCCGGCAAGACCGCGCGGGCGTGACGCCGCAGCTCGGTCTCGGTGAATGACGCGTTCGGCGCCGGCACCACGTAGGCCACCAGCCGCCCGGCTTCGACCGTGACGTGCGCCTCGGCCACGGCCGAGTGCCGCACGATGCCGCCAACCGCCGCGCCGCGCGCAAAGCGGTGGCCAGCGAATTCGAGCACGTCGCTCGGTGTCGCCACGACCTCGAGCGCGCCAGAGGCGAGCCGCCGCGCGCGCAGGCCGAGCGATCGCTGCCGACCCGCGGTTTTGAGGTGTAAATCGCCGACTACACCGATCGGACAAGCCTCTCCCAAACGGTCGAGCACGACGCCCGCCGAACCGCCGAGCAATTGCCCGGTGCGGGTGCCCGGTAGTCCTGGCGCGGGGCTCTCGTTCAGGAGCGCGAACGCCGACGTCTCTAGTTGGCGCAGATAAAGCACGCGACCGGCACCCGTAGCCAGACTGATCTTGAGGTCCGCCGGCGCGTCACCCAACACCAGCACGATCGGAGGCAGCTTGCCCCCCGCCGCTTGCAGCTCGGCAACGGCAGCGGCCGTCACCATCGCCGCGTCGCCGGGACGTTCGTCACCCAAGTTTTCGATCAGCGCTTCATCGAGCCGCGCCTCAGCTGGCGGCAGCGACAGCGCGGCTCCGGTAGCCAGCCCGAGCGCGATCTCGAGCGCCAACGACTGAGACAACGGAGAGAGTCCGACCGCAAGCCGACCGCCGTCGAGCTTGGCCTCGGCGCCAAGCGCGAGCGCCGCCGACGTCAGCTCGACGTGGCTCACACGCGAATGCGTCGACGAGCCGTCGGCCGCGAACTCCACCCGCAGCCACGCCGGGGCGTCCTTCGCCAGCGCCGGCCCGTCTTGCCCGGCTTCGGACAGCGCGGTCTCGAGCGAGAGCGAGCGCGCACCTTCGAGAGTTGGAGCCGAATCGGCGCGCAACAGCACGACCGCGCCCGCGCTGCGCAGTAGCTCGACCTGGACGTCGTGCGGAGCACGCGGATCGAGTCCCAGCAGCACGCCGCCCGCCCGCCAGATGCCGAGCGCACCGGCGACTTGCGCCGCCGAAGCCTCGGCGCTCAGCGCGACCACCGATCCTGGCGCCACGTCCGCTTTGAGCAACGCCGATGTCACCGCCCGGCTCATCCGGTCGAGCTCGCCGTAGCTGGTCGAGCTCGAACCGCGCACGACCGCGGGCGAGCCCGCTTGCGCCGGCAGTCGACGCGCCAAAAGCTCGTGCAACAACGGTGCTGGCTCGCTCGCCGCCGCGGCTTCGGCGAGCAGCAGCGCGTCTTGCTCGTGGACCAAGCGCAGCCTGGCCAGACGCTCGCTCGGCCGCTGGATGATGTCGTCGACCAGCGTCGAGAAGCTGCGCACGATCATGTTGATGGTTTCGGTCGTGAACAGCTCGGTGCTGTAGTTGACGACCGCGACCAAGTGGTCGTGCCGTTCCACCATCCACACCATCAAATCGTTGGCGGCCGCCGGCGGCTCCACGTCGATCTGCCGCAGCACGATCGGTCCCATGCTGACTGGGCGCGTGCGCGCGTCTTGGAACGAGAACAAGGCCCGCACCACCGGCGGGCGGATCTGCAGCATCTCGAGCGGCAATTGCTCGTTGCTGAAGGCGTCGAGCGCGCGATCACGCGTCTTCTTCAGAAAATCCACGAACGAGTCGTCGGCCGCGAAGCGCGCGCGCAGCACGATCGTGTTCGTGAACGAGCCGATCAGGTTCTCCAGCTCAGGCAACGGGCGGCCGCGCACGGGCAAGCCGACCAGGATGTCGCTCTGACCGGTGTAGCGGTGCAGCAGCGTCGCGTACGCCGCGAACAGCACCATGAACAAAGTCGTGTTCGCCTGGTGACCGAGCGCAGTCAGCGCCTGCGCCTGCTCTTGGCTGAAGCGCAGGAGGATCGTGCCACCGCGATAGTTCATCCGCGTCGGCCGCGGGAAATCGTACGGTAGCGGCAGCTCAGCCGGTGAATCGGCGAGCTCTTTGTGCCACCAGTCGCGCTGGCGGGCGATCTCCGTGCCTTTCACGGTCTCGCGCTGCCAAATCACGAAATCCCCGTAGGTGATCGGCGGCTCGGGCAGCTTCGAGGCGCGCGCCGCGGCCAGGGCCGCGTAGCTCTCGGAAAGGTCCGCCAGGAAGACGTCGTACGACCAGCCGTCCCAGATCACGTTGTGGCGCAGCGTGAAGTAGACGAACAGCTGATCTTCGAGCTGGTACAGCACCGAGCGAAACAGTGGCCCCTCGTACAGGTCGAAGGGCACGGTCGTGCGCTCACGGATCTCCTGCATCATGCGCGGGCGGCGCTCGGCCTCCGGCAACGCACGCAGGTCGCGCGCCTCGATCGTGAGGTCCATCGATGAGCGTACGTGCTGCAGCATCGGTGAGCCCGACGCGCCGATCACGCTGCGCAGGGTCTCGTGACGCTGCGCCACGATGTCGAGGCTGGCCTGCAGCAACTTGAGGTCGACTGCGCCCGTCATCTCCCACGCGGCCGGCAAGATGTGCGTCGTCTGCTGCGATGGATGCATCTGCTCCATCAACGTGACGCGCTCTTGTGACATCGACAGTGGCACTGACGTGCCCGGCGCGCGGCGCACCAGCGGCACCAAAGTCGGCCCCGCTTCAGCAGAGACGGCTTCGGCTTCCTTGGCCAAGCGCGCGACCGTCGGCGCTTCGAAGAACTTGCGGAACGACAGCTGAACGCCGTGATCGCGCCGCAAGCGCGCCAAGATCTGCGAGGCCAGCAAGGAGTGCCCGCCGAGCGCGAAAAAATCGTCATGAACGCCAACGCGCCCGACGCCCAGCATCGCGCTCCACAGCTCGGCCATCGTCTTTTCCATCGGCGTGCGTGGCGCTACGAACTCGGTGTCCGAGCCAGCCGGAGCCGCGTCCGGCACCGGCAACGCGCGACGGTCGATCTTGCCGCTGGGCGTGAGCGGCATGCGGTCGAGCTTCACGAAGCTGGCCGGCACCATGTAGTCGGGCAGCGTCGTCTTGAGGTGCTCACGCAACTTGGCGGCGGTTGGCGCCTCGGCCTTGGCCACGAAATACGCGACCAACTTGGCATCGCCAGGCCGGTCCTCGCGCTTGATCACCGCGACCTGCCCCAACGCCTCGTGCTGGCCGAGCGCGCTCTCGATTTCACCGAGCTCGATGCGGAAGCCGCGCAGCTTGACCTGATTGTCGTTGCGGCCCATGCACTCGAGCTCACCGCTCGGTAGCCAGCGGCCGACGTCGCCCGTGCGATACATGCGCGCACCCGGCTCGAACGGATCATCGAGGAACCGCTCGCTGGTCAGCTCCGGCCGGTTCAGGTAGCCGAGCGTGACGCCGCTGCCGGCGATGTACAGCTCGCCCGGCACGTTGATCGGCACCTGGTGCCGCTGCTCGTCCAGCACATAGATGCGCGTGTTGTCGACGGGATGCCCGATCAACACGCGCGACAGCTTTGCCGGCACTTGCCAGAACGTGGACCAGACCGTCGTTTCAGTCGGACCATAGCCGTTCCACAAACTGCCGCAGCAGCCCAGCAGCTGCCGAGCCAGATCGAGCGGCATCGCTTCACCGGTGCAGATCACCTTCAGCGTCGGCGAACCGGTCCAGCCGGCAGCCAGCAGCAGCCGATAGGTCGCGGGCGTGGCGTCGATGAAGCTGATCGCCTTTTTCTCGACGACCTCGCGCAAGAGACCGCCGTCGGAGGCGGTTTCGCGGCTGACCATCACGATCTTGGCTCCGACCGTTAGCGGCAGCCACGTCTCGGAGACCGCAATGTCGAACGAAAGCGTCGTGACGCCGAGCACGACGTCGCTGCCGGTGAGCCCCGGCTCTTTGGCGACGCTGGACAGCAGATTCACGACCGACGAGTGCGGAACCAGCACGCCCTTCGGCTTGCCCGTCGAGCCAGATGTGTAGATGACGTACGCCGGATGGCTCGACGTCGGGCGGTCCTCTTCGAGCGAGAGCTCGGGCAGGGCCGCGGCTGGTTCTTCGACGAACGCCAGCGTGGCGCCTTGCAGCGCGAGCTCCTTGTTCACGGCAGCTTCGGTCACCAACACCGGCGCCGCCGAGTCCTCCAACATTTGCGCCAAGCGCTCGCGCGGGTAACCGGGATCCATCGGCACGTACGCGCCGCCCGCCTTCCAGATCGCGAGCGCGCCGACCAAGAGCGCCGGCGAGCGCTCCACGCACAAGCCGACCAGCGTGCCGGATCGAACGCCAAGGCTGCGCAGCTTGCGCGCGAACGCGTCCGAGCGCTCATTCAGCTCCGCGTAGCTCAGCGTCGTGCCTTGGAATTCGCAAGCCACCTTGTCGGGTTGAGCGAGCGCGACCGCGGTCACCAGCTCGTGCACGCAGCGCTCGCGCGGGAATTCGCGGCTACGCTGGTTCCAAGCCGCAATCTGGCTCCGATCTGCGTCCGAGACGGTATTCAGGTGGCCGACCAGCGCGGTTGGTTCCTGCGTGATCGAGCGCAGCAGCGTCTCATACGTGGCCAGCCAGCGCGTGATCGTCGAGGTATCGAAGAGATCCGTGTTGTACTGACACTCGAGCTCGACCTTGCCGCCGTTCTCGACGGCGTTGACGAACAGGTCGAAATTCTCGAACGCGCGCGGATTGCTGAACACGCGCAGCGACAGCTCGGGGAAACGCACGCTGTCGTTCGACGCGCGGTCGACGTTGAAAATCACCGACACCAGCGGCAGGCGACTGGGATCGCGCGGCAGCGGCAGCTTCGTCAGCAGCTTGCCGAACGTGAAGCTCTGGTGCTCTTGCGCGTCGAGCAGCCCGGCGCGAACGCGGCCCAGCAGCTCCGAAAACGGCTCGGTCCGCAGCACGCTGCTGCGAATCGGCAGCATATTCACGCAATGCCCGACCAGGCCGGCATAGTCGCCCTGACTCTGGCCGGCCGCGGGAATGCCGATCACCAGGTCTTCTTGCTGGCTGAGTCGGTTGACCAGGACGTTGAATGCCCCGAACAGCGTCGCGAACAAGCTAGCTTTGAACGTGGCGCCGGTGCGCCGGAGCAGCGTAACCAGCTCGGCGTCCAAATGCAAATCTTGGCGACGCGAGTTGAAAGTTTTTAGCGGTGGCCGCAGGCGATCACTCGGTAGATCGACGCTGCTGGGCGCGCCCTTGAAGCGCTCGAGCCAGAAGGCCTCGTCTGCGTATCCCACCTCGGGCGCTAGCCCGGCCTGCTGTTGCGCATACTCGGCAAAAGAGGGCGCCGGCTCCGGAGCGGGCGCGACCCCCAGTCGCTGCGCGTAGAGCGCCGCCCAGTCACTGACCAAGACGGCGTTCGACCAACCGTCGAAGACGATGTGATGCGCCGTCAGCACGACGTAGTGCTGCCGCTCGCCGAGCTTGATCAAGCGCGCCCGAAACAGCGGCCCCTTCTGCAGGTCGAACGGCGTGTTGACCTCGCGCTCGGCCAGCGCCGCGCGCTCGGCCTGCTGCCCCGCAGCGTCGAGCCCTGACTGATCGACGTAGTCGAGCGCGCCTGGCGTCGCGCCCCCGACCAACAAGGTCAGGCCGTCGGCGCTCAGCGTCGAACGCAGCGAGTCGTGGCGTGCGACGACATCGTCGAAAGCGCTGCGCAGCGCCGCGACGTCGAGCGAACCATCGAACGCGAGTGTGACAGACTCGTTGTAGGCGAGAGACGCGTCGTCTCCCAGCGCACAAGCCGTCCAGATTTCACGTTGCGGTTCGGTCGTAGGAGCCGTCGCGACAATCGCTGGGCCGGCGAACGGATCGAACGTGGAGGTGCCTTCGAGATTGTCAGCCAATGGGCACCGATCCTTGCACAGGAGACCCCGTGCGGAAAGCAGAGCCGCCAGGTGGAGTGGACGAGCGACAGCCGCTGTGGAACGGTCCGTCTTGATTCATGTCGGGCGCGCCCAATTCGTCACCAACACAGATCGCGCCGGACCCAGGGCCAGCGGACGCAGCGGGTAGTGTGTCCGATCCGTCTGACTCACCGGCTGTCGCAAGTCGCAGGCTCGTCCGCAACACCTTCTTCTTGACCGCCGCGCAAGCCGTCACGATTCCCATCTCCGTAGTAAGTAATGCGCTAATCGCGCGGTACCTCGGTCCGGAAGAGTTCGGCTACCTGTACCTGGCCAGCACCGTGTGTGCGTTCGCGATCCTGGGCCTCGAATGGGGGCTGCAGGGAGCCACGCCCGCGCTAGTCGCTCGCGATCGCAGCAAGGCTGGCGCGTACCTCGGCACCGGCTTGGTCTGGCGCGCGGCGTCGTCGCTGGTCGTCTCGGGCCTGCTCGCGCTCGTGTGCTGGATGCTGGGCTATTCGACCGGCGCGCGCTGGGCAGTGGCACTGTCTTTTCCGTTGGCGATCTTGAACTCGGTGGCGGCCGGCTTCAAAGACACGATTCGCGGCTTCGAACGCACCGATATCCCCGCCATCGCGCACGTCGCGCAGCAGCTGATGATGGTGATCGTGCTGGTGCCGGTCCTGATGCTGGGCGGGCTGCTGCGAGCGTTGCTGATCTCGCAGATCATCGTCGCCATGATCACCGTCTACTACCTGCGGCGTTCGTTGCGGCCGGTCGGTGTGCGCGCATTGACTTACGACACCGGCGCGCTGAAGGCGCTTTTGCGTCTCGGCACGCCGTTCGTGGTGTTCGGGCTGGCGATGGTGCTCGGGCCGTTCATCAACGGCGCGTTCTTGGCCAAGATGGTGCCGCCGGAAGTGACCGGCTGGTACGGCGTCTCGCAGCGGTTGATCGGCCTGCTGATTTTCCCCGCGAGCTCGATCGTCAACGCGCTCTACCCAACCCTGTGTCGCCTGCACACCGAAAACAAAGCCGAGTTCGTCCGCGTCACGCGTGGGGCGATCTACGGCGTGGCCCTGATCGCCATCCCCGCCGCGGTCGGCTGCGGCATGTTTCCGGAAATCGGCGTATCGGTTTTCGGCGCAGCCAAATTCGCAGGCGCCGCCGACCATCTGCGGCTGATGTCGCTGTTCGTTTTCCTGGTCTATTTCAGCATGCCGCTGGGCACCGCTACGTTGGCAGCGGATCGGCAGAAGGCCTGGACCGTCGTGCAGTGCATCTGCCTGGTCGTCAGTTTGGCCGGCAACCCGTTCTTGATTCCCTACTTCCAGCGCCGGATGGGCAACGGCGCGATGGGCACGTGTCTGACGCTCGTGCTGAGCGAGCTCTTGGTGGTGATCTGCGGCATCGCGTTGGCACCGCGCGGCCTGTTCGATCGCGGCTTGGGCAAATCGCTCGCGCTCGCCAGCGTTGCCGGCGTCGGGATGACCGCTGTCGCTTACTTTACCAAGCCGATCTCGCTGTTCTTGGCGGTGCCAGCGTCGGTGCTCACCTACGTCGTGGCCGCCTGGTTTGGTGGCGCCGTCCAGCCGGCAACGGTCGAGATGCTCAAAGGCATCTTGGGCCGCAGGCTGGCGCGCTTCCGTCGCGCGCCCAGCGCCTGAGCCTCACTCGACGACGACGACGTCGCCAGTGCGCAGCGGGAAGGTGGCGGCTCCTCCTTCGTTGCGCATGATGGCTTCCCACTTGAAGCGAATGCGCCGAAAGGCGGGGAATTGCCGGAGCACGAAGATCTTCGTCGAGTCGGCGAAGTCGTTGAGCCCGCCCGATTTGGCCAGCGCGTCGACCAAGCGAGCCGGCGGATCCATCGTCAAAGTGCCGACGGTGCCGACCTCACCGACGACGGTAACGCTGACCGGATGCGCCAAGGTCACGTTGACCACCACGCGCGGCGACACGATGAACTCCTTGAGCCGCTGCTCGATCTCGCGCGACAAATCGAACGGGCGCTTGCCGGCGGCGACGACCTCACCTGCCAACGGCAAGCCGAGCTTGCCGTCGTTGCGGATCTTGACCTCGCCCGACAAGCCGTCCTGCTCGTAGACGCGAATGTTGACGGTGTCACCGACGCCGATCACGTAGTCGCCCGTATCCATGCCCTGCTCGGTCTTCGGTAGCTCGCTATACCAAACGTACTGTCCGGCGCTGGCGCAGCCCGGCAACGCGATCAACAGCAGCAGCGAGAGCGGGATGGCGCGCGTCAGACCGACCACGGCCGCGCATCTTGATTCGGAGTAGGTCACGTTGGGCGCATGGTAGCTTGCGCGCTCGGGGTGCAGCAAGGCCACGCAAGCCCGAAAGCCCCGCCTTGCTTGCCGCGCGCGCAGACTTCCCGTACACCGCGAAAAGGAGCAACGTGACGCTGGCTACGGGCCTCGACCTTCTACTGTTTCTACTGGGCAGTCCGCTGCATTTCGCGGCGTTGTATCTGCTGAGCGCTACCTTGCTGTCAGCCCGACTGCCGCGGCCAACGGCGGCCGAGCCGAGTCGCCGGTTTCGCTTCGTCGTGCCGGCCCACAACGAGAGCGCCGGCATCACCGAAACGGTGCAGAGCTTGCGCGCCGTCGACTATCCGTCCGCGCTGTTCGAGGTCGTGGTCGTGGCCGACAACTGCAGCGACGACACGGCCGAGAAAGCTGCCGCCGCCGGCGCCACCGTCATGGTCAGGAACGACACCGAGCGCCGCGGCAAAGGCTACGCCCTCGATCACGTCTTCTCGGCCACGTCACCGGATGTCGACGCCGTCGTCGTCATCGATGCCGATACGCTGATCTCGCCGAATCTGCTGCGAGCGTTCGCGGCGCGCCGCGATTTGGGCGCGCGCGCAGTGCAGGCCGACTACGCCGTGCGCAACCCGAACGCCGGCTGGCGCACGCGGCTGATCGCCATCGCTTTTGGCGCCTTTCACATCGTGCGCTCGCGGGCGCGCGAACGGCTCGCGTTGTCGTGCGGTCTGCGCGGCAACGGCATGTGCTTCAGTACCGAGCTTTTGCGTGAGATCCCGCACCGCGCCTACTCGGTGGTCGAAGACGTCGAGTACGGCGTTCGGCTGGGCGAAGCCGGTCATCGCGTGCACTACGCCGACGAAGCGCACGTCTACGGCGAAATGGTGACGTCAGCCGCGGCAGCCAATTCCCAGCGCCGACGTTGGGAAGAGGGGCGCAAGCTGCTCGTCAATCAGCACGCGCGGCGCCTGCTCGGCCAAAGCTTCGCGCGCCGCAGCCGCGTGCTGTTCGATCTGTCGATGGATCTGTACATCCCGCCTTTGTCGCGGATCGCGGTCGGGGTGTTCCTCGGTTGGCTCGCCGCAGCGGGCCTGATGCTCGGGCTCGGCCACGGTCGAGTCTCGCTGGCCGCGTATGGGCTCGGGCTCGCCTCGGTCGTGGCGTACGTGCTGCGCGGCTGGATGGTCTCCGGTACCGGCCTGCGCGGTCTGCTCGATCTGGCGCTGGCCCCAGTCTACGTGCTGTGGAAGCTGACCTTGCGCTTCAAAAAGCCGCCCCGCGCCACCTCCGAGTGGGTCCGCACCGACCGCGAAAAGCAGTCGAACTAACCCTTGGGCTGCCACAAAGCAGCCCGCTTGCAGAAGCTCACGTGTCGTCCCTCGGTCGCCCCGAACGGCACGCCTCGGGCTACTGCCGTCCTGATCGCTCGTCGCGAGAACCTTCGAGATTCACAGGGAGGCGGGGAGGCGGGGAGATCCGCGAGACCAGATCTTGGGGTTCGCGCTGCCGCCTGCGACCCGGACGAAGCGTTGCGCCGCAACAGGTCTTCCCCTCGAAGGAAATATTTTCTGTTCTGGTCCTCCAGAACAGAAAATGCGTTCTCGCCCTCGCGGACCTCCTCGTCTCCCCGCCTCCCTGTTAATCTCGAGCCGCGCAGAGTTGCCCGGGTTCGCGACGGTAGCTTCTGCAATTCAGGCTGCGAGGTGGCAGCCCTAGCTCGCCAAGATTTTTTCGTAGGCGGCGGCTGTGTCGGCGACCATGCGTTGCGCGTTGAAGTAGTCGACGACCCGCTGGCGCCCGTGCTCGCCCATCCGCGTGCGTAGCCCAGGGTCGCGCAGCAAGGTCAGGATATTCGCGGTGTAGGCCGGAATATCGTACGGCGCGGACAGCAGCCCCGATTTGCCGTGCTCGACTACCTCCGGCGTACCGCCGTTGTCGAGCGCGGCGATCGGTCGGCGCATCGCCATTGCTTCCAAGAAAACCAGGCCAAACGGCTCTTCGAAGCTGGGCAACGTGAATACGTCACATGCAGCCATGATCCGCGCCACGTCGGAGCGCGCCCCCGTAAAGACCACATGCTCGGTAACGCCCAGCTCTTGCGCCAGCGCCTTGAGCTCGTCGGTGAACGAGCCCACGTGCGCCTCGCGCTCGTCAGCGCCGACAATCAGCAGCTTCAACGCCGGTAGCTCGCTACGGGCCGCCGCGAAGGCCTTCAACAGCTCACGTTGCCCCTTCCAAGAGAACAACCGCGACACCGACGCAATCAACGGCGCGTCCGGCGCGATGCCGAATTCGCGGCGCACGGCGCTGCCGTCGGTGTTCGGATCCCAAGCCGCCACGTCGACGCAGTTGAGCACGGTGTGAACGTCGCGCGCCGGGCGCCCCATGCCGACGACGGTGCTCGTCACGTAGTCGGAAATGCCGAAGATCGCGTCGGCAGAGCGCACCGCCCACTTTGCAGGTGCGCTGTAGTGGCTCGCCCACTTGACGTGCACGTGCACGATCGATTTTGCCGAGGTCACTTTGCCGAGCACCACCCCGGACACGCAGTCGCGCGGGTGGTCGCCGCTGTGGATCAAACGAATCTGGTTCGCCCGCACGTACCGACGCAGGTCGGCGAAGTCTTTAGGAAATTGCCGCCCGGCCTTGGCTCCCAAAAACAACGCCTGCGCGCTCCGTCCGCGCAGCCCGGGCGCGAAATGCGTGGGGCGCACGCGCAAATCCGGAATCTCGCGCAAGATCTGCAACGGGCGCGACGGCGTCGTGCCGTCGCCGGCCGTAACGGCGACGTGGACCTCGAAACGCGTGCGGTCCAGGTGGCGCATGATGTGCGCGTGGATCACGGCGTCGGCGCCGAAACCCTCGTGTGATTGGATGAACAGCACGCCAATCTTCTCGCCCATGGCGAGGCTCGTATATCACGGTCGGCTCAGGTGGCGCCCGACGGGTCCGTGGGACGACGACGGCTTTGAGACAACACCGTCCGGCGCCGCCGCGTGGGGGGAGGCTCGGCCGAATGCACTGCGCCTTCGGCGCTCCCTCGCTTCGCTCGGGCCGTGGTCCTCCGTGGACTTCGTCCACTCCGGGTCACTTCGGCCGAGGGGGGCGGCGCGTGCCGCGCCCGCCAGGAAGGTGTAGCCTGGCCCGGTGTCAGATTCGCGCATTCCCGACGGTGTGTTCGCGTCCGAGCTGGTGAAACTGCTGCTGCAGGTGGCCTGGGCGGATCACGAGGTGGCACCCGCCGAAGCGGCCGCGCTGATGGCATTCGCCCGACGCAGCAGCCTGCCCGAGCCGGAGCTCGAAGCGCTGCAAGCGATGTTGACGGGTAGAGCGCCGCTCGTGCCGCCAAACCTGGGGCTACTCAAACAACGCCGCACCGACGTGCTGCGCGCCGTCAAAGAGCTGCTGCTCTCTGATCTTTCGGTGGCCGATGAGGAAGAGGAGATCTTGAGCCAGATCGCGGCGCTCTTGGGCTAACCCCAGAGCGCCGCCCCTGACTCACGCCTCTTCGAGGTCTTCTTCGTCTTCTTCGTGGTCTTCGGCTTCGCGCGCTGCCTTCTCTTCGGTATCGGGCGCGCGCAGTTTGTAGCCGGAGCCGCGCAACGTCTCGAGCGGCAACGCGTCACCCAGCTTGGCGCGCAAGCGCCGCACGTGAATGTCGACAGTGCGCGGACCGCCTTCGTAGCGGTTGCCCCAGACTCGCGCGAGCAAGTGCTCACGTGAGAGTACCTTGCCGCGCCGTTCGCACAAGTAGGCGAGCAGCGCGAACTCCTTGGCCGTCAGCGCGATCGGACGGCCATCGACGAACACCTCATGGCCTGCCTTGTCGACCACGATGCCAGCCACCTTGTGGCGCTCCTCGGTGGCGAATTCGCTCCGGCGCCATTCCAGCGCTCGGATGCGCCCGTAGAGCTCTTCGGGAACGTACGGGTGGAGTACGAAATCATCGAAACCCGTGGAGGGGTCGATGCGGGCAATTTGCCCGACTGTTACGGCAATGATCGCGCCGACGTTGTCGAAATACGGTTCCTTCCGGACCGCTCGCAGGGCGGCGACGGCGAGGTCGGGGCGATCGAGCGCCTCGAAAACCAGAGCGCGCGGGCGCACTTCCAGCTCGTCGTCGTCTTCTTGGATGAGCTCGACTGGGTCGTCCCACAGATCGAGCGTTCTTACCGTCGCGCCTAGCTGGCGCAACGTGGATGAAGCGCCTTCTTCGCGCTCGAGCATGGGTCCGTGACCGATGACTGCGACGAAGCTTTTGGCTCGAGAATGCTCAGATTTCAGTGCCACCAACTGTTATCCGTGAGATTTTGATGGTTGGGCAGCCCACGCCGACCGGGACGCTTTGGCCGTCTTTGCCGCATGTCCAGTTGCCGTCGGAGAGAGCCACATCGTTACCCAATTCACTTACCTCGCGGAGTGTTTCGGGACCGTTGCCAATAAGATTCACGCCCTTCAACGGTGTCGTCAGTTTTCCGTCCTCGATCAGGTAGCTTTCGGTGAGCGAGAAAACGAAGTCTCCGTTCGAGATATCGACCTGGCCACCGCCAAAAGTCTTGGCATAAATGCCGCGTTTTACCCCACGCAGCATCTCTTCCGGGTCGTGCGGACCAGCCAGAAGCACGGTGTTGGTCATGCGCGGCATCGGGGATGCGGCGAAGCTTTCGCGGCGTCCGTTACCCGTAGGGCTGACGCCGAAGTGCCTCGAAGAGAGACGATCCTGCATGTAGCCGCGCAGCACGCCGTTCTCGATCAAGACCGAGCGCTCGGGCGTGAGACCTTCGTCGTCAACGTTGATCGAGCCGCGGCTCTGCAAGAGCGTCGCGTCGTCGACGACGGTACATAACGAGCTTGCCACCACTTCGCCGATGCGATCGCTGTAGTTGCTGGTCTTCTTGCGGTTAAAGTCGGCTTCCAAGCCGTGGCCAACGGCCTCGTGCAGCAGAATGCCGCTGTCGCCCGGCGCCAACACGACCTCCATTTGTCCAGCCGGCGCCGAGCGCGCGTCGAGCAAAACCAACGCCTGCTGCGCGGCGATGCGCGCGTGATCTTCCGGTGATTTGCCGGCAAAGTAGCTGAGCGTCATCCGACCGCCGCCACCGCTGCGACCCGACTCGCGCTTGCCGGCGCTCTCGGCGACCGCGCTGATGCCGAAACGTAGCATCGGCTGGAAATCACGTACGAAGCGCCCGTCACTGGTGGCGATCAAGATCTCGCGAACCTCTTCGGAGAACGACGCCGACGCCTTGATCAGGCGCGAATCGAAGGCCAGCACGGCACGGCTGGCGCGCTCGAGCAGGTCGCGCTTTTCGGCGCCTGGAACGTCGAGCGTCGTTTGCTCGAGCCGGTAGCGATCCGCCACGTCGCGCCGCTCGAGCCGCACCGGCTCGATGGTCTTGCCACCGTCTGCGATGCGCGCCGCAGTCTCAGCCGCGCGCTTCATCGCGTCGAACTCCATGTCTTCGACGTAAGCGTAACCGGTGGCGTCACCCTTCTGGACGCGCACGCCGACGCCGAGGCTCACGCCGCGCGAGGCGCTGCGCAAAATGCCCTCCTCGAAGTTGAGCCCTCCGCCGGCACGGTACTCGAAGAACAGGTCGGCGTAGTCGCCGCCCTTGGACAGCGCCACGGTAAGTAGGCGTCCGCAGAGGGCTTCGTCGATGGCGACCGGACCCCCAGCGGCAAAGGGTGCTCGGTAGGCGCCCAAGGCGGGGCTCAAATCGGGTTGCACCATCTGAGCATTGTACCCCTGGCCTCATCAATCAAGGGGGGTCTGGGCGATGGGGCCGCGTGCTGGAATTTGCCCGGCCCAGTACGGTCGTTGAAACGAGCCCTACGCGCGGCGAAACTCGAATCCCGCGCGTGTCAGCTCGGCCTCGACCGCCACGATGTGATCGGCGCCGTTGGTCTCGATCACCAGCTCGACGCGCGTCTGGCCCAGCTCGACACCCGAGAAAGCGCGATCATGCTCGATGCTGACGATGTTGGCGCGCGCCGCCGCGACCGCACCGGTGATGCCGTGCAGGGTTCCGGAGATGTCGCGCGCCGTCACGAACAGCCGGCACAACCTGCCGCTCTTGACCAAGCCGCGCTCGATCACCCGCGCCATCAGGTTCACGTCGATATTGCCGCCCGAAATCACGACCACGACGCGCTGCCCCGCGAGCCCCAAATCTCGGTACAACAGCGCTGCCAGCCCGACAGCGCCCGCGCCCTCCGCCACCGTTCGCTCGCGCTCGAGCAAAAGCAAGATCGCTTCGGCGATCTCGTCCTCGTCGACGAGCACGATTTCGTCGACCCGCGCGCGCACCACTTGCCGCGTAAGCTGACCGACGCGCCGCACCGCGATGCCGTCAGCGATCGTCTTTCCGCCTGGCAGCGCCGTCGGCGGTAACGAAGTCGGGGTCTCCGATTCGAGCGCGCGGCGCATGCCCGGAAACGTGCGCGACTCCACGCCGATGATCCGGACGTCCGGCTTCGTCTCGCGCAGCACCGTGGCGATGCCGGCGATCAGACCACCACCGCCAACCGGCACGATCACAGCGTCGAAGTCGGCAAGCTGCTCCACGAGCTCGAGGCCGATCGTGCCTTGGCCGGCCATCACTTCGAGGTCGTCGAACGGGTGCACGTAGATGGCGCCCGACTCCGCCGCAACCTGCGCCGCGTGCGCCGCCGCATCGTCGTAGCCGGAACCGTGCAGCAGCACGCGAGCGCCGTGACTCTCGGTGGCTTGAACCTTCACCAGCGGCGTCGCTTCCGGCATCACCACGGTGGCCACCACCCCCAGGCGTGATGCGTGGAGAGCCACCGCTTGAGCATGGTTTCCAGCACTGGCGGTGATGACGCCGCGCGCGCGCTCGACGGCCGACAGCAGCAGCAAGCGGGAGGCCGCGCCGCGCTCCTTGAAAGACCCCGTAAACTGAAGGTTTTCGAGCTTCAGATGGACTTGGCAGCCGGCCAGCCGCGACAGCGCAGCGCTTTCGCTGAGCGGCGTGCGGCGCACCCGCCCAAGAATGCGAGCCTGGGCACGCTCAACGTCGGCGAGGGTCAGCACTTTCCTGGAAATGTAGCAGGCTCACGGCACCGCGCTCAGCCTCCAAATCCCGGCGCGAACGGTGCTGCACACCTTGACCAACCCCGCGAAAGTTCGTAGGATTTGGCGCCTCTGATCCTTGCGTTTCGGCCCGGCCCCCGAATCCAAAATCCGAGCAGAAGCCTTGTCCATCGAGCGCGAGAAGATTCTCCAGGCCGCCCAGAAGTACATCGAGAAGAAGAAGTACGACCGGGCGATCGTGGAATACCAGAGGATCGTTCAGGAGGATCCGAACGACGCTCGCACGCTATTGAAGATTGGTGATCTTCAGGCGCGGCTGTCGGCCTACCCCGAAGCGATCGCGACCTACGATCGCGTTGGTCAGTTCTATGCCTCGCAGGGCTTCGCGCTCAAAGCGATCGCCGTCTACAAGCAGATCCGCGAGCTGATCAAGAAGCACGCGCCGGACCTGGCTGATCGCTACGGGCACATCGTGCCCAAACTGGCGGACATTTACACCCAGCTGGGCCTGACTAGTGACGCACTGGCGGCTTGGGACGAAGTGGCGACGCGCCTGCAGCGCGCCGGCCGCGATCGCGACGCGATCGAGGTCTTCCGCAAGATGGTCGAGCTCGACGCGGGCAATCCGCTGCCCCACCTGCGGCTGGCCGAGGCCTGCTGTCGCGTCCAATCGCTCGACGAAGCGATCGAGTCGTTCTGGACCGCGGCTGAGCTGCTGATGAACCTGGAGCGCTCCGACGACGCGCTGAAGGTGATCGAGCGCATCCTGCATTTCCGGCAAGACGCGCGCTTTGCCCGTGTCGCCGCCGAGCTTTACCTGGGTCGCGCCACGCGTGAAGACGGCATGCAAGCGCTGGCCAAGCTGCAGATCTGCTTCCAGGCAGATCCGAAGGACCTCGAGACGCTCGGTTTGCTCGCGCAAGCGTTCACGCTGATCGGTCAAGAGGCGAAGGCGGTCGAGGTTTACAAAGAGATGACTCGCCTGGCGCGCGAGCAGAACAAGACCGATCTCTACAGCCAACTCCTCGGTCACCTACGCCAGGTCGCGCCCAGCGACGATCAGGTCGCGGCGTTCGACAGCGTGATGCCAGCCGCACACTCGGTGCGACCGATCGAGTCATCGCACGCCTCGCTATCGGACTCGGATGTCGAGCTGATCGAAGACTCGCAGAACTTCGACGTCGCGGCGGCGCCGCAGGTCACCTTGCCCAATCCGCGCCCGCACATGGCCAGCGCGCCGGACGTAGTGGTGGTGGACGAGCAGCAAGAAGCCGCCGAGGAGCTCAACGACCCGAGCTCGTTCGACGCCCGCGGACACGCGCGCAAGGCGATCGTCGACGCGGAGTCGTTCCGCAAGCTGCGGCTCTACCCCAAGGCGATTGAAGCCTTGCACATCGCACTGGAGATCGACCCGCGTTCGCTGGAAATCCGCGAGAAATTGCGCGAGCTCTTGCTGGAGGCTGGCGAGCGCGAGGCGGCGCAGCAAGAGAGCATCAACGTTGCCCAGCTGTACTTCGAGATCGGCAACGTGGGCCAAGCCGAGCTGCTCTTGGCGCAGGTGCTCGAGGTCGATCCAGAGAATCACGACGCGCTGCTGCTGTGGGAACAGCTGGCCAGCGGGTCGAACCCGTACACCGAAGAGGTGGATGACGGTCGCACGCGCGTCAGAAGCGCGCACGATATGCTGCCCGGCTCGCAGCCGGACGGCTTCGACCCGAATGAGCCACTGCCGTCCTACGACCTCGAAGAGGTCTCGGCCGAGCAGGCGATGCACAGCGAGCCGGGTCGCAGCTTGGCCAAGCGCTCGCTGTCGGCGATGGACGATCCATTCGGCGGCCCTGGTGGCGCGGATGAGCCATTGCCGAGCTTCCCGCTCGGGTCGCAGCCGGACGACGAGCTGGGCGTCGGCGAGCCGACGACCGACATTACCGAGCTTGCAACGTACGAAGACGACGAAGACGAGCAAGAGATCTCGATCGTCGAAGATTTCATTCCGCCGCCGGGACCGGCTGCAGTCGCCGAACCGAGCTACGAGGGCCTGGAAGACGTGCTCGACGAAGCCGAGTTCTTCGCGGCTCGCGGCTTGTACGACGACGCCAAGAACATCTTGCTCGAGCAGCTAGGACGCACGCCCAACCACAAGTTGGTGCTCGAGCGGTTGAGCGAAATCGACGCCCAGCTGAGCAGCTCGGGCGAGAGTCAGACCAAAGAGCGCTCGCAGCTCAGCGACCACGGCACCGGGCAGGGTTACGACGTCGCGCAGTCGTTAGAGGCGCTCGACGCGATTGAGGCGGCGCCGGAGAGCTTTGCGGCGTACTCCGCCCGGCAGACGCTGTCGTCGACGCAGGACATCGATGTCGACCAGGTGTTCGAGAAGTTCAAGGCCGGCGTGAAGGCGCAGGTCGCCGACAACGACAGCGCGACGCACTACGACCTGGGCGTGGCGTACAAGGAAATGGGGCTACTGCCCGACGCCGTCGGCGAGTTCGAAACCGCCGGCCGCGATCCGCTGCGCGAGTGCATGTGCTTTGCGATGATCGGCATGATCTACCTCGAACAAAACCAGCTCGACCGCGCCGCCGAAGCTTACGTGCGCGCACTCTCAGCCACGCAAAAGACGGTCGAGCAGGAGATGAGCCTCTACTACGATCTGGGCAACGTGTACGAGATGAAGGGCAAGAACCAAGACGCCCTTTACTACTTCCAGAAGATCGCGCGTCGCGATCCCGGCTACCGCGGCGTCAGCGATCGCATCCAGCAGTTGTTGCCTGCGCCAGCCGGCGTCCCGCAACACAACGCGCGTGCAGCAAACGACGACGAATTCGATCGCGTGTTCGACGATCTCTTCGAGTCGAAGTAAGTCTCAAGCAACCGAATCAACAGGGAGACGGGGAGACGGGGAGATCGCCAGCAGAGATTTTTTGGGTGCGCGAACAGGTTAGCTCGACGCGTCAGGCCCGCCTCGGCCCCGGGCAATCGATTTTTTGTTCGGTCCCCCGAACAGAAAATGCGTCTTTCTCCCGCCCTTCCCGCCTTCGTGTTCCCTCCCCTCCCCGTACTCCCCGCCTCCCTGTTTGCTCGCTGCTCGAGTCGCTAGCCGTCGCGATCGACGATCGACGCTAGTAGCTCGCCCGAGGCGCAGAGTGTGCCTTCGACGGTGGCTTCGCCGCGGAGTTTCCAGACGTTGGAGCGGTGGTGGAGCACTTCGACCATCAGGTCGAGCTTGTCGCCGGGCGTCACGGTGTGGCGGAACTTCGCCTTATCGATGCCCAGGAAGTACATCAGGCTGGCGTGCGTATCGAACGGCTCCGAGGCGTACGCCAAAATGCCGCCGATTTGCGCTAGCGCTTCGATGATCAGCACACCCGGGAAGATCGGTCGCCCCGGGAAATGTCCCTGACACCAGGGCTCGTTGTAACTAACCATCTTGTGCCCGCGGATGGTTTTCCCGGGCACAATCTCGGTTACGCGATCCACCATCACGAACGGATAGCGGTGCGGAAGGATCTCCAGAATCTTGGAGATCTGGATCTTGAGAGGCTTCTTGGTCAGACAGCCTCAGGGCGTCTTGGGCGGGGCAAGGACGGGCGGAGCCATCGGTGCTGGGCCCTTGGGTGCCGCGGACTTGGCGGGTGCGGCCGGAGCCTTGTCGGCTGCGTCGCCGCCGCCACCGGAGTTGTACATCGTGATGACGCGATCGGTCAGATCGAGATCGCTGCGCACGTACGGTACGGCTTTCTTGTCGACCACGATGTCGAAGCCTTCTTGGGTAGCGACGCGGCGGATGATGTTCATCGCCTTCTGGAACACCGGCTGCGTGAGCTCGCTCTGCTTCTTCTGGATGTCCTGGTTGTACTCCACGAACTTCTGCTGAAGCTGCATCATGTCGCGCTGCCACTTGTCGGCGCGCTTGGCCAACGCGCCCTTGCTCAAGACGTCGCGCTGCTTCTCGATGTCTTCGCGCTCCTTGACGAGCTCCTCTTGCTTCTTGTCCAGCTCGTGTTGCTTGGAGTCGAACAGCTTCTTCAGCGTGGCCTGGGCGCGCAGACCGTCTTCGGTCTCCATCACGGCGCGCTCGGTATCGACGACGGCCATTTTGGCCTGGGCGTGGGCGACGCGGGGTGCCGCGACGCCGACGAGGCTCAGCAGCACGGCGCCGAAAACACTGAACAAGCGGCTCTTCATGGTGCCCCCGACTTAGCTGCCAGTCGGGAAGCGGTCAAGGGCTGCGAGGCCCCGCCAGGCGACTTTGCGCGGCTCTTTCAGCCAGAACCGCGCCGATTGGCCAAGACCGCGCCCAGAATCACGACGCCGATGACCGTGCCCTGCCAGTCGGGGTTGATGTCGAGCAAAGTCATGACGTTGTGGAGCACCGCCATCGTCACCACCCCGGCGATGCTGCCCAGGATGTGACCGCGACCGCCGACCAAGCTGGCGCCGCCGATAACGACCGCCGCGATGGCGTCGAGCTCCATCATCACGCCGCTCGTCGGGTCAGCCGCCGCCAGCCGCGAAATTGCGATCACCCCCGCGAAGCCGGCAAGCGCGCCGCATAGGGCGTAGACCAGGACTTTCACACGCGTGATCGGCACGCCCGAGATGCGAGCCGCCTCTTCGTTGCCGCCGAGCGCGTAGATGTAACGCCCTAGCGGGTAGTGCATCAAGAGCACGTAGCCGAGCCCGTAAACCAGCCCGGTGAGCAGGAACGGAATCGGGATCCGCAGCCCCAGCGGCGAGACTTCGAGCGTGCTTGTCAACAGGCTCAGACCGTCCGGCAAGTTGTAGATCGATTTGTTGTCGGTCACGACGCGCGTCAGGCTGCGCGCCACCGCCATCATCGCCAGCGTGACGACGAACGGCGGCAGGCGTCCGAACGCGATCAACACGCCGTTGACACTGCCGAGCAGCGCTCCGAGCAGCGCTCCGAACGGCACCGCCAGCATCCACGGCAATCCGCTCTTGAGTGCCAAGGCAGTGACGATGCCGACCAGCGCCAAGATCGAACCGACCGAAAGATCGATACCACCAGTCAGAATCACCAATGTCATGCCGGCCGCGATGATCGCGTTGAGCGACATCTGCCGCGTGATGTTCAGCAGGTTGTCGGCGATCCAGAAACTCGGCTGCTTGACGCTGATCGCGAGGACCAACACCAACAACATCCCGAGCGCCGCCCAGGTCGACTTGCTACCGCGAAGCTTCATGCCGACCGGACCTCGGAGGATTGCTGGAAAGCAGTCGCCAACGCCAGCACACGCTCAGGTGTAGCGTCGGCGCGCGATAGCTCACCGCTGATCCGACCCTCGCACATGACCAAGATTCGATCGGCCAGGCCGAGCACCTCCGGCAGCTCGGACGAGATCATCAGAATACCGGCGCCGTTGGCGACGAGCTCGTTCATCACCCGGTAAATCTCCTGTTTGGCGCCCACGTCGACGCCACGCGTGGGCTCATCGAAGATGAACAGCTTGGCACCGGTGTCGAGCCACTTGGCGAGCACGACCTTTTGCTGATTGCCGCCGCTCAGCGTCGACACGATTTGCGCGGGTGAATAGCACTTGATGCTGAGCTTTTCGCATAGCGCGGAGACCGCAGCCGCCTCTGGCCCGCTGGCGATTTGCCGAAGCTTGCCGCGCCGCTGACCAGTGCCGGCCAGGGTGATATTGCGCGCGACACTGAGCCCGAGTACCAGGCCTTGCGCCTTGCGATCCTCGGGCGCGAGCGACAAACCGGCCGAAACGGCAGCCCGCACCGAACCCAAGCGTAGCGGCTGGCCAGCGACGTGCAGCGTGCCCCGGGCCGTGTCATCGAGCCCGAACACGGCGCGCGCGACCTCGGTGCGCCCGGCGCCCATCAAGCCCGCCAGCGCGACGATTTCGCCGGCCCGCACCTGAAAGGCGATGTCCCGCAGCCCGTGCTCGCTCGAGAGACCGGCCACGCGCAGCAGCGTTTCGCCCGTGGTGCGGGCGGGCTCTGGGAAGACTTCGCGCACGTCGCGGCCGACCATCAGCCGGATCAGCTCGGCGCGGTCGGTTTCGCGCAGCACCCGCTCGCCTACCACCTCGCCATCGCGAAATACCGTCGCGCGGTCGCCAAACGCGAACACTTCCTCGAAGCGGTGGGTAATGTACAGCACCGCCACGCCGTCGGCTTTCAGCCGCAAGAGAATTTCCGCCAGCCGCTCGACCTCGTGCTGCGACAGCGCTGAAGTGGGCTCATCGAGGATCAACACGCGACAGTCGTCGAGCAGCGCGGCCGCGATTTCGACCAGCTGTTGTTGCGCCACGCTCAAGCGTTCGACCACGCCGTCGACGTCGAGCACGACGCCCAACTTGGTCAAGGCTCCGACGGCGCGCGCGCGCATCGCGCGGTGGTCGAGCTGACCGAAGCGTCCGCGCAACTCGCGCCCCAGGAACATGTTCTGAACCGCGCTCAAGCTCGGCACCAGGTTCAGCTCTTGATGGATCACCGAAATGCCAAGCGCACGAGCGTGGCGCGGATCGCGGAGCGTAACCGCTTGGCCAGCGACGCGGATCTGCGCGCCGGCGTCGGGCTCGACAGCACCTGCAAGCACCTTGACCAGCGTCGACTTACCGGCGCCATTCTCGCCCAGCAGCATGTGGACTTCGCCGGCGCGCAGCGCGAGCGCGACGCCACGCAGCGCGCGCACGCCCGGGTAGCTCTTGGCCAGCGCTTGCACTTCGAGCGCCAGCCCCGCGTTCTTGCTGACGGGTTCGCTCACTCCGCCCAGCCGGGAAAGCTCGCGACGTTGTCCTTGGTAACGAGCGAGCCGTCGATCGAGAAGAAGGGCTCGAGCTTTTCGCCGTGCAACGCGCGGATCGCCTGCTCGACGGCCGCGACCGCCATCTTTTGCGGGTACTGCGCGGCGCTGGCGGCAAACGCGCCACCAAGCTTAATCGCCTCCACGGCTTCGGGCGAGCCGTCGATTGCAACGACGAAGATCTTGTCCTCGCGCTTGGCTTGCTTGACGGCTTGGATCGCGCCGAGCGCCGTCGGATCGTTGATCGCCCAAATGCAGTCGAGCTTGGGGCTCCGCGTCAGGATGTTTTCGGTGACCGTGACCGACGTCAGGCGCTCGCCGCGCGTCGCCTGCTCAGCAACGATTTTGATCTCCGGGTACTTGACGAGCACGCTCTTCAAGCCTTCCTCACGATTCTTGCCGGACGTCACGGTCGGGTGAGTCAAGAGCGCGACCGTACCTTTGCCGTTCAATCGCTTGGCGATGTATTCGCCAGTCAAGACTCCGAGCTTGGTGTTGTCGGACGCGACGAAACTGGCGATCTGTCCGCCGTCGGCGTTCACGTCGACGGTGATGACCGGCACGCCCTTCTGATTCGCCTTCTCGACCGATTTGGCGACCGCAGCCGAGTCGACCGGATTGAGCAAGATCGCGCTCACGCCTTGCGCCAAGAAGTCTTCGATCGCGGCGGCTTGCTTGTTGGCGTCGAACTGCGCATCGTTCTCCCGGAATTGATAGCCTTTGGCCTCGGCTGTCTTGCGCGCCACGCTCTTGATCACCGAAAAGAACGGGTTGTTGTAGGTCATCAACGTGATGCCGATAGTGCCGAGCTTGCTTGGGGCCGCGGCGCCAGAACCACCCGGAGCAGCGCTACCGCTGGCCTGGGGTTTGTCGTCGCTGCGATTGACCTTGCATGCGCCAAACCCGGCGACAGACACACACACACCGAGAGCCCAAAGCCCAAACGACCTTCGCTTCACTGCGCCGCTCCTTGTCGAGAGCGAGCCTCACGCGGCCCGCGAGTGGACTTTTACCGGAGCCACGCGACCCCGCCTAGCTCGGATAGCCGACGCGCGAGATTGCGCGCGTATCGCGCGGCCAGGTGACCGCTTTCGGCAGGCGGACGCGGATCACACCAAGACGAAGTCTTCGCTCTCCGCCGCTTCCGACGAAGCAGCCGTCGCCGTCTCCTGATCGCGATGCACGGCCAGCTCGTACAGCTCGACGAATACCTTGGGATGCGCTCGCGCCAACCCCAAAAACCGGTCGCGCTGCAAGAACAGGGTCACCGTCGGATGATGCGCTATCACGTCCGTGATCGCCGGACGCCGTAGGATCAACGCCACTTCGCCAACAACTTCACCCGGGCCCAGCCGCGCCACCAACGTCGGCTCCTTGCCGTCGTCGTGCATGATGTTGACCTCACCGAGCGCCACGATGTGTAAACCATCCGGCGCGGAGCCTTGCACGACGATCTTGTCGCCCTGATTGAATTGCCGCACCGTGAAACGCTCAATCAAAGCCGGGCGCTCCGCCGGGCTGGCGGCTTTGAGGATGAAATTGGTGCGCACCAAGTTGTCGAGCATGCGGCGCCGACAAAACTCGGCGAACACGCGACCCACTTCGGGTGCCGTCGCGGCCACGCGATCGAGCGCGGCCTTGCTGCCCACCAGAACGACGCTCGGCCGGCGTGCGGTCACGGTCGCCGTCCGCGGCGCCGACGACAGCAACGCCATTTCACCGAACAGCGCACCGTTGCCGAGCCGCGCCAAAGCCAGCGGCGCGCCGCCCGGGCTGTTCGATTTCTTCGACACATCGAGCTCGCCGCGCGCGACGATGAACGCCTCTTTACCGACGGTGCCCTCTTCGACCAAGGCTTGATCATCCGGCACGAAGCGCACTTCGAACACCGAAACAGTCGCCTTGAAGCTGGCCGGATCGAGCGCTGAGAACAGCACTTGCGGCGAAACCTGGCTAGCCGCGGCGCTGAGGCTGGCTTCGTCCTGCGCGGCCTTGGCCGCCGACAAGATCGCGGACGCGCGCTTCAACAGCTCTTCGCCCTTCAGCTTGTCGTCGAGCGGCGCCGGCTCTTTGGCGGCTGAAGCCATTTGCGGAGGTGCGCCGCGCCGATCCGAAAGTCGGCTCGAGCCCTTGGCGAACGCCGCCGCCATGCTCTCGACGCCGTCATCGACCGCCAGCTCCGCGTCGCGCAACAGCGCGTGCGCCGCGATCGCCAGCGGCAGGTTGCCGTCGAACACCGCGCGCTCCAAAGCGGCGCGCAGACCCGTCTCCAGCTCTTGCTTCTTGCCGGCAGCGCCGAGCAGCCACGCAGTCACGAAGGTGTTGAAAGCCGAGAGCGGCTCGTCTTCCAGCACTGCCGCTGCGATGCGCAGCGCGCCTTCGCGATCATCACCGAGCGAGAGCGAAAGCGCGCGATCGATGGCGCGCTCTTCGACAGCACCTTTTAGTGGGGGCACCTGCACCATGGACACACCATAGCCCGGTCATCAACAGTCCGGGTAGACCTGGTTCACTCGATAATTCACCGCATTTGGCTGCCAAGCTGCAGCCCAAATCGCAGAAACTTCCGTGTCGGCTCCAGACAAAGCCGTACGGCCGCCACGCTGAGCCCGTTCTGGGCCATGCGCTTTCCGGTCTGTCGTTTCGCAGTCCTGAATCTTCACAGGGAGGACGGGAGGTCCGCGAGGTTTTTGTTGTTCGAGACGCGCGGTGTCTAATGGCCACTGCGCAGTCGACGGTCGACGTCGCACGTCTTGAACCACAAAATTCTCGCCTCGCGTACCTCCCGTCCTCCCATCCTCCCTGTGAATCTCGTAGGTTCTCGGCACGAGTGACCAGCACGGCAAGGGCCCGAGACGGTAGCCGAGCCTGGCCCGGTAGGCGGGTCAATCAGCCCGTGATTTCGTGCCCTGCAGCTTGGTGAGGGCGGCGCTCATCGCCTCGGCGGCGGCGCTGACCCGCGGCACGACGAACGGGAAATCCATGCGGGTCGGCCCGATGATGCCGAGCGCGCCGGCGCTCTCACCGTCGTCGCGGAAGGGTGCCGCAACGACGCTCACCGGACAGCCGACGACCTCTGCCGTTTCTTCGCCCAAATACACCCGCACATTGTCCGAAGCCAACGCCGAATCGAGCAGACTCAGCAGCCGTTGGCGATCTTCCAGCACGCGCAAAAGCTCACGCGCGCTCTCGACGTCGCCAAATTCTGGGCGTTCGAGCAGGCGCGCCTGGCCTTCAATCTCGATGCTCAAGCCACGCGCTGCGCCCTCGGCGGCGGCGCGCACGAGAGTCAAGCCCTTTTGGTGCAGCGCGCCCAGCTCGTCTGTCTGGTCGCGGATACCACTGACGAAGTGCTCACGCACCGCGACCAACGTGCGCCCCGACACCGCTTCCTCGAGCATGTTGTGGATGCGTTCGAGATCGGAATCGCTGACCGGCTCCGCCAAGCTCAAGAAGCGATTCTCGACCGTGCCGTCGGAGAAGACGATCACGGCCAGCAGCTCACCAGGGCGCGTGGCGATGAAGCGCAGCTTGAGCAAGGTACGCGTCGCGCTACCGGCGCGCACCAGCAGCGCCGGTGCGCCGGACAACAGCGACAGGCGCCGACCAGCTTCACGCAACAGGTCGGTGCCAGGTGGCAACTCCGAGAACCAGCTGGCGATGTCCGCTTGCTCTTGACCGGTCAGCTGCCGCTCTTCCATCAACGCATCGACGAAGAGTCGGTACGCAGCTTCGGTCGGTACACGACCGGCGGAGGTGTGCGGTTGGCTCAGGTAGCCACTCTCTTCGAGATCGGCGAGCACGTTGCGGATGGTCGCGGCCGACAACTCGAAGCCGTATTTCTTGGTCAGCGTTCGGCTGGCGACTGGCTCCCCCGAGGCGATGAACTCCGTCACGGCGGCGTACAAGACCGACCGCGCGCGCTTGGGTAAGGAGGTCACTTCTCAAATCTGGCCCGACCAGGCGAGCACCGTCAAACGCGGCCCACAAGTCGGGCGGCTCATCGCTTAACGAAGTGCGCGACTTCCTGCTACAGGAACGGAGGCGGGGGTGGGGCCCCGCCGACCCACGCGACCGACGTCTGCGAAATCCTTGACAGTTTTCGGATGGGCGCCGATGATTTCGGTCCGGCAAAAATCCGGACTAGTTTGATGCCTGTGCCTGCTCATTTGGAGGACGCGTGACCACGACCCTGCTGGCCGTCGACGACAGCAAGACGATGCGAAAGGTGATCGAGATCACGTTCGCTGGGGAAGGCTTCAAGACCGTGGTTGCAGCCGATGCCGCCGATGCGGTAGCCAAGGCTCAGTCCGAGCACCCGCAAGTGGCGCTGATTGATGCGGCTCTTGAAGGTACCAACGGTTACGACCTGTGCCGTCAGATCAAGGGCGCCTCGCCTTCGACGGTGGTCGTGCTGCTCTCGAACAAAGCCCAGCCTTACGATAAGGCACGCGGGGCTGCGGCGGGCGCGGACGACTTCATGGACAAGCCGTTCGACACCCAGCAAATGATCGACAAGGTCACGACGCTGGCGAAGCGCGGCGCCCAGGCGCCAGCGCCAGTCGCAGCAGCGCCGGCACCGGTCGCAGCACCGGTTGCGGTGATGCCGCTCGCGGCCAGGCCGCCCGAAGCGCAACGCCAACGCGTGCAGACGCTCGCTTACGGCAGCACGCCTGTGCCGCCGCAGGCCGCTGCGGCTCCGGCCGCTCCAACCAAGCCGGTCTCTTCGCCGTTCGGTTCGCGCGCTCCGACCGTCCCCGGCACCCAAGCGTACTCACCCCCGGCACCCGCCGTCGCGGCCGCGCCCGCAGCAGGTGGCAACGGCGCCCACGCCGAGTTCGCCAGCAAGCTCGGCGGTCTGGGCCTGACGCCCGCGCAAATCGAGGGCGTCCTTTCCCTGTCGCGAGAAGTGGTCGAAAAGGTCGTATGGGAAGTCGTTCCCACCCTGGCCGAGGCCATGATCAAAGAAGAAATCACGCGCCTCACGCGCGAGTAACACTTCGTATCCGCGGGCTGCCACCCTGCAGCCCCTGATGATTCATCGCATCTTGCCCGAGCCAGCGGGGACAACAGGAAGGCGGGAAGACGGGAAGGCCGAGATTTAGGGTGGGTGGTACTGGCAACTGGACGCAGCGGGATCGCGATTGGGCCTCAGGCGCCTGTTAGAACAACAGAAATCTTCCCGCGTTCCCGCCTTCCTGTTCGCTCGTGCTCGAGGCCAGAAATGTGATGAATGGTCAGCTGCAGCCCCCTTGCAGAAACTGCCGTGGCGTCGCCGGGCCACCCTTTGCGACCGCTTCTCGCTGCTGTTGCTCGGGTAGCTCGTGCCGAGTCGAGATTTCACAGGGAGATCAGGAGATCGGGGGGCTGTGTGAGCGCGAATTTGGGGTTTCGCGCTGCCGCCCGCGGCGCTGGGCCTCTTGCTCGTCTCCAGGCAAATATTTTTTGTTTTTGTCCTCCAAAACCAAAAATGCGTTCTCGCCCTCGCACGACTCCCGATCTCCCGATCTCCCT